>JAFARC010000019.1 GCA_019245755.1 Mycobacteriaceae bacterium | reverse complement strand
TCCGATGTCGCCGGCTTTGCGGCTCCAGAGGTCATCGACCCGAATCTATCCGTGTTGCAGGATGGGGGTCGTGGACCTTCCAGTGATGCCGCCGGTGGAACCGATGCTCGCAAAGGCGGTATCCAAAGTCCCCGACGAGGCGGGGGTGTGGTCCTACGAACCGAAGTGGGACGGGTTCCGCGCGCTGGTGTTCCGCGACGGCGAGGAGGTGGTGCTGCAGTCACGCAACGGTAAGGAGCTGGGCCGTTATTTTCCAGAACTGCTTGATGCGCTGCGCGACGAGGTCGCTCCGCGCTGTGTGCTGGATGGCGAAGTGGTGGTCCCACGCGAGATCGGCGGCCGCATCCGGTTGGACTGGGAGTCGCTGAGTCAGCGCATCCACCCCGCGGCCAGCCGCGTCAAGATGCTTGCGGAGCAGACCCCAGCGCACTTCATCGGGTTCGACGCGCTGGCCGCCGGACGCGAGTCGATGCTCTCCCAGCCGTTCCGCGCGCGCCGGCAGGCGCTGTCGGACCTCGTCAGCGAGAAACAGTGGTGCCACGTCACCCGCACCACTGAAGATCCGCAGCTGGGCGTTCACTGGCTGACCACCTTCGAGGGCGCGGGCCTGGACGGGGTGGTCGCCAAACGCCTGGCCGGGCCGTACGTGCCCGGCAAACGGGAGATGGCAAAAGTCAAGCACGCCCGCGACGCTGACTGTGTAGCAATCGGCTACCGGATCCACAAGAGCGGCGAAGGCGTCGGCTCGATCCTGCTCGGCCTCTACGACGACCGACACGAGCTGCGCATGGTCGGCGGCGCGGCGTCGTTCACGGCGAAAGATCGGCTCAAGCTACTAGCCGGCCTTCAGCCACTGCGCAAGGGCCACGACATCGTCTACGACGGCGAGCCGAGCCGATGGAATTCGGCAGCCGACAAGCGGTGGATCCCGGTGCGCCCCGAGAAAGTTGCCGAGGTTGCCTACGACCAGATGGAAGGTGAACCTGGACAGGGGTTGCGGTTCCGCCACACGGTGCGCTTCGTGCGTTGGCGGCCGGACCGCGAACCGCAAAGCTGCACCTTCGACCAACTCGACGTGCCGCTGCGGTACGACCTCTACGACGTTCTGGAGTATTGAATGGCAACCCCCGCAGAGGAAATCGATGTCGACGGCGTCGCGGTCCGGATCACCAACCCGGACAAGGTCTTCTATCCCAAGCTCGGTTCGAGCGGCACCAAAGGCAAGTTGATCGAGTACTACCTGGCCGTCGCCGGTGGACCGATGCTGGCCTCGCTGCGTGACCGGCCTACGCACCTACAGCGGTTTCCCGACGGGGTCGACGGCGAGGAGATTTACCAGAAGCGGGTGCCCCAGCATCACCCCGACTACATCGAGACGTGCCGGATTACGTTCCCGTCCGGCAGGACAGCCGACGCGTTAAAGGTCACGCATCCGTCGGCCATCATCTGGGCCGCCCAGATGGCGGCGATAACGCTGCACCCATGGCAGGTGCGCTGCCCGGACACTGAGCATCCGGACGAGCTGCGCATCGACCTTGATCCACAGCCGGGCACCGGCTTCGAGCAGGCTCGCGCCGTCGCTGTCGACATTCTCAAGCCGTTGCTCGACGAGCTGCGGCTGGTCGGCTACGCGAAGACCTCCGGCGGCCGCGGCGTGCACGTGTTCCTGCGGATCGAGGCGAACCGGGATTTCGTCGAGGTGCGCCGGGCCGGGATCGCGTTGGCGCGTGAGGTTGAGCGGCGCAGCCCAGGCACTGTGACGACGTCCTGGTGGAAGGAAGAGCGCGGCGAGCGAATCTTCATCGACTTCAACCAGAACGCCCGTGACCGCACCATGGCGTCTGCGTATTCGGCGCGGCGCACCCCCATCGGAACGGTCTCGACACCGCTGACCTGGCGCGAACTCGCCGATGCCGATCCCGACGACTACACCATCGCGACCGTGGCCGCCTTGGTGGCGCGTCGCGGCGATCCGTGGGCGGACATGGAATCAAAAGCCCAGTCCATCGAGCCGCTGCTGGAGATGGCCGCTGCGGATGCGGAGCGTGGTCTCGGCGATATGCCGTACCCGCCGAACTATCCGAAGATGCCGGGGGAGCCGAAGAGGGTGCAACCGAGCCGGGATACCGATCTGAAGAGGGAAAACAAGCAGATCTGACGCTGCGAGTCCGCGAGCATGGTGCTCGCTCGGGCCGATAACCCGATGTGGCCGTAACCCCTGGAAGTAGGCCACAAGAGACTGGGAAGGCCGCGGCTGGTGACCGCCACCGATGTTGGCTTGAGCCGGCTTCTGGTCGACGGCCTCAGTTCGTTGGCGCATAGGACAAGCTGCGGCACACTTGGAACAGCTTTACTTCACCCCTCACCCCTTTGAGGTGACGTGTTCCCACGGGCGTCCACTCGAAGAAAGCGGAACCGATGGTGTCGCGCGCCGACTCCGCGACGAGCACAGTGCCGGGCCGTGCCACGGCAGTGATGCGGCTCGCCACATTGACCGGCTTCCCGAACCAGTCACCTGCGCGGCTGACTGCCTCTCCCGCCGCAACGCCGGCCCGGAGTCGTGGCAAACCCTCCTGCGCCGCAAGGTTTACCAAGTCAAGAATTGCCTTGACGAGCAAAACGGATTCAGGACATACGAACATCACGGCATCGCCGATCGTTTTGACGAATCGGACCGGACCGACCTCCACTTCATGGGCGATCTTGGCAAAGTGGCTGGCGACCCGTTCAAGCTCCTCCGGCGAAAGCGCCTCCCCCAAACGGGTGAAACCAGTGAGGTCGGCGAATGCCACCGCCACCACGCGAGCACCCGGCAGCCTCCCGGCAGAGAGTTCGGCGGCGCTCACCCAGTCTGTTTCAAACGTATGGCGTAGTTGCAGCATGAGCATGGCTTCAACCATCGGTCCGAGCTGTGGCGCGGCGCGCCGTGCCATTTCCTCTGCCGCCGCCGCCAACTCGGTTTCGCTTGCGCCTGGTTTAACCCATGTCTTAAATCCCGCCTCACGCATCGTCGCCGCAGTACGCCGAAGGCCGTCGGCCAGCACACGTACCACGGCAACCGCATCATCGGGTTCAGCGCCGAAGTCTAGGAAGTATTTCGCCCGCGCGGCGGCCTCCACGTCCGCTTTCGGCAGAACCGCGGCATCGGGATTTTCGATTCGGGGCAGCCCGGCCGCTCGCTGGAGACGCTGTAGCAGATCTAGTTCAATTCCGGTGGATTCGCAGATTTGGCGAGCAGAAACGTACGTGCCATCGTCACCCAGGACTCGGTACGAGGGCAGCAGCATCGGGGCGGCCCGCGACTTGCGGATCTGCTCCATGGTGAAGCCCCGATCAAGCAACCAGGCGATCAGCTCTGCGCGCTCTTGGCGCGCCTTTCCTTCAAGGCCGTAAAGCAGACCTGACGCCTCGATGTCTGCGTCCACCGTCACAGCGACAACCTACAACGAGCGGCGTCACTCAATCAGGTGCTACACCAAACGAAATCGATGTGATAGATAAGCGGCCGCCGTGCCATCAGATTCGCGGCGGCTGTTCAAAATTCGCTGTTCGCATTTCGGTGATCGTCGTCATTATCCCCGAATACTCACGTGCGTATGTCGCTTGAAGGACCGCGCCATAATGATGAACCAACGAGCCCGGACTGGCGAACGTGGCCATCACCGGCCGGACCATTACGGCCAGGCATTTCGCCTCCGCCTGCCCCGTCCAGGAAAGCAGACCGTCATGCGTGAACGCCACCGCCGCGACGGCCGGGGCGGTGACAGCGGTAGCAGTGGTAGCGTCGGCGGCTTCAGCGGATCGGGGCCGTCGCTTTCAGGAGCTAGCAGGCGGTACTCGCCGAGCGTTCGGAGCGTCCGCGGGCGCAAACACTACCTGTCACGGTCGCTCACGGTTGTTCTGCGGACGGTACGGCAGCGGTGCCGCCTGCGCTCGCGGCCGGTGGATTCCCGGTCGTGCGGCGCCGAAATCCGGGAGAACCGAAACTTGTTCAGCCAGCCGAAATGCAGCGCCCTTGTAGTAGCGACCCACCCGAGGTTGACGTTTCGCTCGTCTGCTCGCCCCGTAACCATTTGAAGTTAAGGCAACGCCCCACCGCCGTTCACATACCTGCAACCCGCTGCGGTAACCGTAGCCACGAACAAGCACTCGCGAAGAAAGGATCCGGCAGGGTATGAGGACAGTCAGCAGCACAGCGGCATTTGTTGCGCTCCTAGCAGTGGCGGCGGTGACGCCCACTGCAGGAATCGCGTCGGCGGCCCCGCCGCCGCCCCCCGCCCCGAGCACCACCGTTGCTCCGGCCCCGGCTGCGCCCGCCGCATCGTCAAGCATGCCGTCGGGCAACATGCCGGCGGGCGGCACGGATACAAATGCTGGCGCTGCAGCAGGAAGTATGCCGTCTGGTACGACTCCGGCCGGCGCTACGTCAACAACGGTCAGTTCCGCGATCGCCAATGGCAGCGCCGGGCCTGGGGGCAACCCTGCTGGTAGGACATAACTTTTCGGGCGCCCGCGCCGGAGTCGACCCCGGTCCGGACCGCGGCCCAACTTAGCCCCACGGCCACCAATGCTCATGGCCGCCGTCCCTACCACGTAGAACCGGTGGCTGGTCCTGGGGTGGTACCCAAGAAGGCGGTTGCGGTGGGCTCTGCGCAACTGGCGGCGACTCTGGGGCGTTCCACCACCGTGGCGTTTGCGGCAGCGGCGGGCTGTCCGGAACAGGCGGCGCGGCTTGGGGCGGTAACCACGCCGGCGGTTGTGCTTGCCGCGGAGCCCACGGAGAAATCGGTTGTTGCGGCGAAACCTGTTCTGGTGGCGCTGCGGTCGGTTGCTGAGGCCCTAGAGGTATCTGGAACGGGCCTATCCGCAGCGTCGGCCGGCCCCAGGGAAAGGTGGGCGCCTGTCGGGCAGGGGGGACCGAAGCGGCGGCGATTGACGGCGGCAATGCCAGTGGCGGCGGCGCCGCGACGGGAGCCGGTAGGGGAGGCGCTGCTGGAGGTGGGACCCCGGCGGCCACGGGAGCGTCGTCGAGCGGCTTCTCGACCGCAACCGGCGTTGGCTCACTAATGACTCGCGACGGCGCGGGTTTCTCTAGTACGGGCGCTGCCGCTAGGGGATTGAGCGTCGGCTTTTGTACCGGTGCCGCGACGGGGGGCGGTGGCACGCTCGCGACCGGTTCAGGACCCGGGGGCAGAGGCTGCGGCTGCATCAACTGTCCTTGCGGAACCGATGGAGGATTCTGAGCCACGCTCGGACTCTGCGTAGGAAATGGGGTTTGCACGACTGCGCTTGGCACCACGGCGTTTGGGGCGGCGGGGAAGTTCTGATGATCGCCAGTGGAGCGAATGCTGACGGCCAGCGACATGACCAGCGTGGCAGCTCCAAGCACGCACATCGTCCCCACGAAGCTGCCGACCGGAATGAGCAGCGCGCGGCCGCTCTGGGTCACCACCGAGTCGAGGTCATCTTCGACGCCTAGCTCCACGGGTGGAGACACCTCCGTGTTGGCATCGGAAAGCTTCACGCCATCGCCGTCGGGGTCCTGCGAATAAGCCAGGCCGACGGTGGGTGCGTCGAGGCCAGCCGCATTTGCCGCGACCAACGCCGCGCCACGGGCGAGGCCTAAATCGGGTTCCTCGGGGACGATGACCGGCAGCGCTATCAGGCTTTCCAGATTCGACTTGACCGCGCCGATATCGACACAAGAACCCACGATGACTATGCCCTGTGGCCGGGGGGCGTTCTTTTCCAGGCTTGTCACGATGTCGGGTAGTACGTCTGAAACTCTTGCCCCGCCGACGTTACGGGTGAGGACCTCGGCAATTGACCCATCAGCGCTGTCAACGATCGAGAGTGTGGCGGTGTCAAAATTTATGAGAAGAACCGCCGTGCTGTCGTAGCCCAAGGCACAGCCGATAGTTTGGGCCAGCGCACCCGCGGCGCTTTGCTCTGGCATCAGCACCACATTGTCGAGGTTGCGTGCGACCATGCCGTCACGCAATTGTGCATGCTGCTCCTCGTCCTCCCAGGTAACACCGCTGGCTACAAGGTGGTGGCCAGTTGAAAGCGCATTTCGCTGAGTTGCGAGGATTGCGTTGCTAACTTGCTCCGACGGGCCCGGCCTAGGAACGCCTGAGGCAGCAAACGTATCGAAGGCCTCGCTTTCGATGGTGACGCCGTCGGCCCTCTCGCCCTCTACCAGCACCATGCGGACCGTGGTGGCCGTCCTCGACACGCCAAGCACTATGTCCATCAACCCCTCCCTTCAGAAATGCGCACGCAACTTTCCGTCTTCGGAGGCGTTAATTACGGTACTCTGCCGCACGTGGTTCGCGTGGAGAATTCGATCGACCGCTGACCCGGTCCGCACGGGCAGGCCGCATGCGCGAATGTCAGAGTCCGTCGGGCGTGATTCAACCGAAATTGTTCCGAAATTCGACGTCGCGTTGCTGCGGGTATAGACGCCGAGTGCCTGGCCGCGTCGACCTTTTGAGGATCTCGACCGTGAATTCCTTTCCCTCGGAGCAACGGAATTCGATACGCAGCTTGTCGGGGGCTGCTGTTGGGAGTCCCGCCGACGGGACCAACGACTGCGTCCTGCGTTGGGGCGCACTGACGCCAGCCGACCCGGTGCGGCGGTCACAGCGGCACGCCGATGTGGTGTACGGGCTTCGGTGAGCGCGCTGTCTGATCCGTCAGTTTGCTGCGTGCGTGCGCTGTAGGCCGGGTCAGATTATCGTTTCCGACGATTGCGTCCGTTCCGGTACCGGCGCGGCGGCGCGGGATTAACATACGGAGTCCAGCACGAGGGCCCGAACTGCTCGGCCTATTGAAGCAAGGCAGCCCTCGACCGGTCAGGGTCTCGCGCTGCCGACAAATATCCGCGTCAAAGGACCGAAATGAGCACGTCAGCCCGCAGTGCCGCGCCGTTGTTTGTTGCCGTGACGGCTGCCGCCGCTTGGGGAATTGTGATCGCGAACGCGGCCCCTGCTGTCGCCGCGCCCGGTGATTCCACTGACACTAGCCCCATTAACGGGAATTCCACCGTCCTACCAGTGACCAGCACTATAGAGAACATCTGGAATGCCTACGTCCCACCTAACCTGGTCGTGCCGCCGAGTACGCCCGGTACGTTTGACCGGTTGGCGGAGCAATTTATCCCGACCACAACCGAGATCCGCGACTTCTCCGGGTTCGTGCAGCAATTCCGGCCGTCCGCGCCAATCACTCCGCCAGCTGGATGAGCGCGCTCGGGCGTAAGCGGTCGTGGGTCCACCTACACACCAATGGGCTGGGCACAGCGCTGAACGTTTCGGGAATCCCGCTGATGGCGGACACTTCATGATTCACCCCTGCCGCGGTTCTTGACCGAGGTCGGCTTGTTGTCGGAAGCCAATCGGCGGAGATCTCGATCCCGCCGATTGGCGAAACAGCTTCCGATCAGAACCCGGTGTGCGGGTTGGGGGTGTGCGTCGGCACGGAACTTTCGACAGGGGTCGGATGCGACAACGATGTGTCATGACCGGTGTCGAACACCGAATGACTCGACGACTCGGTCACCGCATGGGCGGAAGGGTCGAAGGCCGCGTGATCCGGTGTTTCGGCGGGGGCCGGTGAGCTAAGGGCGGAGTGGTCGCCGATCGTCATCGATGTGTGGTCAGCGCCGGTCGAGCTCACGTTGCCACTGTGGACACTGCTGTCGGAGCCCGTAATGATGGAGCCGCCGTGACCCTCAGACGTCGCGTTGTGAGCGATGGTTCCCGTTGAGCCGCTGTCATGGATGACGTTGCTATCGCCGACGGAGAGGGTCGAGCCGTGGCCAGCGTCGGCGGCGCCGCCGCTGACGGTGCTGTGGGCGCCCAGCGCCGCACTCTCATTGTTGAGGATTTCGCCGTGGCCGCCAGTTGGTCCGGTCAGCGCCCCACCATCGCTTGCTCCGAGCGCTGCCCCGCCACCTGCTTCGGCGTGGCCCGCCAAACCGCCACTGCTTGGAAAGCCCGTGGGTTGAGCGCTGCTTTGGGAGGTTAGCGCGGCGCTCTCGTTGCTGAGGATGTCGGCGTGGCCGGCACCGCCGGTTGCGAGCGATGCACCACCAATGGCGTTCGCATGGTCACCCAGAGCCACGTCACCGAGAGGACCCGCCATTTGTGTGTTGCTGTGGCCGCTCAATGCGGCGCTGTCGTTGCTGAGAAAGCTCACCGCGGCGTTACCCGTGGCGGCGGTCTGATCACCCATGGTCGCGCCGGCCAGCTGGCCCGTCAGTCCAGCTGTTGTGGCACTGGTCAGGCCGGCGCCACCCTGCCCGGCCAGACCGCCACCGTAGTTGGCGGCTAGTCCCGCCGCTTCGGTAACGTTTGCGCTGGTCTCAGCACCCAGGTTCGCGCCGCCCAGCGGACTGGCGAGTCCGGCGCTCGTGGCACCGGTCAGCGACGCACCGCCGTCCTCGGCCAGACCGCCGCGGACGTCACCTGAAACTCCCGCGGCTCCGCCACCACTCGCGGTGGCGTTGTTACTGAGATTGACAGCGGGGCGTTCCTGCCGCAGCTCGTCGCGTCGGTCGTCGCCGAAACCGCCGTCAGCGGAGACACCGGCCCGATCAGCCAGCTGGCCCGCACCGCGGATGTCGGCTCCGCCACCGGCTTCTAGTCCGGCACCGAAACCAGCGCGGGCGCCGAGTTCGGCTCCACCGCCAAGGCCGGCACCGAAACCACCCTCAGCGCCGAAACGGCCATGTTCGCTGAAACGGCCGCCATCGTCGAAGCGGTGGTCGCCGTCAAGGCGGCTGTCATCGCCGCCGCGGCCGTCACCTCGGAAATCTCTCTCGTCGTCGACACGGTGGTCACGGTCGCCTCGGTGGTCGTCGTCATCGACGCGGTGGTCGCGGTCGCGTCGGTGGTCGTCGTCGTCGACGCGGTGGTCGCGGTCGTGCCGGTGGTCGTCGTCGTCGACGCGGTGGTCGCGGTCCCGTTGGTGGTCGTCGTCGTCGACGCGGTGGTCGCGGTCGCGTTGGTGGTCGTCGTCGTCGAAGCGGCCGTCATCGCCGAAAGCGGCACCGCCACCGGCTTCCAGCCCGCCGCCGAAACCGCCGTCGACCGCGAAACCGGCGTCGACACCGAAACCGCCGCCGGCTTCCAGCCCGCCGCCGAAACCGCCGCCGGCTTCCAGCCCGCCGCCGAAACCCCCGCCGGCTTCCAGCCCGCCGCCGAACCCGGCTCCTATGCCCGCACCGGCCTGCATGCCCAGATCAGCACCACCGCCAATACCGGCGCCGGCGCCATCGCCGAAGAAGCCCGCTACCGGCGCGCCAAACCCATCGCCAGCGAAGCCGAATTGGTTGGAGACCGCTTGCTGCAAAGTCGACATAGGGTCCTCACCGCCAAAAGCCAAGCCAGGGACCGCACTGGCGGCCACCGACTGAAGCTGCGCAGGGCTCACGTCGGACAGACCGGCGTTGGCAAGTGCCGCAGCCGGATCTGCGACGAACGCCTGGGCACTGCCTTGGTTGTGGAAAAGGTCAAGGATGAATTCGAGCAGGGAGTCCATCTGCCGTGCCTTTCTTTTCTTTCTTTCTCTTGGAGAGCCCGTCGCCGGTCCCATCCAGTTGTCTGACGATCAGGGTATGGAGCAGCGGCAGACCTGGACACGGGGTCGGCGCCCCCACCTCCCCGGGGCCGTTCTGGGGTATGTCAGCAATCATGGTTAGGGGGTTAGGGGGTTTGCAGGAAACAACGACGATTTTCTCAGCGACAACTCAGCATCGCGACGCCTTCGTGGCCGCACAAGATAAATGTCGAGAATCCTGGCCAGTGTCAAATAGTTTGCTGTTTCCATGCATGATTTCATACTGGCGACGCGCCGAAGTGATGTACACGCTGACCAGTGATGTGTGGCGGCCGGATCGTCGAATTGGGGCGGCAAGGTAACGCCGATTGTCGGAGGCCATGAAACTCTGGCCGTGTCGGTGCGGTTCAGCCTCGGTGATCTCCTGATCTACATCTGATGCTCCGCATCATTCGTTGATGTGTGCCGTGCCGTCCACTCTTTGGGTACGGCCAATCGCCAGATCAGCAAGCACCGTCCCCCGAGCAGCCGACTGGTCAATTCATCCCGACCCTGGCCCCGCATACCGGCCAGGCGCCCCAGCCCTGGCGGGCCTGGGTGACCTCCGCGATTGCGATCTGCTCTTCTCGAGTGGCCAGGTCGGCGCGCGCTGCGTACCGCAGTCCACCGTTGCGCTCCCAGGTCGGCTGGTCGAACTGCACACCGCCGTAGAAGCCGTTGCCGGTGTTTATGGACCAGTTACCGCTAGCTTCGCAGGAGGCGACCGCGTCCCAAGTCGCGGCGTTGGTCACTGGCGGCACCTCGGTGCCTGGCTTGGCGCCGATCCGCAGGACCGTCGGCCGGGCGGGTGTCAGGATGTCGTGAGCGACGAGCCGTCGGCCGGTTACGACCCCGTTGACAATTGACACCGCGAACGTGACGTCTTGGGTGCCGGGAGTGCCGGGATCTACGACGACGCGGCGGCTCATGTTCATCGTCGGATCCTCGATGCGCCGCGTCGATGCCGGCAGCGGCATGCGCGTCGTAATGTCCTGAAGCCGGATGCGGGTGACCGAGATCTCCATGCCGTCGGTGACCGGGGTCCACGCCGGGGGCACCACCTTGTCGCCCTCTTCCAGCGGCGCACCGGCCGCCGCCAGTAGCAGACCCACGTCGGCCGCCGCCAGGCGATGAACGCTGGCCACACCGCCGTCGTTGATGTGCACGTTCTTGGGGGTCACCAATGTCAGCGCCATGCCGGTCAGCGGCAATCGGCTGGTGCGAGACGCCGCCGCGGGGGCGGCATCGCTCATCGACAGCTGCTTGAGAGCCTGGTCGACAGTCAATGCCGTCGTCCACATCTTCTTGCTCGGCTGGCCATCTATCGACACCTGCAGCGGTCGGCCGCGGCGCAGGACGATGGTGTCAGACTGATGGACCGGCTGGTCGGCGGTCGGATAAAGATCGTCGTGGTCACCGACCGCGAAGCCGTTTTGCCTCACCACGTCGATGACCCGCGACTTCATCGTCGACACAGTCATTGGTACGCCGTCGACCGACAGCGTGACCGTCTTGTGCACTGCAACGGCGTAGCCGCCCGCGAGCGCCAACGCCACCAGGAGCCCGCCGACCAGCGCACGCTTGTGCCTCACTTCCGCGATGGCTTTTCCCAGGGTCGCCGCATGGCCGTGGGGCCGTCGGGCCGCGCGTTTTGCGGCGTGCTGCTCACCGTGAACCAGTCCAAATCCGCGTGAGCGCACGCCGTCCTCGGCTTTATCGATCCTTTCGGCGTCGGCCAGCAGGGCCGAGACCTTCTCCGCGAGAACGTCGGCCTGCACCCTCTTCCCGTCGAGAGGGACCACGCCCAGCCGGACCACGCCCGCGGTTTGGCACAACGCCAACGCCTGCGCGAACAGGTGTCCAAGCGCGGACAGGTGGCGCTCGCGGAACCGGACGATCGTCCGATAGTCCGGCGCCGCCCCGGAGGCCAGCCACCGAAAGGCGACATCATCGACGCATTTGCATTCGATCACCCGGGACGAACGCACCCCGATCGTGTAGCCGTACAGGAGGATTCGCACCATCAGCCGCGGATCACACGACCGCGTGCCGTCCTCCTCGGTGTATGCGGCCCGAATGCGGGCAAGGTCCAAGTGGTTGACCAACGCGGCGATGAACCGGGCCAGGTGATCGGCCGGCAACCAGTCATCCAGCGACGTCCGCAACCGCAGTCCCTGTTTCCGGGCCAAAACCCGGAACGCCTTATCCACCGGGCGGCTTCGGCCTCGAGAAATGCGCTTGCCTTCGCGATTCAAGATTGCCCTCGAACACTCCAGTATCACCAAGCTCATCAGTCACACCATCATCGCTGGCACCTGGCCTTCAGCCGATGACCCCGACCGGCGTGTCACGCTTCGATAACGGCCGCTCGAAGCGCTGGTAGTCGACAGGTGACGTCCAGTAGCCACCGCGCTTCCGATCACGATCCGAGAAGACGTGCATCGCTGCCAATTTCTGCCAGTACGGCAACTCGGGGGAGCTGAAGATGCGAAAGGTCAGCTACGAGTGGGCCGGCTGGCGACAGCTGAACCAGCTGGGGAGACACGCCGGAAAAGGCCGCGCGGAAGGCAGTTTCGCGGCAGGGGTCAGACCGATGCGGCGGCCGTCCGGCTTGCCGAGAGCCGGCGCGTGGTCACCTTCGGGGAGCGGCGCGTGGTCACGTTCGGGGACCGCGCATGGCCATGTTTGGGGAGCAATGAACCGCCGTCACGTGACGGAGGTATCTGCTTGTCGTTGAGCCGGGGGGACATCGCGCGCTCGGTGAAAATCTCCTTCTGGACGTAACGGCGTACGCCGGGCACCATCGTGGGCACTATGACAACGACGTCACTACTGCGGGCCAACGGCGGGCTGCCGCGCGGTGTGGAGGGCGCCGCCGATCCACGGTTCGGAAACGTCATCCGGTTGTTCGCCCAACTATTCCCGGGGCGGCGTTTCGGTGGCGGGGCGCTTGCCGTTTACATCGACGGGCGGCCGGTCGTCGATGTCTGGACCGGGTGGTCGGACCGGGGCGGCGAGGTGCAGTGGACCGCCGACACCGGCGCAATGGTTTTCTCCGCGACCAAGGGAGTAGCGGCAACGGTCATTCACCGGCTGGTCGACCGTGGGCTGCTGGACTACGACGTGCCGGTCGCCAATTACTGGCCGGAGTTCGGCGTCAACGGCAAGGCCGAGATCACGGTTCGTGACATGCTGCGTCATCGGTCTGGTCTGTCCCACCTCAAGGGCGTCACCAAAACCGACCTGATGGATCACCGCCTGATGGAGCAGCGGCTGGCCGCCGCGCCCGTCGATCACCTGCGTGGGTTCCCGGCTTATCACGCCCTCACCCATGGCTGGCTGCTGTCGGGTCTGGCCCGCGCCGTGACCGGGACGGGCATGCGCGACCTGATCCGTTCGGAGGTCGCACGGCCGCTCAACACCGATGGGCTCTACCTCGGCCGCCCGCCGGCGGATGCGCCTACGAAGGTGGCGCAGATCCTCGCACCGCAGAGCACGCGGCCCAATCCGGTGTTCAACTTCATCGCGCCCAAAGTCGCCGGGCTGCCGTTCTCGGGCGCGTTCGGCTCCATGTACTTTCCCGGCATCAAATCCTTCGTGCAGGGCGACATCCCGTTCCTGGACGGCGAGGTCCCGGCGGCCAACGGCGTGGTGACCGCGCGTGGTTTGGCCAAGATGTACGCCGCCCTCGCCAACGCCGGCAGCATCGACGGTGAGCAGGTCTTGTCCGCGGAGCTGGCGCGTGGCCTGGCGGGCAGGGCCAGGGTGATACCCGACCTCAACATGGTGGTGCCTATGCCATTTCACCTGGGCTATCACGAATCGCCGATTCCCGGACTGCTCAAGGGGTTCGGCCACATCGGCCTGGGCGGAACCCTGGGATGGGCCGATCCGGACACCGGCAGCGCCTTCGGTTTCATCCACAACCGGCTGCTGACGCCGATGGTGTTCGACATGGCCTCGTTCGCGGCGCTGGCCCGACCGATGCGCAATGCAATCACGACGGCGCGACACTGCGGGCCGCTGGAGGTGCCGCGGTACGGCGCAGCCTACGCGCCACCGGGTCGCCGGACCGCCGGAGCGAAGAAGCGGGCCGCGGGGCGGCGCTAGCGCGTGGGGACGACGCCACGGGGAAGCGTCAGCGGCAGGTCGGTGTATGCGACGATGCCCGGTGAGGCGGCGACCACAGCCGGGATCGCGTTGATGACCGGCATCGCGGTCATGATGTGGCCGAGCGTCATGAAATCGGCGATCGTTTCGGCCTGAAAGTCCGGCGGCGGCAGGAAGCCAACCCTGGTCGTCACCGTAGGGCGGCCGTCGATCTGGATGACCCAGCCGTCCTGGTCGATCTGCCAATCCGGGTCAAGTGTCTGGCCCTTGCGCCACCGCACGTTGAGTTCGACAACGGTCTTTCCGCCCACCAATCCCTTCCAGCTCGCATGGACACCGGCCACGCACCCGGCGGGGATCAACCACGATCCGAGGTCGAGGTCGGCGGTGGTCTGGGCGTACTCGGCGTCGCAGCGGACATCGTCGAGGTCGACGCCGAGTGCGTCCGAGACGAGCCGCACGGCTTCGCCGAACACAGCGGTGCCCGCCGCGGTCATCTCCGCCAGGTTGGGATGGTCGATCGGCTTGCCGAAACCCACCGGCAACTCGGTTTCGGGTGAGTCGTAGAACGTGGTGTCCGCGGCTTCGTTGACCGTGACCTTGTCGATGCGGTCGCAGGCCATCGACGACACGATGGCCAACAGCTCGGCGAAGCCCGGGCTGATACCGGACCCGAACATCGTCGAGCCGCCCTGCCGGCACGCCGCGGCGATCCGGTCGCGGCCACCGTCGAGGTTGTGCCCGGTGATAAACGAGGCCGTCGACACGACGTTGGCGCCTGCAGACAGGATGCGCTCGAGCTCTTCGATGTTGATCCACATCGGGTTGTAGACCACGCAGTCCGGTTTGAGCGCCAGCAGCGCGTCGACGTCGTTGGTGGCGTTCACACCGACCGGTGGAATACGGGCCAGCTCGCCGGCATCGCGGCCCACCTTGTCCTGCGACCATGCGTAACAGCCGACGAGTTCGTAGTTGGGGTTCGCGGCAATCGCCCGCAGTGAGCACTTCCCGACGTTGCCGGTGGTCCACTGGACAACCCGATACGGAGGAGTGTTTGGCACCCGCTCAGCATAGGGGGTCAGCGGGGAATCACCGGAAGCACGACGTCCGACGGGTGCAGGGCGTCGTGAAAGATCGTCTGCGTCGCCGCAAGCTCCTCGGCGCTCTCACCGAACGGCCGGCCGGTGTTCGGATTCGGTGCGAACTGGGGGTAATCGCTGCTGGAGATTTCGACGCGGACACGGTCGCCCGCCCGGAACAGGTAGCTGGTCGGCCAGACCGCGATTCGGTATTCGGTGGGCCGGCCGGGGGTGATCGGTTGTGGCTCGGACAGCGAGTCACGAAAGGCCGCCCGAATGATGCCGTTGTTGAGGTTGATGACCTGCCCGTCGGGTTTGAGGACGGCGAGCTTCGCGGTGAAGTCGGTGTCCGGCGCCGACGACGCCGCCCACAGGTCGACGGTGATCGGGCCGGTGATCTCGGTGTCGGTTCTCAGGGCATCGCTGGTGTAGACCAGCACGTCGGAGCGCTGCTCGACGGGCGCCTGATCGTAGGGACCCTGTGGACCGGTCTGCGCCCCGCAGCACGAATGACCCCCGAGGCTCGGCGCCGGGCTCGCCGGATCGTAGGTGTAGATGTCGGGTGCCTGCGCCCCGGCGACCGGCGTCGTCGTCAGGGCACCGGCGCGCGCCGGCAGGCCGCCGGCGCCGGCCAGGTAGTAGCGGGTCCACCGGGTCTGCGGCAGCGGCCAGCCGGTCGCGGTCTTCCACGTGTCGGCGCCCATCAGGAAGTAGTCAACCCGCGGCCGGCCGGAGGCGTCGTTGCGCTCCCCTTTGAGAAAGTGGTCGAACCAGGCCAGCGTCAACTCGTTGATCGGACTGTCGCCGACCGCGCCGATCTGTTTCAACAGCGGTGCGGGAGTGGAGTTTTGGCGTCCCCAATTCACGTGGTCCCACGGCCCGATCACCAATCGCTGGTTGCGCCGCGCGGCGTCGGTTCCGCCGCGCGACACCATCCCGGCGAAGTTTTCGACGCCACCGGCCAGGAACGCGTCGTACCAGCCCTCGAAGTCCAGCACCGGCACCTTCACCGCCGGGTAGCGGTCGCGGATGCTCCACTGTTTCCAGAAGTCGTCTCGAGCACTGTGGTGGATCCAATCGAAGTACCACTGCGCGACATACGCGTCGTTAGGCTGCATCGGCGCAAAATCTTCGTATGGCCGGAAATTCATCGACTTGGTCGGGTCGGCGGCCGCCGCGGTGAGCTGCTGCACGGCCGCGTCGTCGTGACGGTTTCTCGCCGCAGTGGTGGCGATGCCGATCGCCCAGGGCAGCACGAATGCCAGCCGGAACTCGCCGCCTTCGTACGTCCAGCCGTCGTAGTAGTCCGAAGCGGTGTTCGCGGGCACGATCGTCGCCAGGTGAGGCGGTGCGGTCACCGCGGCCAGCCACTGGGTGGCGCCGACGTAGGAGGATCCGTACATGCCGACTTTGCCGTTGGAGCCCGGCAACGCCGCCGCCCACTCCACCGAGTCGTAGCCGTCGTCCTGATCGTGAGTGAACTCCGAGAACGTGCCATCGGAGTCACCCTGGCCGCGAATGTCCTGCACCACAACGAGATAGCAGTGTGAAGCAAACCAGTCCGGCGACTGGTACCGCGGCGGGGAGACCTGAGCGTCGCTCTTGCCGTACTGGGTGCGCATCAAAATCACCGGTACCGGCTGTGAGGTCGTCGGCCGGTGCACGTCGGCTCGCAGGACGGTGCCGTCCCGCATGCGGGCCGGAACGTCGCGCTGATCGGTGACCGAACACGGCCCGCGACCTGCGGTGTTGGCGCCGCACCCGGTCAGCAGCAGCCCCACCACCGCCACTGAGGCGACGACCCGGCCCGCGAATGTGGCCTGCACGTTGATCACGGTACGGCTCGTTCGGTTGGGCGAACCGATCATCGGCTATAGGGCCATCATGACGCCGCTGCTGGAAGCCCTGGCCCGGCGCGCGGAGGTGGCGGAACCGGGTCGTGCCCGCGCGGTCCAGCGCCGCTGGGCCCAGCGGCCGATCGCCGAGAGAGCCGAGGTCATGCTGCGCCCGAGCCGCAGACGATCGTTGATCGAACGTGCGCTGCCGGTGGGGGTGCCGCCGTGGGTACGCGCCGACCGCTACGCCCGCGTGATGACCCGTGGACTGCGCGCGTTGCGCCGGCTGCCGGGCGTCAAGTAGCCAATCGTCCGCTGCGGCGCCACCGGGAGGCGCCGATCTTGGGCGGCCGCCGGTTGCGCAGCCCGCCGCGGGCGGGTTCGGCGACGAGGGTGTCCTCGGCTGCGGGAGGCTCCTCGCCAGCCTGTTTCTCGTCGGTGGGCTGGTCCTGCTCGGCGCTCACCTCGGCCGGCTCTTCGGGCGGCTCTTCGGGCGGCGCCTGGTCCTCGGTGGCTGTCTCCTCGGCTTCAGCGGCCGGCGGTTGCGCCTGCTCCTCCTTCGGCTTGCGCAAGCCTCGCGTGCGTGCAGTGCTCTTCAGCGGCCGCGGCGGTGGCGGCGGCAACTCGGCGACGAACGCCAGGTAGAACGCGGCGATGCCGAGAACGGCAATCGCGGCCGCCGCGCCGTAGATGCCGAACAACCACTGCCCGGCGGCGTCGAGGCTGAGCCAGATCTCACTGATCGCGGCGCCCACGATCAGCGCACCGGCGAGCACGTGCAGGATGATCGACCACAGCCGCAGGGTCAGCGCCAGCTGCGGCGTGCGGTACTCGGGCTTGCGGGTGCGCAGCAGCGTGAACACCACCGGCAGCGCGGCCAGCCCGATCAGCGCACCGGTGACGATCCGCAGCGCCGTGCCCAGCGTGTGCGGGGTGTCGCCGCTGAGCTCCGGCCAGCGGGGAAGGACGAAGAAGAAGTACAGAACCCCGGCGGCGATCGAGAACGACGCGTGCCAAATCACCGCGACAGTGCGGCCCATACCCCTCCTCAGTCGTTGGCACGGGCGCGACCAACCGATTTTTCTGTTCGCCGCACCCCGTGCCGAGTGCGGAGGATGCGGGATTTGAACCCGCGAGGGCTATCAACCCAACCCGCGTTCCAGGCGAGCGCCATAGGCCACTAGGCGAATCCTCCGTCGGCCATGGTAACCGACCCCCAAACCGCGGTCCGGCGGTCACCGCGCGGGCAGGTACTACACTCTCCGTGGACCCCGTGCGGCGTCTATCCTGTGAACTCCCCCAGGGCCGGAAGGCAGCAAGGGTCAACGGGCTCTGGCGGGTGCGCGGGGTCCCCCACAAGTTTGTCGAGGTCCGCCGCGGCCCCGGTGGTCGGGACCCCACACTTCCCAATTGCCGGCTCGAGGTGAAAGGCGCATGGTGTCGTTTACTTCCCTCGGTCGCGACGAGTTGCTGGCCCAGCACGATGTGCAGCAGCAGAACTACACGGCGCTGCGGGCCAAAAGGCTCAGCCTGGACCTGACCCGGGGCAAGCCGTCGCCGGAGCAGCTCGACCTGTCCAACGCCCTGCTCAGCCTGCCTGGGGAGGACCACCGCGACGGCGAGGGCACCGACACCCGCAACTACGGCGGCCTGCACGGCCTGCCGGAGCTGCGTGCGATCTTCGGCGAGTTGCTCGGCATCCCGGTGGCGCACCTGATCGCCGGGAACAACTCCAGCTTGGAGATGATGCACGACATCGTTGCTTTCTCGATGCTGCACGGTGGGGTGGATTCGGCGCGGCCCTGGAAGGAAGAGCCCACGGTCAAGTTCTTGTGCCCGTCACCGGGCTACGACCGCCACTTCGCGATCACCGAAACGATGGGCATCCAGATGATCACGGTCCCGATGCGCGACGAAGGGCCCGACGTCGATGTGATCGAGGAGCTTGTCGCCGTCGACCCGGCGATCAAGGGGATCTGGTGTGTGCCGGTGTTCGCCAACCCGACCGGGGTGACCTACTCCTGGGAGGTGGTGCGCCGACTGGTGCAGATGCGCGCCGCCGCCAACGACTTCCGGCTGTTCTGGGACAACGCCTACGCCGTCCACACGCTCACCCACGACTTCGTGCGCCAGATCGACGTGCTCGGGCTGGCCGCCGCTGCGGGCAACGAGAACCGGCCCTACGTGTTCGCGTCCACCTCGAAGATCACGTTCGCCGGGTCGGGGGTCGGCTTCTTCGGGGGCTCGCTGGGCAACATCGCCTGGTACCTGCAGTACCTGGGCAAGAAGACGATCGGGCCAGACAAGGTCAACCAGCTGCGTCACCTGCGGTTTTTCGGCGACGCCGACGGCGTGCGGCTGCACATGCAGCGGCACCAGCGGGTGCTGGCGCCCAAGTTCACGCTGGCGTTGCACATTCTCGACGACCGGCTCAGCGAGTCCAAGATCGCATCCTGGACGGAGCCCAAGGGCGGTTATTTCATCAGCCTGGACGTACTGCCCGGCACCGCCCGCCGCACCATCGCGCTGGCCAAGGACGCCGGGATCGCCCTCACCGAGGCCGGTGCGGCGTTCCCCTACCGAAAGGACCCCGAGGACAAGAACATTCGGCTGGCGCCAACGTTCCCGTCGATGTCAGACCTGGCGCAGGCCGTGGACGGTCTGTGCACGTGCGCGCTGCTGTCGGCCACCGAGTCGCTGCTGCTGCGGAGCTGAACGGTATGCGTCACCGGGTGTCGGTAGCCTGCTGAACGTGGCCCTGTACCGCAAATATCGGCCGGCGACGTTCGCCGAGGTGGTGGGCCAGGAGCACGTCACCGAACCGCTGTCGACCGCGCTGGAGGCGGGCCGGATCAACCATGCGTATCTGTTCTCCGGGCCGCGTGGTTGCGGCAAGACATCGTCGGCGCGCATCTTGGCCCGCTCGCTGAACTGCGAGAAGGGTCCGACCGCCACACCGTGCGGTCTCTGTGACTCCTGCGTGGCGCTGGCACCCAACGGGCCGGGCAGCATCGACGTGATCGAGCTCGACGCGGCCAGCCACGGCGGCGTGGACGACACCCGTGAGCTGCGCGACCGCGCGTTCTACGCGCCTGCGCAGTCGCGCTACCGCATCTTCATCGTCGACGAGGCGCACATGGTCACCACCGCGGGTTTCAACGCGTTGCTGAAAATCGTCGAAGAGCCGCCCGAACACCTGATCTTCGTGTTCGCCACCACCGAACCCGAGAAGGTGCTGCCGACCATCCGGTCGCGCACCCACCACTACCCGTTCCGGCTGCTGGCGCCGCGCACGATGCGGGCGCTGATCGAACGAATCTGCGCGGGAGAGGGCATCACCGTCGACGACGCGGTGTATCCGCTGGTGATCCGTGCCGGCGGCGGCTCACCCCGGGACACGTTGAGCGTGCTCGACCAGCTGCTGGCCGGCGCTCAGGTCAGCTCGGGCGCCGTCCGCATCAGCTATACCCGCGCGTTGGCGCTGCTCGGCGCCACCGACGTCGCGCTGATCGACGACGCGGTCGACGCGCTGTCGGCCGGTGACGCCGCCGCCCTGTTCGGGGCGGTGGAATCGGTGATCGACGCCGGTCACGACCCGCGACGTTTCGCGGTTGACCTGCTGGAACGGTTTCGGGACCTGATCGTGCTGCAGGCCGTTCCCGATGCTGCGGTGCGCGGGGTCGTCGACGCTCCCGGTGACGTCCTGGACCGGATGCGCGATCAGGCCGCGCGGATCGGCGCGGCGACGTTGACTCGCTACGCCGAGGTGGTGCACGCGGGCCTTGGCGAGATGCGCGGCGCGACGGCCCCGCGGCTGCTGCTGGAAGTGGTGTGCGCGCGGCTGCTGTTGCCGTCGGCGTCGGACACCGAATCGGCCCTCTTGCAGCGGGTGGAGCGCATCGAGACGCGGCTCGACATGCCGATCCCGTCCGAGGTTCCGGCGCCCGGCACGCGGCCGGTGCCGGTTCCGTCGGTGACCGCCGACGCCGACGCGGCCGCCGCGGTGCGGCGGCAATGGACCACCGTGCTGGAGAAGGTCCGCGAGCGCAGCCGCACGCTCGATGTGATGCTGGCCGGCGCATTCGTGCGCGCGGTCGAGGGCAACACGCTGGTGCTCATGCACCAGTCGGCGCCGCTGGCCAAGCGGCTCGCCGAGCAGCGCAACGCGGCGGTCATCGAGGACGCGCTCAAGGATGCGCTCGGCGTGGACTGGCGGGTGCGCTATGAGGTGGGCACCGGCGAGCCTGCCGCGACGTCGGCTGCCAAGCCGGTTGGGCAGGCTCAGCGCGCCGAAGAGGAACGCATGCTCGCCGAGGCGGCCAGCGACGATGCCGCCCATCCGCCGCGGCGCGATCCGGAGGAGGCCGCGCTGGAGCTGTTGCAGAACGAGCTCGGGGCCCGTCGCATTGACGGGCCCTAGGGCTCCCACCACGGCCGCAGCGGCAGCCCGCCGTCGCGGCCGTGATCGTCCAGCTTGACCGCGAGCACCTGATGCAGCTGAATCGAGTTGTGCTCGAAGCCGACTCGTGAGGCGGCCATGTACAGCCCCCACACCTTCGCGGTGCCCAGCCCGACCTCCTGGACCGCCGCGTCCCAGTGCTCGACGAGGTTCGCGCACCAGTCGCGAAGCGTCATCGCGTAGTGGTGGCGCAGGTTCTCCTCGTGCAGCACCTCGAGCCCGACGTTCTGTACCTCGGTGATGATGCGCCCGGAGCCGGTGAGCTCACCGTCGGGGAACACGTAGCGGTCGATGAACCCGCCCGCGGTGGCGCTGTGCCGGTTGTCGTGACGGGTGATGCAGTGGTTGAGCAGCAGCCCGCCAGCGCGGAGTTTGTCCTGCAGGAAGCCGAAGTAGGACGGGTAGTTCGCGACGCCGATATGTTCGGTGAGCCCGATGGAGGACACCGCGTCGAACTCCGACTCCGCGACGTCGCGGTAGTCGCCGTGGCGCACCTCGGCGAGGTCGGTCAATTTCTCCTCGGCGATCTTGTCCTGCGCCCAGCCGGCCTGCTCGGCCGACAGGGTCACGCCGATCGCCCTGACGCCGTGGTGCGCGGCATAGCGCACCATGCCGCCCCAGCCGCAGCCGACGTCTAGCAACCGGTCGCCGGGCTTGAGCCGCAGCTTGTCGAACACCAACCGGTACTTGTTGTCCTGTGCCTGCTCCAGCGTGGCGTCGGGGTGGGGATAGCACGCGCAGGTGTAGGTCATCGACGGGCCCAGCACCCACTCGTAGAACGAGTTGGACACGTCGTAGTGATGGTGGATGGCCTCGGCGTCGCGATGCTTACTGTGCCGCAATCCCTCGGCCATGCGGCGCCACCGGGGCAGCGTCTCCTGCGGGGGCGGCGCGATCGGCTTGAGGTGTTCGATCCCGACGGACCGGACGATGTTGGCCAGCACCCACGCCGGCGGTCTTCGGAACTCGAGCTTGTGGGCCAGTGCGCTGAGCAGCGGATACGGGTCGCCGGGGTGCACGCCGTGGGGTTCGAGATCACCCGAGACGTAGGCCCGGGCCAGGCCCAGATCGCTGGGCGCGGTCAGCAGGTAGGTGGCGCCCCGCGGGCTGCGCAGGTCCAGCCCCAGCGGCGAGTCTTCCGGACCCGCGGTGCTGCCGTCGTAGGCGGTGAAGCGCAGCGGTAACCGGCCGCCGGCGAACACCTCGAGGATCTCGGCCAGCGTCATCTTTCCATTTGCCGACGTGCCTACAGTGCGCTCTCGAAACGTCGTCATCGTCTCTGCACCGCCTTCGCGTAGAGGTCGAGGAAGCGGGATTCGGGATCGTAGGTTTTCTTCAACGTCTTGTAGGTTTCCCCGCCGTAGAGCTCATCGAACTCGTCCTTGGAATAAAACGCGTCGGAATACAGCGATTTGTGCCCGTCGAGTTCGCTGACCTTGGCTTCGATGCGCCGGTTGGCCTCGCCCGGTGTGGTGAGTGCGGGCACCGACGACCAGAACCCGACGTTGACGTACGTGCGGCCGGGCCGCAGCGGATACAGCGGCCAGCCGTCGGAGTCACGCAACCGCAACGGGCA
Source organism: Mycobacteriaceae bacterium (assembly GCA_019245755.1). GTDB lineage: Bacteria > Actinomycetota > Actinomycetes > Mycobacteriales > Mycobacteriaceae > Mycobacterium. Next base: position 43,006 of record JAFARC010000019.1, on the reverse strand, counting down.
CAGCCAGACCGGTTCGATCGGCACGTTGGCCAGAAACCACTCCAGGAATTCGGCGCAGCGCTCGATCGGCACCTCGACGTCCTGCACCACACGTTCGCGCGGGCGTTTCTCGATGCGATCGAAGATGTGGAACTTTTGGTCGTAGGACAGCAACTTCCAGTAGAAGCTGCTGCGACGGTAGCGCCGCGGCCACAGCCGCCTCAGGCGCGGATTCTGTGCGCCGAACGCCCGGGAGCACCAGAACCAGTCGGTGTCCCAGCGCCAGAAGTAGTCGTGGATGGTCAGCCGGTCGGCCTTCTCGCCCTCGGCGTGCTGAATGGAGCGGTAATAGATGCGCTGCCCGGTGTAGTCGCTGACCGGGCCCGGTGTGGTGGTCTGCACGCCCAGGCACAGGTAGCTCTCGTCCGCGCCGAACACGACACCGTCGAGGTAGTCGACCTGCACTCCGTCGAGGCCGCCGGTCTCGATGACGCGGTCCATCGTCGAGATCAGGTCTGCCAGCCGGTGAAACCGCAGGTGCCGCAGCGTCACGAACGACTTCACCGGCTCCAGCTGGATCTTCAACCGGGTCGAATAACCAAGCGTGCCATACGAATTCGGGAAGCCACGGTAGAGGTCGGCGTGCTTGTCGGGCGAGGCGGTGACAATCTCGCCGGAGCCGGTGAGGATGTCCATCTCCAGTACCGACTCATGGGGCAGGCCGTTGCGGAACGACGCCGATTCGATGCCCAGCCCGCTCACCGCCCCGCCGAGCGTGATTGTCTTCAACTGCGGGACCACGTACGGCGACAACCCGTACGGCAGCGTCGCGGCCACCAGGTCTTCGTAGGTGCACATGCCCGCGACGTCGGCGGTGCGGTTGTACGGGTCTATCGAGATCACGCTCGACAGACCGGAGGTGTCCAGGCCGGGTGCGGTGCGTTTGGCGCGGGCGCGGAACAGGTTCGACGTCGGCTTGGCCAGCCGCACGGACGCCGTCCGGGGAATTCGGCGGTAGCTTGTGACCAGCCGACGCACACCCTCGGCGTATGCGGAGGGTGTTTGGGGGTCTGCCTCGGGGGCGGTTCCGGGGTTCGTTTCGGGTTTCTTTCTGGGGTTTGTGTCGATGGTCTCTGCGGGTAGTGCGCGGTGCGTGTCGGGAATCGGCACGCATATACGCTAGTGCGCGGCCGCAGTCGATGCGACCGCTCGCCGCAGCACGAAGGAGTTTTACCTGATGGGACAGGTCAGCGCGTCCAGCAGCGTTCTGATCAACGCCGAACCCGCCGCGGTGCTCGCCGCTGTCGCCGACTACCAGAACGTGCGACCGAAGATCCTGTCGCCGCAGTACCGCGACTACCAGGTGGTGCAGGGCGGCCAGGGCCAGGGCACGGTGGCGACGTGGAAGCTGCAGGCCACCAAGTCGCGGGTGCGTGACGTGCAGGCCAACGTGGACGTCGCCGGGCACACGGTGATCGAAAAGGACGCGAACTCGACGATGGTGACCAATTGGACCGTCGCGCCGGCGGGCACCGGATCAACCGTCACCGTCAAGACGGCCTGGCAAGGCGCGGGCGGTGTGGCGGGTTTCTTCGAGAAGACGTTCGCGCCGTTGGGGCTGCGGCGGATTCAATCGGAAGTGCTGAACAACCTGAAAAAGGAGCTGGAGGGCTCCTGACTTTTCGGTCGGTCCGGGCGGAGTGAGTGGCGAGGAAGGCGGCGATGCCCTGCACCACCGCGGTGGCGTCGCCGTCAAGCTGGCCCGTGTCACGACTACGCTGGGAGGCCGACCCGCCGCCGAAACGAAGTCGAGACCAACAGTCAAGAGGACCGTGATGCAACCCCAAGGGCCATCCGACATGTCGGCGTTGCTGGCGCAGGCTCAGCAGATGCAGCAGCAGCTGATGCAAGCCCAGGAGCAGCTCGCCAACACCGAGGTGCATGGGCAGGCCGGCGGCGGGCTGGTGCAGGTCACGATGAAGGGCAGCGGCGAGGTGGTGTCCGTCGCGATCGATCCCAAGGTGGTCGACCCCGACGACCTCGAGACGTTGCAGGACCTGATCGTCGGCGCGCTGGCCGACGCGTCCAAACAGGTGACGATCCTGGCGCAGAGCCGGTTGGGCCCGCTGGCCGGCGGGTTGGGGCTGTGAGTTGTTCGAGGGACCCGTCCAGGATCTGATCGACGAGCTGGGCAAGTTGCCGGGAATCGGCCCGAAGAGCGCCCAGCGCATCGCCTTTTATCTGTTGTCCGTCGAGCCACCGGACATCGACCGACTGGTTTCGGTGCTGAACAAGGTCCGCGACGGCGTGAGGTTCTGTGCGGTGTGCGGCAACGTGTCCGACGACGAGCGGTGCCGGATCTGCTCGGACCCGCGCCGCGACGCGTCGCTGGTGTGTGTCGTCGAAGAGCCGAAGGACCTGCAGGCGGTCGAACGCACGCGTGAGTTTCGCGGCCGTTATCACGTGCTCGGCGGCGCACTGGATCCGCTGTCCGGCATCGGGCCCGACCAGCTGCGCATCCGGGAGCTGTTGAATCGGATCGGCGAGCGGGTCGACGGGGTCGAGGTCGCGGAGGTGATCATCGCGACCGATCCGAACACCGAAGGTGAAGCCACGGCGACGTACCTGGTCCGGATGCTGCGCGACATTCCCGGACTGACCGTGAGCCGCATCGCGTCCGGGCTTCCGATGGGCGGAGACCTGGAGTTCGCCGACGAGCTGACCCTGGGGCGCGCGTTGGCGGGGCGGCGGCAGATGGCGTGAAGCATTTGATCGGGCGCGGGTGGCGCGGGAGCTGATCAGTTTCGACGCGGGGCAGCCAGGCGTTCGCGGCGCAACAAAGCAACCTCGCCCAGCTCCAGCGGCGCCAGCTCCCCCACGACGCTGCTGAGCAGCAGATCCGCGAGCTCGGGGTTGCGGGCAAGGCACGGGCCATGCAGGTACGTCGCCACGACGCTGCCCTGCACGGCGCCGTCGATCCCGTCTCCGGCACGATTGCCCGCCCCCTTGATCACCACACCCAGCGGCTTGGCTTCGGGTCCCAGAATCGTGCCGCCACGGTGGTTTTCGAAGCCCGTCAACGGCTCGGACAACCCCGCCGGCAACGGACGGCTCACCAGTTCACCGATCGTCCGGACCCGCTGTGGCGACGTGGTCAGATCCAGCAGGCCCACCCCGTCGACGCGCTCACCGGCGGCGGTCTCATACCAATGGCCCAGCACCTGAATCGCCGCGCAGATCGCCAGAATCGGGGCCCCACGAGAAGCCGCCCGCTGCAAGCCCGGATAGCGGATCAGGTGTTTGGTCGCCAGTCGCTGCGCGTAATCCTCCGCACCGCCCAGTGTGTACAGGTCCAGCGAGTCAGGCACCGGCTCGGCCAAACTGATCTCGACAATGTCGGCCGCAATCCCACGTAGCCGCAGTCGCTGCCGCAGGACCAGCGCGTTGCCGCCGTCGCCGTAGGTGCCCATCACGTCGGGCAGCACCAGGCCGATCCGCACGCCGGAGTCAGCCACGCCGCCGCTCCAAGGCACGTTGCAGCTGCAGGAACGCCGTGTAGTTGGCGATCACCTCGACGTGGCCGGGCGGGCAGCACTGGATGGCGCGCAGCGTGTCGTGCATCAGGGTGTGGTCGACGCCCGCATACGTCAGCCGTACCGCCAGATCGGTGCCGCGCTCACCCGCGGCCACCACCGCGGTGCCCCGGTTCGGGTCGGCGAAGCCTTCGAACCGGACATCCCACAGCCACGACAGGTCTTCGCCGTCCGGCACCTGCCCGTTCACCGCAATGACCACCCCGGCGCCGCTCTTGTCGATCATCGACAGCGCCTCCTGCCAGCCGGCCGGGTTCTTGGCCAGCAGGATGCGCGCGGTGTGCCCGCCGAGCGTGACCGTCCGATACCGACCGGCGACCTCGGAAACGGTCGAGACCGCAGTCGCGGCGGCCGACGCGTCAACGCCCAGCGCCACCGCGGCCGCCACCGCCTGCGTCGCGTTACCGCGGTTCACCGCGCCGGGCAGCGACAGCCGCACCGGCAAGGCCAGTCCGTCGGGACCGTAGATGTGGGCATCGTCGAACCACCACTGCGGCGTCGGGCGCTTGAAGTCGGTGCCCGTGCTGTACCAGTGCGCCGGCTCGCGGACGATCACCTCGCCGCTGCGCGGGCAGCTCACCGAGTCGTTCGGCCAGCCGCCGCCGGCCGCCACCCAGACCACGTTCGGGCAATCGTATGCCGCCGAGGTCATCAGCACGTCGTCGCAGTTCGCGACCACCACGGTGGCCGGATGCCGTGCCAGCCCCGCGCGCAGCGTCCGCTCGATCGCGTTGATCTCGCCGACGCGATCCAGCTGGTCGCGCGACAGGTTCAGCAGCACCACCACCCGCGGGTTCACCGCCGCCGCGACCTGCGGCAGGTGCATCTCGTCGACTTCCAAAGCAGCCAGCTCGGCCTCACGAGCAGCGGCCAAAGCCGCCACCAGGCCCGCGTCCATGTTGGCGCCCTCGGAGTTGGTCGCGACCCGCCCCAGCGCCGAAAGCGCGGCCGCCGTCATCCGCGTCGTCGTCGACTTGCCGTTGGTGCCGGTCACCAACACGGTCTGCCGACCGGCCGCGAGCTGGCGCAGCATCGTCTTGTCCAGCGTCATCGCGACGAGTCCGCCGATCATCGCGCCGGCCCCCCGGCCGGTCACCCGCGACGCCCAGCGGGCGGTCGCACCGGCCGCGAGCGCGACGCGTCCGCGGGCAGTGATCACCGGGGCAGTGTATGTCGACAGGCCGGGTGACCTGCGACACGAGCGCGTTGGTCAGCGGTTTTGTCGGTCTTGCGTGGGATTCTGACGCTGTGAGTGCACCGACGGCGACCCGCAGCCAGACGACTCGATGGGGCGGCCCGATCGCCGGGCACGACGCCGGCTGGGTGGTCCTAGACGTCGAGACAACCGGTTTTCGGCCCGGGCAGGCACGCATCATCAGTCTCGCGGCGCTGGCGCTGGATCCCGACGGCGTCGTGGAACGCTCGATGGTGAGCCTGCTGAACCCCGGCGTGGATCCCGGGCCGACACACGTGCACGGCCTCACCGTCGAGATGCTCGCCAACCAGCCACGGTTCGCCGATGTCGCGCCCGACCTGTGCGACATGTTGCGGGACCGCACCCTCGTCGCGCACAACGTCGCGTTCGACTACGCGTTCCTGGCTGCCGAGGCGGAACTGGCCGAAATCGAGCTGCCAGTCGACACCGTGATGTGCACCGTGGAGCTCACCCGCCGGCTCGGGCTGGGCACCGACAACCTGCGGCTGGAGACCCTGGCCGCACACTGGGGGGTACCGCAGCTCAAGCCGCACGATGCGCTCGACGATGCGCTGGTGCTTTCCGGCGTGCTGACGCCGGCACTGGCCCGCGCCCGCCAACTCGACGTGTGGCTGCCGCTGCGCCCGGCGACCCGGCGCCGCTGGCCGAACGGACGTGTCACCCACGACGAGCTGCGGCCGCTGAAGATGGTGGCCTCCCGAGTGCCGTGCCCGTGGCTCAACCCGGGCCGCCACGTGCCGGGCCGGCCGCTGGTGCAGGGCATGCGGGTGGTGTTGTCGGGCGAGGTGCGGCGCACCCACGAAGAGCTCATCGAGCGGATCATGTACGCCGGTCTGGCGTACTGCGACGCGATCGACCCGGAAACGTCGCTGGTCATCTGCAACCACCTCGACGTCGAGCACGGCAAGGGGTTTCAGGCCCGCGAAATGGGCGTGCCGCTGATCTCGGACGCCGAGTTCATGGCCGGGCTCGACTCGGTGATCAGCGGCACCAGCATCGAGGAGTTCACCGACGACACCATCGCCGGCCAGCAGTTCGCCCTGTTCTGAACGACCGGCGGGGAGCCCGCCGAGCGACGCCGGTTAGCGCGCCGCCCTGTTCACCGCCGAGACCACCGCACGCAGCGACGCGGTCGTGATCGACGTCGCGATGCCCACCCCCCAGACGGTGCGTCCACCGATCGACGCCTCGACGTAGGCCGCCGCCCGCGCGTCGTCGCCGGCACTCAACGCGTGCTCGGCGTAGTCGAGCACCTGCACGTCGATCCCGACACCGGCCAGCGCATGCACGAACGCGGCCAGCGGACCGTTGCCCTCGCCGCGGATATCGGTCTCGACGCCGTCGATGCGGACCGTGGCCTCGATGCGGTCCGTGCCCCCGTCCTCCTCGGCCGCGATCACGCGCTGGCGCACCCGTTCCAACGGCCGCACCGGGGTCAGGTACTCCGCGGAGAAAACATCCCACATCTCCTTCGGCGTGACCTCGCCGCCCTCGCCGTCGGTGATCTTCTGGATCGCCTGCGAGAACTCGATCTGCAGCCGCCGCGGCAGCGCGAGCCCATGATCGGCCTTCATGATGTAGGCCACCCCGCCCTTGCCGGACTGCGAGTTGACCCGAATCACGGCCTCGTAGGTACGTCCCACGTCCTTGGGGTCGATCGGCAGGTACGGCACCTGCCAGAGGATGTCGTCGACATCGGCGTCGGCCTCATCGGCCGCCACCTTCATCGCATCGAGCCCCTTGTTGATCGCGTCCTGATGGCTGCCGGAGAACGCGGTGTAGACCAGGTCGCCGCCGTACGGGTGGCGTTCGTGCACCGGCAGCTGGTTGCAGTACTCGACCGTGCGCCGTATCTGGTCGATGTTGGAGAAGTCGATCTGCGGGTCGACACCGCGGGAGAACAGGTTGAGGCCGAGCGTCACCAGGCAGACGTTGCCGGTGCGCTCGCCGTTGCCGAACAGGCAGCCCTCGATCCGGTCGGCGCCGGCCTGATAACCCAATTCGGCCGCCGCGACCGCGGTGCCGCGGTCGTTGTGGGGATGCAGGCTCAAGATGACGCTGTCACGGCGGGCCAGGTTGCGGCTCATCCACTCGATCGAGTCGGCGTAGATGTTCGGCGTGGCCATCTCCACGGTAGCCGGCAGGTTGAAGATGATCGGGTTGTCCGGCGTCGGCTCGATAACATCGCCGACCGCGTCGCAGACCTGCTTGGCGTACTCGAGTTCGGTGCCGGTGTAGGACTCCGGCGAGTACTCGAAGCGCCACCGGGTGCCTGGATAGCGGGCCGCTTGCTCGACGCACTTGCGGGCGCCGTCCACCGCGATCTGTTGCACCTCGGCGCGATCGGCCCGGAACACCACCCGCCGCTGCAGGATCGAGGTCGAGTTGTAGAAGTGCACGATCGCCCGCGGCACACCTTCACACGCCTGGAACGTCCGCTCGATCAGCTCCGGGCGGCACTGGGTGAGCACCTGGATCGTGACGTCGTCGGGAATCGCGCCGTTCTCGACGATTTCGCGGACGAAATCGAAGTCCGTCTGGCTGGCCGACGGGAAGCCGACCTCGATCTCCTTGTAGCCCATGCGAACCAACAGCTCGAACATGCGGCGCTTGCGCGCCGGGCTCATCGGATCGATCAGGGCCTGGTTGCCGTCGCGCAGATCCACCGCGCACCAGATCGGCGCGCGGTCGGGAACGCGATCCGGCCAGGTGCGGTCGGTGAGCCGGATCGGCTCCACCTCATCGGCGAAGGAGTGGTACCGCCGAATCGGCATCGAGGAGCCGCGCTGCATGTTCCACGCCGGCTGACCCGGGTTGGGCGCACCCGACGGTTTGATGATCGTGCGTGCCGACACGAACGCATCGACCGAATCAATTACCTCGGCACGAGGATCGGTGGGAGTCATCTGGATGTTGCTTTCCGGGAGTTCGATGGACTGGTGCCAGTGGCACCAGGGACCGGCCCAAATCGCGAACACCCGCGACGGGAAGCCGGTCTGGATCAGACCCCGTCGCGGCGTCCGAGAAGGAGCACCCGCTGCACGCCACGAACTTTACCGCATCGGTGACACACCGTGCCGGGGAGGGAGCCCTGGTCTCGGCGAGGCGGTCGGTCACGGTGCTCACGGTAACCCGGCATCCGCGCGGCAAAAATCACCCCCGCGCAACCCTTATTCTTGGTGAGACCGTCACCCGAGAAAGGCTGATCGTGGCGCTCGTCGTGCAGAAATACGGCGGATCGTCGGTGGCCGACGCCGACCGCATCCGCCGGGTGGCCGAGCGCATCGTGGAGACCAAGAAGCAAGGCAACGACGTCGTCGTGGTGGTATCGGCGATGGGGGACACCACCGATGACCTGCTAGACCTGGCCAGGCAGGTCTGCCCCGCACCGCCGCCGCGCGAAATGGACATGCTGCTGACCGCCGGCGAGCGCATCTCCAATGCGCTGGTGGCCATGGCGATCGACTCGTTGGGCGCGCAGGCCCGGTCGTTCACCGGCTCGCAGGCGGGGGTGATCACCACCGGGATCCACGGCAACGCCAAGATCATCGACGTCACGCCGGGCAGGCTGCGGTCGGCGCTGGATGACGGGCTGATCGTGCTGGTGGCCGGATTCCAGGGGGTCAGCCAGGACAGCAAGGACGTCACGACGCTGGGCCGGGGCGGCTCGGACACCACCGCGGTGGCATTGGCCGCGGCGCTGGGCGCCGACGTCTGCGAGATCTACACGGACGTCGACGGGATCTTCACCGCCGACCCGCGGATCGTGCCGAACGCACGCCGGCTCGACAAGGTGTCCTTCGAGGAGATGCTCGAAATGGCCGCTTGCGGGGCGAAGGTGCTGATGCTGCGCTGCGTGGAATACGCGCGCCGCTACGACGTTCCGATACACGTCCGGTCGTCGTACTCGGACAAGCCCGGCACACTGGTGACCGGATCGATGGAGGACAGCTCGATGGAAGACGCGATTCTGACCGGCGTCGCACACGACCGCAGCGAGGCCAAGGTGACGATCGTCGGCCTTCCAGACGTTCCCGGCTACGCCGCCAAAGTTTTTCGCGCGGTCGCCGATGCCGACGTCAACATCGACATGGTGCTGCAAAACATCTCCAAGATCGAGGACGGCAAGACCGACATCACGTTCACCTGCTCGCGCGACAGCGGCCCCGCCGCGGTTGAGAAGCTCGCCTCGTTGCAGGACGAAATCGGTTTCAGCAGGGTGCTTTACGACGACCACATCGGCAAGGTGTCACTGGTCGGCGCCGGCATGCGCAGCCATCCGGGCGTCACCGCCACCTTCTGCGAGGCGTTGGCCGGCGTCGGCGTCAACATCGACCTGATCTCCACGTCGGAAATCCGAATCTCAGTGCTAATCAAGGACACCGAGCTGGACAAGGCCGTCGTCGCGCTGCACGAGACGTTCGGCCTCGGCGGCGACGAGCGGGCCGTGGTGTACGCGGGGACGGGCCGGTGACGGGCGTATCGATCGGGATCGTCGGCGCCACCGGGCAGGTTGGCCAGGTGATGCGCAGGCTGCTCGACGAACGCGACTTTCCGGCCGCCAGCGTGCGGTTCTTCGCCTCGGCCCGGCCGCAGGGCCGCAAGCTGGCGTTCCGCGGCCAGGAGATCGAGGTCGAGGACGTGGCCACCGCCGACCCGCACGGCCTGGACATCGCGTTGTTCTCCGCGGGCGCCACGATGTCGCGGGTGCAGGCGCCGCGTTTCGCCGCGGCCGGGGTGACGGTGATCGACAACTCGTCGGCGTGGCGCAAGGACCCCGACGTGCCGCTGGTGGTGTCCGAAGTCAACTTCGCCGACGCTAGCCGCCGGCCGAAGGGCATCATCGCGAACCCCAACTGCACCACCATGGCGGCGATGCCGGTGCTCAAACCGCTGCACGACGAGGCTGGATTGGTGCGGATGGTCGTATCGACCTATCAGGCGGTGTCGGGCAGTGGGCTGGCCGGGGTCCGGGAGCTGGCGACCCAGGCCCGCGCGATCATCGACGACGCCGAGCAACTGGTGCACGATGGCAGAGCACTCGACTTCCCCGCACCGGACAAATACATCGCGCCGATCGCGTTCAACGTGCTTCCGCTGGCCGGCTCGCTGCTCGACGACGGCTCCGGTGAAACCGACGAGGACCAGAAGCTGCGCAACGAGAGCCGCAAGATCCTGGGCATCCCCGACCTGCTGGTCAGCGGCACCTGCGTGCGGGTGCCGGTGTTCACCGGGCACTCGCTGTCGATCAACGCCGAGTTCGCCAGGCCCTTGCCGCCCGCCCGGGCAGCCGAACTGCTGGCCAACGCGCCCGGGGTCAAGCTCGTCGACGTGCCCACGCCGCTGGCCGCCGCCGGTGTCGACGAGTCGCTGGTCGGGCGAATCCGCCACGATCCCGGGGTGCGCGACGGCCGCGGCCTAGCGCTGTTCGTCTCGGGTGACAACTTGCGGAAGGGCGCGGCGCTGAACACAATCCAGATCGCCGAACTGCTCGCCGCCGAATACCGGGGCGGTCAACCGAACTAGAGCGGGCACGTCGCTCGCCGTTACGCTTTCCGGCGATGGGTGCGCGCTGCAGAGTGATCGGGTCGGCGCTTCTCGCCATCAGCGCGCTGGCGGCCGCCCCGGCGCACGCGGATCCGCCCGCACCGGAACCGGAACCCATCCTTGCGCCGCTGCTGCCCGGGCAGGTCATCCGCATCGGTCCAGCAGCAGGCACCGGCACCGAAACACGCGACTACGGGATCGGGGCGACCGACCTGTGCGAGTTCATGGATTTCCCGACCGGTGTGCTACAGGTTTGCGGCGACAGCTTCGCTGGCCAGGGCGTCGGCTTCGGCGGCTGGTACTCGCCAATCGCGCTGAGCGCCGAGACCGACACCATCGACGACCCCACAGGGGTGCGCTACGACCGGGTGATCGGCACCGACCAACCGCTGCTGGCCGATCCGACGCCGCCGGGGGACTCTCAGCTACCCGCCGGTGTCGTGCAGATCAACAGGACCAACTATCTGCTGGTCACGACGGTGCACAACCTGGTTCCGCAGAACTCGCGACTCGTTAAGTCAAATTCGGCGACCGGCGGTTGGCCGACGGTGCCCGGGTCGGTCCGGGAGGGCAGGTATCTGGGCGGAGGGCAGTCTCAAATCAGCGGTTACTACGACCCCGTCCCCCAACCCGACTCCCCGACCGGGTGGGTTTACATCGTGGCCGACAACTTCGACCGCAGCCAGCCGGTGACACTGTTTCGGGCGCACCCCGAAACGTTCACCGACCGGTCGTCGTGGCAGGGCTGGTCCGGTCTATCCGGTGCGGCCGGCGGATGGAACAAGCCGCCGACCCCGCTGTGGGGCGACCGGGTCGGGGAGATGAGCGTCAAGCAGATCGACGGCAAGACCGTGCTGTCGTACTTCAACGCCAGCACCGGAAACATGGAGGTCCGCGTCGCCAACGATCCCACCGGGCTGGGCTCGGGGCCGGTGACCACGGTCGTCTTCGCCAGCGACTGGCCCGACCCTGCGGAAAGCCTGCCGCCGCCCGAAGACAACCGGCTCGCCCAGCCCTACGGCGGCTACATCTCGCCCGGTTCGACGCTTGAGGAACTACGGATCTTCATCAGTCAATGGAACAACATCAACCCTCGCGCGCGGGCCCCCTACCGGGTCATCCAATTCGCGGTGAACCCGTTCACGCCAGGGGAGACACCGGACGGTTAGCCACAATTTTCACAGCCAATTCATTGGTTTCACCCACGCAGCACCCATTTCGGCGTCGGCATTATCGAAACATGACTGAAACACCTGAACCACACACCGAACCGACAGCAGTTGGGTCGGGAGTAACACGCCGCGAGGGTGCGGCCGCTGCCGAGGCGGGAGCCTACGCCCGGCATAGTCGCCTCGTCGCGGTCGCGGCCTGGGTCGGCATCGTCGCCGGCACCGTGTTCATCGTTGCGGTGATCTTCTTCTCCGGGTTCGTCCTCGGGAGGCACGCCGGCGGCGGCCATCACGGCGGACACCACCACTGGCAAGGCACCGGGATGTCCCACCACGGCGGACCGCCGATGGCGCCCTGGCGGTCTCCCGGCGGGCCGGGCGGCATGGGGCCGGGGGGTCCCGGCAATCCGTACGGGCCCGGTGGCACGCAGGCCCCGACCACCGCGCCGAGCGCGACACCACACCCGTAACAACCGTCGCGGGGCCTTGTCCACGTGACACCCGCGACACCCGACCCGGAGCCCGGCACCCTCTTGCGGGGGGCCGGGCTTCGCGCCGTTCGACCTGCCGGTCGCAGCGGCAGCCGGGGCGTCTTGCCGTCTGCCGGTGGGCTGGCATGATCGAGCCCATGAGCATCGAAGTCATCTACACGGCGGAATCCACGGCTACCGGAGGCGGCCGCGACGGCCACGTGAAATCCAACAACGACCGAATCGATCTCGACACTCGGCCGCCAAAGGAGATGGGCGGCAGCGGCGAGGGCACAAATCCCGAGGAGCTGTTCTCCGCCGGCTACGCGGCATGTTTCCTCGGTGCGCTGCGCCTGGTGGCCGGCAAGGCAAAGGTGAAGCTCGACGACGCCAGCGGCATCACCGCGCGGATCGGCTTCGGAAAGGACTCCGATGGTGGTTACGGGCTGACTGCGGACCTGGTGGGCTATCTGCCCGGGCTGGAGCAGAACGTCGCCAACGATCTGATGGACCAGGCGCACCAGGTGTGCCCGTACTCGAAGGCCACCCGCGGCAACATCGACGTCACGCTGTCGGCGAAGGTTTAGCGGATGCGGATCGCCGCCGCGGTGATGGGCGTCGGTCTCGCAATCGGCCTAGCTGTGCCGGCCTACGCCAGGAACTCCGATCCGGGCGTGGTGAACTACGCCGTCATGGCCAAGGGCTCGGTCGGCAATATCGTCGGCGCGACGCTGCGGTGGGAGAACTTCTTCAACGAGCCGTTCCAGGGTTACTGGGTCGACATCGCGGTCTGCAACAACTGGGCCGACATCGGCCTGCCCGAGGTGTACAACGACCCCGACCTCGCATCATTCAACGGGGCCGAGACGAAAGAGTCGCCGAGCGACGAAACGCACTACGTCAAGCAGGCCATCGGCGTCTTCGCCACGACCGATGCCGCCGACCGGGCGTTTCATCGGGTGGTCGACCGCACCGTCGGCTGCTCGGGTCAGACCACACCGATGCACCTGGACAACGGCAGCACGCAGGTGTGGTCATTCACCGGCGGGCCACCCACCGCTACCGACGCGGCATGGGTCAAACAGGAGGCCGGCACCGACCGACGCTGCTTCACCCAAACCCGCCGACGGGAGAATGTGCTGCTGCAGGCCAAAGTGTGCCAGTCCGGCAACGGCGGTCCAGCGGTCGACGTGCTGGCCGGCGCGATGCAGAACACGTTGGGTCAGTAACGCATCACCGATAGTGCGTCACCAACGCGTTAGCAGAAATCGTCCGGTTCTTGTCGGAGCCGTCGGGAAGATGGACGGTGGACACATAACGGGAGGGATGGTCGAGAAGATGTTCGCTGTTGCGTCTCAAGTGGACCACCCACCCCCGGGATACGCCAACGACGCCCCGCTGACGACGTTGGGGGCCGCGGCCGACCACATCCTGGCCAACTGTCTCGCCGACACCCCGGTAGGGCCGGTCGGCATCGAGCTGGAGGCGCACTGCTTCGACATTGACGACTCGGGTCGGCGACCCGACTGGCGGGAGCTGTGCCAGACCATCGAATCGCTGCCACCCCTGCCCGGCGGCAGCGTCATCACGGTGGAGCCGGGCGGTGCCGTCGAACTGTCTGGGCCGCCAATGGGTGGGGCCGTTGCCGCCGTCGATGCGCTGACCGCCGACCGGGCCGTCCTGTGCCAGGCATTCGCCGCTGCCGACCTCGGGCTGGTTCTGCTCGGCGCCGACCCGGTGCGCCCGCCGCGCCGTGTCAATCCGGGTGCCCGCTACCGGGCGATGGAACAGCACTTCGCTGCCGCGCACACCGGCGCGGCGGGTGCGGCGATGATGACGTCGACCGCGTCGGTGCAGGTCAACCTCGACGCGGGCCCCGCTCACGGATGGGCAGCAAGGGTGCGGCGCGCGCATGCCCTCGGGCCCATGATGGTAGCGATCGCCGCCAATTCGCCGCTGCTGGGCGGCGAATTCTCCGGATGGCGCAGCACCAGGCAACGGGTGTGGGGACAGCTCGACACCGCCCGGTGCGGCCCGGTGCTGGGCGCCAGCGGTGACGATCCGGCGAGCGACTGGGCACGGTACGCGCTGCGGGCGCCGGTGATGCTGGTGCACACGCCGGAGGCGGTGCCGGTGACCAGCTATGTTTCGTTCGGCGACTGGGTCGAGGGGCGGGCCAGCCTCGGGGACCGCCAACCGACCGCAGCCGACCTCGATTACCACCTCACCACGCTGTTCCCGCCGGTGCGGCCGCGCCGGTTCCTAGAGATCCGCTACCTGGACAGCGTGCCGGACGAGTTGTGGCCGGCGGTGGTGTTCATGCTGGTCACTCTGCTCGACGACCCGGCCGCCGGCGACATCGCCGACGAGGCCACCGAGCCGGTCGCCACCTTGTGGGACACCGCGGCGCGGATCGGGCTGGAAGACCAACGACTGCACGCCGCCGCGATGCGCTGTGTGGGCGCCGTGGCCGACCGCGCCCCAGAATCGCTGCACGAGGGGATGCAGCGGCTGGTCCGTATGGTTGGCGAAGGTGGGTGCCCCGGTGACGACTTCTCTGAGCGGACGATCCGCCACGGGCTCGGGGTCGCGGTGACCCAACTGGCCAGGGGGCTGGAAAGGGAAGGGGCATGAGCACACGCGAAGTGCTGGCCCGCGACCTCGCCGCGGCCCGTCAGCGCACGTTGACGATCGTCGACCTCGACGACGCCGAACTGCGCCGGCAGTATCACCCGCTGATGAGCCCGCTGGTGTGGGATCTGGCCCACATCGGCCAGCAGGAGGAGCTCTGGCTGCTGCGCGGCGGCAATCCTGAGCGCCCCGGCATGCTGCCCCGCGAGGTGGACTCGCTATACGACGCGTTCATTCACACGCGCGTCAGCCGGGTCGACCTACCGCTGCTGTCGCCGACCGAGGCGCGGACCTACTGCCGGACGGTGCGATCGCGCGCGCTGGATGGGCTGGACGAGTTGGCCGAGGAACACGACACCTTCCCGTTCGCGCTCATCATCAGCCACGAGCACCAGCACGACGAGACGATGCTGCAGGCGCTGAACCTGCGCACCGGCGAGCCGGTGCTGGGATCGGGCACGGCGCTGCCCGCCGGCCGGCCCGAGGTGGCGGGGACGTCGGTGCTGATCCCGGGCGGTCCGTTCGTTCTCGGCGTGGACGCCGCGACCGAGCCGCACTCGCTGGACAACGAACGCCCGGCGCATATCGTCGAGGTCCCCGCGTTCCGGATCGGCCGGGTTCCGGTGACCAACGGCGAATGGCGGGCTTTCGTCGCCGACGGCGGCTACCAACGGCGCCAATTGTGGTCGGGACGCGGCTGGGAGTACCGGCAACGGGCCGGACTCGAGGCCCCGCAGTTCTGGAACGCCGACGGCACCAGGACCAGATTCGGCCACATCGAGGACATCCCCGCCGACGACCCGGTGCAGCACGTGACGTACTTCGAAGCCGAGGCCTACGCGGCGTGGGCGGGAGCGCGGCTGCCCACCGAGGCGGAGTGGGAGAAGGCGTGCGCGTGGGATCCGCATACCCAGGAGCGGCGGCCCTTCCCGTGGGGTGCCGGCGAGCCCACCAACGAACTGGCCAACCTCGGCGGCGCGGCGCTGCGGCCAGCGCCCGTGGGCGCGTACCCGGCGGGCGCGTCGGCGTACGGGGTCGAGCAGATGCTGGGTGACGTGTGGGAGTGGACGTCGTCGCCGCTGCGGCCGTGGCCCGGCTTCGTCCCGATGGTCTACGAGCGGTACTCCCAGCCATTCTTCGACGGCGACTACCGCGTGCTTCGCGGCGGGTCGTGGGCGGTGGCACCGCAAATTCTGCGACCCAGCTTCCGCAACTGGGACCATCCGGTCCGGCGGCAGATCTTTTCGGGTGTCCGGCTGGCCTGGGACGTGGACTGATGTGCCGCCACCTCGGCTGGCTGGGTGAGCCACGCTCACTGGCGGCGTTGGTGCTCGACCCGCCCTACGGGTTGCTGGTGCAGTCGTATGCGCCGCGGCGGCAGAAACACGGCCTGGTGAACGCCGACGGGTGGGGCGTCGGCTTCATCGCCGAAGGGCTGAGGCGCTGGCGCAGCGCGTCACCGTTGTGGGCCGACGCGTCGTTCGCGTCGGTGGCGCCGGTGCTGACTAGCGGGTGCGTGGTGGCGGCGGTCCGGTCGGCGACCGTCGGGATGCCGATCGAAGCGAGCGCGTCGGCGCCGTTCAGCGACGGCGAGTGGCTGCTGTCGCACAATGGGCGCGTCGACCGGGACGTGCTGCCGCCGGCCCGGCACGCCGAATCGGTGGTCGACAGTGCCCAACTGGCGGCGTTGGTCTTCGATCGGGGCCTGGACGCGCTGGCCCAAACCGTCGCCGAAGTCGGCGCCGCCGACCCGGACGCGCGGCTCAACATTCTGGCCGGCAATGGAGCCCGGCTGCTGGCCACCACCTGGGGCGACACCCTGTCCGTGCGGCGATGCCACGACGGCGTGCTGCTGGCCAGCGAACCCCTCGACGACGACCCCGGGTGGGAAGATGTGCCGGACCGCCACCTCGTCGAGGTGTCCGGCCGGCCCGGAAGCATGTCGGTGACGCTGAACCCGCTGAAAGGATGCTGATGAGCGTCATGCTCGCCAACCACCTCGCGGCCGGCTCCGCCAACCGCGCGTTGCGCCGGGACGTGTCGCTGGGACTGCGCCAGACGCCGAAGTCGTTGCCGCCAAAATGGTTCTACGACGCCGTCGGCAGCGACCTGTTCGACCAGATCACCCGGCTGCCGGAGTACTACCCGACCCGGACCGAGGCCGCCATTCTGGCGGCGCACGCCGCATCGATTGCTGAGGCCAGCGATGCCGACACATTGGTGGAGCTCGGCAGCGGCACATCGGAAAAGACCCGGATGCTGCTCGACGCGCTGCGCGGGCGCGGCACGCTGCGGCGGTTCATCCCGTTCGACGTGGACGCCGGCATCCTGCAATCTGCCGGCGCGGCCATCGGGGCCGCCTACCCAGGCGTGGAGGTCGACGCGGTCTGCGGTGACTTCGAGGAACATCTCGACGAAATCCCCCGCGGCGGGAAGCGTTTGGTGGTGTTCCTCGGGTCGACGATCGGCAACCTCACCACCAACCCGCGGGCCGAGTTCCTCGGCGCGCTGGCCGGCATGCTGCAGCCGGGCGACAGCCTGCTGCTGGGCACCGACCTGGTCAAAGACGTCGGCCGACTCATCCGGGCCTACGACGACAGCGCCGGCGTCACCGCGGCGTTCAACCGCAACGTGCTCGCGGTGGTCAACCGGGAACTCGACGCCGACTTCGACATCGACGCGTATCGGCATGTCGCCCGGTGGAACGCCCACGAGGAGCGCATCGAAATGTGGCTGCGGGCCGACGGAGCGCAATGTGTGCGCATCGGCGCGCTCGAGCTGACGGTCGAATTCGCCGACGGCGAGGAGATGCTGACAGAGGTGTCGTGTAAGTTCCGCCCCGAGGCCGTGGCGGCCGAACTGGCCGCCGCCGGCCTGCGCCAGATCCGTTGGTGGACCGATCCGGCCGAGGACTTCGGGCTGTCTCTCGCCGTGAGATGACGGATCTGGCGCAAGCCTGGCGGGCGGCCCGGCCAGCCGTGGGCGGCATGCATTTCGACAGCGCCGCCTGCTCCAGGCAAAGCTTCGCCGCGATCGAAGCGGCGGCCGCGCATGCCCGCCGGGAGGCAGAGCTCGGCGGCTACGTCGCCGCACAGCACGCCGAGCCTGAGCTCACCGCGGGCCGCAGCGCAGTCGGCGAGCTGACCGGCATGACGGCCGACGACATCGTCTTCACCACCGGTGGCGCGAACGCATTGGATCTGCTGCTGCGCAGTTGGGCTGGTCCGCACCGGGTGATCGCCTGTCTGCCCGGTGAATACGGGCCGAATCTGGCCGTGATGGCGGGCAATGGGTTCGGTGTGCTGCCGTTGCCGGTGGATGAACTGGGCCGGGCACGGGTCGACGACGTGGCCGCGATGATCGCCGCCGACGCGCCGGCGCTGGTGCATCTGACCGCGGTCGGCAGCCACCGCGGTGTCGTGCAACCAGTCGCCGGCATCGCCGCGGCATGCCGCGCGCATGCGGTGCCGCTGGTGGTTGACGCGGCCCAAGCGCTTGGACATATCGACTGCGTCGTCGACGCCGACGCGATCTACGGCACGTCGCGCAAGTGGCTGGCCGGCCCGCGAGGCGTCGGCGTGCTTGCGGTGCGGCCCGCGCTGGCGACGCGGTTGCGCACCCGGCTGCCGCCGGCGCACTGGTTGCCGGACATCCCACCGCTGCGGCTGCTGGAGTTCGGGGAAGCGAATGTCGCGGCCAGGGTGGGTTTTTCGGTCGCAGTGCAAGAATACGTGGCGTTTGGGCCACACGATATCCGCGAACGGCTCACCGAGGTGGGCCGGATGACCCGCCAAGCAGTGGCCAATGTGCCGGGCTGGCGGGTGGTCGAACCGGTCGGTACCCGGTCCGCGATCACCACCCTGGCCCCGACCAACGGTGCGGACGTCGGCCGGGTTCGGGCCGCGTTGATTGAGCGGCACGGAATCGTCACGACCGCTGCCGGCCCGGAGCGGGCTCCCTTCGAGCTGGCGGCGCCGGTGCTGCGGGTGTCTGGGCACGTAGATGCCGACGGCGACCAGCTCGCGCGGTTCGCCGAGGTGCTCAGCTCGCTTTGTGCGCGGTGAGCAAAAACGCCGGCATCATCCGCCGGTCCTTGTCGTCGCGATCGAATTCGGGGAACTCGACGCCGGGAATCGGCGAAACCTGGGGGAAGTTGGCGTGGATGAACGCCGGACGGATCTCGTCGATCTGCCAGTACTTCGAAACCGCGTCGTGCAGTTCCTCTTCGGTCACCACGTTGGGCAACGGCAGGTCGGTGCCCTGCGGAAAGGAGCCGGTGGCGAAGACGAGGATGAACAGCGTCGCACCGGGTGCGGCTGCCCGGTGGATCGAGCGCAGGTAGCCGTCGCGGCCCTCGACGGGCAACGAGTGAAACAGGGTGCTGTCCAGGACCGTCGAGAACCGATCGTCGAAACCGGTGAACGACGTGATGTCTGCCTGCACGAAGGTCGCCTTGTCGGATAGGCCCCGCTCGTCGGCGGCCGCGGTGGCCGCAGCGACGGCGGTGGGCGTCAGATCGATACCGACGACGGTGTAGCCGCGCGCCGCCAGATCCAGTGACGCCTCAGCGAACCCACAGCCAGCGTCGAGGATGACGCTGCGGAACTTGCCCGCCGCAATCAGCGCGGCGATTTCTGGTTGCGGCTCACCGATGTTCCACGGTGGTGGACCTTCGAATCGACCTTGTTCGCGGTAGACGCTGTCCCAATCCATGACCTCCGGCATGGTCACCAACCTACTACCGTGGCGCGCTAGTTCCCCAGCAGCTCCCAGCCGTGCACCGGCTCGTTGCTGTGCATGAGCTGCGTGTAGCGGCGCAGCATTTCGGCCAGCGCCTGCGGCCGTGTCATGCCTTTGTGTTCTTGGAGCGCAGCCACCGTCCGGACTTGCCACGCCGCGCCGTTGAGCCCGCTCTTGGCGCGGCCCTCGATGACACCGAGGTAGCGGTCGCGGACCGACGCGGCGACTCCCCAGCGGCGCAAGCCTTCGTCGGCGAGCGGCAGCAGCCGGCGCAGCACGAGCTCATCGGGGGTTACTTCGCCCATTTCCGGCCAGTACAGCCTGGCGTCCATTCCGTGCTGCGCGGCGTCGAGAAAATTCGCCTGTGCCGCGGGGAAACTCATCTGCGTCCACAACGGCCGGTCCTCCTCGGACAGCGTGCGCAGCGCGCCGTAGTAGAACGCCGAATTCGCCATCATGTCCAGGACGGTGGGCCCGGCGGGCAGCACACGGTTCTCAACCCGCAGGTGGGGCCTGCCGTCGACCACGTCGTATACCGGCCTGTTCCAGCGGTAGATCGTGCCGTTGTGTAACCGCAGCTCCGCCAGTCGCGGGGCCCGGCCGGCCGCCAGCTCCGCCACCGGGTCCTCATCGGAGAGCTCCGGAAGCAAGGACGGGAAGTAGCGCACGTTCTCCTCAAACAGGTCGAAGATCGACGTGATCCAGCGTTCGCCGAACCAGACTCGCGGCCGGACGCCCTGAGCCTTCAGCTCATCCGGACGGGTGTCGGTGGCTTGCGCGAACAGCTCGATACGGGTCTCCGCCCACAACCGGTGGCCCAAGAAATACGGGGAATTCGCACCGAGCGCCAGCTGCGGGCCGGCCAGCACCTGGGCGGCGTTCCAGTTGTCGGCGAAGTCGGTGGGCGACACCTGCAGGTGCAGCTGCATGCTCGTGCACGCCGATTCCGGTGCGATGGAACCGGTTTGCAGGCACAACCGCTCCGGGCCGGTGATGTCGATGACGATGTCCTCACCGCGCGCGGTGAAGATGGAATCGTTGAGCAACCGGTACCGGACCGACTCGCTCATCCACTCGCCGGTCAGGTGCTCGGGCATCAAGGTCGGCAGGATGCCGATCATCACGATGTGCGCGCCGTGCTGATTGGCGTTGGTTTCCGCGGCGTTCAGGCTGGCGCGCACGTCGGATTCCAGTTCCAGCGCCGAGTCGCCGGGCAGCGGCCGCGGCGGCACGTTGAACTCGATGTTGTAGGCGCCGAGCTCGGTCTGGAACGCCGGGTCGGCGATCGCGGCCAACACCTCGCGGTTCGCCATCGCGGGCTGGTAGTCCTCATCGACCAGGTTGCACTCGATTTCCATCCCGGTCAGCGGACGCTCGAAGTCGAAGCTGGACTGGGCCAGCATGGTCTCGAACACGTCCAGCGACAGCTGCACCTTGCGCCGGTAGTCGCGGCGGTGCGCGCCGCTGTACACAATCTGCCGGACTTCGTCGCCCACGTCCCGATGCAACCTGCTTGCCGAGCCAACCGCAACCAAATCGGCCGATTCGGCGGAGTCAGACCGGGTCACCGTCTTGGTGGCGTGCCGCACCGCAGCTCGGGCATATGGTCGATGTCGCGGATCTTCACACCCAGGTGGGAATCGTGGACGATTGCACGAACTGACCGCGTCTCGCCGAGGAGCACCGTTGGCCGATTTCGTCGCCTCGATCGACCAGGGCACCACCAGCACGCGCTGCATGATCTTCGACCACTCCGGCGCTGAGGTCGGCCGCCATCAGCTTGAACACGAACAGATCCTGCCGCGGGCCGGCTGGGTCGAGCACAACCCGGTGGAAATCTGGGAGCGTACGGCCTCGGTGCTGATGTCGGCGCTGAACAAGAGCAACCTCACCGACGCCGACCTGTGCGCGCTCGGCATCACCAACCAGCGCGAGACGTCGCTGGTTTGGAACCGCCGCACCGGCCGGCCGTACTACAACGCGATCGTCTGGCAAGACACCCGCACTGATCGGATCGCGTCCGTACTGCAGCGAGACGGCCGCGGTGAGGTGATCCGGCGCCGGGCCGGGCTGCCGCCGGCCACCTATTTCTCGGGCGGCAAGCTGCAGTGGATTCTGGAGAACGTCGACGGCGTGCGGGAGGCCGCCGCGAGCGGCGACGCGATCTTCGGCACCACCGACTGCTGGCTGGCGTGGAACCTCACCGGCGGACCTCGCGGCGGCGTGCATGTCACCGATGTGACCAACGCGAGCCGCACCATGCTGATGAATCTCGAAACCCTCGACTGGGACGACGAACTGCTGTCCATCTTCGGGGTTCCCCGACCGATGCTGCCCGAGATCAGACCGTCGTCGTCACCGGAGCCGTACGGCGTGACCCAGCCGTCGGGTCCGCTGGATGGCGAGGTGCCGTTGACCGGCATCCTGGGAGACCAGCAGGCGGCGATGGTCGGCCAGGTGTGTCTGACCGAGGGCGAGGCCAAAAACACCTATGGCACCGGCAATTTCCTCCTGCAGAACACCGGCGAGAACATCGTCCGGTCCGAGCACGGGCTGATCACGACGGTGTGTTACCAGTTCGGTAATGCGAAACCCGTTTATGCCCTTGAGGGTTCGATCGCGGTCACCGGCTCGGCGGTGCAGTGGTTGCGCGACCAGCTCGGCATCATCAGCGGCGCCGCGCAGAGCGAGTCGCTGGCACGCCAGGTCGAGGACAACGGCGGTGTGTACTTCGTGCCCGCGTTCTCGGGGTTGTTCGCGCCGTATTGGCGATCCGACGCCCGCGGCACCATCGTGGGGTTGTCGCGATACAACACCAACGCGCACCTCGCGCGCGCGACGTTGGAAGCGATCTGCTATCAGAGTCGCGACGTGGTTGATGCGATGCACAAGGACTCCGGTGCACGCCTGGAAGAGCTCAAGGTGGACGGCGGCGTCACCGCCAACGATCTGTGCATGCAGATCCAGGCCGACGTGCTGGGCGTCGACGTGGTCCGGCCGGTGGTTGCCGAAACCACCGCGCTCGGCGCCGGTTACGCGGCCGGCCTGGCGGTCGGGTTCTGGGCGGATCCGGCGGACCTGCGGGCCAATTGGCAAGAGGACAAGCGTTGGACACCGACCTGGAGCGACGATCAGCGAGCGGCCGGATACCAGGGCTGGAAGAAGGCGGTGGAGCGCACCCTCGGCTGGGTGGAGGTGTAGTCACCCCGCAACCGCGTTGAGCTCCGCGACGGTGCCGTCGTCGAGCTCGATGTCGGCGACGGCCATGTTTTCCTCGAGGTGCCGCACCGACGACGTGCCGGGGATCAGCAACACGTTGGGGGCCAACGTCAGCGTCCACGCCAGCGCGATCTGAGCCGGTGTGCGCGCGAGCCGTTCCGCGGTGCGCCGCACGACGGGGTTGCCGAGCACGGGGTTGTCCGCGGCGAACGCCGATCCAAGCGGAAAGAACGGGACGAACGCGATGCCACGGCGCGTGCACTCCTCCAGCACCGGCTGCGACAACCGGTCGACCAGGTTCAGCGCGTTCTGCACGCAGACAATCTCGGTGCGATCCAGCGCCACGAGCAGATGCTCGAGGGTGATGTTGCTCAACCCGACGCCGGCGATCAGGCCCTCGTCGCGGGCGTTGATCATCGCGGTGAGCTGCGCGTCGAAGTGCTCGCGGCGCAGGTTGGCGGGCTGGTTGGGCTGATCGGCTTCGGTGTCGGTCACCCTGAGGTTGACCGCGGCGAGTTGATCGACGTCGAGCGTGCGCAGGTTCTGCTCGATGTCGCGGCGCAGTTCGTCGGGTCGGTGCGCGGGCAGCCAGCCGCCTTTGTCATCGCGGCGAGCGCCGACCTTGCTGACCAGCGCCAGGTTGTCTGGGTAGGGAGACAGTGCCTCGCGGATGAGCTGGTTGGCGACGTCGGGCCCGTAGAACTGGGCGGTGTCGATATGGTCGACACCCAGTTCCACGGCCCGACGCAGCACGGCCAGGGCTTGCTCCCGGTCGCGTGGCGGACCGAAGACGCCGGGACCGGGAAGCTGCATTGCGCCGAAACCGATGCGGGAGACCGAGAACCCGCCGAGCGGGAAACGCTGCATGGCTTCAGGCTAAGCCGCGGCGCTCGTGGTGCTCACGGCGGCTTCGGGCTGGCCCCTAGTCGGTCTCGCCGAGGATCCCGTAGATTTCACGCCGCGCGTTGTTGACGATGTCGACAATGCGCTTCTGCTGCTCCGGCGTGGCGGCCTGCGCCGCCTGGAACAGGGCGCCGCTGATCTGGCCGAGCGCGGTGCGCAGGTTGACCTCGTTGGGATCGACGCCTTCGGCGATTTCCTCCCACGGCGGGGTCTTGGTCTTCGCGGCGGCTTCTCGTCCCTGCTCGGTGAGCTCGAAAAGCTTCTTGCTGCCATCAGTTTCGGTCGCAACGATCAGGCCCTCGTCGACGAGCAGCTGCAGCGTCGGGTAGACCGAGCCGGGGCTGGGCCGCCACAGGCTATTGCTCCGTTCGCTGATCTCCTGGATCATCTCGTAGCCGTGCATTGGGCGCTCCGTGAGCAGTGCGAGGATCGCGGCGCGGACGTCGCCGCGGCGCCCACGGCCACGGCCGCGATGGCCCCGCGGGCCACCCGGCCCGAAGCCGAAGCCGAATCCGGGCCCGAAGCCGGGCCCGAAGCCGGGACCGAAGCCCGGCCCGAACGGGCCGCCATGGCGGCCGGCGGCGTGATCGCGTACCTGGTCGCGCAGCAGTCCACGCATCTCGCGTCGGGCTTCGCGACGTTGCTGGTGTAGCGCGCGGCGCTCGGCGCGACCGAAACCGAAGCCAGCTGGGCCGCCCAGCGGACCGTCGAACGTTGGTGTCATGGAAGTAGCTCCTCTCGTTCCGGGAAGCACGGGCATGCTTCGATACAGTTACGATATATCGGGAACTATCGCGATGCAACGCGACGTCAGGTGACGGCGTTGCGCGGTCGGGTGAGGACGAACTCGTCGACGGGCGTCACCTCGCCGAACGGACCGCTGATCGCGAAATGGGTAGCTTTCATTGTGGTGTGCTGACCGGCCTTGCCAGGGTCGACGTCGAAGACGACGAACCCGTACGGGTGATCGCGGTCACGGAAAGCCGACCACGGGGCATCCTCTGGTAAATAGATGGGACGTTTACGGCCGATCGCCGGATCGAAGTCGCCGACACCGGTCAGCACGCGGCAACGCGGCCGGTCGAAGAACATGGTGTTGGACGGCGCGGACGTCCCCCCGCCGCCGATCACCAGGTGAACAGTGCCCTTGCTGGTATCGATCACGTCCGTGCGGGTGTCCACGGGCACGGGCGTCCGGGTATCGGTCGGCAACACCGAGCGGATCGGGTGGGAGCGTTCGTAATGATGCTCGTGTCCGCACACCACGAGGTCGACACCGTAGCGGTCGAACGGTGGTAACCACTCCTGGCGAATCCCCAGGTCGGCGCCGTTGGAGCGGTCGGCGGTGGAGATCGCGGTCTGATGCATGCACACCACAATCCAGTCGATGTCATGGTTGGCCCGCGAGTCGGCAAGTTCACGCTCCAGCCAACGCTTTTGGGCACCCGACGAGTATCCGTGCACGTAGAAGTTGCCGCCATCCTGATAGCACACGTCATCGTTATTCAGACTGATCACCCGCACCGATCCAGCGGTGAACGCGTACCAGAGCCCGCGGAATTCCGGAGCCGAGCCCGACTCCGGCAGCGCGAAGTACGTTTGGTACGCCGCGTAGCCGACCGGGCCGTTGCCCCACTCGTTTTCGTGGTTTCCCGCCGCGGGCATCCACGGTCGGTAGCGGGCGGAGCGGGAATTGTTCTCGAACCAGTCCGACCAGGTCCTGATCCGGTCCTGCGCCAAGTTCGCATAACACAGATCGCCGTTGACCAGATTGAACAACGGATCCATCCGCTCGACCGCTGCGGTGATGTCCCCGGCGGCGGGCGAGCCCAGGTTGTCGTTGACGAACGAGGTGCCCGCCATGCGGCCCAGCGTCGGGGTGGCCTGATCGCCAAAACTGGTGAATCTTAGGGCCGCACGACCGGCAGGAGCGGTGCGCACCGTGCCCAAAAGCGGTGATGTGCCGTCGTGTACCGCGGCGTAGATGTAGTCGCTGTCGGGGTGCAAGCCGCTGACACGTGCATGCTTGACGAAGACCTCGGTGTTGGACAACGCGTCCCTATAAGTTCGGGTCTGGGCGTTGACGGTGTGCCCGAAGCCGTCGTTGGGCGTGCCGAGCATCACCCGCGGGTTGTTCACCGGCGTCGTCGTGTACCACGACACCACCACGTCGGTGGAGGCGTCCGACCCGAACTGCAGATGCAGGCCGGCAACGCCCGGGGCACCTGATGTGTCGGGACGAAGCCACACCTGCGGACCGTGGCTCCGCGGTTGCACCATGGCGGCACCGCCGAAGCCCAACCCGGCGCCGACGATCGCCGACGTCGCGCCGGTGGTCAACAGGGTGCGCCGGCTGAATCCCGGGCGTTCGCCGGACGCAGGTTGCTCATCCACGCTGTCCTTGATACCGCGGTCCGGCGAATCACGGGACCCGCACAGGTGTGGTCAGGCTCGCCAGCTTCGGCTCGACGCCGGCGCCCGGGGTGACACGACGCAACCGGCGGAGCACCCATGGCGCGGCAAAACTGGCCGCCCAATGCAGATCCGACCGGAGACGGGTGACGCGGCCGGCATGCGACGCCGCCGACCAATGCGGCGGCCCGCAAAGAGTGTGCGGAACCGCCAGGGCGTCGAGCACGCGGGCGGCCATGCGTTGGTGTCCCAGCGGCCCGAGGTGAACCCGGTCGGTGTCCCACATCCGGGGATCTCTGAACTCGGTGAAACGCCAGAAGTCCACCAACTCCAGCCCGAGATCGTCGACGATCGCGCGCAGCAGCTCGTTGTAGATCGCCGCCCGCCCCCTCAGCCGGCGAAACACCGGCACGGTTCCGATGTCGGCGGCGGTGAACGTCATAATCCGCGCGCCGGTGCGCCGCAGCAGCGCCAGTGCCCGTGCATATCGCGTCATCATCGCGTCCAGATCCGTCCGCAACTTCAACAGATCGTTAATGCCGGCGTAAATGGTGACCAGATCCGGTTGGAGCAGGATGGCCGGTTGTACCTGCCCGGCGATGACGGCGTCCATGGTATGGCCGCGAATCGCCAGATTCGCGTAGCGGAATTCCGGGTTAAGGTTTGCCAGGTGTGCGGCGACCACGTCGGCCCAGCCGCGAAGGCCGTTGCGGCTCGCCGAATCCGGATCGCCGATCCCTTCGGTGAACGAGTCGCCCAGCGCCACATATCGGGTGATCGCGCTCATCACGTCGGCACGGTAACCGACGAGTGGCCTGTCCGCGACATCGGCGCGGCCAGACATGACAGGTGTCTTCCGCGCGGCGCGGCTGTGGTAACCGAGGCGTGCAGTGGCAGCCGGCACCCGCAACGGGACCGACGAGAACACTTCGCCTAATCGGCCTGGGCGTGGTCGGTGCGGTCGGCGCGGTCGGTGCGGTTGGTGCGATCGGTGCCGACGGCGCGGTCGGTGCCGACGGTGCGGTTGGTGCGCCGATCCAGCCCGTCAAGGACCCACCGTGCCCATTCGGATTCCATTCGGGTGAACCGTAGACCGCTCTCCAGGGCGGCGCGGGCGAAGAAATCCCCAACGCTGTTAGACCAGCTGTGGGAGTCTCGGATCTGCGCGTACCGGCCATGCTCGGTGTCGGCATGTGATCGCAGCGATTCCAGGTACTCCCTGGCCTGTGGGGGGCTCAGCTCGCCGAGCAGGAAAACTCGCAGCAGTCGTGCGCTGCGAAAAGCCGGGTCGTCTTGCGGCGAGGTCATCCAACGGTGCAGCTCGGCACGGCCAGCCTCGGTGATCGCATACTCCTTGCGGCCACGTGGGCCGACATGGGTCATCTCGATCAGTCCGTCCGCGGCCAGCTTGCCCAGCTCGCCGTAAAGCTGGCTCTGGGTGGCGGGCCACACGTTTGCCATCGAGAGCTGGAACTGCTTCAGCAGGTCGTAACCGCTGGCGGGATGCTGGGCGAGTAGGCCCAGCGCTGCATGTCGCAAGCTCACGAAGGCATCGTAACCACTCGCTCTTGACATGTCACTAGCGTAGCGTCAATATAGACATGTCATAATCGGAATGTCAGCAGCAGGAGTGTTTCATGACTCAGCCCGCCGAGACCGTCGTCCCGTTCTATCGCGCCGGCAACTACGCGCCGGTCGCAGACGAACTGACCGCCTTCGACCTACCGATCGAAGGCACCATCCCGCCGGAACTCAACGGCTGGTATTTGCGTAACGGCCCCAACCCGCGGGAGTCCACCGACCACTGGTTCACCGGCGACGGCATGGTCCACGGTGTGCGGCTGGAGAACGGACGCGCCGGGTGGTATCGCAACCGCTGGGTGCGCACCGAAAGCTTCAATCATCCCTTCCCGGTGTACAACCACGACGGCACCCGTAACCTGCATTCCAGTGTCGCCAACACGCATGTGATCCGGCACGCCGGCAAGACGCTTGCTCTGGTGGAGTCGTCGCTGCCGTATGAGATCACCAACGAGCTGGAAACCCTTGGCGCCTACGACTTCGGCGGCAAGCTGGTCGATTCGATGACCGCTCATCCGAAAATCTGTCCGGCCACCGGAGAACTGCACTTCTTCGGCTACGGCAGTCTGACCAGCCCGCACGTCACGTATTACCGCACCGATGCGGCTGGTGAGCTGACGGTGCACCGGGGCGTGGACGTGAGGTCGCTGACGATGATGCACGACTTCGCATTGACCGCAAGTCATGTCATCTTCATGGACCTACCGATCGTTTTCAACCTCGACATCGTGTTGAGGGGCGGCCACGACATGCCGTATCGGTGGGACGACAATTACGGCGCCCGCCTGGGTGTGCTGGGTCGCGACGACCCGTTCGGCGCTATCCGCTGGTTCGAGATCGATCCGTGCTACGTGTTCCACGTCGTCAACGCCTATGACTCAGCGGATTCGATAGTGCTGCAGGCGGTCCGGTACCCGGAGCTGTGGCGCAACAACGGCGCCTTCGAGGTCGACGGGGTGATGTGGAGCTGGACGATCAACCTGGCGACCGGCACCGTCGACGAGCGGCAACTCGACGACCGCAGCGTAGAATTCCCGCGAATCGACGACCGGATGGCCGGCCAGCCGGCGCGCTACGGCATCACGGTCGGCAGCGGCAGCCTCATCCGCTACGACCTTAACCGGAATACGAGCGCGGAGCACCGGTTCGGTGAGTCTGCCTCGCCCGGAGAACCGGGCGAGGCCGTGTTCGTCCCGGCCGGACAATCAACCGACGAGCTGGCCGGCTGGTACCTCTGTTACGTCTACGACCCGGCCCGCGACGGCAGCGATCTGGTAATCATCGACGCGTCCGATTTCACGGGCAAACCGGTTGCGCGCGTGCGCCTTCCGCAGCGGGTGCCGCACGGATTTCACGGTAACTGGATCACCGACTGAGTCGGCCGGGTAGCCTAGGCCGCCATGGCCGTCAAGTGGCTCGACAAACCCGAGGATCACGACTACGACGCGGCCGCTGACTATCTCAGCATGGTCGCCGACCCCCACGTCGTAGACAAGACCGTTGCTGCGCTCAAAGACGCGAAGCCGGTGTACCGAAAGGCGAAGGACATCCTTCGCGCCGCGCGGCTGGACCTGCTGCCGGCCACCAACCCGCATGTGGCCAGCGACCTGAGCAAGATCGGCGACGGCAAGAAGCTGTCGCCGATCTTGCTGGTTCGCGGCGGCGGCAACGGCGCGATCGCGCTGCAGATCGCCGACGGATACCACCGTGTCTGCGCGTCTTATCTCACCGACGAGAACACCCCGATCCCGTGTCATCTCGTCGGCTGGGACTCTTGATCGGAGTGTCGTCGTTCGGATTCGACACCCTCGCGCTGGTTACCGTCGTCGGCATGGCCGGCCCGCTGCTGGCGTCGCTGCCACGGTTCGCCATCCCGGTCGTCGTCGGCGAGCTGGCCACCGGGCTGGTGATCGGCAAGACCGGCTTGAACGTGGTGGACCCCGCCAACCCGACTTTCACGCTGCTGGCCAACATCGGCTTCGCACTGGTGATGTTCGTCGTCGGCACTCATGTCCCGATCCATGACGCGTCACTGCGTTCGGCGCTTCCGCGTGCGGTGGGGCGCGCCGTGCTGGTCGGCGTGGTCGCCACCGGCCTGGCCGTCGGCATCGCGACGCTGTTCCATACCGGGCATGCGCTGCTGTACGCGGTCCTCATGGCGTCATCGTCGGCGGCGCTGTCATTACCGATCATCGACTCGCTTGGGCTGACCGGCGCGCCGGTGGTGTCCGTGACGGCCCAAATCGCCATTGCCGACGCCGCGTCCATCGTGCTGTTGCCGTTGGTGATCGAGCCGCGCAGGGCCCCGCAGGCGGCGCTGGGTGCGTTGGCGGTCGCCGCCTGTGCGGCGGTCGTCTTCGCGATCCTGCGCTGGTTCGACCATGCCGGCTACCGCAAGCGGCTGCACCAGTATTCCGAAAAGCGGCGGTTCGCACTGGAGTTGCGGGTCAACCTGATCATCCTGTTCGGGTTGGCGGCCCTGGCCGTCACCACTCACGTGTCGATCATGCTGGCCGGCTTCGCGCTCGGCCTCGTCGTCTCGGCGGTCGGCGAGCCGCGTCGGCTGGCGCGTCAACTGTTCGGGATCAGCGAGGGCTTTTTCAGTCCGCTGTTCTTCGTCTGGCTGGGCTCGTCGTTGCAGGTGCGCGAGCTAGGTGAACACCCATTGTTCATGCTCCTGGGTGTCGCCCTGGGAGCCGGTGCGGTACTGGCACATTCCGCCGGTGCCGTGGTGCGTCAGCCGCTGAGCCTGGCGATGCTGACGGCGGGCCAGCTCGGGGTGCCGGTGGCCGCCGCGACGCTCGGCACCGAGCAGCACCTGCTGGTCGCCGGCGAGCCGTCGGCGTTGATGCTGGGAGCATTGCTGACAGTTGGGGTGACGTCTGCCGCCGGCGCGGTCGCGGCGCGTCGTCAGCCGGCGACTTCCGAGCGGTAAGCGGCCAAGAAAGCGGCCAAGAAGGCATTGACACCGGCGTGCGCACCTGCCGGCCGCGATGCTCGGCTTCAGCGCTGCGGTCGTGCCCGGGTGGGCCTGGCTGGCGGCCGTATCGGGTTTTGTGTACCCAGCCGTCGGCGCTATGCCGGCGGCGTGAACCCATTGGTGTGCTGCGGCGGCCCCAGAGCGGCTACCGGCGCCGGCGGCGGGTACGTGGGCGACCGCGGTGACGGGCGCAGCCGTGCCAGCTCGCGGCGATGCCGCTCGGCGAGGACGGCGGCCAGCACGTACTGCGGGGGAACGCCAGGCGGTGGGGGCGGCGAGATCCGGGCCGCTACGTCGGCCGCGATGCGGTAGGCCATCTGGTCGCGTACACGAGGATCGAGTTGCGGTGCGCGGCTGAGGAATTGGCGTGCGAGCTCGGTCTGCTCGGCGCCCAGCCCGGATAGCTGCAGCGATGACGCCCACCAGGCCAGCGACGGCGGCATCATCGGCGGGGGGGACAGCCGCGGGCCACGCTCGCTGATGACCACGGTGCCGGCGAACACGTCGCCGATGCGCTTGCCCTTCCGCGACAACAGGCTGCAGATGACGGCGGGGCCGCCGAAGAACATCCAGATCTCGACGAACCCCCCCAGCGCCCGGAACAGCGCCTGCCGGAAGCGTTCCGGACCGCCGTCGTCGGACACCACCCGCAATCCCATCGTGATCTTGCCGAGCGAGCGGCCCCGGGTGGCGGTCTCGAACACCACCGGGTAGCCGAGGAGTACCAGCACGGTGAAGACGATGAGCACCGCGGCGCTCAGCGCCGGGTCAGTGTGCGCCACCGCGGCGGCCCACAGCATGACGCCGAGCAGATAGCCGACGAGCATGACCAGGATGTCGATCAGCGCGCCGAGTGCACGCACGGGCAGTTGCGCGACCTGAACGTCGAGGACCACGGCGTCGCCGGTCACCACGTCGGCCATACGCCGAAGGCTACGCCGTATGCTCGCCGGGGTGGATGTCGACGCGTTCGTGCTGGCCCACCGTCCGACGTGGGAGCGGCTGGAACAGCTCGTCAAACACCGGCACCGGTTGTCGGGCGAAGAGATCGACGAACTGGTCGAGCTGTATCAACGCGTGTCGACGCACCTGTCGATGGTGCGGTCGGCGTCCGCCGACTCGATGCTCGTGGGCCGGTTGTCGAACCTGGTGGCGCGGGCGCGCTCCGCGGTGACGGGCGCACATGCGCCATTGTGGAGTGATTTTGCCCGATTCTGGACGGTGTCATTTCCGGTGGTGGCCTACCGGGCCTGGCGCTGGTGGCTGGCCACGGCCATGGCGTTCTTTCTCGTCACCGTGGTGATCGGGCTGTGGGTCGCCGGCAACCCGGAGGTGCAGTCCGCGATCGGCACCCCGCGCGAGATCGATGAACTGGTCAACCACGACTTCGCGTCCTACTACACCGAGAATCCGGCCGGCTCCTTCGCCTTGCACGTGTGGGTGAACAACTCGTGGGTGGCCGCGCAGTCCATCGCGTTCTCGATACTGCTGGGAGTGCCGATCCCGTACGTACTCTTCCAGAATGCGGCGAACCTGGGCGCGGTCGCCGGTCTGATGTTCAACGCCGGCAAGGGCGAAGTGTTTCTGGGTCTGCTGACCCCGCACGGCCTGCTGGAGATGACGGCGGTGTTCCTCGCATCGGCGGTGGGCATGCGGCTCGGCTGGTCGGTGATTTCGCCGGGCAACCGCCCGCGGACGCATGTGCTCGCCGAGCAGGGCCGGAGCGTGGTGGCCGTCGCGGTCGGGCTGGTCGGCGTGCTGCTGGTCTCCGGACTCATCGAAGCGATGGTCACGCCGTCTGGGCTGCCGACCTTCCTGCGCGTCGGCATCGGCTTGATCGCTGAGGCGCTGTTTTTGACCTATATCATCCGGTTCGGCCGAAGGGCCGCGGCGGCCGGCGAGTCCGGCGACGTCGCGAACGCGCCTGACCTCGACGTCATCCGCTGACCAAACCTGGGTTTCACAGGCGGCCGGCGGCCTTCATCGCCAGGTAGCGGTCCGCCAGTGCCGGGGCCAGCTCCTCCGGTGGGGCATCGACGACATCGACGCCGCTGCGCCGAAGCCTGGCCGCGATCATGCGGCGCTCGTTGCGGGAGCGCTCGGCAGCGGCGGCGTCGTATACCTGCGGAGCGTCCGCCCGCCCCCCGGCAAGCAGGTCCACCCGCGGGTCGGCCACCGCCGCCACGAGCACCGGGTGCCTGGCCGACAGCTGCGGCAACACCGGCATCAGCCCTTCGTCAAGCGCTGACGGATTGAGGTCGGTGAGCAGCACCACCAGCGCCCGGCGCCGAACGCGCCGTTGCACCGCCGCCACCATGGCCGCCGCATTCGACTCGACCAACGCCGGCTGCAGCGGTGCCATCGAATTGACGAGCTGGGCGAGCAGCTCGGTGCGCGATGCACCGAAAACGCCGGCGCGCACCTCGCGGTCGTGCGCCAGGAAGTCGACGTGGTCGCCGGCGCGGGAGGCCAACGCGGCCAGCAGCAGCGCCGCATCCATCGACCAGTCCAGCCGGGGCCAGCCCTGCGGGTCGGCGGCTGTGGGATCGATACCGACGCGGCCGGCCGACGTGCGGCCGGTGTCGAGCACGAGCACCACCCGGCGGTCGCGCTCGGGCCGCCAGGTGCGCACCGCCACGTCGCCGCGGCGGGCGGTGGCACGCCAGTCGATCGACCGGACATCGTCGCCAACGACGTACTCACGAAGCGAGTCGAACTCCGTGCCGTGGCCACGGACCAGCACCGGCAGCAGGCCTTCCATCTCGCGCAGCCTGGCAAGCCGCGGCGGCAGGTGCTTGCGGCTCAAGAACGGCGGCAGGATCCGCACCCGCCACGGCACCCGCAGGGAACCCTGCCGGCCCGCCAGTCCCAGCGGCCCGATAGAGCGGGCGGTGACCACCGCCGAATGCTGATCGCCACGCCGGACCGGCTGCAGCCTGGTCACGATCCGCGTGGGCCGGCCCTTCGGGATGTCGATGGCATGCGTGCGCGGATCCGCCGCGGCGCTAGGGGCCCACGCGTCGCGCACCTGGCCGCGGAAGCGGCGCCGCCCGGCATTGGCCACGTGCAGAACGGTCTCGGCTGGTCGGCCCAGCCGCGCCGAGGTGTCCCCAGCGCGGGTGAACCGCAACGCACGCGGGCTGGCCGCTAACGCCACGTCGAGCGTCACCAGCGCCGTCAACGCGGCCAACAGCACCACGAAAGTCGTGGCAGGCCAGGGCGAAACCGCCACCGGCAGCACACCCAGCAGCGCGACCAGTCCAGTGCGGCCGGTCAGGATCACCAGCGCGGCACCGGAATCGACGCCAGGATCCCGTCGAGCACGCCGTCCGGCGTTGCGCCTTCCAGCTCAGCCTCCG
This sequence comes from Mycobacteriaceae bacterium, assembly GCA_019245755.1. GTDB lineage: Bacteria > Actinomycetota > Actinomycetes > Mycobacteriales > Mycobacteriaceae > Mycobacterium. The sequence continues at coordinate 9,207 of JAFARC010000019.1, read as the reverse complement.
GGCGCAGACCGACGCGGTGCCGCAACACCGGACGCGTCATCGCCTTGACGTCGTCGGGGGTGACGTAGTTGCGTCCGGACAGCCAGGCCCAGGACCGCGCGGTGGCCAGCAGCGCGGTCGCGCCGCGCGGCGAGACGCCGAGTTGCAGCGACGGCGACTGGCGGGTGGCGCGGGCGACGTCGACGATGTAGCCCATCACCTCGTCGGCCACCAACACCGCACGCACCGCGGCGCGCCCGGCCGCGAGGTCGTCTGCCGTGGCGACTGGCCGAACACCTGAAAGGTCGCGCGGGTCGAAGCCGTGAGCGTGCCGGTCGAGGATCTGGATCTCCTGGTCCCGCCGCGGCAGCGGCACGTTCAGCTTGAGCAGGAAACGGTCGAGTTGCGCCTCGGGCAGCTGGTAGGTGCCCTCGTATTCGATCGGGTTCTGGGTGGCCGCGACGATGAACGGATCGGGCAGCACCCGGGGCTCTCCCTCGACGCTGACCTGCCGCTCCTCCATGGCCTCCAGCAAGGCCGCCTGGGTCTTGGGCGGGGTGCGGTTGATCTCATCGGCCAACAGGAGGTTGGTGAACACCGGCCCGACGCGGAACTGGAACGCCGCGGTCCGGGCGTCATAGACGAGCGAGCCGGTGACGTCGCCGGGCATCAGGTCGGGGGTGAACTGCAGCCGCTTGAAGTCCAGTCGCAACGCGGCCGCCATTGCCCGCACCAGCAGGGTCTTGGCCACGCCTGGAACCCCTTCGAGCAACACGTGTCCGCGGCACAGCAACGCGATCACCAGACCACTGACCACGGCATCCTGGCCGACCACCGCCTTGGCGATCTCGGCTCGCAAGGCGATGAGCGCGGCGCGCGCGGCCTCCGCTGCCTGAGCCGGGGCTTCCGATGTCACGAGTCTGCGACCTTTCTTTCGATGTCGTCGAGTTCGCGGGCGAGGTTGACCAAATCGGTGTCGGTCACCGGCGGGGGACCGTAAAGAGTGTGCTGGACGGCGTCGTGGCTTTCGCGGCTGCGTTCGGCGACCGCGCCGACCACCGCCGACGGGTCGGCGGTGGAACCGAGGCCCAGGCGTGGCACCATCCGCTGCAGCGCGGCGGTCCGCAGCGCATCGGCGGCCCGGTCGCGGGCCCGCCGTGACCGGTACAGCGCGCCGCGGCCCTCGACCGTCTCCGAGGCCCGCACCACCACCGGCAGGTTCTCCGCGATTAATGGACCCAGGCGTCGACCGCGCCACCACGCCATCAACACCACGACCACGGCAAGCTGCAAGATCATCCAGACGACGTTGTCGGGTATCAGGTCGGCGATATCCGTGGCGCGCGACTTCTCGCCTTCAATGCGTTGCGGCGCGTACCAAATGAGGCGCCGCTGCTGACCGGCGAGGTTCATGGCGAGGGCGGCGTTGCCTTCCTTAAGCAATCCGGTGTTCGTCATGAAGTCGCTGCCGGCGACCGCGGTAACGGTGCGGTCACCATCGTGGTATCGCACGACGGCCCCGTCGTAGCAGCGGGTCACCGGGGTGTCGGCAGCCGCTTGGTAGGTGGGGCTGGGCCCGAACTCCACGCTCCCGGCGCGGACAGCCTCGGGCAGGTCGCAGCCAGGGTCACCGCCCATCGTGTTGTCGCTGGTGACCCGGATCGCCGGGGCGAGCACCTCGCGGAGGGTGGTCACGGGCTCGACGAGCAGGCGATCACCCGGAACGTCGGCGAGCCGATGCACGATGTCGTCGCTGACCAGAAAAAAGCTTTCGGCCACCAGCAGCAGGGAATCGGGGCGCGCCGCCTTCTCCACATCATCGATGTTGCGGGCCACGACGACATCGATTCCGCGATCGCGTAACAGTGCAGTGAGCGCATGCGCGCCCTCAGGTGCGGTGGAATCAGCGTCCATCCGCCCACCCTTGCGCGGCGCAGTCAGATAGGTGCCGATCGCGGCCACCGCGACGATGACCAGCAGAGCCAGCAGCACCCATCGCCAGGTCCGCCAGCGCTGGGTGATGGGCGGGGCGGCGTCGCCAACCGGCGCTGCAGTGCTCACCGCACCTCGGCCCACAAGTCATCGGGTGCGTCCGATGGTGCGCCGGATGCCGGCGCCAAACGTCGGGAGAGCAGCCGTTGGTCCAGATCGGCGATCATCCGATACGCGGTTTCTGTACCGGGCCGTTCCCCGTAGGTCACGTCGTTGAAGGCCGTTGCCGCGCCAACCAATTCGGCGCGCAGCTCGGGCATCGACCGGCTCGCGTCGCGAGCAAGTTCGTTCGCCGTTCGGCCGGGCATCGGGTTGAGCACGCCGCACTCCTCCAGTTGACGCGCAACCGCTCGCAGTCGGTGGCGGATCGCGGCCGCCCAATGCGCCGCTGCAGCAGAATGTTGTGCGGCGGCACGGTGTTCGGCGGCACTGAGCACGGTGGCGCCGAACAACTGATCACCGGTGCCGCGACCGGTTCGCATCGTGCGGCGCGCGACGCGGATGGCGATCACCACCGCAACTGCCAGCAACGTGATCAGCACCGCGATCGTCAGCCAGCCGCCGGGAACCGACGAACCTTTCATCGCCAGCCGGTAGATGAAGTCGTCAAGCCAGTCCGAAAACCGTTGTTGCACAGACTCCTTGGCATAGATCGGTTTGGACAGTTCGCGTTGGGCCGCGTCATGAGCGGGGTCGCGGTCGACGATCACCATCGGCATGCTAGGGGTGCTGGATCAACCAGAGGTCGTCGGTGGATCCCACGGGGCCGGCTGGCGCGACCACCGCGCCGGTCTGCAGGACGAGGTCGAACGCGTGGGCCCTGATCCTGCGGTCGGTGTACAACAGCACGACCACGCCGGCGCTGAACGGGGCGGTGATGATCTGGCCGATCGCGCTGCCGACGGCCCGCAGCACCACCGCGACAAGGACGGGTCCCGTGGACGACACGCCGATCGTGAGCACCTGACCGGCGACCGTAAACGGGATCGCCACCGCGTTGGCTATCAGGCCCGCCACCACCGCGGCGAGCAGCCGGATGCCGAACACCCGCCAGAACGAGCCGCGCACCAACGTAAACGACCGGGTGATCGCGCGGAATACCGGCAGCCGCTCCAGCACGATCGCCACCGGCGCGAAGCTGAGGATGGTGCCCAGGTAAGCCAGCGCGACGATCAGCGCGATCCCCAGCGGGATGCCGACGACCCATGCCGCACCGCCGCCGGCGGCGTTTGCGACCGCCACGATCACGAACACCACCGCGCCGATCAATACCGCAGCACCGGCGGCCTCAAGCGCGGTGAGACCGATCAGCGTCACCAGCCGACCACGAACTTTTTCCCAGGCTTCACCGATCGTGATGTGCGCGCCGAACACCGCGCGACCGATGACGACGGTCAGCATGCCGCTCAACAGGATCGCCGACAGGCCGGTGGCGACGAGGCTGGCTATCCCCGCCACCGACGATCCGAGGAGGGCGGCATTCGACCCCTGCTCACCGCGCAGCGACCTCAATTCGCCGGTCGCCGCGAGTGGGGCGACTTGAAAGATCAGCGCGATGATCTGGGTAGCGAGCACCACGATCGTCGTCAAGCCAAGCGTGGCTTTGGGATTGGCCCGGATGTAGGCCACGGCGCCGTTGAAGATGTCGCTGAGTGTCAGCGGCCGCAGCGGGATGACGCCGGGTTGGAGTGCGGGCTGAAGCGGCGGGGAGCCGTAGCCAGGCGGGGGATACGCGGACGGTGGGGGATAGGGCGGCGGCGGTGGGGGATACCACGGCGGCGGTGGGGGATACGGCGGCGGCGGTGGGGGATACGGCGGCGGCAGCTGGGGGCTGTATCCCTGCGTCGGTCCATATCCAAGCAGAGGATAGGCGGTTGGCGGATAGCCGGACGGTGGGTATGCCTGGTGACCGATCGGCGGCGGGGACGGCTGGGCCGCCGGAGGAACCTCCCCGTCGGCGTTGGTCATGCCGACCATCCTGGCCACCGGTTGAACAATTGGCAAACCTCTGCGCGGCACGGGCGCGGGTGTGGGCAACCGCACTGCGGCGTAGCGTCGGCGCGTATGGCGGAACTGAAGGCCCGACTGCGGTCTGACTTGACCGAAGCGATGAAGACCCAGGACAAGTTGCGCACGGCGACGCTGCGGATGTTGCTGGCAGCGCTCCAGAACGAGGAGGTGTCCGGCAAGCAGGCGCGGGAACTCTCCGATTCCGAGGTGCTCAAAGTGCTGGCCCGCGAGTCCAGGAAGCGGGGGGAAGCCGCCGAGATCTACACCGAGAATGGCCGCGGTGAGCTCGCGGCCAACGAACGCGCGGAAGCCCAGGTGATCGACGGGTACCTGCCGACGCCGCTCACCGACGCAGAAGTGGCCGACGTGGTCGACACCGCGCTGGCCGAGGTTGCCGAGCAGCTCGGGGAGCGGCCAACGATGCGGCAAATGGGGCAGGTGATGAAGGCCGCGACGGCGCTGGCCGCGGGTAAAGCCGACGGGGCGCGTATCTCCGCGGCGGTGAAGGCGCGTCTGTAGCCGTTTGAGTGCCCTTCACCGGGGTATCCGACCCGCATGACTCGGTTTGGTTACACCCTGATGACGGAGCAAAGCGGCCCGAAAGAGCTTGTGCGTTACGCGGTTTCGGCGGAAAACGTCGGATTCGACTTCGAGGTGTCCAGCGACCACTACTTCCCCTGGCTGGCTGCTCAGGGACACGCCCCGAACGCCTGGACAATGCTCGGCGCGGTGGCGCACGCCACCGATCGGGTGGAGTTGTTCACCTACGTGACATGCCCGATCATGCGTTACCACCCTGCGGTCGTCGCACAGCAGGCCGCAACGTTGCAGATCCTCGCCGACGGGCGGTTCACGTTGGGCCTGGGCGCCGGGGAAAACCTCAACGAACACGTTGTGGGTCGGGGGTGGCCCACCGTTGACCGACGGCACGAGATGCTGCGGGAGGCGATCGAAATCATCCGTGAGCTGTTCGGCGGGGAACTCGTCAGCTGGAAGGGCGAGCACTTCCAGGTCGATTCGGCGCGGCTGTGGGACGTTCCCGAGACACCCGTGCCGATCGGTGTCGCGGTATCGGGCAAGAAATCGGTGGAGATGTTCGCGCCGCTGGGCGACCACATGATCGCTGTCGAGCCGAAAAAGGACCTGGTGGAGGCGTGGCATCACACACGTCAAGCGACGGGCTTGCCGCACGGGGAGCGGGTGATCGGTCAGATCCCGGTGTGCTGGGATACCGATCGCGATGCAGCGATCCGGCGCGCCCACGACCAGTTCCGCTGGTTCGGTGGCGGTTGGGGGGTGAATGCCGACCTGCCCACCACCGCCGGGTTCGCCGCCGCCACTTCATTCGTAAGCCCCGACGACGTCGCCGACAACATCCCGTGCGGCCCGGACCTCGACGCGATCGTGGAGTCGGTCAGCGCGTATTGGGAGGCTGGGTTCACCGATATCGCCCTGGTGCAGATCGGCGACGAAACCCAGGACAGATTCCTCTCCGAGGCGGCCAAGCCACTACTGGACAAGCTTCGCGAAGCTGCCAAGTAGCCGAAAGTCGCTGTCAGTCGGCGGCGCGGCCCTCCCGGCTGCGCTGGTACGCGCGGCGGCGCAAGTCGGTCAACCATTCCGGGGCCAGGCGGACGTCGGGTGCGCTGTGGATCGACGGGTCGAATGCGACGTCGTGCGATGCGTCACCGACGGCCAACTCGCTGAGCGACAGACGCGCCAGCGGTTGAAAAGGCGCTCTGCCACAAGCCTGTTGGAGATCGAACTGAACGCCGCCGTGACTAATCTGTCGGCGGATGCTGTCGAGCGACAGTCCCGCATCGTCGATCTCGGTGACCAGGCGAGCGCCCACCCACCAGTAGCCGTCCTGGTGGCGTAGCGGCATCAGACTCGACAACGACACGTCCGACCACGAGGTGACCGGCAGCAGCACCACACGCGCGACGGCCGAGGCGAGCAGCAGGTCCCACGGCGTGGCGGCGAACGGCCGCGGAGGAATGCGCACGGCCAACCCGGCGATATCGGGAAGCGCGCCGGGAAGGCCGACACCCTTGGACACCCGTGCCACCACGTCGGACGACTCGACGGGTAATCCCTCCCCCGGCGGTGCCAGTCTCTCCAGGCTTCCGCGCGCCATCACACCGACGGGATGGAAGACACGGCGGCGGCGGATCGCAGATCCCAGCTTCAACGGCAGGGCGAGAAGGTCAGAAGCATCCACGCCGCACGAATGCCCGGTTGTCGGCCCGAGCAAACGGGAGTCGGAACTGCCGCCAACCTCCGCGGGGGTTTGGCAGGTAGCGCCGGAGGGCATTCACAGGTTGCTGAATTCGGACTACCGACCAGATCCCGACAACGACTGTCGAAAGGCCACCATGATGACTGCGAGCCAGCGTTGACAATCACATGTCCGGACACATATCCGGACGCTTTCGAGATCGTCGTCACGGACCCCGGCGTGTACACACCGCAACACGACTCCCGACTGCTGGTCGAGGCGCTGCACCAGACAAATTTGGCGCCGAGGCGTCATGTGCTGGATCTGTGTACCGGTAGCGGCGTCGTGGCGGTGGCCGCCGCCCAGCTTGGGGCATTGAGCGTGACCGCGTTCGACATTTGCCCGCTCGCCGTGCGGTGCTCGCGGGCCAACGCGGATTCGGCGGGCGTGCAGGTGAACGTCCACGTCGGCTCGCTGGCCGATGCACAGGCCCGCGGGCCTTTCAACGTCGTGGTGTCCAACCCACCGTATGTGCCCACCGGTCCGCAGGCCAACACCGAGATAATCCCGTCGGAAGCCGGACCGGCGCGCGCTTGGAATGCCGGCCACGATGGTCGCATGGTGCTGGACCCACTGTGCGCGGCGGCGCCGGACCTGCTGACCGACGGTGGCTCGATGCTGGTGGTGCATTCGGAATTTGCCGGGGTCGAACAATCGCTCGCTGCGCTGAGGACGGCCGGGCTGGACGCCGAAATCGTGATGTGGCAACTGGTTCCGTTCGGTCCGGTGCTGACCGCGCGGGCGCAGTGGCTGGAGAGCATCGGCCGGCTGCCGCGGGGGCGGCGCGAAGAGCAGCTGGTGGTCATCAGGGCGGACAAGAACCGGTGAGCAGCGCCAAGCATCGCCTGGTCCGCGTCGTGCCCAACGGTCCGGTGCTAGTCGAAGGGCCGGTGCGCATCGAACTACCGGACGGCACGGTGGTGGAATCGGATCGATTCATGGTCGCGATCTGCGCATGTCGGCGCAGCAAGAGCTATCCGCTGTGCGACACCAGCCACCGGCTTCGCCGGCGCGCCGAACCGTCAACGCAACGCTCGGCGTAGCGAGGTCTGCCCGGCCCGCCAGCGAGCCATGATGTGGTCGGCCAGCCGGTTCTCGACGACGTCGCGCGCCCGCATGCCGAACACCACCATGCGGTCGAGGTGTGGTTCCCGCGCCACCAAATCACCGACGACGTCGCTGCGAACGATCTGCTCGTGCACCGCGTCGGCCTCGACATGCTCGTGATAGAACCGGATGCAGGCCGGCGGCGCACCCATCCGCTCGAGCGCGTCCACGAGCCGGCGCGACCCGGGCGACGACGTGATCTCCGTCGCTGCGAAATGGCCGATGGCCGCGGCACGCATGGATCGATGCAGCCCGAAGTACGACATCAGATTCACCGTGGCGAGCGTCGCGCCGGGCACGGCGTCGAGGTAGCCGAGGTAGGAGTCGTCGAGTCCGGCGGCGGCCAGCAGGTCGGCGTACAGCTGCTGGTGGACGTGTTCGCCGCGGCCGCCGCCGTATTCGTCGAATTCGACGGCGACGAACGAAGCCTTCGCCTGACCCGTCAGCCGGGGAATCGCCCAGGCATGGGGGTCGGCCTCTTTGAGGTGGTACAGCGAGCGGTGCACGAAATATTCGCACATCTGCTCCCACGTGCCCTCGTCGCGAAGGTAATACGACGGCCCTTCGCCGTCGACGGGTTCCACCGACAATGCGGCCATTTCGGCGGCCGCGGTGTCGCTGCCGCCGACATCACCGACGTCGCGGCGGACCTGGTCGATGAACGTGTCCTCCAGCTGCGCCCGCAACGCCAGCAGCGGCGGGTGCCATTCCCAGGCGGCATCCACGCCGGCAAAGCCGCGGTAATGCAGTTCGTAGCAGGTGTACAGCGCCAGCTGCAGGTCAAGACCGTACGGGTCCCAGTCACCTACAGGAGCGGCAACGGCGGCCATGGACGGAGTGCCGGCCAGCTGCCCGAGAACCGCCGCCGACAGCGGCCCTAGCGGCCGCGGCAGCGTCGGCTCTGCGGAGGTCGATGCCAAGGTCATGGGGTTTCTCTACCCGAAATCTGGAACCCGTCAAACTATGGTCGGGTTAGCGCGTGGATCAGCGCCTCGGGCTCGACCACGCTGATCCGCAGCCGCTTCAACGGGAGCGGAACGCCGAGGACGCGTGCGCGCGCCTTGGGGTCGATGTTCAGCTCGACGATTCCCCGTGAGGACCCGTTGACGAGCCAGTCGCCGCCAAATCCGTGCACCCCCCATCCCGTCACCGGCCGGTTACTGGGCGCGGCGCCCTTGATCGAGCTCAGCGGGATATCAGCCGCGAAGCCCCAGCCCATCCGAACGCGCAGGTTGTCGTCGTCGACGCGGACCTCGCTGTGCCGTGGCCCAAGACCAAGCGGAACCGACAGCGGAAGAAACCACCGCTCGTAGCGCAATCGTGTCTGCACACCGCCGAGTCTACTTGCCAGCAGTCCGGATGAAACCGGTCAAATCTCTTCGCCGGTACCCGGTTTCGCCAGATCAGTTCATGTTCCAGGGATCGCCGTAGGTGGTGACGCTGTCCCCGGCCTTGGAGATCAACCGCGCGAACGGGCGCAGCAGCACCCCGCCGGCCGCACCGGTCACGGTGCCGTGCGCGTTGGACACCGCCACCGCGCCGTCGGGACCGGTCACGTCCACCGAGAACGTCGCCACCTCCTGGATGCCGGGCCCGTTACCCAGGTCGGCCGAGATGGACACCCCGGGGAACAGCGGCGGCGAGGTGACGACCAGGTTGTTGGTCGTCCCGATCGAGGTCTGGTCCAGGTTGATGTTCGGCGTGGTGTAGCTGAAGTTCACACCCACCCCCAGCGACCACGGGAACCCGATCTGATAGCCCAGCTCCAGCGTCCCGGCGAATTGTGCGGCGTTCGGGCCGGTCACGTGGTAGACGGCCTTGCCGGAGTGAAACCACTCGCG
>JAFARC010000017.1 GCA_019245755.1 Mycobacteriaceae bacterium | reverse complement strand
GATCCGGTCGGAGGTCGGCGACGACTTCCCGATAACCCTCCGCATCTCCGGCTACGAGCGGGTGGCCGGCGGACGGCCGATGTATGAAACCGCGCTCGTCGCACCGGAACTCGTCGCGGCAGGCGTCGACGCGTTCCACGTCAGCGGCGGGGTAATCGACAGGCTGGTCACCGGGATGGTCAACGCCGCCGACGACGGCGACGCGCTCAACGTCGGGGCGGCCGCGGCGGTCAAACAGGTGGTCGACGTGCCCGTGATCGTGGTGGGCCGCATCCACGATCCCGGCCTGGCCGAGCAGATCCTGGCCGACGGCCGCGCCGACTTTGTGGCGATGGGCCGCCCACTGCTCGCCGACGCCGACCTTCCAAACAAGGTGCTGTCCGGTCAGCCCCGCCGCATCCGCAAGTGCATCTCGTGCGAGAACTGCATCGACGCCATGGAACAACGGTTTTCGGTGGACTGCGCGGTCAACCCGCGCACCGGCAAAGAGCGCGAGCTCAGCACTGGTCGAGCCGGACACCGCAAGCGGGTCGTCGTGATCGGCGGCGGCCCCGCGGGTTTGGAGGCCGCGCGGGTGGCGTCCGGGCGGGGACACCGCGTCACGCTGTTCGAGCGGAACAATCAGCTCGGCGGCGCGCTGCTGTGGGCGGCGATCCTGCATCCCGAAAACGAGCCGTTCCTGCACTATCTGCGCCGTGAGGTGGCCGACGCCGGCGTGGATGTGCGCCTCGGGCATGCGGTGAGCGCCGCCGAGATTGTCCGGCACGCGCCCGAGGCGGTGGTCGTGGCCACCGGGGGACGCGTGGTCGTCCCGGCGGTTCCCGGAGCAGCGTTGCCGCACGTCTACAGCGGTCCCGCGCTGAAGGAGTTACTGGCCGGGCATGCCGAGCCTAGCGGGCCCACCTGGCAGCGGCTGGGCGCGCGCCTGCTGAGCGGCCGGGGCCAGCGGCTGGTCCAACCCAGGGTGTTCCGTTTCGCCACCCGGGCGTGGATGCCGCTGGGGCGCCGGGTCGCGATCGTTGGTGGTGACCTGGTGGCACTCGAGCTCGCCGAATTCCTCGCTGCCCGTGGCCGGGTGGTCACCATACTGGAGGCCGGCACGACGATCGCGCCGGAGATTGGCAACAAGCGAAAGACCGAGCACATGAACCGACTCGACAGGTTGGGTGTCGCCGTCCACGTTCGCGCCCGGGTCGACCGCATCGTGCCAGAAGGCTTGACGTTCCGGCCCAAGGCCGGCATGTCGCGTGAACTCGAGGCCGACGCGGTGCTGCTGGCCGGTGCAGTGGAGCCCGACACCACCCTCTACGACGTCCTCGCCACCGCGTTGCCCGATGCGGTCGTCAGCGCCGCCGGCGACTGCACCGGACTCGGCCTGATTCGTAAGGCAACCGAAGACGGCGCCCGGGCGGCGTGTGCCATCTGATGAACGATGAGGAGATTGCGATGTCCGAGAAGATAGCCCCTGCAACACCGGCGCTGACCGCGTCGCAGGCGTCCTGGCGCTGCGTGCAGGCCCGTGACCGCGCGGGGTGGCTGGCGTTGATGGCCGACGACGTTGTCATCGAGGATCCGATCGGTGAAGCGGTCACCAACCCAAGCGGTCACGGCGTCCGCGGCCGCGCCGGCGTCGGCGAGTTCTTTGACGCCAACATCGCCAAGAACCGGCTGACGATCACCTGCGAGGAGACCTTTCCGTCCAGCTCGCCGCACGAGATCGCCCACATCCTGGCGCTGCACAGCAGGTTCGAGGGCGGCTTCACCAGCACCGTGCGCGGTGTCTTCACCTACCAGGTCAACGACGCCGGGCTGATCACCAACATGCGTGGCTACTGGAACATGGATGCCATGATCTTCGGCCAGGACGGCAGCTCCGACAGCTCCAACGGCTAGCCGGTCGAGATTCCCAGTGCTTTATACGGATTCACAACGCTGACATTCAGGTTGCGCCAAGGCTGCTACGGTATCACCGGCTCATGAGGAAGTTTGGGCGTTCCGCTGTCGCGGCAGTGGTGATAACCGCTGGGTTGTCGGCGGCCGGTTTCGGCGTCGCGGGTGCTGCCCAGGCCGGGCCGCTTGCGGATTCTTACCACGCATGCCCCGGACACCCGCACTGGAATTACAGCCGCTGCTTCGCGGCGCATCGTTAGCGATCGCTTCGCGAGTTTCCCTCGACCGACTCGAACAGCAGGCGCGCTGAGCCGTCCAGCCGGTCGGCGACCTCGGCGTACGAGGCGTAGCCCATACCCGCATACAGCAGGGCACCCGTGTAGAGCAGTTCCAGGGCGTTGACCAGAGTGGTATCGCCGTCGGGCCCCATAGCCCGGGCGAGGCGGCCGCGGATATCCCGGCCGATGCGGTCCCGCAGATGCTGGACGTCGGGTTCCCTGCCCAGCAGTGCGGCGGTGACCGCCCCCGCGAACTCTGGCTCATCGGCGACGAGCAGCGCGATGTGCCGCAATACCGCCACCGCGCGGTCGGCCGGTGCGGTACCGTCGTCGGTCGTCGCCACCGGGGTGGCTGCCAGCCGCCGCCAGAACACTTCGGCGACAAGGTGCTCCTTGGAAGAGAAATAGGTGTAGGCGGTGGCGGCACCGATGCCGGCCTCCGCGGCGACCAGCCGGATTGTCAGTCCACCGAATCCCTCCCGGCCCAGTACCGTTATGGCGGCGGTGCTCAACCGATGGAGGGTGTCAGCCTGCCTGGGCGTCAGCCGACGGCGGGTCGACTCCAACGACACCGAGTCGGACACGTGTCTGGACGCTACTACCCCCGTTGGTGGTGGGCAATCAGCGGCCAAGCGATAGGTTCCCAATATGAGCCGTGCCGATGTCACCGGTCAGACCTGCCGATTGTTCGCTCTGGCCGAGACGGTGACCGGTTTCATGCCCACCGATGAAGGCCGCGCGCTGTATGACGCTGCGATGCGATACCTCGATCACGGCGTCGGGGTGGAAATCGGCACCTACTGCGGCAAATCGACCGTGCTACTGGGGGCCGCGGCGCAGAACACCGGTAGCGTGCTCTACACCGTCGACCATCACCACGGCTCCGAGGAACACCAGCCCGGTTGGGAGTATCACGACGCCGCGCTGGTCGACGGCGAGACCGGCGTCTTCGATACGCTGCCCGCCTTTCGGCGCACCATGAACGCCGCCGGATTGGACGATCATGTCGTCGCCGTGGTCGGCAAGTCCGTGATCGTTGCCCGAGGGTGGCGGACCCCGCTGCAGCTGCTGTTCATCGATGGCGGCCACACCGAGGCGGCCGCCCAGCAGGACTTCGACAGTTGGGCGCGGTGGGTCAACCGCGGTGGCGGTCTGGTGATCCACGACGTGTTCCCCGACCCGCGCGACGGCGGCCAGGCGCCGTATCACATCTATTGCCGGGCGGTCGAGTCCGGCCGATTTCGGGAAGTCGCGGCGACCGGGTCGCTGCGCGTGCTGGAGCGGTTCTCCGGTGAGCCGCCGGATCCGGTCGAGGCCTGACGCCGCCGTGGCTGCGCAAAACCATCCGCAAACACCCCGGCCTACCGTCTCGCACGGACGTAGACGATCCAATCGAACGCCTCGAGATCGTCGGCCTCGACCGGCGGAAGACCGCTGGCGGTGAACAAGTCGTTGATGTTCAAGCCGACCGCATCCCAGCCGAGCGACCGCAGCTGGTCGGCCACATCGACGCGGTGCCCGGTGAAGGTCAGGTCCGCCATGTCTAAGTCGAGGCCATGTTCGCGCCAGCTTTCGGCGACTTTGCTCATCTGCTCCCGGGAGGCATCGGCCTGGGCTGTGCCCGACAGGTAGTCGCAGGCGAATCGGCTGCCGGCGGCGCTGAGTCGCGAGACGGCGCTGACCAATGCTTCCTGGGCGTCGGACGGCAAGAACCCGATGAGCAACCCCTCGGCCAGCCACGCCGTCGGTTGCTCCAGGTCAAAACCCGCCGACCGCAACGCCCGCTGCCAATCCCGCCGAAGATCGATGCCGACCGTGCGTAGCTCGGCCGTCGGTGCGGCGCCCAGCCCGGACAGCGTCGTGGCCTTGAACGCGATCACCTCGGGCTGGTCGATCTCGTACACCGTGGTGCCCGCTGGCCACGGAAGACGATAGGCGCGAGCGTCGAGACCCGATGCCAGAATGACCACTTGCCGGATACCCGCCGCCGTCGCATCAGCCATGTAGTCGTCGAAGAACCGGGTGCGCGAGGCGAACACGTCGGTCATCCGGGCGAGGAAATCGCCTGCCTCACCCAGCTGGAGTTCGCCTGCCGCCAGTCGGGTGAACACGTCGATACCCACGGCGTTGACCAGCGGCGCGGCGAACGGATCGTTGATCAACGGCTCCGGCTTGTTGGTTGCGACCGCCCGGTGTGCGGCAACCATCGTGGCGGTCGCCCCGACGCTGGTCGCCAGATCCCAGCTGTCGTCGCCAGTGCGTGCCATCGTCGGACTCCTGCTGCGATTTGGTAGTCGTGTCTGGTGCGAGCGACTGTACGCGCAGGACTCAGCCCAGTCCGCTACTGCGCGACCGCACATTCGCAGTCGAAGTCACCCTGCAGGCCGAGCGGCAGCTCATGACCCCGGAAGATGCCGGCGCCGGGCGTGGTGTCGGAGAGCGCGTCCGCGGCGAGGATCACCGCGGCGCCGGTCCACGTCGTTCGCTCCTCCGGCCAGCGCTTACCGTCGGCGAACACCAACCCTGTCCAGTAAGAGCCGTCCGGGTCGCGCAGGTGCTGCATCGCGGCTAACTGGCGCACAGCGGCGTCCGGGTCACCGATCGCGTCGAGCGCCATGACCAGTTCACAGGTTTCTGCGCCGGTCACCCACGGCCGGTCGTCGACGCACCGGATGCCCAGGCCGTCGACGACGAAGTCGTTCCAACGTCGGGCTATCCGCGCTGAGGCGTCCGGTCCACGCAGCGCTCCGCCCAGTATCGGGTAATACCAGTCCATCGAGTGGCGGTCCTTCTGTGCGAAGGCCTCCGGATGGGCGACCAGCGCGTGGCCGAGCCGGCCCAGCGCAACCTCCCACTCCGGCTGCGGCTCGCCGACGTACTCGGCAAGCGCCAACGCGCAGCGGATGCTGTGGAAGATGCTGGCGCACCCGGTCAGCAGGGCTTCCGGCACCGGCCCGGATAAGCCCCGGGCCCAGTAGATTTCGCCACCCTCAGTCTGAAGGTCGAGCACGAAGTCGATGGCGGCACTGACCACCGGCCACATCGTGACGGCGAATGCCCGGTCATGCGTGATAAGGACGTGATGCCAAACGCCCGCCGCGATGTACGCGCAGAAATTGCTGTCGCTGTTGGCGTCCTCGATTGCGCCGGTGCGCAATTGGATCGGCCACGAGCCGTCCGAACGCTGCATGTCCTTGCACCAGTCGAACGCGGCGCGCGCGGGCGCGAGAAGCCCGGCTGCGGTGAGGGCCATCGCGCACTCGACGTGGTCCCACGGGTCGGTGTGTCCACCTTCGAACCAGGGAATCGCGCCCGAGGACTCCTGGGCGGCCGCGATCGACAGCGCGGTCTGCCGGCTCTGCTGTGGCGTCAAGACGCCGGATACGCACGGCGGATCGTGGGGCCACCTCATATTGCAGCGGCCCTGCGCATCCGCTCCGATGCCCGTGGTTTGACGAAGTACATCGCCACGCTCTTGCCGACCATCGGGTTGAGCATCGATTCGGCGACGCGGGTGATCAGGGGCCGGCTCGTCAGGTCCCAAACCAGCATTTTGTGGTATGCGTTGACCGCTGGGTGGTCGGCCCGCGACACACCGACCGCGCACTTGAGCCACCAGAACGGCGCATGTAAAGCGTGTGCGTGGTGGCGATGTGTCAAACGCATTCCGCCGCCGACGATTTTGTCACGCAACTGGCTGGCCCGGTAGATTCGCACATGGCCGCCCGCGTTGGCGTGATACTCGTCCGACAGCCACCAGCACATCTGCTCGGGGAGCCAGCGCGGCACACTGACAGCCAGTGTGCCACCAACTTTGAGCACCCGGATCAACTCGGAGATCAACGCGTCGTCTTCGGTTACGTGCTCGAGGATCTCCGAGGCGATCACGTAGTCGAACGCCTCGTCGGGGTAGGGCATGGTGCGTGCGTCGCCGAGAACGACGCGTGCGCTGGCCGATTCCGGCGCCTCACCGGCTTCGGCCATCGCCTCGAAAATCGTCTTGACCGTCTGCACCTCGGCGGCATCATGGTCGATCGCGGTCACGTCCGCGCCTCGCCGGTACGCCTCGAAGGCGTGTCTGCCGGCGCCGCATCCCACGTCGACCACCTTGTCGCCCGGCCCGATACCGAGCCGGTCGAAATCGACCGTCAGCATCGCTCTTTGCTTTCGTTGGCCGCCTTCGCGATCGCCTTCTCGTAGACCCGTACCGTCTGCGCTGCCACGGATTCCCAGCTGAACACCTTCTCGGCGCGGCGCCGGCCGGCCGCGCCGAGCCGGTGCCGCTTTTCCGGCGACTCGAGTAACCGGCCCAGCGCGCTGGTGAGTTCGTCGACGTCGGCAGGTGTGACCAGTTCGGCGCATTCACCGTCGGCGCCAACGACTTCGGGCAGTGCACCTGCCCGGCTGGCTACGATTGGTGTGCCGCTCGCCATGGCTTCCACCGCTGGCAGTGAAAAACCTTCATACAGTGACGGGATGCACGCCAATTCCGCCGACGCCAACAGCGCGGCAAGCTCGTCATCCGACAGTCCGCTGGTGACGTGGACGATGTCGGAGATGCCCAGCTCTGCGATCAGTTTGTGGGTGGGCCCGTTCGGTTCGACCTTGGCGACCAATTGGAGTTCCACATCATGTTCGACGCGCAGCCTCGACACCGCGTGCACCAGCGTGCTGACGCCCTTGAGCGGGGTGTCCGCGCTGGCGATCGCGATGATCCGGCCGCGGCGCCGTGGCGCCGAACTGGGCTTGAACAGCGTAGTGTCCACGCCGAGCGGCACCACGTGCAGCTGTTCTGGCGACACACCGAAATCCGTGGCGATGTCCACCGCGGAGGACGACGAGACGGTCAACAGTTCCGGGATCTGACGCGCAACCCGTTGCTGCATCTTGGCGAACCCATACCAACGGTGCACCAACGGCTTGCGCCACCACCGCGCCGCGGCGAGGTCGAGCACGCGATCGCGGGTGATGGGGTGGTGGACCGTGGCCACCACGGGCAGCCCGGTCGCCGCGATCTTGAGCAGGCCGGTGCCCAAACTCTGATTGTCGTGGACGACATCGAACTCGCCGGCCCGGCGGCCCAGCACACGCGCGGCGCGCAGGCTGAATGTGCGGGGCTCGGGGAAGCCGGCCGTCCACATCGTGGTCAGTTCCAGCAGGTCGATCCCGTCGCGAATCTCCGTGGGCCAGGGCACCCGAAACGGGTCGGGCTCGCGGTAGAGGTCGAGGCTTGGCACCTGGGTGAATCGAACTCCAGGGTCGAGCGCTTCTGGATACGGCTGACCCGAGAAGACCTCGACGTGATGGCCGAGTTCCGCAAGTCCATGGCTGAGACGGCGGACGTAAACGCCTTGGCCTCCGCAATGGGTCTTACTGCGATACGACAACAAGGCAATTCGCATGCTCAACCCTTCTTCGCCGGTGGCCGGCTTGCCCTACACCCAGATTTGGGCACCGCCGAGGAAGAATCTGCCATATCGCGTTGTGCACGCCCCGGTCACCCGGACTTTGCGCCGCTGCCGGCAGTCTGTGTCATGCCACACCATGACGATAGCTGGACATCTGTCCGGACTATAGTTCGACCGATTGGGCACCGCAACGCGGCCCAACCGCACGAGCCCCGGGATGGACAGGTGATTGACACACCACTTCTGGCCGGTCGCGGCGCCGTAGTCGTGGGCGGCAGTCGCGGCATCGGGCAGGCCGTCGCCAGCCTGCTGGCCGCCCATGGTGCCGGCGTGGTGATCAACGGCCGCGACGCGGCCGCGGCCGCCGCTGCCGCATCGGCGATCAGTGTGCGCGGTGGCCGCGCCGTTGCTCACCCCGGCTCGTCGGCCGACGAAGCCGTGGCCCGTGCAGTGGTCGACGCTTGTGTGGCCGAGTATGGGCGGATCGACATCCTGGTCAACTGTGCCGGTGCCCCGGAACCCGCGGGCTCCTCGATTCTGAACATCACCACCGCGCAGTTCGCCGACCTGGTCGACACCCACCTGGGCACGGTGTTCCAGACCTGCCGCGTGGCGGTTCCCAAGATGGTGGAGCAAGGCGGCGGCGTGATCGTCAACACCAGCTCGGCGGCATTTCTCGGTGACTATGGCGGGACCGGATACCCCGCGGGAAAGGGCGCGGTCAACAGCCTGACGCTGTCGATCGCGGCGGAACTGAAGGAGCATGCGGTACGTGCCAATGTCGTGTGTCCGGGCGCCAGAACCCGGCTCAACACCGATCCGCAGTATCGGGACCACATCGCCGACCTGCACCACCGCGGCCTGCTGGACGACGCGACGATGCAGGTTTCCCTCGATATTCCCCCCGCGGAGTATGTTGCGTCGACGTACGTGTACCTGGCGAGCGACCTGGCGGGTGACGTGACGGGCCAGATATTTATCGCGTCGGGGGGATTCGTCGGCCGTTATGAACGTCCCACGCCGAGCCTGCTCGGCTACCGTGACCACCACGATTCGCCGCCATGGTCGGTCGCCGAGGTGCACCGCATGGTCGCTGCGAAGGGAGCGAAGTCAGCGTGATTCTGGAGGTTTGTGACGAGGACCGGGTCCGCACGCTGACACTGAACCGCCCTGAGTCCCTGAACGCGTTCAACGAAGCGCTCTACGATGCGACGACGAGCGCGCTTCGCCAGGCCGCGGAAGACCCCGGTGTCGCGGTGGTGCTGATCACCGGAAACGGGCGGGCGTTCAGCGCCGGCGCCGACCTGTATGAAATGCAGCAGCGGATCACCGACCCCGGGTTCGCCGGAGGCGGCAGCGGCTTCATCGAGATGATCGACACACTGACGACTTTTCCGAAGCCGCTGATTTGCGTCGTCAATGGGGTCGGAGTCGGCATCGGCGCCACCATCCTGGGCTACGCCGACCTGGCGTTCATGTCGAGGACCGCGCGGTTGCGATGCCCGTTCACCAGCCTCGGCGTCGCACCCGAGGCGGCGTCGTCATACCTGCTGCCCCGCCTTGTCGGCAGGCAGAACGCAGCGTGGCTGCTGATGTCCTCCGACTGGATCGGCGCGGACGAGGCCCTGGCGATGGGTCTGGTGTGGAAGGTCTGCGAGCCGGCGGAGCTGCTGGCCGAAGCCCGGCGACATGCGGCCATCCTGGCATCGCGGCCGATCCCGAGCCTGATCGCGGTCAAGACGACGATGACCGCGCCGCTGCGTGCCC
Organism: Mycobacteriaceae bacterium; assembly: GCA_019245755.1. Taxonomy (GTDB): domain Bacteria; phylum Actinomycetota; class Actinomycetes; order Mycobacteriales; family Mycobacteriaceae; genus Mycobacterium. The sequence continues at coordinate 19,064 of JAFARC010000017.1, read as the reverse complement.
AGATCGATGCCGCGCGGGAACGGGAGAATGCGTCTTTTGCTCAGCTGATGGGCGCCCAGGCCAACGCCGCTGCGCTGTCCGCGTTCATCGGCGAACCGCCCGAGGCGAACAAGGCGAACAAGGCGAACAATTAGCAGAAAATTAGCAGCCGTGCTGGCACCCGACACGGTCGCCGACATCGCCGCAAGTCCGGCCGGACCGCGTGTCGGCGCGTTCTTCGACCTCGACGGCACGCTGGTGGCGGGGTTCACCGCGACAGCTCACGCCGGCGACCGCATTCGCCGTCACCAAGCCGGTATTGGTGAGGTGCTGGGGGTCATCGAGGCGTCGCTGAGGTACCGACTCGGTCGTGTGCATTTCGAGCGGCTGCTGGCCAGAGCCGCGGGCTATCTGCGCGGCGAGTCGCTGGCGGAGCTCGATGAACTCGGGCACAGACTGTTCGCCGACCGCGTCGCGTCGCGGCTGTACCCGCAGATGCGTGAAGTCGTGCAGGCCCACCAGATCCGCGGCCACACCGTGGTGCTCAGCTCGTCGGCGCTGACCATCCACGCCGAGCCGGTGGCCCGCTTCCTCGGGGTCGATCACGTGCTGTGCAACCACTTCGAGCTCGACGATCAAAACAGGCTGACCGGCGGGATCACCAAGCCCGTGGTGTGGGGGCCGCAGAAAGCCGCCGCGGTGCAACGGTTCTGCACCGCCAATGACGTCGAGTTGGATCGTAGCTACTTCTACGCAGACGGCGACGAAGACATCGCGCTGATGACGATGGTCGGCCGGCCCAGGCCGGTCAACCCCCGCTCCGGCCTGGCCGCGATGGCCGCGCAGCGGAGTTGGCCGGTGCTTCGCCTCAACGGCCCGGTTCGCCGCCGGTTCTGGCGAGCGTGATGTGATGACGCCCGGCTGGCACCGCCACGGTACTGCCGGTGGGTGCACCATCGAGCTGGACCGTCACGTCGGCGGGCACCGCGGCAAGCGTGACCTGCACCGGAGTATCGGTTGCGACGGCGATCGTGGACTGCGGCCACGACGCGAGCCCGGCACGGAGGAGATCCAGGCTCAGGCTGGCGACGCCGCCCAGATTGAGCGTCAGATGAGGCAGCGCGGCAGGTGTCGAGCCGAGCCGCCACACCTGCTCGGTGTAAAGCCCCGGCGTCGGATCGAAGTGCGGCACGAACCCGCGGTGCCGCAGAATCGTTCGGGTGGGGTCGGGCCGCGCGTACGAGCGGGCGTCGAGCTCGGCCACCGCGCCGCGTGTGGCCGCCACGTGCGGCGCGGCCGTCAGATCCGACACCCACCAAACCTGTTGCGGCCCAAGGCCCAGGTCGGCCCGTGTCAATTGCGGATGCCAGGCGAAGGTGATGTGCCCTGGGTCAGCCTGTCGCAGGCCCGTTCCCATGTGCGCGACGGCATCGTCGAACTTGTCCTGGAAGATGAAGACGATGTGGTCCTCCGCCGGGTAGACGGTGAACCGGTAACGGTAGCCGAGCCGGTCGAGCTCAAGCACCTGTTGCAGCGCCGATACGAACGGGACCAGCTCGTCGACCAGCCCGTGCGCGATGACGAACGGAAGCCACCGCGCGTTGACCAGCAGGCGAAAGGTATCGCCCTCGCGAGCGCAGTGCGACTCAAGGTCCAGGTCGGCGGGAAGGTCGACATCCGGCAGCAGCCGGACCCCGCAGGTCGGCGGTCCGGCTAGCACGACCGCCTGAGCGAACACCTCGGGGTAGGCGCAGCCGAGCCGGTACGCGCCGTAGCCGCCCATTGAATAGCCGGCGATCACGGTCCGGTTGGGATCGGCCCCGAGCTGTTCGGCCACCCGCGCCCAGACCTCCCACACGTCGAGCTCACCCTCGTCGAAATACCAGCACGATGGGCCGCGGGCCAGCGGTGTCACAACGACCGAGTCCCGGCCCTCGCAGACCTCGTGCAGCAGCCGGGGATCGATGGCGGCGAACTGGTTTTGGCCCAGCGCCAGTGAGTGCAGCAGCAGCGTCAGCGGCAATTGCTGGCCGGGCGCGTATGTCGTGGGAAGGCACACCGAATATGGCTGCACCCGGCCCAGGAACTGCGGCTTGGTGCTCAGCACATCGCCTTCGGCGACACCCTGGCCGAGGTCGGCGGACGACACGTACCACCGGGTCGACGGTCCGGTGACCAGCGGCTCGTCGGTGGTTCGGCGCCGCGCGAGCTCATCCCAGGGGACGGCCAGCGAGAACTGGGACACATCGCCGCCGAACAACGCGTCGGCCTGCGCGGCATCGGACCAGAAGTTGAGGTGTGCGGTCTCCTGCTCGGGGGTGCGAAAGGCGACGTTGTACACGTTCGGCTGCCCGAGCAGTGCCCCGTGAGCGGGCGTGACGTCGGCGAACCCGTCGCCCGCCGGATTCGCCAATCCAGCCGCCAGTCGAATCGTCCAGGTGCCGGTGGGCTCGACCAGCGTACGGGGAATTTGCGCAAGAAACGATCGCGATTCCAGGTCGACGCTGTGCCCGACCTGAGTGCGCACCTCTGTCGCGAGGTCGATCAACGTCGCTTCCTTACCGGAGACGAGCAGCGCCAGGTCGATGCCGGCGGACCGCACCCCCGCGCTCGCCGGCCACACCTCGGTGGTCACTGCGCCACGGTTCGTGTCGAAGGCAAACAGCGCGATCGGGACGGACTCGTCGATCAACGTGTTCCAGTCGATCCGCCACCAGGTTTCGGTGTCGGTCAGCCCGACGGCCACCCGGAAGATGTCGGCGCCGTTGCGGGCCGCGGGGCCTGCGGGATACACGTAGGTTCCGCGTGGCGGGGCGCCGCCGGTCGGGATGGACACCGGCACACCGGTGGCGCCATGGTCGTCGTACAAGAAGTCGGTCCAGAACAGCGCGCCGCCGGCGAAGCGCCCGGTGCCGCAGGTCCGCGGGAACTCTTCACCAAACGGCCATCCGGCGGGCGTGGGCAGGCGCGGCTCAGGCCGGAGCGCCGCCGCGGGCACCCCTTCGGGCATCCCGCCGATCACGACAAGGTCGCCGGCTTTCGCCGGCGCCGGTGCCGGTGCCGGTGCCATGACGTTCGCCAGTAGAGCGGTGACCTGGCGAGCGACGCGCATCGGCAACAGCGCTAAGTCAAACAGTGACACACCTTCAACCTACGGGTGCCCGCGGCCCTTCGGGTCAGCAGGTCCGGGTGCTGCCCGGCAACGTGCTGACGTGAACTGGACGCCCCCCCTTGCCGGCGCCGTGCCTTGCCTGGCTGCCGCAGCTGCTCGCGCCAAGTCCACGGCCTACGGCCATATTTCGCGCCGACGGAGTCGCAAATTGACGCATGTCGATCGACCGAGTTGTATGACCGTGTGAACTTCGACACTGTCATACGGAACGGCCGGTGGTTCGACGGCACCGGTGCCGCATCGGCGATCCGCAACATCGGCATCCGCGACGGCCATGTCGCCGCGATCACGCCGCACCCCCTCGACGAGACCAACTGCCCGCAGATCATCGAGGCCGAGGGCAAGTGGGTGCTGCCCGGGATGATCGACATCCACACCCACTACGACATCGAGGTGCTGGACGGCCCGTCGCTGTCGGAGTCGCTGCGGCACGGCGTGACCACCGTGATGCTGGGCTCGTGCTCGTTGTCCACCATCTATGTTGGCGGGGTGGACGCCGGTGATCTGTTCGGCCGGGTCGAGGCGATCCCGCGCGAACACGTCATCAGCGCGGTAGACAAGCACAAGACGTGGAGTTCCTGTGCGGAGTATGTCGCCGCGCTGGAGGCGCTGCCGCTGGGGCCCAACGTGGCCGCGCTGATCGGCCATTCGGACATGCGAGCCGCGACGATGGGCCTTGACCGCGCCACCCGCGAAGACGTCCGCCCTACCCCGGCCGAGCTGACCCGGATGGAACGCATGCTGGCTGAGGCGCTACGGGCGGGCTTCGTCGGAATGTCCTCGCAGCAACTGCTTTTCGACAAGCTCGACGGCGACACCTGCCGGTCGCGCACGCTGCCGTCGACGTTCGCGAAACCGCGTGAGTTGCGCCGCCTGAAGTCGATACTGCGACGCGCGGACCGCATTCTGCAGTCCGGCCCCGACATCAGCAACCCGCTGAACCTGGGCTCCCAGCTGGTCCAGTCGCTGGGCATCTTCCGCAAGCCGCTGAAGACCAGCCTGTTGTCGGCCGCCGACGTGAAGGCCAACCCGTTCGTGATCTGGGCGATGGGCCCGGTGGCCCGACTGGTCACCACGTTGGGCGGTGACTTCCGCTGGCAGCACCTGCCGGTGCCGTTCGAGGTGTACGCCGACGGCATCGATCTGGTGATCTTCGAGGAATTCGGTTCGGGCGCGGAGGCGTTGCACCTGAAAGAGGCGATGCAGCGCGATGAACTGCTGCGCGACGAGCGCTACCGGCGACGGTTCCGCAAGGACTACGAAACCAAATACGGCCCGCGGGTGTGGCATCGCGACTTCTTCGACGCCGAGATCGTGGACTGCCCCGACAAATCCGTCGTCGGAAAGTCGTTCGGGCAGGTCGGCGCTGACCGGGGCGGGCTTCACCCCGTCGACGCGTTCCTCGACCTTGTCCTCGAGCACGGCACGGCACTGCGCTGGCGCACCACCATCTCCAACCACCGGCCGGAGGTTCTTCGGCGGCTGGCCCGCGAACCGGGCATCCAACTGGGTTTCTCCGACGCCGGGGCGCACCTGCGCAACATGGCGTTCTACAACTTCGGACTGCGGTTGCTGCGCCACGTCCGCGACGCGGAAAAAGCCGGCACCCCGTTCCTGTCCATCGAGCAGGCCGTGCACCGGCTCACCGGTGAGCTCGCCGACTGGTACCGCCTCGACGCCGGGCACCTGCGCATCGGGGACCGCGCCGACCTGGTCGTCATCGACCCGGAGCGCCTCGATGACTCCCTCAACCGCTACGCCGAGGACACGGTCGAGCAGTTCGCGGGTTTGTCGCGAATGGTCAACCGCAACGACGCCACCGTCACCGCCGTCTTGGTCGGCGGCCAAGCCGTGTTCCTCGATGGCCGGCCCACCGACGTGCTGGGCAGAACGCGCACGGGACGTTTCCTGCGGGCGAAAGCCACCACACCTGCATCGGCCCAACCGACGCCCACGGCCGCCTAGTGGACGTCGAGCAGACCGTCCTCGGGCTGTGGCGGGCGCTCTCGCAGCGTGACTGGGCCGCGGTGAAGACATTACTTTCCGACGACTGCATCTACGTCGACATGCCGGTCGGGGCGACACTGGCCGCCCGGGGGCCCGACGACATCGTCAAGCGACTCAAAGTCGGCCTGGAGCCGCTGGCCGACTACGTCAACCACGAGGGCCTCATGGTCAGCAACGGGCAGGATGTGATGTACGAGCACTCCGAGACCTGGACCTGGAAAAGCGGTGAGTCGGCTTTGCTGCGTTTCGTCACGGTGCACCGCGTGGCCGGCGGCAAGGTCACGCTGTGGAAGGACTACTGGGATCTCGGCGGGCTGACCGCCCAGGCACCGCCGGACTGGATGACGCAGCTACAAGCCGCCGACACCTCGTGGGTGTTCGACGCGACCGGCCTCGTCTGATCATCACCGCGTCAGGTCGTAGAGCGTGACGTCGCGCATCGGTATTGGCGCGAAGTTGCGCTTGACCCACAGCTGAATCTTGCCGCTGTTGTTCAGGTGAACCGACTGGTCGTGCGAATCGGTGTCGTCGTTGGTGGGATCGACGATGAAGTAGTGGATCCTGCCGGAGATGACCAAGAGCTCGAACTCGCCCACCGGGGGTGACGGGTCTGAGCCGTTGAACCCGCCGACCGGCATGACCGGATTCCCGGCCGCCAGCTGGTAGCCGGAGGCGCACACCGACCCGATCGTGGCCGCCACCCAGGTATAGGAATCGGCACGGTCCTTGAGCATTTCGACGACCGCTTGCTCTGGCCGTCCGGCCTCCATGAGGTCGCACCCCTGGCTTCGGCCACTGGCCTCCCACGAGGGCGGCCGGTGACGCGCGGACACCACCGGCGGCCCCCCGGCCGGCAACGCGCCGGAAGTACCGCGGTGAATGGTGGTGAGCGCGTAGGCGAATGGCCCGCTGAGCCCCAATCCGACCGCCGCCACCACCACGGCGATCATCGCGACCCGCCGCTCCGCCCAGTCGGCGCCGATGCCGAGCAGCCAGACGATGATCACCGCGACGCCCACCACGCCGATCCACCGCAGCCATGGGTAGTAGCTCGAGGTGTAGCGCAGCACGAAAAAGGTGGTCGCCACCGTGGCGGCCGCGGCGGCGGCGAGCGTTGCCTGCGCCCATAGGGTGTCCCGCAGCCGCCACATGGCCACCACGCCGATGCCGATCAGGGCGGCGATCGCGGGTGCCAGCGCAATGGTGTAGTAGGGGTGGAAGATGCCGGCCATGAAGCTGAAGACGGCCGCTGTGCCGATCAACCACAGACCCCACAGCAGCACCGAAGCGCGCTGGGCGTCGGTGCGCGGGGCGCGCCCTCGCCACCCGAGAAGCGCGACGAGGAAGATCAGTGCCGCGCCGAGCAGCCAGGAGATCTGCCCTACCTGCAGCGGCTGGAACATCCGACCGATTCCCGGTTGGCCCCAGGTTCGCATCAACGCGTCGCCTCGCCCGCCCACGGCCTCCCTGCCCAGCCGCGCGAAGCCCCCGATGCTGCCCGGCTCCTGACCTGTCAGCCGCCCGAAGCCGTTGTAGGCGAACGTCAGCTCCAGAATCGAATTGCGTTGCGAGCCGCCGATCCACGGCCGGTCGGCCGCCGGCCATAGCTGCACGGTGGCAACCCACCAGCCGGCCGTCACCACCGCCGCGGCCAGGCCGACCACCAGTTGCCACAGCCGTTTGACGAGTTTCGGCGGCGCGGCGAACAGATAGACGATCGCGAAGGCAGGCAGAACCAGCGCAACCTGCAACTGCTTGGTCAGGTAGCCCAGTCCCACAAGCACACCGCTCAGCACCAGCCACCGCGTGCGACCGTCGTCGACCGCGCGCAACAGGGCCCAGGCGGCCCCGATCATCAACAGCACTAGCAACGCGTCGGGATTGTTGTACCGGAATATCGCGACAGCGACCGGTGTCAGCGCCAGAACCAGACCGGCGACCAGGCCGGCCGTCTCACCGAACCGGCGCCGCACGGCGTCCCACAGCAGCGCCACCGCGGCCACGCCCATCAACGCCTGTGGGACCAGGATGCTCCACGGATTTAGCCCGAACAGCCGCACGGACAGTTCCATCGGCCACAGCGACATGGGGGGCTTGTCGACGGTGATGGAGTTGACGGCGTCCGACGAACCGAACAGGAAAGCCTTCCACGACTGGGCACCGGCCTGCACGGCCGCCGAATAGAACGCGTTCGCCCAACCGTTCGCGCCGAGGTTGTACGAGTACAGAACCGCGGTGCCGGCCAGCAATACCGCAAGCGCCAGGCGGGTGACCCAGCGGCGCGGCTCGCGCGCAGCCGCTGCCGACTCGGCCCCGTGCTGAGCCTCGGTGACGACAGCGGCCATCAGGCCATTCTGCTATGAACTCCGAACACCCGGCGTAGAGCGACGAACCGGATCAGCGTGGCGACCAGGTTGGCCACGACCAGCACCGACAGCTCGACCACCCGGTCAACCCCCGGATCGAAGCCGTGCAGCAAAAACAGCGAGCCGCTGGTCAGCGCCAAGCAGAACGCGAACACAAGCAGTCCGTGCATCTGGTGGCGGGCGACGTTGGCGCGCCCGCGGATGCGGAACGTGAACGCGCGGTTGGCGGCGGTGTTGCCGATGGCGGTCAACAGCAGTGCCGCGAGGTTGGCGGCCTGCGCCCCCATCAGCGGGTGCAGCACCCAATACAGCAGCGCGTAGGCCAGCGTGCTGGCCATGCCGACGATCCCGAACCGGACCATCTGGCCCACCATGCCGTGCGGGACGCCGGGAACCAACGGTTCGCGGCCGAGGCTGGCCTGCAACTCGCGCAGCGGCAGCGCGCCGGTGGCGAGCGCGCGTCCGACGCGCCAGCAGCCCTTGAGGTCTGCAACCGCGGTCTTGACGATGTCGACGCGCGAATCCGGGTCGTCGACCCAGTCGACCGGCACCTCGTGAATACGCAGCCCGGCGCGCTCGGCGATCACCAACAACTCGGTGTCGAAGAACCAGCCGGTGTCGGCGACCAGCGGCAGCAGCCGCTGCGCGACATCGGCGCGCACGGCTTTGAAGCCGCACTGCGCGTCCGAGAAGCGCGCCCCCAGCATACCGCGCAGCAGCAAGTTGTAACCGCGCGAGACGATTTCGCGTTTGGGCCCGCGGACCACCCGGGCGGACGCCGCCAAACGCGACCCGATCGCGATGTCGGAGTGACCCGAGATCAGCGGAGCGACGAGGGGCATCAACGCCGACAGGTCCGTGGACAGGTCGACATCCATGTAGGCGACCACCGCGGCATTCGAAGTCGACCAGGCGGCCTGCAAAGCGCCGCCGCGGCCCTTCGCGCCGAGGTGAATCACCCCCACGTCAGACAGCTCCCGGGCCAGCTCGTGCGCGACCGCCAAGGTGCGGTCGGTGCTGGCGTTGTCGGCGATCGTGATGCGGGACCGATACGGCACCTCGGTGCGCAGGAACTGATGCAGTCGCCGGACAGAGCGCCCAAGATCGTCTTGCTCGTTGTAGACCGGGATCACGATGTCGAGGACGTAGTCGGCATGGCGCGTGCCAGTTTTGGTGTCCGAGTCGAAAACCACGCCGTTGTCCACCCCTGCAACCGCATCGGTCATGGCGTCTACGTTCACCGGACAAGCTGCTATCGAACTGCGCCGTGCCTGGGAGCTTGCTGTGAGCAATTCGGGCAGCCATGCTCATGCCCATGGCGTCTGTATTCACCAAGATCATCAACGGCGAACTGCCGGGCCGGTTCGTTTATGAAGACGACGAGATCGTCGCGTTTTTGACGGTTCAGCCGATGACTCAGGGCCACACCCTGGTGGTGCCGCGCGCGGAGATCGATCAGTGGCAGGACGTCGACAAGAAGACGTGGGACCGCGTCATGGAGGTCGCCCAGCTGATCGGCAAGGCCGTCTGCGTCGCGTTCGACACCGAGCGGGCGGGGTTGATCATCGCCGGGTTGGAGGTGCCGCACCTGCACGTGCACGTCTTCCCGGCGCGCCACCTGAGCGACTTCGGCTTCGCCAACGTCGATCGGAATCCGTCGCCGGAATCGTTGGACGAGGCGCAGGCCAAGATCAAGGATGCACTGGCTCGGGTGTCGTGAGCGCGGGCACATCGGCGATGCGCGGAAGGTTGACCCGGAACCGGCAGCCCTGGCCGGGTGCGGTCCTGACGCTCACCGACCCGCCGTGCGCGTGCACCAGGGAGTCGACGATGGACAGGCCCAGCCCGGTGCCGCCGCTGGCGCGAGCGCGTGACGAGTCGGTCCGATAGAACCGTTCGAAGACCCGCTGCGCGTCCTCTCTGCTCATGCCGGGGCCCTGGTCGATCACCTCGAGCACCGCATTGTCGTTCTCGGTGCCGACGCGGACGGTGATGCCGGCGTTTTCCGGGGTGTGCTGAAGCGCGTTGGACACCAGGTTGCCGAGCACCTGACGCAGCCGCGCCTCGTCGCCGATCACTTCGGGGGTGCCGGGCCCGTCCAGGACCTCCATGGCGATACGGCGGTTGGGCGCAATGGACTGCGCGTCGTGCACGGCGTCGGTCGCCAACGCCAACAGGTCGACGCGATGCTGGTCCAGGGGCCGCTGCGCGTCGAGGCGGGCCAGCAGCAGCAGATCCTCGACCAGTACGCCCATCCGCCTGGACTCCGATTCGATGCGTGACATCAACATCTCCATGTCGCGCGCGGCGCCCTGGCGGTACAGCTCGGCGAATCCGCGGATCGTCGTCAGTGGTGTGCGCAGCTCGTGGCTGGCGTCGGTGATGAACCGGCGCATCCGCTCCTCGGACATCCGGGCCTGGTCGGCGGACTGCTCGGAGGCGGCGAGCGCGCGCTGGATTTGCGAGAGCATGCCGTTGAGCGCGCGGGACAGCCGACCGACTTCGGTGCGGGGGTCACGCTGCGGGACGCGGCGGTCCAGTTGGCCCGCCGCGATCGCGGCGGCGGTCTGCTCGACTTCGACGAGGGGTCGCAGGCTGTGGTGCACTACCCAGTAACCGGCGACGCCGAGCACCAGCAGCACCGCTAAGCCGATCCCGACCTGCGACCAGGTCAGCGCGCGCACCGTGGATTGCACGTCGGAGAGGTCGATGGCGACAGTGATGAATTCACCGCGGCTGCCGCGCACCGACACGGCGCGCCACTTCACGTTGGATCGGTCCTCGGAGCCCACCGTGACGGGGACCGGTCCGACATCGTTGTTGGCAGGCAGCGCGGGTTCGGCGTCGCGGTCGTTGACAGCCATCCAGATGCGGCCGTCGGGCCCGATGCCCCGCACGTAGAAGTTGGACGGCGGCCGCGCCGGGTTGGGGCCCTCGATCGGGGGTGGCGGCATGCGGCGTGGGGCCTGCGCCCAGCCTCGGGACGCGTCGAGCAGTGTCTGATCGACGCGGTTGATCAGGCTGTGCCGCAAGATCGACGTGACCGCGATGCCCGATGCCAGCAGGCCGAAGCCGACGAGCACCAGCATGGCGGCGACCAGGCTCACCCGGAGGGGTACGCCGCGTCCGCGGAGTCTCGGCATGCCCCTAATTGTTCGCCCTTTCTAGTTAACGCGGCTCGCGAAGCACGTAACCGACGCCACGAAGGGTATGCAGGAGGCGCTTTTCGCCGGTGTCGATCTTGCGCCGAAGGTACGACACGTAGGACTCGACGACGTTGACGTCACCACCGAAGTCGTAACGCCACACGTGGTCGAGGATTTTGGGCTTACTCAGCACCGTTCCCGCGTTGATGACGAAATAACGGAGCAGGGTGAACTCGGTCGGTGACAGCGATACCGGTTCGCCGGCCTTCCACACTTCGTGGGTGTCCTCGTCGAGTTCGATGTCGGCGAACGCGAGCCGGGCGTTGCGCGGCTGGTCGAGGCCCTTGCCGGAACGTCGGAGGATCACCCGGAGCCGGGCCACGACCTCTTCGAGGCTGAACGGCTTGGTGACGTAGTCGTCGCCACCAAGGGTCAGACCGGCGATTTTGTCCTGCAACGTGTCCCGGGCGGTCAGGAACAGCGCCGGCGCGTCGATACCGTCGGCACGAAGCCGGCGCAGGACGCCGAAGCCATCCATGCCGGGCATCATCACGTCGAGGATCACCGCGTCGGGCCGCACCTCACGTGCCTTGTCGAGCGCCGCGGGTCCGTTCGAGGCGGTGTGCACCTCGAAACCCTGGAACTTCAAGCTCACAGAGAGCAGCTCGACGATATTGGTTTCGTCGTCAACGACCAACACGCGGGCTTCAGGTCGCGATTCTGGTAACGGTGCAGCCATGCGGGCCAATGTTCACCCTCGGGCTTGGGGTCAAGCTTCACGCTACCTGTGAGATATCTGGGAGTTCCATCTCGGCTCTTCTTCGCTGAAACCGAGAAGTTGGTGAATAGACTGACCTGCATGAATCTCGGCAAAAGCCTCGTCGAGCTCGCAACAATGCCGGCGAAGGTGGGGTTGGCGGTGGCCGACGCGGGACTGGATGTCGCGACGGCCGCGCTCGGCATCGCCCGCAAGTCATTAAATGACGCCGGTAAGCAAACATCGCCGACCGCAGTGGCGCATCTCTTCGGTTTGGACTCAACTATCGAGCGGGCGAATCGGCTCGCCCGGATGATGGACAACGACGCGCCGCTGGGCAGGGCACTCGCGCCCGACGGCGCGATTGATCGGTTGATGCGGCCGGGCGGGCTGGTCGACCGGTTGACCGCACCGGGCGGTCCGCTGGATCGGTTGACCGCCGAGGGCGGTGCCCTCGACCGGGCGCTGGCACCCGGGGGCCTGTTCGACCAGCTACTCGCTGAGGACGGCCTGATCGAGCGGCTGATGGCCGAAGACGGGGTGGCGGATCGCTTGCTGGCCCAAGACGGAGTGGTAGACCGGCTGACCGCACGCAACGGGCCGCTCGAACAACTCGCGACGCTGGCCGACACGCTGAACCGGCTGACGCCGAACCTGGAGGCACTGGCCCCCACGATCGACATGCTTCGCGATGCCGTCGACTCGTTGAGCATCGTGGTCAATCCGCTGAGCAACATCGCCGAGCGGATCCCGCTGCGGCCGCGGCCGCGCCGGCCTCGCTCTTCCCCGCCGCGAATCGTCACATCGGAGCGGGTCATCGCCGCCGAGGTGTCGGACGAAGACCAGCGCTAACCCGATACGCTGAAGGCCCCGCCTCCTTAGCTCAGTGGTAGAGCACTCGCCTTGTAAGCGAGCGGTCGTCAGTTCAATCCTGACAGGGGGCTCCGCCCAGTGCTGTCTACCAGCGGAAACACTCTCAGCCTTCAACGAATGTACGTTCGAATAGCTCTCTCGGTGTCACAACTCTCTGCAGTGTCTCTGCGGGGAGCTTTAGCGCATCGTCTTGACTGTGGACGTACGTGCGCATCGTGAATGCTGGGTCGGCATGGCCGAGCCACTGCGAAATGACCACGATGGGCAGCCCCTGCATGTGCATCAGGGTCCCGCAGGTATGTCGGGCATCATGTAGCCGGATCTTTCGAACCGCGGCCTCGCCGCACAGCACCCGCCAGAAGTCAGACAGCGTGTCGGGATGATATGGACGGCCGGCCACGAATCCGAGGCACCGCCATCGGTCTCTGGCCTAATGCGACCTCGCGGCTCCCGTCAGGGTGTTTGACCGTCACGAACACCACCGCCCGTCGCGGCCTTGGACCCGCTGCCAATCGTCATCGCCTCACGCGCTTCTCGGCGAACGCCAGCGCCGCCCCGGGGTCGTCGCCGGCCGGTGGAGTACCACCCTGGCGCTGTCCGGCTTCTCTGCTCCTGTAGAGCGCTGCCGACTAGGTCTAGTCCGGCGTCCTGCCTATTCGGCCAGTTCTAGGCGCGAGTTCAAGCCGAGTTTCGCGATCCGGCGCCTCCATCTGCTTATCAGGTAGTCAATTACTCTACGGTCGTCGCCGAACGGTGAAAAAATGCACTCATCGATTAAGCGTCCGAACAGCTGTCGGTTCCTCGAAGCGCAGCTTCTTGGGTGCTCAACGAGGGGATGACCTTGATCCAGTGCGAATCTGATGCGGCCAGCTCATCGGTTAACGTCGCCCTTTTGCTCGAAGGTGATCCGGATTTGGACTCCGAACAAAAGGACCAACTAACCCGACGACTCAGAGAAGAACTCTTGCAGCTTGAAGTCGACTCAGTGGATCTGGCTAAGGGCGCGGGCGACGTCGCCGGCGCCAAAGTGGCCGATCCGGTAACCCTGGGTGCGATCATCGTGGCCTTGAGCGCCCCGGGAGGCGTTCTCCCGACGCTGATCGCGACGGTGCGCGATTGGCTACGGAACAGCTCCAAGGCTCACGAGGTTTCGATCACCATCGGCGACGACAAGATCGACATCGGCAAGGCGACCTCAGACCAGCAGCAGGCGCTGGTGGACGCATTTTGCCGACGCCACAGCACGGGTGGGGCCGGCAGTGAGTAGGCGACTCGCTCTTATCGTTGCCACTTACGAATACGATGATCAGGAGCTGGGAAAATTAACGGCGCCCCGCCACGACGCTGAAGAGCTTGCTGATGTGTTGGGTAACCCCTCCATCGGGGCATTCGAAGTGACCACGTTGATCAATGAGTCGCGCCAGACTGTCGGCGAAAAGATTGGAGAGTTCTACAACCAGGCCAGGCCCAACGACCTGACGCTGTTGTACTTCAGCGGCCACGGTCTAAAGGATGACAGCGGCAAACTGTATCTGGCGATGAAGGACACCCACCTGAACAACAAGCGCTGGACGGCGGTGACGGCGGACCAGGTCGACGAATCCCTAGGCGAGAGCGCGTCCAAACAGAAGATTGTCATCTTGGACTGCTGCTATGCCGGGGCTTTTCCGTTCGGCACAGTCACGAAATCCGACGATACGGTGCACGCCGTCGAGAAGCTCGCGGGCACAGGAAGGTTCGTCCTCACCGCATCGGATGCCACACAATTCGCCTTCGAAGGTGATCGTTTGCGAAGCGGGGATGCGCAGCCGTCCATTTTCACCCGGCACCTAATTGAAGGCCTACGTGATGGTGCCGCCGACAGCGACCTCGACGGCGACATCACCGTCGACGAGCTTTACGAATATGTGTACCAGAAAGTAAGTGAGGAGCGTCCCCAACAGCGACCTAAAAAGCATGCCTCAGTCTCGGGTGAAACCGTCATCGCTCAAAACATCAATTGGTCGCTTCCCGCCGACTTAAACAATTACCTTGATGCGCCGTATCCGAACTTCAGGTTGCAGGCACTGCAGTACCTAGACACGCATTTCAGGAAGGGCAACGCCACGGTCCGCAGCAAAATTCACCAAACGGTTGAGGCGCTTCGCGACGATGACGACAGCCTCACAGTGCGAAGCGCGGCCGGCACTTGGCTTAAGGAGCACCCGATCAACGACAGCCTGCTTCGGGGCCAGCCGCCAAGAGCCGGACCGGGTTTGCACCACAAAGCGTCGCCGCCCGAGGGGGATCAGCCAACAGGGCAGGTGAAGGCGGAGCCATCCGACAGCGGGAAAGCCATCCTGAGGAAGCCTCAACCACATACCCGATCCCTCGGCTTTAGTAGACCTGCAAGCGGCACTGGAGCCGGCACACATACACCCACGTCAACCATTGGGCGCCTGGATCTGTTGGGCCACCTGTGGCCTTCGATGTTGACGTCCGGCGTGCTGTCCGTAATCCTGGGCCTTCTTCTCCTGATATGGCCCGGACCGACGTTGCCCGTCGTTGGAAGCTTGTTTGGTCTCTACTTGCTGGTGACGGGCGTCGGCCTGGTGTATTTCGCCATTGCCGTGCAATCGGGCGAACCCCACATCCAGCTACTCGTCTGTGGCGTGGCGTCGGCCGTCTTGGCTTTGGTGACCGCCTTAATGTCGCTTGCCGCCGCCGGCCACCTCGGCGGGACCTTCTTCGACCGGGGCCCAAGCACCGCCGCCACACTGGCCTTGCTCATGGTCAGCGGATTCGTCGTGCGTGGCTTTGCTTACATAGCAGCGGGTGCCCCAATGCATGGGTTGCCTGCCCGACGCTGGCACACCGTTTTCGGGGTGATGATGCTGATTGCCGGCGTCGTTTTCCTGTTGGCATCGTTCGGAGCGACGGACTGGTACTGGGTCTGGTTACCCCCGTCGCATGCGAGCCATGTTCTCGCGATCACAGGAGGTTGCTTGATCTTTGTCATCAGCGTATGCGAGATCGTGGCATCGTTCCCCATCCGTAAGGCAGCCGGCCCTGCCCCGAGCGCGACCTAGGTTTGTCCTCTCTCGGGGCAACGGTTGCACTGACGCAGTGTCACGGGTTTGAGCGAAGGCACGAGTTGGGTCTCTCCTTATTCAAATTTGGTGCGATACCACCGCCTTGACAAGACAGATATTCGAGCGATGGTCATCTAGCAGGTGGCTCCCGAGGCCCAGACCGTCGTTGATCGGCCGCGTTCGCTGTACGGGACACGACTTCCCCACCGGATGGAATGCCTTCATCGACAGCGCAAAACAAACCAGCTCATCATCAGCAAGCCCCCATCGATTCTGCGGTTCGACGGAGTTCGGGGACAAGCAGCCGCTGCGTGGGCTGCTCGGGAGCCCACGCGACCGCCCGGCGGCGATCGCGGACGGCAGTAGCCGGTCGGTCTCGGTGTCACGCCGGTGTCACAACCCACCGGAACTTCTGCGGACGATCGCAGACTGGCCTGACTGTATTGCCGCAGCTACCGCGAGTTTCGCGGACTTAGGCAAACGGGCATAGTCCCCGTCGAGGCGCCTTGTAAGCGAGCGGTCGTCAGTTCAATCCTGACAGGGGGCTCCCAGGGCCTCGCTTAGAGCAGGGGCTCCTCCGCGACTGTGCGGTTTCATCCGCGACATGCCGAGCCAGGCGTACCAACCGGCACACTCGCGTGGCTCTCACAAGCTTTGCCGCCAGGGAATTTCAGCATCGGGCTGCTCGAAAATTGCGCGACCAATCTGATGGCCGATCGTCTGGTCAGGTTCGACCGGGCTGAAGACTTTTCGAATATGGAGATAACCATGACGAGTGCCAACAACGACAAGACGCGGCGGAAGTTCTGTAGAGAACGCGCAGTCGGACGCTATCTGCTCAACCCGGCGGTAAAAGGGTTGAGCCGACTTGGGCTGCGCCCCACGCTAGCGACCGAACTGGAGACCGTCGGCCGAGACGGGTCAGGTACGGCGCGTCCCTGTGTCGGCGCAATTCGACAACGAAGGGGCGTGGGTCAGCTGTCAGCACGGCACCCGCTCGGGTTTGGGTAGGAACATCGTCGATAACCCGAACGTCCTTGTGCGACAAGGATCTAAGTAGCGGACCGAAGTGGCGAAATTCGCCGGATGACGATGTCGTCGCGCGACGTCCCAAGTTCGGGCGCCTGGGAGCCAAAGTCGTGAAGGCATTGGAAACGACGCCCGTGTCGGTGCGGATCGACTTCACCGACTGAAGACAGCGGATGCGGATACCGACCACGCCGCACGCAGACAGCTCGTCGCGGCGTGACGCTGTTGCGCGGGCCCACATGAGTTTCGCTGCTGGTGTCGACGGCACGTGAAAGCTCAAACTCGGGTCACTTTCGGCCGCCCACCGGCAAGACCTTGACTCTGCCGACGGTGAGGTTGCCCTGCGGAGTCGGTGACGGTGTTTACCTGCTATGCGCGACGCGTGGTCGCGAACCGCTCGTCGGTGTAGCGCCGCAGGTTGGTTAAAAACCGCCGAAATGCCAAGTTCATCAGCGGACCGGCCAGCGGAGCCGAGAGCCGCGCCGGTCCGACCAGACGATTGGCCACGGTCCATGTCAGTCGGCACCCTTGTGCAGTGGCCTGGATGCGGTAGTCTTCGGCGAACGCAGCCAGCGCCGACGACGAGCACTCATTGAAGCGAAACGCCATGTAGCTGCCGGGCTCCCAGGCTAGGAATTCCTCGTTGCCGACGATGCCGCCACGCATGTTGACCACACGGGTTGCGCCAACTCCGCGAGGCTCGGGGCTGGTCCAAGTCACTCCGGTGATTACCGTGGCCCACCGCGGCCAGGCATCGGCGTCGGCGAGAACCTCGAACAGCTGCCCCGGAGTGACCGCGAGGTCCACGCTGTTGCTGAACCGGTGTGGCGCGGTGCGAAGGAAGCCTATGTCTACGCGCTCACACGCAACCATCGGGGACAATAGTCATGCCTTTCTGCGTAGTGTCAGCGCGACCCTCGCACCAAGCGGCCGGGACGCGCGCCAGTGTCGGCGCCTCCGCGACGGGTCACAGTCCCGCTGACGATAGTTGCGGCATAACCGCTTGCCCGCTGGATGAGTCGACGTCCACCGGCCGGTAGATCGTAGGCCATTTGCGGAGCATGCAGCGTCAGCGCGTCCATGTCGATCACGTTGATGTCGGCCTTCTTGCCGACCTCGATCGTCCCGCGGTCGCCGAGGCCGAAGAGCTCGGCGGTATCGCGACATTGCTTGCGTACCACGTATTCCAGTGACAGCTTTTCGCCACGGTGGCGGTCGCGTGACCAGTGCGTCAGCAGGAAGGTGGGATAGGAAGCGTCACAGATCAGACCGCAATGGGCACCGCCGTCGGACAGCCCCAACACCGCTGCCGGGTGGGTCAGCATCTCGCGGATCGTGTCGTGATTTCCCTCGGTGTAGTTGAAGAACGGCAGCATCAGCATTGTGCCGGCGTCGGATTCGAGCATCAGTTCATAGAGAGTGGCCAGGGGTTGCTCACCGCGGTCACATGCTATCGCGGCCACGGTGCGGTCGGGCGTCGGCTCGTAATCGGGCGGATCGCCGAGCGCGTAAAGACGGTCGAGTGAACCCTGCACGAGGGCGAACATCGCGTCGAACTGAGACGTCGGATCGATGGGTAGGTCAGTCTCCGACAGGATCGCGGCCTTAACGGCGGGATCGGCCAGACGTGAGCCGAGTTCGTAGCGGTCGCACTGGGCCTTCAACCGGCGATAGGTCGGACGATGGGTGAAGGCGTGGTGGCCGGGAAATCCCAGCAGCATCCCGAATGGCCGGGCAGCGACCTGGGGATACAACGGGCTTCCCGCCGCATGTGCAGCGGCCGATATGTCCAACTGCTCACGCCACAGGTCCGGGGCGGCATCGATCTGAATCAGCGCGAACGAGACGGGGCGATCGATGTCGGCGGCCAGACGTTGCATCCATTCCAGTTCCCGCTTCGGCGCGACGATATCCTCGCCCGCGGCGCCCTCCGGTGCTAGCTCGAAGACCGCTCGGCCGCCGGCTGCCATGGCTCGGCCCAAACCGAACAGTTCGTCCTCGGCGGCGAACGTGCCGGGGACGGGTTCACCGTCCATGGCGCGGTGGGCGAGTGTGCGTGAGGTGGAGAAGCCCAGTGCGCCGGCTTCGATCGCCTCCTGTACCAATCGGCTCATCGACGCGATGTCGTCCGGTGTCGCCGGCTCGTTGCGGGCGCCGCGGTCGCCCATCGCATACGCGCGAATAGCCCCGTGCGCCACCTGACTTCCCACATCGACGGCGAGCTCGCGTTGTTCGATCGCGTCGAGATATTCGGGATAGCTTTCCCAGCCCCAGGAGATGCCCTCGGTGAGCGCGGTTCCGGGGATGTCCTCGACACCCTCCATGAGTTTGATCAGCCACTCCTCGCGGCCGGGCCGCACCGGAGCGAAGCCGACGCCGCAATTGCCGATGACGACAGTTGTCACGCCGTGTCCACTGGACGGTTCGAGGAGGCTGTCCCAGCTGACCTGGCCGTCGTAGTGGGTGTGGATGTCGACGAAGCCGGGGGTGACCATCAGGCCTGCGGCGTCGATGACTTCCTTCGCCGGACCGCTCACCGCGCCGACCGCGGCGATGCGGCCGTCCTGGATCGCCACGTCGCCGACATAGGGCTCGGCTCCGGTCCCATCGACGATGAGACCGCCCTTGATCACGATATCGTACACGTTCGGCTCCCTATTCGGC
>JAFARC010000028.1 GCA_019245755.1 Mycobacteriaceae bacterium | reverse complement strand
CTGATTCCGGCGATCGCCCCGATCGTGGCGCACCTGACCGTCTTTCAGCACACCCCGATCTGGTGCTTCCCCAAGTTCGATGTGCCGCTGCCGGCCGCGGCGCGGTGGGCGATGCGGATACCCGGCGGCAAGGCCCCTGCAACGGCTGGCCAGCCAGGCGACCCGGCTTCCACACCACCTGGCTGTCGACGTTCAACCGCGACAACGTGGAACTGGTCACGCCTCCGCGGGGTCGCCACCGTCGAGGGCGACACCCATGGGGCCGACGTGTTCGTGCTGGCGACCGGGTTCAAGGTGACGAATTCACTGTCTCGGGTCGAGGTGACCGACGAAGCCAACGCCCGCTACTTCGCCGAGATGATGCGCCGTCGGCACCGGCCGGTTCGACCTCGACGACGTCCGGTTCACGGCCTGAGTCAGAGCAGCCCGAGCCCGTGCAGGTCGGTGATGTACTTGCGGATCAGCGCGGCCGACAAGTGCGGAATGCGCTGTGCGGCGGCGAACCCCGTCGCGGGGACGGCCGAGCCGCGAACGGCCTCGGCCGGATGCCGATACGCGTCGAGGACGGGCAGCACCGAATGTTGACGCCGCTTGTCCGGCAGCGCGCGCATCGCGGTCTGGAACCGCGACACCCACTCGTCGTAGTCGTCGATGCGCTGGATGGGATGGCCGGCCTCGATCAGCCAATCCACGAACTGGTCCAGTGAAATGCCGTCGTCGTGCGGATTGACGACGTTGTAGGTGCGAAACCCCGACATCGCCCGCACGCCCAACCCGGTGATCGCCGCCGCGACGAAGTCCACCGGCAGGCCGTCGTAGTGGGCGCGCGGCCGGTCGCCGTCGGTTTCGAAGCGGTAGAACGAACCGGGCGCGATCCCGGTCGCGACCAGACTGAACAGCAACCGGGTGAACACGTCGGGCACGTTGAGCTGTCCGGCGTAGCGGCTGTCGGCAAGGATCATGTCGCAGCGAAACACAGCGCCCGGAAGGCCGCAGAGGTCATGGGCTTCGCGCATCAGCACCTCACCGGCCCACTTGCTGATGGCATACCCGTTGGCGTAGCTGCCTTCGAGTTTGCGGACCGGGCTGGCCAACCGGACATCGGAGTCCTCGTCGATCACGTCGTCGCCGACGAACGCCGCGGCGACCGTCGAGGTGTAGTCGAGCGGCTTGATCTTCGTGGTGATCGCCAGCCGGATCAGTTCCGCGGTGCCGACGACGTTGGCGCCGAACAAGTGGTGGTAGGGCAGCACGTGATTGACGTGTGCCGCGGGGTGGACGATCAGATCGACCGTCTCGGCCAGCCGGTTCCAGGTGTGCTGGTCCAGGCCCAGGTTCGGCTCGCCGATGTCGCCGGGGAGCACCTCGAGGTGATCGGCCGCCAACTCCCCGAAGCGGCGGATCAACTCGGGATCGGTGTCCAGCGCCGCCTCGATGCGGCTGCGGGCCTGTGTCGTGTCGCTGCCCCGGGCGATGCAGATCAACCTGCCGCCCGAGGGGGCCAGCCGCTGCAGCCATTCCAGCGCGAGGAATCGGCCGAGGTATCCGGTGGCGCCGGTCAGCAGAACCGTGCGAATCTCGCCGGTCGGGCGCGGCAGCGTCGGTGCGAGCGCGAGGGTGTGTTCGTCGATGAACTTGTCCAGCGTGAGGTCGCCGGCGTACACCTCGGTGCTGTCGCGGCCGTGCACGCCGGCGAACGTCGGCCGCTTGGCGCCCGAATGGCGCTGGGTGTCGATGTAGTTCGCCAGCTGCTGCAGGTCGCTCGCCGGATTGATCACGACACCGACCGGTACCTCGATGCCGAAGATGTCGGTCAACAAGTTGGAAAAGCTCAGCGCCGAAAGCGAATCCCCGCCCAGGTCGATGAACCGGGAGGTCAGGCTCACCTCGCCGGGCGCAAGTCCCAGCGTGGCGCCGACCGCCCTGCTGAGGGTCTCGAGCACGGGCCGGTCGGCGCTAGCGGTGCGCAGCGCGCGCAGCTCATCGGCCTGGTCGGCGACCATGTCGGCGTACATCTGCTCGAGGCGCTCGCCGTAGTGGGCCTTCAACTTGGGCCGAAGCAGCTTACCCGCGCCGGACAGCAGCCCGTTCTCGGTGGAGAACGGCTCGGTCTCGATCAGGAAGTCGCGCGGGATCTCGTAGCCGTTCAGGCGTGCGTCGGTGGCGATCCGCTGAAGCGACTCGCCGACCGCGCCCTTGAGCCGGTCCACCCCGTCACCGCCCAGCTCGGCGAGGGCCTCAGGTGTCGGAACCACCACGGCCAGCAGGAACGACCGCTCGCTGGTGCCGTAGACGAAGATCTGTCGAATCAGCGGGCTCGCGGCGAGGACCGCCTCCAGGTGGGACAGCGCCACGAACTCACCCTGCGCCAGCTTGAGCACGTTGTTGCGGCGGTCGACATACACCAGCTGATCGGGGCCCACCTCGGCCATGATGTCGCCGGTGCGGTAAAAGCCGTCCGCGTCGAACATCTCCGCGGTGACGTCCGGACGGTTGTAGTAGCCGGGGGTCATGAACTCGGTCTTGACCAGCAGCTCCCCGCGAGGATGAGGGTGGTCGGTACGGAAGTAGCCCAGCTCGGGAACGTCGACGAGCTGGTAGTCGAGCACCGGCGGCCGCTGCACCACGTGGTCGGTCAACACCATGCCGGCCTCCGTGGACCCATAACCGTCGGTGAGATGCATGTCCAGCAGGGATTCGACGAACGCGGCCAATTCCGGTGCCAGCGGCGCGGTTCCGCAGTTTGCCGCCAGTACCCGCCCGCCGAGGAAGTTCTGCCGCATCTGCGCCTTCACCTCGGCCTCGACGGTGTGCGGGTCGGCGCCGCCGGCGATGCGCATGTCCACCTCGCCGAGGTAGTGCTGGTAGATCATCTCGCACACCCGCGGCACGAGGTTCAGCACGGTGGGCCGCACCAGCGCGATGTCCTCGAACAGGGTCGAGATATCGCTTTTGGCGGCGAAATACGCGGTGCCGCCGCTGGCCAGCGTGCCCACCACCGAACCGTGGCCGGCGAGGTGGCTCATGGGCAGGTAGCTGACGATGATCATCGGCACGTCGGAGTTGGTCAGCAACCCGGTGTGCCGCAGCCAGCCGAACGACAGCATCTTCTCGGTGTAGATCGCGCCCTTCGGGGTGCCGGTGCTGCCGGAGGTGTAGTACAGCGAGAGCACCGGATTGTCCTCGGCGCCCTGCGGCACGTACAGCGGCGCGGACGCAACAGCCCGCCCGCGCTCGATCACGTCGGCGAGGGTGTCGACGACCACCGGGCTGCCGGCGTCGGAAAGGCGCCGACGGGCGGCCTGGAACCGGTCGCGGTGATCGTCGTCGCGGGGCTCGTAGTCGAACACGATCAGCCGCTGCGGTGCCGTGCCGGCCAGCACGGCCGCCACCGCGGTGTCCAGCGAGTCGATGCCAACGGCCAGGATGGCCGGCCGGGTCTCGGCGATGATCGGCACGTGCTGGGCGGCCGGCGCGCTGGTCTGCAGCGACACCGACACCGCCCCCAGATACAGGCAAGCCAGATCCACGGTGGTGTAGTCGGTGCTGGTGAATCCCAGGATGCAAACGAAGTCACCGGCGCTCACCGGGCACTGGAGATTGTTGTTCCACTCGGTCGCCACCGCACCGACCCGGTCCCACAGGTCCCGGTAGGTGATCGTCTCGAACTCGGGCAACAGGCGCAGCGACGTGCGCCCGGTGACGCGGTCGGTGACCAATTCGTGGGCGCGTTGGCCCAGCGCGGGCCGGTCAGCGTAGCCCCGCATCACCGTCTCGACGATCTGCGAGAGCCGCCGCCCCGGCTCGATCACCGCAGCAGCAACCGTGTCCAGCGGACGAGTGTCCCGAACCTGAGCATCCATTCCACGATCCCTTTCGTGCAAGCAAGTCGTCACAATCTGCATAGGCTATCTATGCTTAATGTTATACCTGCTAAGAATCTTCCGGAATGTGATGTTCGCGACCGAGACGGCTAGAGGGCCGACTTCAGCGCGTCGACCTTGTTCAGCTGCTCCCACGGCAACTCGATGTCGGTCCGGCCGAAGTGGCCGTAGGCGGCGGTCTGCGCGTAGATCGGCCGCAACAGGTCCAGGTCGCGGATGATCGCGCCGGGCCGCAGGTCGAAGACCTCCAGGACCGCCTTCTCGATCTTGATTGGGTCGACGGTCTCGGTGCCGAACGTCTCGACGAACAGCCCGACCGGGGCCGCCTTGCCGATCGCGTAGGCCACCTGCACCTCGACCCGCTCGGCCAGTCCGGCGGCGACCACGTTTTTTGCCGCCCAGCGCATCGCGTAAGCCGCCGAACGGTCGACCTTGGACGGATCCTTGCCGGAGAACGCGCCGCCGCCGTGGCGGGCCCACCCGCCGTAGGTGTCGACGATGATCTTGCGGCCGGTCAGCCCGGCATCGCCCATCGGGCCGCCGAGCACGAACTTGCCGGTGGGGTTCACCAGCAGCCGCACGGACGAGGTGTCCAGCGTCTCGTGACCGAGGTCGTCGATCACCGTATTGAGCACCTTCTCCCGGATGTCGGGCGCCAGCAGGTTATCGAGGTCGATGTCGGCCGCGTGCTGCGTCGAGATGACCACCGTGTCGAGCCGCACCGGGGTGGTGCCGTCGTAGGAGATGGTCACCTGAGTTTTGCCGTCGGGCCGCAGGTACGGCAGCACTGCGCCCTTGCGCACCTCGGTCAGCCGGCGCGCCAGCCGGTGCGCCAGCGCGATCGGCAGCGGCATCAGCTCCGGGGTGTCGTTGATCGCATAGCCGAACATCAGCCCCTGGTCGCCGGCACCCTGCTTGTCCAGCGGGTCGCCGGCACCTTCGACCCGCGTCTCGTGCGCGGTGTCCACGCCCTGCGCGATGTCGGGCGACTGCTTGCCGATCGCGACGTTGACGCCGCAGGAGGCGCCGTCGAAGCCCTTGGCCGAGGAGTCGTAGCCGATCTCGAGGATGCGGTTACGCACGATCGTCGGGATGTCGACGTTGGCCGCGGTGGTGACCTCCCCGGCGACGTGCACCTGCCCGGTGGTCACCAGCGTCTCCACCGCGACCCGGGAGCGCGGATCCTGGGCCAGCAGCGCGTCGAGCACCGAGTCGCTGATCGCGTCGCAGATCTTGTCGGGATGCCCTTCGGTCACCGACTCGCTGGTGAACAGCCGACCTGGTTGGCTCACGGTGTCTCGTCCTTCCGCTGCTGACAAAGTTAGTTAAGCAAAATAATATGCCGGGCGCGAATCTAGCCGCGGCGCCCGTGCAGAAGCGCCGCGATCGCGTCCACGATACGGCTGGCCATCAGCGTCTTCGAACCGTGCTCCAGCGCGGCCTCGCTGCCCTCGGCGGTCAGCAACCAGCCGTCGTTGCTGTCGACCTCGAACGCCCGGCCGTCGCCGACGGCGTTGACGACGAGCAGGTCGGCGCCCTTGCGGCGCAGCTTGGCGCGGGCGTGGAACAGCACGTCGCCGTTCGCATCCCCGGTCTCGGCGGCGAAGCCGACGATCACGCGCATGTTGGGCAGCTGGCCCTCGCCGCGGGCACGGACCGCACCGGCGAGCACATCGTCGTTGCGGACCAGCTCGATCACCGGGGGTTCGGCGTCGCTCTTCTTGATCTTGTTCGCCGCGGCGCTGGCCGGCCGGAAGTCGGCGACCGCGGCGGCCATGACGAGGACATGGGTGTCGGCGGCGTGCTTGGACACCGCGTCGGCCAGTTGCTGCGCGGAGCTGACGTGCACCACGTGCACCCCGGCCGGGTCGGCGAGCCCGGCGGTGTGGCCCGCGACCAGCGTCACCTCGGCGCCCCGCTGGGCGGCGACGCGGGCCAGCGCATAGCCCTGCTTGCCCGAGCTGCGGTTACCGATGAACCGGACCGGATCGATCGGCTCCCGGGTGCCGCCGGCGGTGACCAGCACCTTGCAGCCGGCCAGGTCGTAGGGCAGCGCGTCGGCGCGCTCCAGCAGCAGCTGGGCGAAGGTCGTTATTTCCTCCGGTTCGGGAAGTCTCCCCGCACCCGTGTCAGCGCCCGTCAACCGTCCGGAGGCGGGCTCGAGCACCACCGCGCCGCGCCGGCGCAGGGTCGCGACGTTCTCGGCGGTGGCCGGGTGCACCCACATCTCGGTGTGCATCGCCGGGGCGAACAGCACCGGACATCGCGCGGTCAGCAGCATCGCGGTCAGCAGGTCATCGGCCCGACCGTGGGCGGCCCGGGCCAGCACGTCGGCGGTGGCCGGTGCGACCAGCACCAGGTCGGCCGCCTTGCCGATCTGGACGTGCGGGACGTCGGGGACATCCGCAAACACCCCGGTGTGCACCGGTTCGCCGGACAGCGCTTCGAAGGTGGCGGCGCCGACGAAGCGCAGCGCCGATTCGGTGGGGACCACACGGACGCGGTGGCCGGCCTCGGTGAGCTGGCGGACCACCGAGCACGCCTTGTAGGCGGCGATGCCGCCCGAGACGCCGACGACGATCCGCTTGCGGTCCACCCGGCGCCCGGCTATTCGCCCTCGGTGTGCTCGAGGAGGTCGGCGTGGATCTCGCGCAGCGCGATCGACAGCGGCTTCTCCTGTAGGCCGGGCTCGACCATCGGCCCGACATACTCGAGGATGCCCTCCCCGAGCTGGTTGTAGTAGTCGTTGATCTGGCGGGCACGCTTGGCGGCGTAGATCACCAGCGCGTACTTGCTCGACGCCCGGTCCAGCAGCTCGTCGATCGGCGGGTTCGTGATGCCCAGCGGCGTGTCGTACGCGTCGGGCGTGACCGCCCAGTCGGGCACGGCAGCCAGCGTCGCGTCGTGGGGGGTGCTCAAGAAAGGTCTCCTGGAAGTAAAGATCTCGAGTTCGGTGGGCCGATCACGCCGTCTCCGGCGCAGTTCCCACTAGTAAGGCTATCAATTCTTCGCACGCCGACTCCAATTCGCGGTTCACCACGACGACGTCAAAGTCACCCTGAGCTGCCAGTTCGGCGCGAGCCGTGGTGAGCCGTCGGTCCATGACCTCGGCGGTTTCGGTGCCCCGTCCGGTCAGCCGGTCCTTGAGTGTGTCCCAGCTCGGCGGCGCCACAAACACGGTGACGGCGTTCGGCAGCGCCTTCTTGATGGCCCGGGCGCCGGCCAGGTCGACCTCGATGAGCACCGGGCGCCCGGCGGCGGCGGCCCGGCGTACCGGCTCGGCCGGCGTGCCGGAGCGGTGCAGCCCGCCGTGGATGTCGGCCCACTCCAGCAGGGCGCCGTCGTCGACGAGTTGTTGGAACTGCGCCGGGGTGACAAAGCGGTAGTCGACGCCGTCCACCTCGCCCGGACGCGGATCCCGCGTCGTCGCCGAGACGCTGAAACACAGGTCCGGGACGCGGTCGCGCAGGCAGCGAACCAGCGTGGACTTACCTACCGCAGAGGGACCGGACAGCACGACGATGGGCTTGCCCGGTCCTCCGCCAGTTGTCACGCCGAGTGGTTGAACTTTTCCAGCAGAGCCTTGCGCTGACGGTCGCCGAGGCCACGCAGGCGGCGCGTCGGGGCGATCTCCAGCTCGGTCATGATCTCCTGGGCCTTGACCTTGCCAACCTTCGGCAGTGCCTCCAGTAGCGCCGAAACCTTCATCTTGCCGAGGACCTCGTCGGTCTCGGCGTCCTGAAGGACCTGCTTGAGGTTGGTGCCGCCTCGCTTGAGCCGATCCTTGAGCTCGGCGCGCGCTCGACGAGCGGCAGCAGCCTTCTCCAAAGCAGCCGCACGCTGCTCGTCCGTCAACTGGGGAAGGGCCACGATTCCTCCGTCTCATCACCATCAAACTGTTTTCCCTCGGCCGGAGTTATCCAGCCAGCGACGACGACCGTACCCACGCCGCGGAACGATTGCGAACCCCACCCCCCGGTTGAGAGCACAAATCGCCAGCGTGTCGCGGTGACACGCGGGAAGCCCGCGCCGGCGAGCCGGGGGTTTGATGGGCGCTGGGAGGGGCTGGGACGGAGGGGGTGTCGACCGTATTGGCATGGGGACCAACCGCTTTCGCGCTGGTGCGCTGGGTATCGCGTTCCGGGACCCGTTTGCCAGCGACAGGCAAACATTGGCCGGGGCGGCTTAAGCACAGATTTCTATGAGTTTTGTGAACGTTGCGCGTGTCGCGGGCAAAGTTTCCCTTCGGCCGTAATTGACGCGTTGGTTAACTACGCGGCGTAGTTGGGGCTGCCTGGGTGCATCGCGCGGAATTCCGTTTCCCTGGCTGAGCCGGGCGAGGGCGCTTCAGGCGAGGTAGGCGACCTCGTCGCGCAGCCGTCCTGCGGCGTTGCGCAGCCGATCGGCGCCCGGCCCGGCGCGCAGCACGGCCCGGGACGACGCCGGCAACAGCTGGCCCGGCCGGGACCCGCCGAGGCCGCCGAGAGTGTCCGCACGGCCGCCCTGGGCGCCCAGGCCGGGCACCAGCACCGGGCCGTTGAGCGCGCTGACGTCGGGCACCTCGGCCGCCGTGGCGCCGAGCACGACGCCCACCGAGCCCGGCCGGGTGCGGTTGACGGCGGCGGCTTCGTCGACGATTTGCTGGGCGACCGTGCGCCCGTCTTCGGTGTGGGCGCGCTGCACGGCCGCGCCCTCCGGGTTGGAGGTCGCCGCCAGCACGAACACACCACGCTCGGTTTCGGCGGCGGTGTCCAGCAGCGGGCACAGCGAGCCGAAGCCCAGGTACGGGGACGCGGTCACCGCGTCGGCGGCCAGCGGACTGGACGGCGCGGCCCAGGCCGCGGCGTAGGCCGCCATCGTGGAGCCGATGTCGCCGCGCTTGGCATCGGCCAGCACCAGCACCCCGGCCTGCCGCAGCGCGGCCATCGTGCGTTCCAGCACCGCGTAGCCCGCCGATCCGTACGCCTCGAAGAACGCCACCTGCGGCTTGACGACCGCAAACCCGGCGAACGCCTCGACGCAGGTGTCGCAGAACCTGGCGAGCCCGTACGCGTCTTCGGGCAGATCCCACGCCCGCAGCAGCTCAGGGTGCGGGTCGATGCCCAGGCACAGCGGTCCGCGTGACGACACCGCGGCGGCCAACCGGGCGCCGAAGCCGGTCACCGGGGATGCCCGCCGTTGGTCAGTGCGCTGTGCAGCTCCTGCAGCGACATCACCCCGATGTCGCCGCGGATGCCGGCCTCGATGCCCTGCACCGCCGCCGACGCCCCCTGCACCGTAGTCACACACGGGATGTTCATCGCCACTGCCGCCGACCGGATTTCGTAACCGTCGACGCGGGGCCCGGAATTGCCGTAGGGGGTGTTAATCACCATGTTCACCTCGCCGGCCCGGATCGCGTCCACCGCCGAGGGGCGCGGATCAGCGGTACTGGGCTGTTCGAAGTGCTTGCGCACCACCTCGCAGGGAATCCCGTTGCGGCGCAGCATCTCCGCGGTGCCCTCGGTGGCAAGCACGCGGAAGCCGAGGTCGGCGAGGCGCTTGACCGGGAACACCAGCGACCGCTTGTCGCGGTTGGCCACCGATACGAACACCGTGCCCTCGGTCGGCAGCGACCCGTACGCGGCGGTCTGGCTCTTGGCGAACGCGCTGCCGAAGTCGCGGTCGATGCCCATCACCTCGCCGGTGGACTTCATCTCCGGGCCCAGCAGCGAGTCGACACCCGAGCCGTCGGCGCGGCGGAACCGGTGGAAGGGCAGCACCGCCTCCTTCACCGCGATCGGGGCGTGTGGCGCCGCCGCCGCGCCGTCACCGCTGCGGGCCAGCAGCCCCTCGTCGCGCAGCTGGGAAACGCTGGCGCCCAGCATGATCCGGGCGCACGCCTTCGCCAGCGGCACCGCAGTGGCCTTGGACACGAACGGCACCGTGCGGCTGGCCCGGGGGTTGGCCTCGAGCACGTACAGCACGTCGTCTTTGAGCGCGTACTGCACGTTGAGCAGCCCCACCACCCCGATCCCGCCGGCGATCGCCTCGGTGGCACGGCGCACCTTCTCGATGTCGCTGCGGCCCAAGGTGACCGGCGGCAGCGCACAGGCCGAATCACCGGAGTGGATGCCGGCCTCCTCGATGTGCTCCATGATGCCGCCGAGGTAGACCTCGTCGCCGTCGCACAGCGCGTCGACGTCGATTTCGATCGCGTCCTCCAGGAACCGGTCGACGAGCACCGGGTGTTCGGGTGCCAGCTCGGTGGCGCGGGTGATGTAGCCGTTCAGCGTTTCCTCGTCGTAGACGATCTCCATGCCGCGCCCGCCGAGCACATAGGACGGGCGGACCAACACGGGATAGCCGATCTCGGCGGCGATCTTGCGGGCCGCCTCGAAGGTCGTCGCGGTGCCGAACCGGGGCGCGGGCAGCCCGGCGTTGCCGAGCACCTCCGCGAACGCGCCGCGGTCCTCGGCCAAATTGATGGCCCGCGGGCTGGTGCCGACGATCGGCACGCCGGCGTCGGCGAGCCGCTGCGCCAGGCCGAGCGGGGTCTGACCGCCCAGCTGCACGATCACCCCGGCCACGCCCGGACCGCCCGCCCCCGAGCGGGATTCGGCGTAGTACACCTCGAGCACGTCCTCGAAGGTCAATGGCTCGAAATAGAGGCGGTCGGCGGTGTCGTAGTCGGTGGAGACGGTTTCCGGATTGCAGTTGACCATCACGGTTTCGAAGCCGGCCGCCGACAGCGTGGACGCCGCGTGCACGCAGCTGTAGTCGAACTCGATACCTTGGCCGATCCGGTTCGGGCCCGAGCCCAGTATCAGCACCTTCGCCTGGTCGGTCTGCGGCGCGACCTCGGTCTCGGCGCCCGGGTCCAGCTCGTAGCTGCTGTAGTGGTACGGGGTCTTGGCCTCGAACTCCGCCGCGCAGGTGTCGACCGTTTTGAACACCGGGTGGATGCCGAGCCGCTGCCGCAGCGCGCGCACCCCGACCTCGCCGGCCAACTCCGGGCGCAGCGCGGCGATCTGGCGGTCGGACAGGCCGTAGTGCTTACTGCGCCGCAGCAGATCCGCGTCCAGCACCGCTGCGTCGAGCAGTTCGCGGCGCAGCGTGAGCAGCGTCGCGATCTGGTCGACGAACCACGGATCGACACCGGACGCCGCCGACACCTGTTGGGTGGTCGCGCCCAGGCGCAGCGCCAGCTCGATGTCGTACAGCCGACCCTCGCTGGGCGTCCTCAGCCGGTGCAGGGCGGCCTGGGCGTCGCCGTCGGGGTCGGATCCGGTCCAAAAGCCCGCTCTGGCGGTCTCCAGCGACCGCATCACCTTGCCGAGGGCCTCGATGAAGTTGCGGCCCAACGACATCGCCTCACCGACCGACTTCATCGTGGTGGTCAGCGTCGGGTCGGCACCGGGAAACTTCTCGAACGCGAACCGCGGCGCCTTGACCACGACGTAGTCCAGTGTCGGCTCGAAGCAGGCCGGGGTCTGCCTGGTGATGTCGTTGAGGATCTCGTCGAGGGTGTAGCCGATCGCGAGCTTGGCCGCGATCTTGGCGATCGGGAACCCGGTGGCCTTGGACGCCAACGCGCTCGACCGCGACACGCGTGGGTTCATCTCGATGACGATCAGCCGGCCGTCTTTCGGGTCGACCGCGAACTGAATGTTGCAGCCGCCGGTGTCGACACCCACCTCCCGCAGGATCGCGATGCCCAGGTCGCGCATGCGCTGGTATTCGCGGTCGGTCAGTGTCATCGCGGGCGCCACGGTCACCGAGTCGCCGGTGTGCACGCCCATCGGGTCGATGTTCTCGATCGAGCAGACCACGACCACGTTGTCGTTGCCGTCGCGCATCAGCTCGAGCTCGAACTCCTTCCAGCCGTAGATCGATTCCTCGATCAGCACGTTCGCGCTCGGCGACGCAGCCAGGCCGTCGCCGGCCATCCGCTCCACATCCTCGGCGGAGTACGCCATCCCCGACCCGAGCCCACCCATCGTGAACGACGGCCGCACCACCACCGGCAGGCCGAGCTCGGCGACGGTCTCGCGGGCCTCGTCCATCGTGAAACACACCCGGGAACGGGCGGATTCGCCGCCGACCTTGGCGACGATGTCCTTGAACCGCTGCCGGTCCTCGCCCCGCTGAATCGCCTCGAAGTCGGCGCCGATCAACTCGACCCCGTACTTCTGAAGCACGCCGTTCTCGTAGAGCGCGACCGCCGTGTTCAGCGCCGTCTGCCCACCCAGCGTGGCCAGCAGCGCGTCGATCCGGTTGCCGCGCTTGGCCTGCTGGCCGATGACGCGCTCGACGAACGCCGGCGTGATCGGCTCGACATAGGTGTGGTCGGCGAACTCGGGGTCGGTCATGATCGTCGCGGGGTTGGAGTTGACGAGGCTGACCTGCAGCCCCTCGGCGCGCAGCACCCGGCACGCCTGCGTACCCGAATAGTCGAACTCGCAGGCCTGGCCAATGACGATCGGGCCGGAGCCGATCACCAGCACGTGGCGCAGGTCGGTGCGGCGCGGCATCAGCGTCCCCCCGCCATCAGATCGACGAACCGGTCGAACAAGTAGTTGGCATCGTGCGGGCCCGCCGCGGCCTCCGGGTGGTACTGCACCGAGAACGCCTGTCCGTTGGTGAGTTTGATTCCCTCGACCACGCCGTCGTTGGCGCAGGTGTGGCTGACCTCGGCCGGGCCGAACGGGGTGTCGAACCGCTCCCCCGCCTCGCCCTGCAACGCGAACCCGTGGTTCTGGGCGGTCACCGCAACCCGCCCGGTGGCGTGGTCGATCACCGGCACGTTGATGCCGCGGTGACCGAACGTCATCTTGTAGGTGGAGCGGCCCAGCGCCCGGCCGAGGATCTGGTTGCCGAAACAGATTCCAAAAAGCGGGATCCCGGCCTCGAGCACCCGCCGGGTGACCGCGACCACGTGGCCGGCGGTGGCCGGGTCACCGGGCCCGTTGGACAGAAACACACCGTCGGGTTTCAGCTCGGCGATCTGCTCGAAGGTCGCCGTGGACGGCAGGACGTGGCTGCGAATGCCGCGGCGGGCGAAGTTGCGGGGGGTGTTGGTCTTGATGCCGAGGTCCAGCGCGGCCACGGTGAACCGTCGTGGGCCGTCCGGTTCCACGATGTAGCTGGCCTTGGTGCTGACCTGGCCGGCGAGGTCGGCGCCGAGCATCGGCGGCTGGCCGCGCACCAGTTTGCGCATGGTGTCGGTGTCGGCGACCGCGTCGCCGGAGAAGATTCCCGCCTTCATCGAGCCGAAATTGCGCAGATGCCGGACCACCGCACGGGTGTCGATGCCGGCGATCCCGACGATGCCCTGCCGGGTCAGCTCGTCGTCGAGCGTGCCGGTGGCCCGCCAGTTCGACGCGCGTGGCGACGGGTCGCGCACCGCGTAGCCGGCCACCCAGATCTTGTCGCCGCGGCTTTCGGCGTCCTCGTGGTTCCAGCCGGTGTTGCCGATCTGCGGGGCGGTCGCGACGACGATCTGGCGGTGATAGCTGGGGTCGGTCAGCGTCTCCTGATAACCGGACATCCCGGTCGAGAACACCGCCTCGCCCAGGGTCAGGCCGACCGCGCCGAACGATGTGCCGGTGTACACCCGGCCGTCCTCAAGCACGAGGTGCGCTTGAGAAGTCATGAGGCTCCAATCCACTCCGCGTATTTCCGCCGATCGTCGCCGCGAAACCCGGTGTCGATCTCGGTGCCCGACGGCAGCCGCCAGCGGATCGCCAGGATCCCTTCGGCCGGCACCACTTTGCCGGCCAGGCCGCGCTCGGTGCGGATCGCGGTGATCGACTCCTGGGGGATCCAGATCGGTGCGGCACCGCTGCGCCGGACCATGATGCCCTCCGGATAGCGGGTGAGCACCGCCTTGGCGCGATCACCGAGATCGCCGACGGCGATGCGATCCAACCAGCCCGGCACCAGCGTGCTGCCGACATAGAGCCCGGTGGTCGCGGTGATGAGCGGCCCGACGGTGTCCGGCACCGCGGGCAGCCGCCCGATCAGCGCGGCCTGCCGGTGGGCCCGCCGCAGCCAGCCGCGCATCATCGCCCCGATCGCCAGCAGCGCGACCATCGCCAGCATCGCCGCCATGATCAGCGATGCGACCAGCGTCGGGGTGTTCATGCCGGGCACTTCCCGTCCCGGGCGGTGACCTTGCCGCGGAGCAGCGTCGCGGTCACCGTCGCCGGCAGCGTCATCGACTCGTAGGGGGTGTTCTGCGACCGGCTGGCCAGATCGGCGCCGCTGACGGTCCAGGTCGCGTCGGGGTCCACGACGGTGAGATTGGCCGGCTCGCCCACCTCCAGCGGCCGGCCGTGATCGGGCAGGCCCGCGATGCGCGCCGGGTTCTCGCTCATCACCCGCGCGATGTCGCGCCAGGTCATCAGCCCGGGTTCGACCATCGCCCGCACCACCACCGACAGCGCGGTCTGCAGCCCCAGCAT
Organism: Mycobacteriaceae bacterium; assembly: GCA_019245755.1. Lineage (GTDB taxonomy): Bacteria > Actinomycetota > Actinomycetes > Mycobacteriales > Mycobacteriaceae > Mycobacterium. The sequence continues at coordinate 5,150 of JAFARC010000028.1, read as the reverse complement.
GCCGGGACGGGCGTTGGCGAACTCGCAGACCTTCTCGTGTTCGGCGTGCGGCGCATGGTCGGTGGCCACGCAGTCGACCACGCCGTCGAGCAGCGCCTGGCGCAGCGCGGCCGCGTCGGCGGGCTCGCGCAGCGGCGGGTTGACGCGGTTGCGGCCGTCGTAGCTGGCCAGCCGCTCGTCGGTGAGCGCCAAGTGGTGCGGCGTGACCTCTGCGGTGATTGAAATACCGTGGGCTTTGGCCCATTTCAGGATCTCGACGGTACCCGCGGTGGAGGCGTGGCAGATGTGCACCCGGGCGCCGGCGTCGCGCGCCAGCAACGCGTCACGGGCCACGATCGACTCCTCGGCCGCGCGGGGCCAGCCCGCCAATCCGAGCCGCGCCGCGTTGGGGCCTTCATGGGCGACCGCGCCTCGTGTCAGCCGCGGTTCCTCGGCGTGCTGGGCGATCAGCACGCCCAGGCCGGTGGCGTACTCCAGCGCGCGGCGCATCACCAGCGGGTCGTGCACGCAGATGCCGTCGTCGGAGAACATGCGCACCTGGGCGGCACCGGCGTTCATCAGCCCCATCTCGGTCAGCTGCTCGCCGGCAAGGCCGACCGTCACCGCACCGACCGGGTGAACGTCGACCAGGCCGACCTGCTGCCCGCGGTGCCAAACGTGATCGGTCACCACGGGGCTGTCGGCCACCGGGTTGGTGTTGGCCATCGCGAACAGCGCGGTGTAGCCGCCGAGAGCAGCTGCTGCGGAGCCGGTCTCGATATCCTCGGCGTACTCGCGTCCGGGCTCGCGCAGGTGGGCGTGCAGGTCGACCAGCCCGGGCAGCATGATCTGGCCGGTGGCGTCGATGACGTCCGCGTCGTCGGGGATCGCGAGTTGCGGGGCGATTCCGGCGATCTGGCCGTCGTCGACCAGCACATCGACGCGCTCCTCCTCGCCGTAGCGCCGCACCGCCCGGATCAGCACGCTCACTGGTGCACCGCCTCCTGTTCCGCACCGACCAGCAGGTGGAAAAGCACGGCCATCCGCACGTGCACGCCATTGGAGACCTGTTGCAGCACAGCGGATTGGGTTGAGTCGGCGACCGAGAACGAGATCTCCATGCCGCGCAACATCGGGCCGGGGTGCAACACGACCGCGTGGCCGGGAAGCATCGCCTGCCGACGCTCCGACAGCCCGTAGCGCACGGAGTACTCCCGCGCCGACGGGAAGAACCCTCCGGTCATCCGCTCGGCCTGCACCCGCAGCATCAGCACCGCGTCCGCCACCGGCAGCTCGGCATCCAGGTCGTGGGAGATCGTCACCGGCCAGCCCGACGCGCCCACCGGCAGCAGCGTGGGCGGCGCGACGAGCACCACCTCGGCGCCGAGGGTGTTGAGCAGCACGACGTTGGACCGGGCGACGCGGCTGTGCAGGATGTCACCGACGATGACCACGCGCCTGCCGTCGATACCACCGAGGCGCTGGCGCAACGTCAACGCGTCCAGCAGCGCCTGGGTGGGGTGTTCGTGGGTGCCGTCGCCGGCGTTGATCACCGACGGGCCGCCCTGTCCGTTCGCGGTCCACTCGGCGAGCTGCTGCGCCGCGCCGGACGCCGAGTGCCGGACGATCAGCGCGTCGGCGCCCGCCGCCCGCAGGGTCAACGCGGTGTCGCGCAGCGACTCCCCTTTGCCGACCGAGGATCCGGTCGCGCTGACGTTGATGACGTCGGCGCTCATCCACTTGCCGGCCACCTCGAACGACACCCGGGTGCGGGTGGAGTTCTCGTAGAACATCGTGATGATGGTGCGGCCCCGCAGCGTGGGCAGCTTCTTGACCTCGCGACCCAGCAGCGCCTTGGCGAACCGGTCGGCGTCGTCGAGTATCGCGGTCGCATCGTCGCGGCTCAGGTCGGCCGCGGCCAACAGATGCCTGGTCATGGCCTGGATATCACCACCCCGTCGCGGCCGTCGTCCTCGGTCAGCAGCACGTGGACGCTCTCGTTGCGGGCCGTCGGGACGTTCTTGCCGACGTAGTCGGCGCGCAGCGGCAGTTCGCGGTGACCGCGGTCGACCAGCACCGCCAGCTGCACCGCCCGGGGCCGGCCGATGTCGCGCAGCGCATCGAGCGCCGAGCGCACCGAGCGGCCGGAATACAGCACGTCGTCGACCAGGATGACCAGCGCATCGTCCACACCGCCCGGCGGGATCGAGGTGTCCGCCAGCGGACGTGGCGGCTTGAAGTTCAAATCGTCGCGATACAACGTGATGTCCAGGGCGCCGTGCGGGACGCTGGCGCCGGCGAAGTCGTGGATGCGGTCCGCGAGCCGGGCGGCCAGGGTGACGCCGCGGGTCGGGATGCCCAGCAACACCACGCGGGGTGCGCCGGACCCGTCGAGGGCGGTCTTCTCGATGATCTGATGGGCGATGCGGGAAATGGTGCGACCGACGTCCGCCGCGGACATCAATTCCCGGTCAGTCGTGCTGCCCACGAGCCAACCAGACCTCCTTCTCCGCCTCGCTGGACGGATCGTTAAAGGGGGTTTGTAGAACACTCTCGTGCCCTACCCGGTAGGAGGGTATCAGTCGCGTGGCAGCTTGCCGCCGTCCCCGCCCCGCTGCGGCGGGGGTTTTCTCGTCCTAGGCGGGGAAGCGGCGGGGGCCCGGACGCGAGCTGACCATAGCGCCGCGACACGTCGACCACGGATTTCCAGAGCCTCTTGCCAGCGGCGTCCAAGCCTGCTGGTTGTCTCATATCTGCTCCAATGCTCGTCAGGCTCGACGGCTGTCGAACCTGTTGGGACGGCCCATCTTCCGATGGGACGCGAAACTTACTGACCGGCCAAAACTCAAGGCTGCGAATCGCAGCGGACCGGGCGGACGCTAAACCGACCGGTCAACCGCGCGGGCGTAAGGTATACCCCATCGGGGTATGCACGCGGCACCGACTGCACCCCTGTACGCGCTGGTAACACACGGCGCGCTGCACACCTGTACCTGCTGCGTGCACGCCCCTGCGCTGGGGCAGCCCAGGCAACAGACGCACGTCAACTTCCCTGCTCAGGACGAGCGCGGCTGGGTCATAGTCCAGCGCAAAGCCAGGGTGTCGCAAATGGTGCGTTGCTCGATCTCATCCAGGTCGTGCATTAGGAGTCCTTCGACGGTGAAGATGCCGATCATCACCTCGGCTTCCACAGTCGAAGTTGAGACTCCCGCAGTCTCCAATTCGTATCGGACCATACTGCCGGTGATCAGATGGAAGTTGCGATGCCACTCGGCGATGGAGGCCGAATGTTCGACGCGGGCGTGCACCGTCGTCACTAGGCGGCTCATCTGGTGTAACTGGCGAACCACCCATAGCACTCGACTGGCGATCGGTTCGGTCGCAACTTGTTGGTACTGCGGCCAGATGTCGGCCATGACGGACTCGAGCACAGCGATTAGAACGTCGTCTTTATCCCCGAAGTACCAGTAGATGGTGTTTGGTGCCACCCCGGCTTCCTTCGCAAGGCGACTCATTGGGGTGGCGTCGTAGCCAGTATCGATGAACAGCCGTCGTGCTGCCGCGACAATTTCTGCACGCTTCTCTTCGGCGGCCTGTGGGCGTTTGTTGCGTGCCATCGTTCCCTCTGCATCGACTAGATCACACTCTGTTGAACGGCATTCAAGAACTTGTTAGCCTTTGTTGAACGCCATTCAAGATACCCGATGGAGGCAGGGACCGTGAACCAACCACGTAGCTACGTCCGACACGACGTCACCTTTATGTCCGAGGGCACAACTTGTGCGGCGTGGCTCTACCGGCCGGAAGGTGTCGAGAATCCACCCATCGTCGTACTAGCTCACGGGTTTGCCGCCTTCCGCGAACTGCGCCTGGACGCCTACGCCGCACGATTCGCCCAGGCAGGCTACGCCGCGCTGGTGTTCGACTACCGGCACTGGGGTGCCAGCGAAGGACAACCCCGCCGCATCCTTGACATCGCCAAACAGCACGCTGACTGGCGGGCCGCCATCGCCCACGCCCGCAGCCTGGACAACGTCGACAACACCCGGGTCGTGGCCTGGGGTTCCTCCTTCGGCGGTGGCCACGTTCTCAACTTGGCCACTCACGACCACGATCTCGCAGCCGCTATCGTCCAGGTGCCCCACGTCACCGGACCCGCATCCGCGTTTTCTCAATCCCCCAAATTGGTCGCACGCCTCATCGCGGCAGGATTGCGCGATCAGGTCGGCGCGTGGCTTGGGCGGGCACCGTACCGAGTGAAGTCCGTCGGCAGGCCCGGCGAGGTCGCCATGATGACCTCACCCGGCGCCTACGAACTCGTCGAGGAGATGGCCGGGGGCGAAGCGGCCGAGCACAAGCGCGAGCAACTTCTCGCCGAAAACGACGTGGCCGCCCGCATCGCCCTGCGCGTGCCGCTGTACTCACCGGGAAGCAAGGTCGCAGACATCACCGCGCCGACTCTGGTGCAGCTGGCCAAACGTGACGACGTCACTCCCTACGCCAAAGCCAAGAAGATCGTGGACCGCATCCCCCACGGTGAAGTCCGCTCCTATGACTGCGCCCACTTCGAGCCGTACCTGGAACCGCACTTCGACGGGATCGTGACCGACCAAATCGACTTCCTCAATCGCCACGTCCCACTGGTGTAACCCCAACACGCCCTACCTACTTATCCGGCAGAACCACCCTCGCAGCGCACTACACGCGCGCCCCCTTTCCGTCGGCCATGGTGGCCGACGCCTACCAGTAAGGAACACCCACCCATGAGCACGACCCGAGGTGCCGCCCTGATCACGGGGGCATCTGCCGGTATCGGAGCGGCCTTCGCTCGCCACCTCGCCGACGAGGGCTACGACCTGCTCCTCGTCGCCCGACGCGCCGAACGCCTGGAAGAACTCGCCACCCAACTACACCAACAGCACGGAGTGCGCGCCGAAGTATTCGCCGCCGACCTCACAGACCCCCGCTGCACCCGCTGCGATCATGACCCGTGCAATCGAATTGGATCTACCCATCGACGTGCTCATCAACAACGCCGGACTTTCAGCCAGCACCAAATTCTCCGACACACCATGGGACTCAGTCGCCCGAGAACTTCAACTGATGGTCACCGCAATAACCGAATTGATCCACCGAGCCATCCCCGGCATGAAACAACGACGTTGGGGACG
>JAFARC010000040.1 GCA_019245755.1 Mycobacteriaceae bacterium | reverse complement strand
GGTGGCCAGGGGCGGGATCGAACCGCCGACCTTCCGCTTTTCAGGCGGACGCTCATACCGACTGAGCTACCTGGCCTGGAAGGCACGGACCCGTGCCCCGCCGCTATGGCGACCCTGACGGGACTTGAACCCGCGACCTCCGCCGTGACAGGGCGGCGCGCTAACCAACTGCGCCACAGGGCCTTGCTCTACCGCTTCCATTATGGCGGTTGTCGTACCCCCTACGGGATTCGAACCCGCGCTACCGCCTTGAAAGGGCGGCGTCCTAGGCCGCTAGACGAAGGGGGCCTAGCCGAATCTCTCCGGGGTACTCGCAACGCGCTCACGCTGGGAGCCACGCTAGCTTAGGGCACCGCCAGCCCAATCCTCAAACGAGCGCCGCGGTGCGACGCAGTATCCTATGGCTCGCGCCCCTATAGCTCAGTTGGTAGAGCTACGGACTTTTAATCCGCAGGTCCTAGGTTCGAGTCCTAGTGGGGGCACCTCGAAATTGTATGACCTCGGCTGATGGTTGATATTTCGGCTTCGGCTGATGAATGACGGTGTTTCGGCTGATGCTTGACAGTTACTTCGGCTGATTCTTTGACACTCCTTGCATGAAGAAGTTGAGCGTGGCCGAGCAGCGGTATCCCGCCGTGATGGCTGTGACCGGGGACGGATTGTCGGTGTCGCAGGTCGCCGAGAAAGTGGGGGTGTCGCGGCAGCCGCTGCCTACGTGGCTGGCCGCCATGAGGCCCAGGGGCTGGACGGGCTGATGGATCGACATTGCCACACCAGCTCAAAAGCTCGGCCTCCATACCGGCGCAGTGGTTCTAGCCTTCAGGTCGTCGCCGACAGCCGGCGATCGGCGGGTCACCCGCAAGGTGTGCGCCAAGGGCATCGTTTAAGGCCAAGAGCCTTCACGATTTCCCGCGCAATTCACAAGCCGGCCGCACCGTGGTAATTCAACCCTCCACATCGCCCATCTTGCACTGACGTGAGGACCGAAACTGGAAAAAGACGGCGGAGATATCGTCAAGACACACTATACGGGTATTGGTGTGTCGTACAGTTTCTGTGTTCACGATTGCCGACTGGGTGCTGGGCGATATCCTGGCATAGTTACATATAGTTAGTGGGCAAAACTAAATAAATCCGACTGGTAAGACTGGTAAGGGGGCTGGCCCGGTGATCATCAAAACAGCGCCGCCAACGCATAGACACCCTCCAGCTTTTGCGGGCGCTAACGTGAAACGCGGGACCGCGCCGGCCGCGACCGACACCGACTTCAGCGGCCGGGTTACGTCCTCGACGTTTGTCGTCCAAAGCCGTGCCGTCGCCGTCACCTTGCCCAAGACACGATTCGCAAGATACATCGGCCGTGTCGGCGGCCTTGCAGTTGCTATGGGAATCGGGATAGCGGTCGCCCACAGCCCCGGTGTTGCATGCGCAAGCCCGAGCAAACCGCACGGCGCGTCGACAGATAGGGGCCCCGACGCGACTGGCGCAGGTGCCACCAACACGAAAACGACGGCGCGCAGCGCGACGACGTCGCACGCTAATTCCGCCGCGCCGTCAGCCCCTACCCGGACCTCTGATCCCTCCAGCAAGCTGGTATTGGGCGGTGTGGATCCGCCCACCGTGGTGACCAGCACGTCAGGCCCGATCTTCGGCGTCCAGCTGCCGGGGCAAGGACGGCAATCCTCCGCGCCTGGGCTGAGCGTCGTCGTGCCGCCGGCGGAACCGCCAGCGATCCAGGCAAGGGGCGGTGCAGCTGAAACCGGCGATGTGCCAGCGGCAGAGGTGGGTGAGCCAGCGAGGTCGACCCACAGCCGACCCACCGCTGCGGCCCCCGGAGATCTGAGCGGAAACGCCAACAGTCCTAGCGCGATGGCGCCATCCGTGCCGGCAACGGGCCACATGCCCTCGGTAAATACAGCGGTGGACACCTCGACAATCGACAACCCGACAAGCCAGTCCAGTACGCCGGCAGTAAGCGCCGTTACCGGATCCTCGACGCTCAGCGCGCCGCAACCAAGCACCGTCATCACCGCCGGGAGCGACCCGGCGTCGGCACCCCTGGCTGCGGCTGCGCGTTCTAACCCGACACTTTCCGGCGCCCTGGCCGCGGCCGGCCACGTTCTGGCGCCGTCCGGGCCGAACGCGCCGACCGACGGCCCGCTGGGTTGGGTCATGGTTGCGGTGTCGCGCCGCCAGGCCGTTCCCTCGACCGGCCTGATACAGGGCGCCAACGCGGGGCTGGCCGCTACATCTGTTAAGACCAGCGCGAGCAGTTCGGTCGTTGACAGCACGGCGGTTCTGCAAGCGATGTTCGATCAGCTTAAGCCCGGCGCCACGCTCTATATTCCGCCAGGAACGTACTATCACAGCGGCGATCTCTACATCCGCGTGCCCAACGTCCATATCTATGGAGACGACTCGACGTTCGTGGCCACCAATCCCAGCACATCAGCGCTAATGATCCAAGCCAGTGGTGTAACGGTGCAAGACTTGCTTCTACAAGGGCCCGGCGGCTCCCTACCCCAAGGGGGTCCGTCTGCCGCAGGCCTGGTTGTGGGCTACAACGGTGTCACCGTGCAACACGTCTCGATCGTCGGTCCGGCAGGACTCGGCATCTATCTGCCGGGCGCAACGAATTTCGTGCTTGACACCGTCTATGTTGCGAACACCGGCAGCGACGGTATTCAGATCACCGGCGGTGCCAATCACGGGCAATTAAACAACGTCAGGGTGCAGAATACGGGAGACGACAGCATCGCCATGGTGTCCTACAGCACAGACCAGGCACCCGTTTCCGATATTGTGGTCAATTCGCCAGTGGTTATTAACTCCACCCAAACCCGCGGGATCGCCGTCGTGGGTGGACAGAACATCACGTTCAACAATATTTTCGTGCAGAGCACCGCGTTGTCTGGCTTTTTCGTCGGCAGCCAGGTCTTCAGCGACAATCAGGGTGGCACCCTCTCGACAATGTCCGTCAGCGGCGTGACCTTGAACGGCGGCACGATCATTGGAGCCAACTGGGCGACGGGGCTTCCGCTCGGCGCAATCACGGTGTTGAACCAGAATCCGAACGCGACGGTGAGCAACGTGACAATCTCGGGTGTGAGTATCGTTAACCCGTACACTCCGTATTTCAACATCGGTAACGCCACACTGGACGGAGGGGGGCCGATCAGTAATATCGCGTATAGCAACATCTCGATTACCGAGAACCCGACACGTCCGATCATCTACTCCAACGTCCCCGGAAGTTACACAGCAACGGGATTCACGATGAACGGCGCCCCAATCGTCGTGACGTAATTCGACCGGAGGGACGTTTGCGCATGCGGTCAACCCTGACCAATTTCGCCGTCCCTTTGCCGACGCGTCCAGGCACTAGCAGTTTTATCCTTTCGGCCACCGCACTTGCCATGAAGCCATCGTCCACTCCGAGGGCGGTTCGAGTTAGTCGTCACCTCCATCTTGTGCCAATCGGTATCGGCCTCGACTAGATCGGCTAGTCCCTCGATCCTGCCAAACGAAACGCTCGTGTCGGCGTTCCCAGAACTCGTCGGTTGTCGAAATTCTCCGCGCTGGGTTACCAGCTACCAAAATTCCAGCAGGCACATCCCTGGTGACCACAGACCCCGCTCCCACGATCGATCCTGGCCCGATCGACACACCTGGAAGCACAATCGCTCGCTGTCCGATGAACGCGTAGTCCCCGATGGTGATCGGTCCTCGAAATACCACCTCTCGGTCGGACCGTCCGAATTTCAGTTCCGCGACCCGATCCAAACTGAAATCATGCGTCAGCAGCACTACGTCGTGGCTGACGACACAGCGGTCACCGACGGTGATCACTCCCGGATAGGCGATATCCCATTTGACGTAGGGACTGATCCACAGTGGGCATCCCGCCACAGTGACACCGGCACGCGACAAGATGCGGCATACGACAGCCATATACCGGTCTTGGTCAACGAGGTCGATGAACTGGGCGAGCCTCATCGGAAGGGAGATCTTAACGGTCACACCCAGTCTCTTTTCGTTCCGATCCCGCCGGGACACCGTGTTAACCAACGTGGTGGTCAAATGTTAGTGACTCTAGTGAGGCGTCGAAGGCATTCTGCCGTTCCCTCGCGCAGTTCGCACAGAATGTGAACAAGCACGGGTTTCGCCGCGCGGTGCGGATGGTAATTCCGGAGGCCGAGGACTCCGTTCGGGCGCGAGGGGCCGTCACCGCGCCAGCGCAATCACGTCGGCATAGACCCTTTGCACCGCTGCCGCCCACGCCGTCTCCGTGTACAACGTCTCGTAGACGGCGCGGCAGTGTGCGCTTTGGCCACGGAATTCGGCGTCGGCTCTCTCGAGGTCATCGGCTACCGACCCCGACATGACGAGCCCGGTGCCGTCGCGCTCGACCAGCCGGGCGACGATCGATCGCGGACCTGCGACCACCGGCAGACCGGCTGCCAGCGCCTCGAGGTAGACCGTCGGCAGCCCTTCGGGCCAGATGCTCGGGAAAAACAAACCGCGGGCGGCGTCCATCAGCGCGCGCACTTCCGTATGCGGCCGTTGCCCGAGCAATTCGACCGTCGGGGGGGCAATTCGGCGCAGCACGTCCTCGAGCGGCCCGCTGCCCACTACCTTGAGCCGCGCCCCCTCAGGCCAGCCGCGCACCAGCGGCACGATGCCCTTTTCATCGCTGATCCGTCCGACGAAGAGCCAGAAGTCACCCTGCTCGTCGCCGCCATGCGCTCCCGGAAGGCCAGCTGCCGGCACGAAATTGGGAACAGTGACGAGCTTTCCATCGGGCACACCAACCGCTGTGTAGTGCGATCGCATGTCGTCGTTGATAGTGATGATCCGTGCCGCCGCTGCCAAAAGGGGGTCACGGTCGAATCTCATGCCGACGGCCATCGGCAGCGTCGCGAGCCGGCTGCCCTTGAAGCAGCCGTACTTCAGGGCCGGAACGGCGCTGTGGCGGTGCGGGCACAATGTACACGACTGCCCGTCCCGCAGCAGCGTCGCCGCCGCGCAAATCGGCCGGTAATTGTGGATCGTGGCGACAAGCCGCGACGAATACCGCGCTGTCCAGCTGCGTCCGAAGTTGGGAAAGAGGTTGTGCACGTGAACAATGTCGGGGTTGAAGTGGTCGATCTCATCAGTGGGTGCCGGCCCGCGGTTGGTGGCCACCCGCACCGCCGTGAGCATCGGGTAAATCGGCGACTTCTCGACTTCCTCCTGGTGGCGGCTGACCACGCGGACGTCGTGCCCGGCCCGGCGCAGCGCCTCGGCCTGCAGATCGACTACCACGTTCTCGCCGCTCGGAACGCGGTTTGAGTAGTAGCTGTGCACCACAGCGATGCGCATGGCGAAGCAACTCCTAAGGGACGGGGTGTGGTGACCCGATGCTACCGCCCCGCTTGGCGTTCTCGGCCGCACAAATCGGGTCAACGTGCGGTCGCGCAGCCGTTTTCGTGTAGTCCCGAGCATGCAACCAAACCGGAGTGCCGAGACCCGGCGGCGCGATTGCGCAGGCGGCGTCACCCTACTCGATCCGTGGATGCAGTCTCCGACTGAGATGAACCCATGTGAGATTTCCGGCGGCAAGCCCCGTGGCGACACGCCGCCATGACAATTGGTTGACTGGAAACAACGGCTCTGATAACCGGACATCGTTAGAGCCCGCGTGGTGCCGCAGATCTCTAGGATGTGCGCCACCGGAACGGGCGAGACAACAGTCACCATGCAAGATCGCCGCTCATGCAGGCGAGAAGAGGGGAGGGCGCGGATGAGAACGCCAATGGTCGTGCTCGTCGTGATATGTTTTGTCGTCGCCGCCGGAGCTAGCCGGAACCTGGCGCACGGCGCCCCGCCCGGCGACAGCACGGCAGCCTTGCAAGCTCGGTTCGATCAGCTCAAACCCGGTGAGACGCTTAACCTTGAGCCGGGCACCTACCAGCACAGTGGCGAGATCTACATCCGCGTGCCGGGCGTTCAAATCGACGGCAACGGCGCGACACTGCAAGCTACTAACGATCCCACTTCGGCGGTATGGGTTACGGCCGACAACGTCACGGTCAGCAATCTCAACCTGACCGCACCGCAGGGCGGCCCCCGCCAGGACAGCACGGATCGGTCCAAACTCGTGGTCGGCGCCAACGGAGTCACTCTCCGGGACGTCACGATCACTGGTTCTTCATCGGTTGGCGTATTTATCGGAGGCGCAAAGAATTTCCGCCTCGACCGGGTGACCGTTCGAGACACCCGAGCCGACGGCATCCAGATTACTGCCGGATCGAGCGACGGCGAAATCAACGATTCGACGACCGAGCGAACGGGTGACGACGGCTTCGCTGTCCTTGGATACAGCGAACAGAAGCTCGGCTATCACAGCGAGCCCTGCCGGAATATCACGATCAATTCTCCGGTCGTCCACGGCACCACCTGGTCCCGCGGCATTGTCGTCGCCGGCGGCGAAGACATTCACATTCACAACATCAGCGTTTCAAACACCAGCCTTGCCGGCGTCTTCATCGCTGCGGTAGGCGACCCGTTTTTTATGCAGTCCTCGAACGGCGTCGAGGTGACGGGGGGAACGGTTACCGGCGCCAATATGACTCCCGGCTTTCCGATGGGCGCGGTCACGGTGTCCAGCGACTACGCCGGCCATGGCGTCGCCAACGCCGTCATCTCGGACCTGACGATCACCGATACTGCGCCAACGGCAAACGGCAACGTCACCCTCGAGGCGACCAATGGCGGATTCCTCAACAAAGTCGTGCTGCGAAACATCCATATCCAGCAGCGCAGCGATCTCCCCGCGGTACACGCCGAAGCGCCTGGCCACAGCTTTGCCCTGTCGGGTTTCACGATGAACGGAAATATGATTGACGTTCCGTGAGCGGAACGTGGATGAGGAAACGATTGACGACCCGTTGCTACTACTGCATAGTCCGTGGACTTTCAGACGACCTAGGCCATGACATCGGGTCTGTAGACATCGCCAGCATCGGCGCGATCGGCCCGCAGCGCCGGTGCGGTCAAGATCCGACCTGAAGCAGACCTACAGCGGAGCTCTTCTCCGGCTCTGTCATGATCAGTGGCTCTCGACCGACGCGGCGAGAAAAGTTCAAAAAGGCCGAATTTTCATTCACATCATCTGCAATCAGAACACCATTCTTCGCCAGATATGGCCACACCTGGTGAAACTCGAAGGTCATCGTCTCAGCCGTGTGCAATCCGTCATGCACAAACATGTCCGCACCGTCAAGGTCTTCTAGCAGCGGAGGGAGTGCTCGACGGCTAGAGCCTCGAATGTACGTCCAGCGGCTCCAGAGCCGCTCGGGAACTGCGCTGCCGATTTCGACTCGCCAGCCGCGTCGGATTGGCGGCAAATCGATACTCCACAGATGGCCCTCGCCATTCTTATGAAGCGCGTCAAGGATGAAGGCGGAAGAGATGCCCCGCGCAACACCTGTTTCCACGATCTTTAGCGGCTTAAGATGCCTGGTCAATACCCATACGATATGCGATAGCGTGTGGCCACTGTCGTGGCGGTGGCCTTCAGGCAACCGGGTGTTGACTTCGCCGATAATTGGACCCATTTCGTCGGCGCATGAGCCACACGTAGGCACACCCAAGAGCTCGTGAACAGCAGCGAAGGCATCCGCTCGAGCGCCTGAAAACTCACACTGTGGCTGCGATCGCTTGGACTCGCGCCTACCCTCAATCCTGTCTATCAGCTCGGAGGGGCGAGTAACCGCAAGACGAGCAGCTGTGAGCCCAACCAAGAGCGAATCGCGAATCACGGCTCGATCTTAAAGAGGATTTCATCTCCGTACTGTGATACTTGTCGTAGCGTTAAGGCTGCCGGGAAGGTATTAAGATGTGCGGTTCCACGCATCCCAAGCGTCGGGCTCGACGACAACGAAACTGACTACACGCAAGGCCGTCCATCGATCCTCCAGGGCCGAATGGGGCCGCGGACCTCGATCAGTGTGCTGCTTCCGATATGTCCCTGACTCGGAACGAGTGGCCGCGTCCGCTGCCGGCTGTAGGCGCTGCCGCCGGGTTCAAACGCGTCACCGTGCGGGCGGCGACAACTACACCGAGTGTCGCGGTCACTGCCGCCGAGGCTGACAGCGCCTGTGCGATTGCCAGGGTCGATTTGAAGACCGCCGCCGCCGCGATACAGGTGCCCAGCTGCGCCGAGATCTGAAAAATCCGTAGCCGAAGCGACGCTGTGCTGAGGCCGATTGCCTGAAACAGCACGTACACGCTGTTGGTCCAACAGTTGAAGGCGATGCTGAGCCCCACGAACGGAGCGACCGCGATGGCCAACCGCCATGTGTTGCCTAGCGCCAGCGATCCTAAAGAGGCTGGAACCGCGGGAACGGACGCTGTGACTAGGAGCGTCAAGCAAGAGGTTACAACGGTGATCTTGACAAGTAAGGACCATTGCTGCCGAGGTGAATACGCAGCGCGTCGTACATGCGGCACAAATATCAGGGGAAGCGCGGAGATCAGGATCACGATAGGACCAAATAGGGCGATGGCTCCGCGCAGTCCGCCAGCGACAACGGTTCCCGCGATCGCTGTCACTGCGAACGTGACGAGCGCGGTCGAGGTAGGCGTGAGCGCTTGAACAACGCCAAATCCGGTCCTGGGTCTCCGGTAAGTCGACCACCATTCGAGGAGGCGGCGAAATGACGGTCGGGCCTGCGTCGTTGCAGCCAGAAATAACGCTGCCGCTGCGGCGCCGGCCGCCCACACCATGACCGATAGCTCCGGAGACAGAACAACGCCCACTAAGTTCGCCAGATACAACGCCAGCATCGATACGGTCCAGACCCCGTCTGACATTGCGGCTAAACCGGGGCGTCTCATCGATATTGCGGTGAAGCGAAGCAAATCCTGCACGAGCACTGCCGGCGCGGCGATGCCGAACACCGCCCCTAGCGCGACTTGATGAGTATACATTCCCAGCACAACGAGCACCGCTGCGGCGGGAAGGCCGCTCGCCGCAGCCCATGTCATCGCGTAGCCTGACTCGGCAAGGATATCCTTGCTCTTCAGGTCGCTGATAATAAGTATCGGCGCGCCCAACGCACCTCGATTGAAACCCACCCAGGTCAGCAGGGCCGCCACCAGAAGTGCCGCGACGCCGAACTGCCCGACGCTGGTCACTCTGGCCAACGCGAATAGCAGGAGCGCATTACTCAGACTTGATAAGGCCTGATCAACCGTTGAATACAGCGCAGCGTGTCTCTTCCGGTCGCCCCCCGTGGGGCCTTCTGCTGGTGCTATCTCCGTCACGTTAGCCAGCACGAGAACTGGGCGCCGTTGCGCCAGACACTCGGTGGCACGACGATCGGATAAGACATCAGCGAAGCGTTAACGGCTGCCGCCGAAGCTGAACGGTATAAGTCCACTATCGGTGTTCTCCCCCCAGTGAAAAAATCACCGGTGCTCTCAGAACAGCAGGAGCATACACGATCGCAACCACGGCGTCGTCCGTCATTGCGGCCGGCGCGGTGGCAGGAAAATCGCGACGTCCAGCCGAGGCGATATCGGAGCCGCGTCAACTTGGCCTTCCGGTAGGTATGCATACACTGCTACGGGGCATGAGACCTGCTCGGTGCCCGACGACACACTGAGATGGGTACATGGGCGACAGCGAGGCAACGATTCAGCGCAGTTGGGACAAACTTGCTGATCGCTTCCCGTTTCCCGGCTACCTCGATCATCTTCACGACGGCAGCATCGACGTTGCGCGAACCGTAGCGCGGTACTTGCCGGCGGGATCGCGCATACTGGACTTCGGCGCCGGGCCGGCGGACAAGACCGCTTTGCTGGCTGCGATGGGTTACCGCTGCACCGCGATGGATGATCTCAACGATGAGTGGCACCGGCGGGGCGACGCGCGACGACAAATCCTGGATTTCGCGGCCGATGTGGGTGTCGATTTCCTCCAGCTTGACGGCAGCGGCGTGCCGCCCACCGAGCGGTTCGACATGGTGATGCTGCACAGCGTCCTGCAACACCTCCACGACTCACCGAGGGAACTTCTGATCGACCTGGTCCAGCGAATCCGTCCCGGTGGCTATCTCTTCATCACAACTCCCAACCACGTGAATCTGCGGAAGCGGCTAGCGGTGCTGCGCGGCAAAACCAGCCATGCCCCGTTTGTGCTTTACTACTGGTACCCGGGAGGTTGGCGGGGATACGTTCGCGAATATGCGCGAGACGACTGCATCGAGCTTGCACATGCTCTCGGTGTGGAGTTGCTAGAGCTTCGAGGCGTGCACCATATGCTCTTTCGGCTCCGGCCGTGGATGCGAGCCCTCTATGTGGCGCTGACCGCGTTCACACCTTCGGTCCGCGATACCTGGCTCATGGTTGCCCGCAAGCCGCTCGGGTGGGCCCCGAGGGGCCAGCTACCCGATGAGCAGTTCCGCCGGCTGACGGGCCTCACTTCCTGGGCCGAAATGCGTTCTATAAACCCGTTTTCCGCCGACTAACCCTAGCCAAGCACGCGTCCGACGGCAGTGCCCGTCACCGCCCATGATCGGCTGACGTCAGGACGATTGCTCGTTCAAGTGCCTGTTGAACCGTGCCCGGGTCAATCTGCGATTCGTAAAATGTCGCGGTGGCCTGAAGTCTGCCATCCCCGGAAGCACTCAAGGTGATGCCCACGTGTTTGTGCGTCTCGGGTGCCACCACACCTACAAAGTGTGAATTCTCAGCGTGCCGCCATTTCACCGCAGCCTGGTCCACCCACCTTGTGTCGTCGACCAACGTCAGAACCATCTTTCCAGGGGCCGTCCTCCTTGTCGCAAGTTCTTCTCCCGGGGGGTGCCGACGAATACCGCCCAACAGAGCCTGCAGCTTCGTTACCAGTAACCAACGAGCCAACAGAACCAGCGGCCGAAGTGATTGGATCTCGTTTTTCAGCGACTCGGCGAAGTCCGCCGGTGTTGCCGCATCCGCCATTGGCACGCGCATG
This sequence comes from Mycobacteriaceae bacterium, assembly GCA_019245755.1. Classification (GTDB taxonomy): domain Bacteria; phylum Actinomycetota; class Actinomycetes; order Mycobacteriales; family Mycobacteriaceae; genus Mycobacterium. The sequence continues at coordinate 103,125 of JAFARC010000040.1, read as the reverse complement.
AGCGCCTGGAAGTTCCCCTGCGTAGTCACACCCGGGGGAAGGTAACGGCGGCAATCAATCGGAATGTCGACGTCGTCCGGGATGTCGACGCCAGCCGATTTAAAGCTTCGGTACATGCGATGCATGAGCAGTGTGGCAACCGACGCCCCGGGATGACGGGAATCGCGGTGTGCGCGAAATTGCTCTATCAGGCTGCCGCTAGCGAACGCCACACTGTAAGAGCTCTCTCTGACGTCCGCAGGTTCGGCAACGGCAAGATCACCGCGGTTGCGCGCGGCCACCCTCTCGCGGAACGTCAGCATCGTCTGCCAACCCACCGCTACGAGATCACGTGCCATCCGCACCGGTCGCGATCCACACGCATACACCAACGCCCGCAACAGCGGGCGTCGCGTGTTCGAGGGCCCCGCCATGAGCCAAGCCAGTGAGATGTCCGGATTCGTCAGCATCGCGCCAAGTTTCTGAATCAGCCGGACGTCACCCAGGCCATGGTCACAATAGATGCATGTGTAGGAGCCGCATTGCCACACTGCCATCGGGCTCTGCGGACGTTTCCCGCCAAGGCAACGAAGCGTGTCCTCCAGCTCGTCGCCGTGGTCGGTGCAGGCCGGCAGCATGGCCGACTGTCCGGGATTGGCGACGATTCGCCAATCTCGGCTATCGCGCTGTGGCACCAGGCCGACCCTGCTCTCCGGACCGGCATCGGCGACGCGATCAAGAATTTCCGGTGTATCGCGCCGTATTTCCACCGATCGCAGTGCCATGCACATCTGCATGCCGGCACAAGCTGCGTCGAGTTCGCCGACGCGAAACGTGTTTTGCGGCGACAATTGTCGGCGACGTTGTCGCCAGGAGACCAGCCGACTAGTACCACCGCAGATGTGGCCGCTCATGATGTGACCCATCCAACCTTCTTCCCACAGAGGGCTTTCGTGCGGTGGCGGACCGAAACCTCCTAAGCGCTTCAAAATCCCGGTCAACTATACGGCGATGGGCCGCGACGAGCCGTCAGATCCCGCCATTCACGATGCTGGCCCGCGCTCAATCGAAGCGGTGCCGCTCCTCTCAGGGCGAACCGTCACGCACTGCGCGGATGGTTCCCGTCTTACACTGGCACAGTGGCGACGACCGAAGATTTAGTGCACCGCTTTTATCCCGAGTCCAACGTCGCCGGGTTTAGTCATGTCGACGCCACGATTGCCTTCTTCACCCAGATCGCTGCGGTGCTTCGACCCACCGATCACGTACTTGACTTCGGCGCTGGGCGCGGCGAGCCGATTCTCGACGACAGTGTTCCGTATCGCCGCCAGCTGAGCAATCTCAGAGGCCGATGCGCCCACTTGGCCGGCTGTGACATCGACGAGATTGTTCTCGACAATCCCTACTTGGACCACGCGGAGGTCATCCGTCCCGGTTTGCCGTTGCCCTATGCCGACAACAGCTTCGACATCGTAGTGGCGCGGTGGGTGTTCGAGCACATCTCCGACCCCGATCATGTTGCCCCGGAGCTATTGCGTGTGGTCAAGCCGGGAGGACTCGTCGCTGCTATGACGCCAAACAAGTTCGGGCTCATCGCTTTAGGCGCCAGGACAGTACCCAACCGGCTGCATGTGAAGTCCCTTAGGATGGTTCAGCCGGAGCGCAAAGCGCAGGATGTCTTCCCCACATGCTATCGCTTGAATACGCCGTCGGCACTTCGCAAAGCGTTCGACACCGAGGCCGAAGTCTTCGTCAGCCGTGGCGCGTCAGAACCCAGCTATCACTTCGGTCGCCCTGCCGTTTACCGGCTCATCAAGTGGATGGACAAGCACATGCCCGCGGCACTACAGCCGGTGTTGCTTGTCTACATTCGCAAACGCTAGGCTCTCCTGCCGCGGGGCCCCTCCTCGGTTCGCGCGGAACAAACGCCGCTCGCCACCACGTGGAGCCAGTGCAAGCTAGGAATCGACTAATTGCGGTCGCGAGCCAAAATCCCGAATGTGTTGTGCGGGAAATACCGTGCGCCGACCTTTTGCAGCAGCGGCAGGGCGGTTGTGAAGTAGGTCTCGAGCTGCACCTCCGTGCGCCGGTTCTCAAACAGCGCCACAAGCGCGTGCTCATCGACTCCTTGACGAACGACATGGTATTCGACCATGTCGGACGGCTCAGTTTCGTCTAGATCCCTCGCATCCGGCGCCAACGCGCGGCGAACCCCCGGCTCAGGTCGCCCTACCCGATGCGCCACGCCAAGTAGGACGTTGTCGTAACAGCCATTGACCATTTGCTCTGCCGCGGATACCACAGCGGATGCTGGAAAGTGAGCATGGTGCCGCCGGGCCGAAGAGCCTTCTCGCAACCGCAGTATTGATCCGGTCTTCGCGAGCTTCGCGGATGGATCCGTGACGGATGGGCGGCCTGACGTCGTAGTCGTACTTCCTGCCGTACACGGCTTCCTGCGAGCCGGGGGGGCCGCGGACCGCTGGTCGTTTGAGCTCATTGCCCTTACCGATGCGTGTTCTCGAATAACGCTTCGGTACTAGGGATTCCTCCCCTCGGACCTGATCCTGCGCCGCAATATAACGACCCGGCGTGGGTGCCTTTGTTTGCCGAAACTGAGTATTGCGCATCCGCATCCGCACCAAACAGAGGGGCCACTGAAGAACAGCAGCAACGCTGTGTCGCCTACCGCCGGCTGCGAAGATGTGGCGGAATCACTGGTCAGCTGGGACGACGAGTGTCGCCCTCACCGCGCGATGGTCGGAGCCCGGCAATGTCATCGTGTGGCTGGCGACCGCCGCACATCGCAATGTCAGCACATGGTCGATTGCCAAGAGCGGTGGTATGACAAGGCCTTGAGGAAAAGTTGGGCGGAAGCCGGCTCCGGCCTGCTCGGCCGCATCGCGGTAGCCCCGGCGAAGGAGCCTGCGAAATGGCCACATATCCAGCGTGCTGTTCATGTCGCCTGTGACGATGACCGGACCCTCGCTGAGTCGGCGCAGTTCGGTCAACGTTTGAGCCAACGCGTCAATGTCCCTCGCCCACCACCCAATGTGCCATGGGTTGGCCAGGTGCACCACGACAACGACAGGAGCGGTCTTTACACCGGGCACCTGAATCGCAGCGCCCAGGAACGGAGGTGGTGTGCCGCCAATGGACGGTATTTGCGACAGCGGATACCTGCTCCACAACCCTAGTCCATACGGCCCTGGACGGCGTTTGTGGAGCAGCCGATACGGCAGGACGTCGTCGAGGCCAGCCGCCGACAAGCGCAGCAGCTCATCGGAATCCAGCTCCTGCACCGCGAGGATATCCACCTGGCCTGCGACCATGCTCACCAAAGCTTCCGCGTGCGCGTCGCCCAAGCGCAGATTGGCCGATATCGCCTGCATGCGGGTACCGCTGCCGGGCGCCTTGTCCGCGCGGTACATCGGGATTTGAGTGGCCGCCGCCGCGGCTGCCACCGTCGCGGCAACCGCGGCGAGCTGCCACCGTCTGGCGAGGGCCAGCAAGATTACCGACGCCGGCCCAGTGAGCGCCAGGTACGGGGTCATCGTCGCCGCGATGAGCACCGGACGGTTCCTTACCGGTAGACAGCGCGCGACCAATGCAAGGATGGTGGCACCACAGCTAACTTTGCCGACGGCCCGCTTGGCGTCAATAGAGCCAGGATTACACCTCCAGAGCAACGCCCGAAAAAATGTACTGTACTCCCAGCGACGGTCGGCGTTGTGACAGCAAAAATCTCTCCAGACAGGAGACGGCGCGGAAGACAACCTAAACATTGCCGATGCAGATTTCAAGACATATCGCCGCTGTAGCGGCGCTCAATCGGGTAGGCATTAGTCCTTTTCACACTTTCGCCTCAGTTAGCTCATGATACTGGCGAGTACAAGCACCCAGCAGCATAGACAATCGGGAGGAGCGATCAATCTCCCTTTCTAATTTTGGCGCAGTCTCAAGCTTTTCTATGGTTGGGATCGCCACCTTGAGGGGATCGATAACGCCTCCCGACACGCGCATCTCGCTGTAGACGACCATCGCCAAGATTTCTGATATTTCTGACGGCTTTTTGGGCGCCCGCCCCAACGCTAACTCATACCTGGACCGGAGTCCTTCGTAGACGCACTCCAAGTCGCTCGTCACGATCGGGAAGTCCGCGAGAACCAGGGAACTGCGGTGCGCCACAACACATTTGTAGTACTTGAGGTACCACTCAAAGCAATAATCGAGGCGAAAGCCTTCCCGGATGGCTAGCGAGACTACTGCCCGCAGCGGTTCTCTGATGAGAATAACCATCGGAATACCGTGCCTGGCCGCAAACTCGATGGATCCGCATCCGTGCATGTGCGATGCGTACTTATATTGTGGGTCTGACCACTTCAAAGCGCAGAGCAAATAGGTGTTGGCGGAACGAGGATAGCCTTCCACAAGCAAATCGGTACCCAAGAAGGGGAAGAGTTCACTCCTTCGCTGGGCGAGTGCGTATGCCGGCGCAATGATCCTACTGTCGGTTGCATACCGCCGCGCGAGATAGGTGAGATCACTTGGCTTCCTTGGTAGTGCCTGCAGCCATTTCATGCCGCGACTCCCAGAATGGGTGGGGTCATCTGAAAGTTCCGGCGTTCACAACTAATCTCCTCGGATCAGTTTCTGCCGCCGAGGGGGCGACGGTATCGGAGCTTCGCTGCCACGCTTGGAAGCGTAGTGCAGACCGTTGCAGCCCGGACATCGAAGGCGACAACATCTATCCTCGGGGCCAAATCATCGTCTGCTTGTCACATTGAGGCCAGAAGGAGTGGAGGAGGAGCCACGAATGATTCAACCAGATATAATGGTGACCTGACGGGATCCTCGGGCTGTGTATGTCTGCGATGCATAAGAATTAACCCGGTGTCGACGCTCGCGGAGGCATATGCACTCCTTTTCCCAGATCCCGGCCCAATGTTGCGCGAAACATCATGATCGGGACGAGCGGCTGCTGTATGTCTGAGTATGTTGCGGCTTGCCACACGCACGGATTCAGCCGGCGCAAGCATACGACCACCAGGTAGGCCAGGATTTTCCGGAATCGACGGCCTCGGCGCGCCGATCGCCGTGATCGCACAGGAGACTTGGAGTGACCGAGCTGTTCTACGGCATCGCGGCGATGAACGCGCTCTTTTCGTCAATGGCCTGGTGTGCCGCCAAGCCGAACCGGTGGTCGATACTGGCGGTGCTGGTTTTCGCTCTCATCTGGCCGTTTGCCGACGGGGAACTGGAAGGCAACGTGCTTCTCCCGCTCGGCCCCACCCATGCGATAACGGTATCGGACCTGCTGGCGGTTCTCGCAGTCCTGTTCGCGATCGTCCAGACCGTGCGTATCCGCCGCGTCGCGCGTGGTGACGCATCGGTAGCCGAACCCGACATCAACGACTAGGGTCGCCCGACGACGCTGCGGATGCTACCGATTCTGGGCTGACACCGCGCTGGGTATCTTGACGAACGTGTAGTTCCACTGTTCCACGCGGACAAGGCGGTACCGTGATTCTCGGAGTCGCCGAACCGATTGCAGGATAGGGCGCAGTGCTGAAGGTTGGTCGAACTCAACGCAGACAACTGCAGGGTTGATGCCGTCGGCCAGGAACGATTCGATCACCCGATGCTCGGCACCCTCGATGTCGATCTTGAGGATATCGATCTTCGTGTCGCCGAGCTCGTCCATGAGTTCCCGCAACGGCTTCACCTTCCCGATGAAGTACTCGGAGGTGCGCTGCAGATTGACGATGGAGTAGTCCACGTGCGCTGAGTCGCGCGGATTGAAGAAGCGTAGTTCCTCAGATTTGTCCCACAACCCGACCGGGACAAAGGTGAAGCGCTCACCTTGTGGTGCCGCGGCCCGCACATGGGTGATCGCGCTCGGTGTCGGGTCCATCGTCACCACCCGCAACCCTCGATCGTGCAGCGCGAGGTCGAACGAGATGTCATCGCCCGCGCCAACACAGTAGGCGACGGCGCCTGGGCGGAGGACGAACCCTGGAACCCACCAGCCACCAGAGTCGCTGCCCAGTCGGACGAGATCGGCAGAGCCGCTCGACTGCAGGCAGGCCTTCATGATCGGCGCCACAACTTGATATCGGATGACATAGCTCAGCAGCCACTTCGGACCGTACATCCGCAGGCCGCGGCGCACGTTTCGCACAGACCCGGGCAGCAACGTCACAAAGTCCTCCAATGCTAACTCACGGCACTAATGCTGGGCTTGGTCCCATACCACTAAGTTCGGCAACGGTGAGGTATCGGTCGTGGCGCGCAACAGCGGTCCAAACCGATTGCTTTGGCCGCCGTTCCACAGTGGATGAGTCGACGACAGGATGGGCGCTCCTGAATTGCCCGCCTGAGTCACCGGCCCATACGCCGAACCGATGATGTTCGGTGTCATCGACCGAACCAGCGGAATGAGCGCAGAATCTCCAATGCCGTTGTTCACAACGTCGTTGACCGTGTGGCCCCCAATCCAGTTTTGTGAGTCGACGTCCAACATCGGCCAGCGTTCATCATTCGCGTCTCCCGCCGTCTCATCTGCATAGACGATCCGGAGATCTTGTTCGGCTAGAAGTTCATTCCCGAATTTACATCGGGTGATAACCATGCCGGAACCGCAATCCTCATCGGTGGGTGAAAGGGTGAACCACACGTCGATCCGCGGGAAGCCCTCCGCCGGACCGAATCGTAAGAAGTCACAGTTATGAATATAGGTGTTGTTGCCGCCGCGGCCCAATTTGATATGGACTCGGTTGGCAAGAAAAGCGTTGTTGGCGATCGTCGTGCCGTCAGTAAAGCCTGATAGCGCGATTCCCATCGAATGGGCGTAGTTGCTCGCCCTGAAGATGTTTCTCTCGATTTTCCAATACGGCTGGTCGAGGCTGTTATTGGAGATGCTCGCACCGCTGTAGTCCATGAACGCGCAGTCGGATATCGAGTGGTAGTCAGTCACGTTGACGGCCTGGAACCGATTCTTAATATGCCCTTTACCGCCGCTGAACCTGATGCCGCGCAGCGTCAAGCTCGTCCACATCTGGTTCGAATCAATGAACGTTGTGTCAGGCCCGAGACCCACCGTCGTCGCGCCTTGCCCGGCGCCCACGATGAAAGGGGCGCGATGATCGATGCCCGGCCCGAGGAAGATGTAAGCGCCCGGCGGAAGGTACACCGGTTTGCCAGAGGCGACCGCGGCGTGGATAGCAGCCGATGAATCGCGTTTGCCGAGCGGATCCGCCCCCCCGGCGAACGCCTGATCGGTGACGACGGCATAGTCCAGGGTGGGCTGATCAGGCTGCGGAGTACACCGCAGGTACTCCTCGATGTTCGACGGTGACGGACCGGCCGTTGCCGTGTGCGTTGACTCCCTGCTACAACCAGCGATGCCGAGAAGTGCCGCAGCAGACATGCCTGAGGTCATCAAACGGCGTCGCGAGAAATCGGCGATTCCGGCCCCCTTTCGAACGCGCAGTCAATACCCTCGACCACGGCATGCATACTAGTGGAGGCAGACCGTAAGCACTGCTCGCACACTTGAGCGGCCAACGTGGCTCCTGCTCGTCGAATGCGGCATCAGCGGGGCGCCGGCGCTTTACCCGGGTGGACTGCTGGTCCGCGCAAAGGCCACCCGGTTTTGGCAAGTCGGCATCAGAGTTCAGGAGGTCTAGCTGTGCATTGTCGGTTGCGGCTACCCGTGGTGAGATCGGTCGCCGACCCCGGCCGGCCCATATGAGCAGGCGGGCGCTGTGCTACGGCGCGTTCATCGCGGCGGTCGTCACCCTGATGGTCGGCGTCACCGTGCTGTACGTGATCCGCTCGAATGCGTTTGCCAATCTGGTCGATCATAGCCAACCCACCGGGATTGCCACTGCAGACTTGAGCGGTTCTGGCCCCGGCACACTCGTCAGCGCGACCACAATGCCTGCGGTCAGCCGACATCTGGACCGCGGCGTGCAAGCAGCGAGAGTTGTCTACCGGTCGACTGAAGGTGACACTGGGGCGCCGACACAGGTGTCAGGGACCGTTTTCGTGCCCACCGCCGCCCCCCGGGAAGGCGGCTGGCCGGTGCTGGCTTTCGGCCACGGCACGACGGGGATCGACGAGCCGTGTGCCCCGTCGCTCTCGCCCACGCTGTGGGATCAGACGGCAGTCATCAACGGTCTGGTTCAGTCCGGCTATGCGATCGCCTTCCCGGACTACCAGGGCTTGGGTGCGCCGGGAATTCATCCCTATCTGGATGCGCGTACCGCGGGTTTGAACGTCATCGACGCCGTGCGGGCCCTGCGCGCAACGTTCCCTAACGTGTCGCGGCGTTGGGCGGCGTTCGGGATGTCGCAAGGCGGTGCCGCAGTGTGGGCCGCTGATGAGTACGCCGCTGGTTACGCCCCTGAACTCGAGTTGGTGGGAGTTTCGGCTATCGCCCCGCCGGCGGACCTGACCGGGCTCGTCGATAGGGCGCAGTCGGGTACCCTTACTTCCGCCCAGGAGTTGCCATTCGTCTGGCTACTGACCTCTTTGCACCGCCTGCATCCCGACTTCAATCTCGATGATTACCGGCGTGGCGTCCTCACCCAACACTGGGATGCGCTGTCGGCGTGTTCGGGCCCGGAGGCCGACACCTGGGATGGAATCCAGAACGATGTGCGGCCACAAGATCTTTCGCCTGGCGATTCCGCGGCAGCCGACCGGCTTCGCGGCTTGTTGCAGCGATGGGCGCTGCCCCAGCGCATCCTCAGCGCACCGCTATTGGTCACCTACGGCACCGAGGACCCCTACATCGACTCGGGTTGGACCGACTCGGCAATAAGCCGCGCCTGCGCCTTACATGGAACCGTGGTGTGGCGCCTGGAGGTGGGGAAAGGACATGACGACGTGGACGGCGTAGACCAATTGCAGTGGCTCGCCGAGCGGTTCGCCGGAAAACCATTAGTGAGTGAATGCCGTTGAGGTGCCTACCAAAGCACCTCGACAGTGCTGTGATCACCTCGGCGCGCCCGGCGGCGCCAACGCATCTCGAATGACCGGCAGCAACTTCTCGGACATGTATGCGTGCCCTTCATCGGTGGGGTGAAGACCGTCTGGGCCGATCGAGCTCGGAAGGTTGTCGAACCATCTGTCGGCGATCGGATCGACGAAGATTGCACCGACCTGGTTGGCTTGGTCCCTGATGAGGTCACGGACGCGAGTCAGTTCGGGCGGTGGATCTGCTACCGGCGAGACCGGCCCTACAACGATAAGTTGGGCTTGCGGCGCCGTCGTACGAACGAAGCCAAAGGTGTCGCTGACCGCCGAGGCCTCCGACTTGGGATCCATTGTCGCATCGTTCATTCCCCCGAAGATGATGACGAGATTGTCATCGGGCGCTAGCACGCGATGGGCCTCCTCGACGAAGTTTGTCCCCCGGTATCCCCGCGCGGCGTAGCCCGCACTGCCTTCAGCTGCGACCGAGGGCGTGATGTCGATTCCGTCGGTGCGCAGTTGGCGGAACGCCAACTGCTGCCACCCGTTTGCGCCTACACCTCCTTGGGGCGTGCCCTCCGTGAAGGAGTCGCCGATGACCACAATCTTCTTCGGCTTCTGGTTCGCCAATGGCGCTGAAGAGAGGACAGGTACGTCCTGCTGGTGGCGAGTGCGAGCGACGCCGAACGCCGCCGCCACGATGACGGTCACGAGGATCAGCGCACCGATACCCGCAAGCTGCCAGCGTCTGTCAGACGAAAGTCTGCGTGTCTTCGCCATGCCGCTGCTCGTTTCTCATTGCACCGGCATCAGACCGGTGAGTTTGCTATCGCCATCGCCACCGAGTTGTTGAGGATCACGGAAAGCCTTTGGTGCCTGCTCGTCGGCCAAGGTCGTTTCTTCCAACTGACGTCGCCTGCTGTACCTGACCAGATATGAGACAACGAGCAGCAGCAAACACAACGATATCAATCGCCATACCATGCGAGATGGATATTCGATCGACACCATACCGGTGAGAGCGGCCAATCCCAATGGCAAGAACGAAATCAACCGGAAACGGCTTTGTTGCAGGTTATGCATCGTCAAGCCAACGACCCATCCGAGTGCGGCGAAAAGTAGAAGTTGAGCCGCCCAACCCATCGCTCCAAACCATGTCCCGACGAAAGATAGCGGGGCCCACTGATAGGGCCAGTACCGCTCGATGTCCTCTGGTTGGGCTGTCCCGGGCAAGGGATTGGCGTTGGCGATTAGGACGCCTGGATCGATGCCCCATATCGCCGACTGCTCAGCGTCTGGGTACGCCGCAACCACCGACGCGACGAGCTGTTTTACCGGCAGTAACACGGAGTCGGTTGAATCAATCATATCCGAGGCAGTGGCCTCCACGACACCCGGAATATTGAGGAGGCCGTGCGGCATGTCGCGCGCCCTGTTCACTGCGCTGAACGTGAATACAGCCACCGCGATCAACGTTAACGCGGCCGCGATCATCGGTAAATGGATGCGCCTTTCGCGGATCGAATTCGAAATGATCAGTATGCCGCCCAACGCCGGTACTGCGACAGCCGTGCGGCTACCGACAGCAAAAGGGCCGATAAACCAAAGAAAGGAGTTCGCAATGAGCCAGTATCGTAGCCTGCGGTTTGGTTCCATGGCGATCATCACTGTTCCCAGAACCCCGAAAATGACTCCGAATGGCCATGAGGCGTGCAGAATCAACATTGGCCCGTCGTTTTGCAGGTAAACCTCTCGACGCAGGAAACTTGGCCCACTGCCGATGAGAAAGAAAAAGAATGCGACCGCCGAGACGACGGCAACCACCCTACTGATGCTTTTAGAGGATAGCGCCTGTTGGCTGGGCAAGGTCCACACCGGGAGCCGGGCGACGATCAGCGCCGACAGTCCGGCACCGATCGATGCCCACAAAAATGCTGGCACCGCTTCTGAGACGCTGAAGGCGGCTGCCTTCACAGACGGCGGCAGCGCGGCCCCGGTGCCGCCGTACTTCGACCACTCCCACACGGGGCCGCTCAGCGCGAGGAATAGCATGATGATCGCCAAGACAGACGGCGCCCAGGCGGCACTCGTTCGCTTCACGCTCACCCACACAGCCCCGGCAACGCATATCACCGCCAAGGCCAGAAGCTGGACATTGGTCACCGCCGCCGTGACCTCCTGCCCTCGGTGAGGCCGGTCATGCCAGCCTCCAGCACATCGATGCGCGGCCATGGACGATCGGTGTCATCGGCTTCAGCTGTCGGCACGGTAGGTTGTCGCGCGCGCGTCGGCCGGCTCGGCCGGCGCCGGTCGGCGATCAGGATGCCTTTAAGGTTTACGCCATTGAGGGACAGCACCCTGACCAGATCGGCGACATCTTCAACCAGGGTTCGTCGCTTGCGGCACACGACGACCGCGGCGGTCGCCTGCGCCGCCAACGTTGTGATTTGTTCAATCTGATCGAGAAGCGCAGGAGCGGTGAGAAGGACGACGTGGTTTGAGTGACGACCGACGGAAGTCTCGTCCGACTTGTGTTCTTCGAGGATTCCGTTAGATAACCCGCCCTGCAGTGCTCTTTTTAGGTGCCCAATGGTGTCGCCCAGACGGTCGTCCCGCCGCACACCGGTCAGAATCACCTTGCGCGCCGAGTTCGGCGCAGCGAAGAGCATCGCCTGGATCTGAGCGATCTCGCCCGCCCGGCCGGTGAGCGTCGCGACAAACGGGGCTGGCACCGCCTTGCGAAGGCGATCGGCGCTGCCGACGGCGGGGTGCCGGCGGCGCCTCAGCAGCGCGTAACCAATCGCCGCGGCGAGGAAAGCTCCGGTCGACGCGAGGGCCAGCAGCCACGGCTTGCCAGTCGTTCTGCCTGGGCTAACAGTGATCGGGCCGGCGACGGTCACTAGGACCGGACCTTCTCGCAGTCCGCTGCTCTGCTCTACCGAACGTGCGAAATCCGGGAGCTGGTCCAGGTACGCCTGGGCGAGGGAGCGCGCCTCCCCCGGCGACCGCCCACTTGCCTGGATCGTGAGCAGGGGTGCGTCATGAGCGGCGCTGACGCTTATCCGCTTGGCGAGCGCCGCAGGCGCGGCAGGAGAGTGCATCTCCGTCGCCACCCTTCGTGCCAGCTCGTCATTCTTGGCGAGTTGCTGGTACAGGTTGGTGCGATTAGTTGCGTATTGGTCTCCCGCCACCGCATCGGTCGCGCTGCTGCTGATCGGCGGCGCGACGTACAGCGTTGATTTTGCCGAATAGCTGGGAGGGATTAACAGCGTCAGCACCAAGCCGATGGCAGCGCCGCATACCGCGGCCACAACAACCAGCGGCCAGCTCCGGCGGGTGAGTCCCCGGGCCCACGCGCGGCGGCTGGCCACCGCGGGCTCGGTTGCGTCGGTCGGCGTGGCCGATGATGTCACTAACTAACCCCCATTTAGCTAAGCCTGTCCACTCAAGAGGTTGGTGAATATTGGAGCCAAGTTCTGCGCCATGCGTTCGTTGCCCAGATCGGTCGGATGTACGCTGTCTGACCCGATCAGTCCCGGTTCTCCCGTGGTGAACCAACCGTCCTGCAGCGGGTCAACGAAGAACGCGTTGAATGCGGCCGCCGCGTCGCGGACCGCGTCGCGCGTTGCGAGGACCTGCGGACTTGGTGGATCAGCCCCCCAGGTCGGTCCGATGACCACGATCTGTGCACCAGGAGCCAATTGCCCGACGAGGCGGTAGGCGTCGCGTGCGCGGGCGTTGACCTCGTTCGGCTGAGCGACAACGTCGGCTCTGCTGCCGGAAATCACGACCATCTTGGTCTCGGGGATCACCATTCGTCGTACTTCATCACCAAAGGCGGGGCTTACGCCGCGGATGACGTATCCGGAACCTTCGCCGTTGTTATCCACCGCGATCCGCAACGGCCTGGACTTTCGTACGTCAGTGGCCAGCAGCGAAGTCCAGTTCTGGGCGCCTATCCCGCCCTCGTCGGAGCCCTGGGTGAAGTCACCGATGAAAACAGCCAGCGGCTCCTCGGCACTCGACGGCGCCGGAGGGGTCGTCGTCGTGAGACCGAATTGTCGCGGATCCAGCGCGAGCTCGCGCGCCGACAGCCCCGTCCTCTTCATCTTGTTCATGACCCCATGGGCCAGGAAGCCGGTGATGGCAAGCAGCACCACGATGGCGATAATGCTGCCCAGTTTGGTCCTCATTGGACAGCAACCCTCCCGAACGAGCTCAGAGTCGAGGAGATCGATGTGGCGGCCCGAATGTGAAAGTGCACGCAAGCCACGCCGGCCACCGCCATCACGCAGCTAGATGCGGCGATCGCGATGGCGATGGCGGCAGCGCTGTTGAACAACACACCGGCGGCCAAGGAGCTCGTCACCTGCAACCCGATGTGCATCAGATTCAACCGGAATACGGTTTTGCTCGCCCCCTGTGCTGAAAAGTAAGTGAAGGCCCCAACGAGCCAGCACATGGCAGCGGCGGCAACGCCGAGATACGGGATCAGTGACGACGCCTCTGTCCAGGTGGCACCCAGCACAGCCGCTCCGAGCGTTGCCGGAACAGCCATCAGGCCCGTTGCCGCGACGATCGTCAACACCGACGTCACCAGCGACGTCGTACGAACCGGGCGCCAGTGCTCGCCCGGACCGTCGTCGCGGTTGCGCGCGGCTTGGGGAACGAACACGGTCGGCATGGCCGATATCAGCATGCCAACAGGTCCGAACAGTGTCCAGGCTCCCCGTATGCCCGCCGCAGCGACACTTCCCGCGGTGGTCAGCGCCACCAGTGTCACCAAAACGAGCCCGACTTGACCGACCGAATACACGCTTGCGAACCGCATCCGGGGGCGCCAGTAGGTGTTCCACCACTGCAGGATCCGCCAGTGGCGGGGCGCGACTGCGCATCGCGCCGCCAGCAGAACGGCCGACACCAAGCCGCTGAGCCCCCACAGATAGATCGCCGACTCGGCCGATTCGTGCGCACCACAGAGGTTGGCGACGAACAGGATCAGCACCGCGGCGGTCCACAGTCCGTCGGCGAGAACGGCCAAGGCGGGCCTACCGAGACTGATCGCACTGTGCCGCAGGACATCCTGCGCGAGCACAGCCGGCAAAGTGAGCGCGAACGCAAGCCCGACCGTGGGCTGGCCGAAGGCCGCCCCCCCGCCGATGAACACCACACCGCCCAGCAGAGCGGTCCACAGCGACCAACTGACGGCGTAGCCCGACTCGGCGGTGATCTGGCGTGCACTGAGGTTGCTCGTCAGCAGCAGCGGTGTTCCGAGCGCTCCCCTGTTGAAGCCGGTCCAGACCGCCAACACCGTGATCAGCAGCGCGATGATGCCGAATTGCGGCGCTGAAGACACTTGGGCCAACGCGAAGACCATCAGAGCATTGCTGGCGCTGGACAGCACTTGGTCCACCGTGGTCAGCAGCGCCACGGATCCAGCACCCCGGCGGGGTGCAACGGTGGACGAGGGTATGCCGACGCTCAAAACGTAGCTACGCCTTTCCTGCCGTCGACCTGACTTCACCGTTCGGCGATGAGGTGGAATCGACGCAATGATCGCGGAGCTGGTTGATCTGTTCCCGGCCGGCCGTTCCGCTGACCAGTACCATTCCCATGACCGCGATTCCCATGGCGTCCAGCGTCCTCTTGGCCTCGAACACATCGGACACGTGCGAGGCGCGTTCTTTCACAACTACGAGTGCAGCGTCGGCGACGGCGGTCAGCGCCACCGCTAGAGCGGTGTGGGTGATCGACGGCGCCGCAATGATGATGTGCTCCTGCGCACCCGATATCGGCAACCGTCGTTTCGCGTTAGTGCCGTTGATGAGCAGCGCATCCAGCGACTCGCCATTTGTCCCAATATCCATCTGCCACAAGTGATCTGAACCGTTGCGGACCTGACATTCCGACCAGCTGGATGATCCGTCGACGACATCCGAGAATCCGCCGCTTTGGCACAGCGATTCGCCGGACACGGCATCGACCAGCGTTACCCTGCGTCCGCACGCGGCCAAGCCGCGCGCCAGGCCCGCCGCGATATAGAGACCATCGCAGCCCCCCTCGTCCACCCCGGCGACCAGAATTCGGCCGACATGGCGCTCTTCGGTCACCATGCATCCCACCGCGAGGCGGCGGAACGCATCGGTCACTGCGGGCGGATCATCGTCTGCGGCGATCGTGCCGCGATACCTCAGACCGCAACCCGCGAGCTGGCCGGCACCTCTGACGATTGGGTCGGTGCGATCGCGGTACACCGCCAGCAGCGTGCCCAACACAACGCCAAGCAGCCCCGCCAGCACGGCGTTGCGCACGGGACTGCCCAACCGCGTGATGGTGGGGATATCTCCCGTGAGCGCCACCCCGGTCAGTGAACCGTCTCGGCCCGGCCGCTCGATCTCTGAGACATATTGCTGTAGACCCAGTTCCTCGGCGGCGACCATGAGAATCGCATCGCGGGCGCTCGGCGCTGTGGCGGTGATGTCGAGCATCGGCATTCGTGAGTGGATTTTCGCGTCAACCGACCTTTGAATCGTCTCCGGCGATATCGCGCCCTGCAGTTTCTTCGATGCCCGTGCGGCGACCTCGGGTCCGCGCAGCAGCTGCGCGTAGGTGGGCGCCCGCTCCACTGCGACCTGCTCTCCGCTGTATGCGTCGTTGGCTGTGCCCAGGCTTCCCGAGGTGGAAATGACGATCCGGCCCTGTGCCCGGTACTTCACCGGCCCTGCCCACGACCACGCGAGTGAAAGAGCCACACATATCAAGATCACCATCACGACCACCCGCCATCGCGCGAGGATGATCCGCCATAGTTCCTGTATCTCCATTACCGCCCCTTATGCACAACGTCCACACCGATGTGACCACTGCAGCTGCCTGACCGCAGCTGCCGATCGGAGCGTTACCGCGCCGCGCCCACCCGGCTCGTGTGACACCCCGCGGGCGCGAAAATCGCCCGAGCGCTTCACCGCCTTGTGTAGGTGCAGGTGATCCGAGGCTCTCACCCTCGTCCTGCTTTCGCTCGAGTTGAATAGGTCGAAACGCCGTCGCGTTCGTATATGTCGATGAGGCGGGTTCCGATCTTGCCCATGCCGCACAGCTCAGTGGCCGTCGTGCGTGCCGCACTGCTCATCTGCTCGCGCAACTGCCCGTCGGTAAGGAGCCGCCGCATCGCGCTGACCAGTGATTCTTTCGATCCGTTGACGACGATTCCGCTTCCCGACTCGCGTATCACATCGGCTAGGCCGCAGCTTTCGGTGGCGATGACCGGAAGTCCGACGGACATGGCTTCAAGGACAGACATCGGAAACGGTTCGTTGACCGACGGCAGCACGTAGATTGACGCGCGCTTCATCCGTTCCAGTGTCGCCTCGAGCGGCAACGCACCCTGCCAGCTCACGGAGCGCGCGTGCTCGCCGAGTTTCTCGATCGCCCGGAGGACGTTGCTGCCTTCGCCTTGGTCGGGTCCGACCAGAACGAACGACGCCCATAGACCCTCGGCGAGCAAGACGCCTGCGGCCTCCACAAAAAGCTGCGGATGCTTACGCTCGTGCAGCCTTGCCAGGAACAGCACTTCCGGCGTCGCAGATGCGTTGCTCCGGCCGCTTGTCGCCTCGATCGATGGTACCCCGTTGGGTAACTCATGCAGAACAACGCGCTCGGCAACGTGTATTAGATCGCGCCGCTCTTGTTCGGTGAGAAAGAGGACGGCCTTCGCACGGCGCAGCACTGGGCGGGTCAGGATTCGGTCCAGCAGCGGTGCCAACGGGTGGTCAGATTCGTCGACCATGCCGTGGGTCTGCAGAATCACTCGTTTCCCCAGGACCAGCGCGAGCGCCGCGGCGGGCAGGCTCACCATGTCCCTGGCCATGTGCACATGCACCACATCGAATTCGCGATGGTGCCGCCACATCCAAAAGAACAGCGCGGGCGCGAAGATGCCCAGAAAGCCGGCGAAAGGCACCACCTGATGTGCCCGCCAGAGCCGAACCGGAACATCGCCGATCGTCGTCGGGATCGGATCGTATCCGCGGGTGGTGCCGGCGACGATGACGTCGTGGCCATGGGCCTGCAGCTCTCTGGCCAGATTGAATGCGACCCGCACCGGACCGCCGAAAGACCCATCGGCCGCGACGAGTGTGACGATGTGAAGGATTCTCATAGCGTCACGCCCAGCGGTGCCACCACCGTTCTACCCGGCGGAACGTCCCGAGTGACCAGCGACGTTGCTCCGACGGTCACCCCGTCTCCGATCGACACGCCGCGCAGCACGGTCGCCCTGGCGCAAATCCACACGTGGTCACCGATCGAAATCGGCGCGTTGTCGAATTCGAACGACGGCGATCGCCGGTCATGACTTCCGGTGCAGATCAACACGTCCTGCGACAAGCAGGTGTGGGAACCGATCGACACCTCCTCCAAGTTGAGTATCCACACCCCTGGCCCGATCCAGCTGTGGTCACCGATCCGGAGCTTCCACGGCCAGTGGATCCTGACGTTGTGCCTGACCAGCGCGCCTGATCCGATCTTTGCTCCGAATGCCCGCAACACCGCCATTCTGACGGCCTTCGGGCACCACCACCGCATCACCAGACAACCCGAAGTCAATAACCACAGCACTTGGATCAACCAGGGTCGTCCCTTGTCGTATCCGTGTCCGGTGAACTCGGCAAGGTCGAACTCGTTCCGGTGAGGGCCGGGGTCACATGGCATCGAGGGCCGCCTCACAGCCGACGGTTCATCGGCTTTCGTGGCTGAACGGGATGGACCACATGTGCCAACATATGGCCTCTCACTCAGTGCGGTGCCAGCATCGGCATTTTCAGCAGTACGGACTCGGCCGTCATTGGAAGAAATCATTGGTGGAACCTGTTGATCATGGAAGCGACCCGCGCCACATCGTTTTCTCGCATAGCGGGAAACACCGGCAGCAGAAGACCGTGCTCGTAGGCGCTGATCGAATTTCGAAAGCGTCCATTTTCGGACGGATCAGAAATATCGGCGAAGCAGGGCTGCTTGTGTAAAGGATAGAAGAACCGTCTGGTGGCGATGCCATTCTCGCTCAGATAGTCGGCCAGCTCAAATGCTCTGTCGCACATCAGCACGCAGCGGAACGGGACGTGGGCGCTGTTCGGCGGCGCTTCGAACACCCGAATGTGCGGGTTGTCGCTCAGCAGCTCCTTGTACAACGCCTGGTTCGCTTGTTTGCGCGCGATGATCTCTTCTAGCTTTTTCAGCTGGGCAAGTCCGACCGCTGCCTGCATGTCGGTGATCCGGAAGTTGAATCCGACAACGGGATGGATGAAACTTCCGCTCTCCACACGGCCCTGGTTCCGCAACCGCCGCAGTCGCTCATACACATCCGGTGTCCGACAAGCGATGAATCCACCCTCCCCCGTTGTGATGGTCTTGTCGGCGAAGAATGAAAAGCATCCAACGTCGCCTATGGTGCCGACATGCCGGCCGTTGTGAGTTACCCCGATGCCCTGTGCCGCGTCCTCGATGACTTTGAGCTTGTGATGCCTGGCGAACGCCATGACCGCGTCCATGTCGGCCGCCACGCCCATCAGGTGAACGGGCATGATGGCGGCGGTGTTCGGGGTTACGGCCTGCTCCGCGTGGGCAACGTCGATCTGCAGGGTTTGCGCGTCGATGTCGACGAACACCGGCTTTGCTCCGGCGAGAAGCACCGCTGTCGCGCTGCCGACGAACGTCGAATTGGGGACGATCACTTCGTCGCTTGCCGAAATATCGAGGGCCAGCAGGCCAAGCGCGAGCGCCAGCGTGCCGTTGGGCGCGAACACCCCGTACGGGGCATTCATCAGTTCCATCAGCTGGGTTGCGAACTCTTGCGAGCGGGGACCCTCGGTGAGCCAGTTGTCCTTCAAGACAGCGTCTACAAGAGCTCGCTCTTCCTCTCCGATCCACGGTACAACCTGTGGAATTCGAACAGCGTTAACCGTCATCGGCGGCCCCCAGCCCCGTCGATTAGCATCTCACTGCCGGCCCTCGGCTTTGGTACCAATCCACTGTTGACCGAATTCCGGTCTCGATATCAGTAGATGATCGCCAGCCAAGCCGATTGATCAGCGAGACGTCGAGAAGCTTACGCGGGGTGCCGTCGGGTTTGGAGTGATCCCACCGTACAGCGCCGCGGTAGCCTACGGCCTCCGCCACCATGGTGGACACCTCGGCGATGGTGTAGTCGACACCGGTACCGATGTTTACTGGCGACGGTTCGTTATAGCGATCTAGCAGGTGTAGGCACGCAGACGCCAGATCATCGACGTACAGGAACTCTCGGCGGGGTTTGCCAGTCCCCCAGTTTGTGACCGACTCTTCCCCGCTGGCATGAGCGTTGATGAATCTGCGAATTAGTGCGCTTAACACATGTGATTGTGTTTCATGAAAATTATCGCCCGGGCCATATAGATTGCTTGGCATTACCGCGATCCACGGTAGCCCATATTGTCGGCGGACGGCGCCCACGTGCGCGATTCCCGCAAGCTTCGCCACCGCGTACGCTTCATTGGTCGATTCAAGCGGTCCTGCATGAAGGTAGCTTTCTTTAATGGGCTGCGGGGCAAACTTAGGATAGATGCACGACGAGCCGAGAAAGAGCAGACGTTCGACGCCCCCCACCGCGGCAGCGTCCATCACGTTCACTTGTATCTGAAGGTTTTGGGATATGAAGTCGGCCGGATAGGTCGCGTTGGCCAGGATGCCTCCGACGAAGGCCGCAGCGACAATGACCGCTTTGGGCTTCTGCTCTGCGACGAAATCGAAAACGCGCCCTCTATCGGTCAGGTCAAGTTCCGAGCGACTCACCCCTATAAGACGAGAGAAGCCATCCTTTTCGAACAAGCGCCAAATCGCAGAACCGGCGAGCCCGCGATGGCCGGCGACCCACACCGGGGAGTTGCGGTCTAAAGGAGACACCGATCCCGACGCCATGTCCACGTCGTACCCATGGTCAACCATCAGCTATTTCCACCAGTTAACCGACGGCTTATCGATCCACGGTGTCGCTGCGCATTCGAGCGCCTTGGCATCAGCATTAACCATGATGGCGGCGAGTTCGGGCGCCATCACCTCTGCCTTCCAATCAAGCAGGCGCGAGGCCTTCGTAGGGTCACCGATCAACGCGTCGACCTCGGTCGGGCGCACGTAACGCTCGTCGAATGTCACGTAATTTTCCCAGTTCAGTCCAGCGCATTCAAATGCGGTCTGGACGAATTGTTGCACGGTACAGGGCTGCCCCGTCGCTAGCACATAATCGTCCGGCTCATCGACTTGGAGCATTCGCCACATCCCTTCGACATATTCGGGTGCGTAACCCCAGTCGCGAATGGCGTCCAGATTGCCCAGATACAGTTTAGAATCGAGTCCCGCTTTGATCCTGGCCACCCCGCGGGACACTTTGCGGGTCAGAAATGTTTCACCTCGACGTGGCGACTCGTGGTTGAAAAGAATGCCGTTGATGGCAAACATCCCGTAGGCCTCACGATAATTTTTTGTCATCCAATACGAATACACCTTGGCAGCTCCATACGGAGACCTCGGATAAAACGGTGTCGATTCATTCTGGGGCGGAGGCGACGCGCCGAACATTTCTGAGCTTGACGCCTGGTAGAACCGACAGGATAAGCCAGCGAGTCGCACGGCTTCCAGGAGTCGCACCGTCCCAACACCTGTAATGTTGCCGGTATTCTCCGGTTCGTCAAACGACACACGCACATGCGACTGCGCGGCTAAGTTATAGACTTCGGCAGGGTCAATCTTCGCCAGCAGCGATGTAAGCCGTCCCCCGTCATTTATATCGCCGTAGTGCAGGAAGAGCCGAGCGTCCGGTCGGTGCGGGTCCTGGTAGATGTGATCGATCCGGCTGGTGTTGAAGGTCGAAGCCCTCCTGATCAAGCCATGAACCTCGTAGCCCTTGCTCAGCAGCAATTCTGCGAGATATGAACCGTCTTGGCCCGTGATCCCCGCTATTAACGCGCGTCGCGCCATCGCCTGCCTCTCTTGACCACCGATATCTTGTTGGATAACCCGCGTCGATCCACGTTGGGGTTCACCGTCGCCGCGATGCCAACAGCTGTTGGACCCAATTGTCGAAGTCATCCATCGAATGCTCCGCGCTGAGCACCCTCGTCACATATTCGCGTCCGTTCGCACCCAGCCGGCGTCTTAGGTTTGGATCTGCACCAAGTGCGGCAGCTGCATCCAGCAACGTGACGGGGTCTCCGCTCTCGACGATGATGCCCGCCCCTGAATTACGGATCTCTTCAGCGGCGTTACTCCCAGAGTCGATCGCGGCCAGGACCGGCGTCCCGCTCTGAAAATACGAGATCAACTTACTTGGAATTGACATCTCAGCGACGCCTGGCTTCTGGTTCACGAGAAGTATGTCGGCCGCGGTGAGAGCCGCCGCGAATTTATCGTCCGGAAGAGGGTCGCGGATCTCCAGGCGCCACGTGCCTCTGGCCATCGCTTCCAACGATCTCCGCTGATTCCCATCGCCGAGGAGGACAAAACGGATCCTGGAGTTTTGCTGGTCTGCGATCTGGGCCGCACGTACAACGTTCTCGAGGCCCTGCTTGACGCCCATGGCCCCGGCGTGTAGCACGATGATCTCGTCCGGCGCCCAACCGAATTGTTCACGCGCCGCGTTTCGGTCATGCGATGCGTAGGACGAAATGCGCGCCCAATTTCTGATGGTTCTCACCTTGGCGGGACTCACGTGCAGACTTTCGAGTAACTGTGTCCGAAACCTATCGTGTATCACCGCAACGCCGTCGGCCTGTCGCAGGACCCAACTCTCCAGTCGACGTGCGATCCCCGCCGCAGCTGAGCCCCCAGTTTGGGTTTCAGCTAGTCCCACTGTGTAGAGGTCTTGGACCCAAACTCCGAGGGCTGGGCGGCGGCGCCCGAGGGCATGGTTCTTTAGGCATATCAATGCGGTTGAGACAAGTGCAGGTGTTACACATATCAGGACATCTGGCTCGTCCCACTTGGAAAGAGCGGCGCGGCTTCCGAACGTCGCTTCCATGACCAACCGGCGTGAGTTGGTGAACTTCTTGGGAATGGAGTGCCTGACTCTCTTGACGGGCACACCGGAGATCGTCTCGAAAGATGTCCAGGTCCATTTGTATTCCGGAGCGATCCGCCACTCGGGGTAATGCGGCACACCGGTGATGACCCTGACGTCGTAGCCTCTCGCTGCAAGCTGGTTACATAAACCGGTCGAGTACGGCGCAATGCCCAACGGCTCTGGCTCGTAGTTGATTCCGATGAAGGTCACCGCGATTCGTTTGCGGCGCGCCTCAGTCGTCATCCTGCTCGCGCCGCTGTGAACCGGCGCCGACGTGGCCGAAAGATCCATACTGCTAGTACGCCCCTGTACCACGTATCACCGCACGTACCGTCGTCAGCGCGATGGCCAGGTCGGCCAGCATTGACCAGTTCTCCACATAGGACAGATCCAATCGGACGGAGTCCTCCCACGAGAGATCTGATCGACCGCTCACTTGCCATAGCCCCGTGATTCCCGGCCGGACCAGAAGCCTTCGGCGAAGATTGTCATTATACGACGCCACTTCCGAAGGCAACGGAGGTCGGGGCCCCACAACGCTCATGTCTCCGCGTAGTACATTCATGAATTGTGGCAATTCATCAATGCTGAAGTGCCGCAACAACCGACCCACTCGTGTCACCCGCGGATCAGACCGGATCTTGAAAAGCAGCCCATCGCCATCGTTCAGGTGAATGAGCTCCGCCAGCTGGCGCTCGGCATCCACGGTCATAGTACGGAATTTGATCATCCGGAAAGGCTTGCCATTGAGGCCAATGCGCTCGGCGGTGTAAAACACAGGGCCTCTACTGGTTAGCTTTATGGCCACCGCCGCAAAGAGCATAACTGGGAAAGCCATCACCAGTACCAACAGCGAAAAACACAGGTCGAATGCCCGCTTTTGGAACCCTTTGGCACCGTCGTAACGTGGTTTGGCTATTTGAATTAGCGGCACGCGGGCCAAAGGCCGCACCGTGAGGCGGGGCCCTGCCAGGTCGACCATCCCTGGTGATACCACGAGGTCGACGTCGAGCTTCTCCAACTGCCACGACAAATCCCGGAAGCCGCGCGGACCGAGATGATCGGTCGACGTCACCGCCACGGTGTCTGCACCAGAGCAGCGGATCGCCTCCTCGAAGTTACCTTTGTCCGGATAAAGTGGCAGGTCGCCGAGCGCGTCGACGTAGGTTACACCGCTGCCTCCGCGCCCTGGGAGGCAGGCCGCGACCACGGTATAGCCGTCTTCCGGATGCCGTGCGAGGGACTCCGCCAGTCCGCACACCGACTTCAGCTCACCGACTGCCAGCACAGCGCTCAGCATTCGGCCGCGCCGGCGCAACCCTGCCACAACCCTTCGCGCAAACCGCCGATTCAAAGTCAGCCCGACCACGCCCAACGGCAGCGCGATGGCCAAGTAACCCCGCGCGATGTCGAGTTTGAGCAGCATCGACGAAATCGCGATTGCCCCAAATGCCGTCATCGTGGCGGCCCATAGCCGGCGAAATTCCTCCGATCCCGCACCGATTACGCCGGCAGCACGTGTGCGGTAGACCGCTAGGAGCCACAGCCAAATCACGATAATGATGACGGAAACGATCTGGTAATCGAGCGAGCTGTAACCGGCTACGCTGGGCGATTTGCCGCCAAACCGGAGGAATTCGCCGGTGATCACCGCCAGCGTAGCCACGACCGCGTCCGAGGCGAACAGATATCGGCTGTATCGGCGCTCCCATGCCCCGCGTGATCCTTGGGCACGAATGGCGCCGCGTTTTGTGAGCCGATTGCCGGTATCCCCAGCTTCAGCGGAACGTGTTTCGATCAGTCCCCGGTGAAATAGCGGCAGAGCGGGTTGGCTGCTGCCAAGAGTGACACCCATGCCAGGCTGATCCTGGCCGACAAATTCGTCTATCCCTGTCACTGCCCCCCCTCTAGGACGTGCTTCACCGGCAAACCTCGTTCTTCGGCGGCGCTGAGGTTCTGCCTAGCTGGCAAACACGACGTACAAGCACACATATCGTTTGCTGTTACGGGTTCGCAACATTACCTCAGCTCAGACATCCGCGCGCCCGTTTCGGGCAACTGCCGACGGCAATCTCTTCACTCTTAACATGGAGTTATTGCAGCCGCAGCATTACTGCGTCCACGCTCGTGTTCGGTTGACGTATCAGGATGTCGTGGAACTAGCGGCGTATCGGTGCCGACGTAAAGGGCCGCGTACGTCAGCCCACAGCCGACCGCTCAGTCACCGTGTCCCCTGTGCGGCCGGCCCGGCCTGCGGGCAGGCGGCGGCTCCTCCTCGACCGGAGCCCCTGATGTCGTCGACGCCGTCGTGGGCAGGGTGGTCGTCGGAATGGGCACCGGCGTGCTGGTGGTGACCGATTTGGGCGCCGGACTGGACTGAAACGGCGAGTCGAACACCACCAGCACCGCTGCCAGCAGAAATGCGGCGACCACGGCACCCACGCCCAACAGCTTCCGGTTCCGCCTGCTCGCGGAGGGTCCGGCCATCAGTCCATACCCGACCGGCGCATACGTCGGCAACGGTGGTACCGGCTCATCCAAAACCCTGGTCGGCGGCCTACCGCCGACCGCTGCCGCCACCGACGGCATTGTCGCCACCGGAACCCCCAGCAAGGCCGCCCGCATCGCCCGCGCGTTCTGAAACCGCCAAGCGGGGTTGCGGGCCATCGCGCGTTCGACCACGGCGGTCAGCGCCGGGTCGACGTCGGGCCGCAAGACCTCAAGCGGTGCCGGCTGCTCCGAAAGGATCGCGTGCACCAACGCCCCGAAATTTTCCCCCATGAACGGCCGGCGCCCAGTCAGCGCCTCGTATCCCACGACACCGAGCGCATACAGGTCGTCCGCCGGAGTGGCAGGGTTGCCCAGCAGCCGTTCCGGACTCAGATACGCCATCGTGCCGACGACCTGACCGGTCGTCGTGTAGCCGGCGTCCGCGGTCTTCGCGATACCGAAGTCGGAAACCTTCGCCTCGCCGTCGCTGGTGAACAAGATGTTGCCGGGTTTGATGTCGCGGTGCAGGATCCCCGCCTCGTGTGCCGCGGCTAGCGCCGCGAGGACGTCGTCAAGCACCGACCTGACCAGCGGTTGCGGCAACGGGCCCCGTGCGATGTAGTCAGCGAGCGAGGCACCGGGCAGCCGTTCCATCACGATGAACGGCGTTCCGTTGTGTTCGCCCGTGTCGTGGACGGCGACGATGTGCGAGTTGTTCAGCGAGGCGGCTGAACGGGCCTCCGCGTCGAAGCGCTCACGGCTCTCGACGTGGTGCGCGAAGCCCGGGTGAAGCAGCTTGACCGCGACCGCCCGGCTGAGACGGGTGTCCCAGCCGTCGCGCACCTCGGCCATGCCACCCCGACCCAGGACCCCTCGCAGCTCGTAGCGGCCACCGAGCAGATCGGAGGCCATCATTCCGCCCACGTTAGCGCCATCCTCAAACGAGGCGACTGCCCATCCGGTCAGACCTATCATCGAAAGCAGTGCTCCACCAGCCACTCAGACCCCCGTTTTGGCAGCGCCACCCCTGGCTCATCGGCGCGGCGGTCTTCATCGTCTGCCTGTCGCTGCTTCATGGCTGGTACGTCGGGGTGGTCGCGGTCGCACTCACCGCGATGCTGGCCCACTTCGCTCGACGGAAACGCGCGCAAACACGACGCAACGCCGCATTACGTGCCCGTGCCGATTACGAGCACCGACTGAGCCTCGCCGGCGATCCTCGCGGGATCTACGGGCGCTATCCCCCGGTCCAACCTGGCTGGTTTCCCGACCCGATCTATCCCCGATTGCGCTATTTCGACGGCGCGACCTGGACGGGCTTCACCACCTGACAACCAACCCCGACGGGCTTCACCACCTGACAGCCAACCCCACGAGCTTCACCGCCTGACAACCAACCCGAACCGGCCAGAGCCCAACCCACGAAGCGACAACGCTCGCCGGCCCGAGACGTTCACATAAGCCACCCGATTTGGACTCCTTACACTGACCGAGCATGGGCATTCTGTTCGGCTTCTCGCCGTGGATCGTCTATTGGGTCCTTGTCGGCAACGTCCCTTTCACCACTGCCGTGTTGGTCGCGCTCGCGACCGCATTAGCCGCCCTGGCGATCGGGCGCATCCGAGGCGCAGCCGGGCGCACGCTCGAAGTCGGGGCTGTTGGAACGTTCTTGGTGCTGACAATCCTGACACTCACGCTCAGCGAGTCGTTTATGCAGCGGTGGATCCAGCCGCTGAGCAACGCAGGGATCTTCCTGGTGGCGCTTTGCAGCGTGCTGATCGGTAAGCCCTTCGTGCGTGAATTCGCCGAAGCGGACAAGCCTCCCGAGGTGGTCAACAGCGAGCTGTTTGCTCGCATCACCACGCTGCTGACGTGGATCTGGGTCGCCGTGTTCGCTGGCATGACGGTTTCATCGTTGATCCCGCCCATTCTGCAAGGCAAGGCCACGATACTCGACACCAAGACACCGTTGTCGTTTATTTGCTACTGGGTTATCCCGTTCACGCTGCTGGCCCTCGGGGCGCTCGCGTCGCGCGTCCTGCCCGACCGGATGACTGCCGGGCTGAAGGACGTCGCGCGCAAAACCACATTCGTCGCGTACGGCGAAGCCACCATCGATGAGCTGTACTACCTGGCCCAGGAACACGCCAATCGCGAAGTCGGCGCCGGCCAGGAAGCCTACGACGTCAGGGTGGGAGCCATGGGAACTCCGCTGGTGGGAGACGACTCTCGAAAATCGTGGCCCTCGACGTACAAAGTGCGCGAGCGACGCCGTTGAATCACCCACCAGCGACTCCGTTGAATCACCCCACCACCGGGCTGTCGAATCACCCCACGACCGGACAGTAATGAGTCGGCTTGCCCCGTTCGTCAAGAGGCGGGAGGTTCCGCGCCGGCGTGTGCACCAGCGGGCTGTCGGCGGGGATGCGCCGACAGACCCGGTCCCATGCTGCCCGCGCGCGCGGATGCATGCGCCTGCGCCGCGGCACGAGCCGAAACACCGCACACACCAGATCCCCGAACCGCCGGTGCAGCCATTCGTCGCGCGCCGACCAGCTGTAGCCCATCAGCTCGCGCACCGCCGGGTCGTACAGCCCCACCGTGAGCCACACGAAGAACGGCGCCAACACCGCGCGCTGCGCCCGCCACACCCAATCCGGAAGCCACTGCGCAAACGGCGGTTTCGCCAAACCACGAAGATCCAGCACCGCACGGGCGGCGAAGTTGTTCTCCAACACCTCGCGGCACATGTGGTCCCAGTAGACCCCGAACTCCTCCCAAGTCCTTGGAACCGGCCGCATGCTCATGCCGTACATGCGGTACCAGGCGATGTGTTCCTCGAACAGCTGCCGGCGCTCGGCCTCGGTGATGCCCCCGCAGAACCGTTCGGCCACGATCAGCGTTCCGACGAAGAAGGTCGCGTGCGCCCAATAGAAAACGTCGGGATTCAGAGCGTGGTAGCGACGGCCGATCGCGTCGACGCCCTTGATGCTGGCGTGGTAGTCGCGAACCTCGGCACCGGTCATCGGAGCCCGGTCGCCGTCGAACACCACCCCGCCGATCGGGTACAGCGACCGCAACAGCCGCGGCCAGCGCTCCCGGAAGAACGTCGAGTGCTCTTCCACGGCCGCACCGAGTTGGGGATGCATGTTTTGCATCGACCCTGCCCACGGACCTTGCAGCATCCCGCGCCAGTCACCGAAATACTTCCAGGTCAATGAGTCGGGCCCGAGCGGGCTCGGCGGTGCCTCATAACCCAGCTGCGAGACGGGGCAGCCGACACTGTCGGTAGTCATCGCGGTAACCGCAGACGTATCTTGAGTCACTGTTGGGTTCCCATCAGCGCGAGAATCGCTTTTGACTACGGGCGTTGTCACTATTGAGTGTAGGGAGTGGTGTGGGATCTGGTCAACGACGGTGGTCGGGCGTCCCGATCGAGGACCGCCAGGCGCTGCGCCGCGACGAACTCGTCGCGGCCGGCGTGAACTTGCTCGGCAGCGAGGGCGGTCCTGGACTGACCGTGCGAGCAGTGTGCCGCGCCGCGGGGCTGACCGAGCGCTACTTCTACGAAAGTTTCGCCGACCGCGACGACTTCGTTCGGGCCGTCTACGACGATGTCTGCACCCGTGCCATGGCCACTTTGGAAACGGCCACTTCGCCCCGCGAAGCGGTGGAACGGTTCGTGGCGCTGATGGTCGACGATCCGGTGCGCGGACGCGTTCTTTTGCTGGCGCCCGAGGGCGAACCCGTCCTGACCCGCTCCGGAGCGGAATGGATGCCCAACTTCATCAACCTGCTGCAGCGCAAGCTGACGCGCATCACCGATCCGGTGTTGCAGAACATGGTGGCCACCGGGCTGATCGGCGCTTTGACCGCGCTGTTCACCGCCTACCTGGGCGGCCGGCTCGCGGCCACCCGGGAGCAGTTCATCGACTATTGCGTCGCAATGCTGATGAGCCGCGCCACCTCCCACAGCCCGATCAGCCCGTAACAGCCGCCAGCCGCTGTCGCCCGGGGCGAGGCGACTTGAATGCTACTGCCATACACAGATATATTGACTGCAACCACTAGGTACAGATAACTGGAGGGGCCATGTCGCAAGACTTGACCGATCTGCAGCTACTGCACGAGCTCGAACCAGTCGTCGAGGCGAACCTCAACCGGCACCTCAGGATGTCCAAGGACTGGAACCCCCACGACTACATCCCGTGGTCGGACGGCAAGAACTATTACGCGCTGGGCGGCACAGACTGGGACCCCGAAGAGTCCCACCTCTCGGAGCTCGCGCAGGTGGCAATGGTGCAGAACCTGCTGACCGAGGACAACCTGCCCTCCTACCACCGCGAGATCGCGATGAACTTCGGCATGGACGGCGCCTGGGGCCAGTGGATCAACCGCTGGACCGCCGAGGAGAACCGCCACGGCATCGCGCTGCGCGACTACCTGGTGGTCACCAGGGCAATCGATCCGGTCGAGCTGGAGAAGCTTCGTCTCGAGCAGATGACCAGGGGCTTCAGCCCCGGACAGAACCAGCAGGGCGACCTCTTCGCGGACAGTCTGTTCGACTCCGTGATTTACGTGACGTTCCAGGAGCTGGCGACCCGAGTGTCGCACCGCAACACCGGGCGCGCCTGCGAGGAGACGATTGCTGACCAGCTGCTGGCTCGCGTCTCGGCCGACGAGAACCTGCACATGATCTTCTACCGGGACGTGAGCGAGGCCGGTTTTGACGTCGCGCCGGACCAGGCCATGAAGTCGCTGCACCGTGTGTTGCGCAACTTCAAGATGCCCGGGTTCACGGTCCCCGGCTTCCGCCGCAAGGCAGTGATCATCGCGGTTGGCGGCGTGTACGACCCGCGCATCCACCTCGACGACGTCGTGACGCCCGTCCTCAAGAAGTGGCGCATCTTTGAACGTGAGGACTTCACCGGCGAGGCCGCGCGGATGCGCGATGACCTTGCTCTGCTGGTCGAGGAGCTCGAGGAAGCGTGCGACAAGTTCGAGGAATCCAAGCGGCGCCGGCTCGAGAGGGAAGCCCGCAGGAGCGAGAAGCTGACCGCCCAGAAAGTGCTGTCCACCGAAGGGACGCTGACGCTCAGCAGGCTGTAGCCAGCCTCGCCGCGATGAGCCGCTGGCACGAAGAGCAGAATGCCCTGCGCATCGGTTCGATCACGCTGCGCAGCCCGGTCGTGCTGGCCCCGATGGCAGGGGTGACCAACGTCGCGTTCCGGACGCTGTGTCGTGAGCTCGAACGCGAACGCACCAATACCGTCAGCGGGCTCTACGTGTGCGAGATGGTCACCGCTCGTGCCCTGGTGGAACGCCACCCGGTCACGATGCACATGACGACGTTCGCCCCGGACGAGCACCCGCGTTCGCTGCAGCTGTACACCGTTGACCCGGACACCACCTACGCCGCGGCCAGGATGATCGCGGTCGAGGGACTGGCCGACCACATCGACATGAACTTCGGCTGCCCGGTGCCGAAGGTGACTCGCCGCGGCGGCGGCGCCGCGCTGCCGTTCAAACGCCGCCTGTTCGGCCGGATCGTCGCCGCAGCTGTTCGCGCGACCGAGGGGACGAGCATTCCCGTCACGGTGAAATTCCGGATCGGCATCGACGACGAGCACCACACCCACCTGGACGCGGGACGGATCGCGGCGCACGAGGGCGCCGCGGCGGTCGCGCTGCACGCCCGCACGGCAGCGCAGCGGTACTCGGGCAGCGCCGACTGGGATCAGATCGCCGCGCTCAAGGAGCACGTCAGTTCCATCCCGGTGCTCGGCAACGGCGACCTCTTCGACGCGGAGGATGCGCTGGCCATGATGGCCAAGACCGGCTGCGACGGCGTGGTGATCGGACGCGGCTGCCTCGGCCGTCCCTGGCTGTTCGCCGAGCTCTCCGCGGCGTTCACCGGCACACCCGCACCGGTTCCGCCCACGCTCGGCGAGGTCGCCGGCATCATCGGCCGCCATGGCGAGCTGCTGGCCGCCCACTTCGGCGAGGACAAAGGCATGCGCGACCTCCGCAAACATATGGCCTGGTACCTGCACGGCTTCCCGGCCGGCGCTGAGCTTCGGCGCGCGTTGGCGCTGGTCAAAAACCAGACCGAGCTGGGCTCGTTGCTGGATCGTCTCGATCCCGGCGTGCCGTTCCCCCCGGAGGCGACCGGACCGCGCGGCCGCCAGGGATCGCCCGCGTCGGTCGCGCTGCCGCAGGGCTGGCTCGCTGACCCGGACGACTGCACTGTGCCCGCGGGTGCGGACGCGATGCACTCTGGCGGCTGACTGAGACGGTTTCGACGGCCGGGCGGCATTCACCGCGAGTTCACCCGTGCGGATCGTGACCTTGTTGCGATTCTCCCCGTAAGCTCGGCATATGCGGACTGCTTACCACGAACAGCTCGACGCACTTACGGGGGAGATCGCCGCCATGTGCGGCATGGCCGGGGTTGCGATGGAGCGTGCGACTCATGCGTTGCTTCAGGCCGACCTGGTACTCGCCGAGCAGGTGATCGGCGACCACGAGCGAGTCATCAGCGCGGGGGCACGCGCCGAGGAGGCGGCGTTTGTGCTGCTGGCCCTGCAGGCGCCGGTGGCCGGTGACCTGCGCGCCGTGGTGACCTCGATCCAGAACGTGGCCGACGTCGATCGGATGGGCGCGCTGGCGCTGCACGTGGCCAAGATCGCCCGGCGTCGCCACCCGCAGCACGCGCTGCCTGAGGAGGTCAACGGGTATTTCGCCGAAATGGGCCGAGTCGCAGTCGAACTGGGCAACGCGGCTCAGGAGGCGTTGCTCTCCCGCGACCCGGGCAAGGCAGCCCATCTGCGCGAAGAGGACGACGCGATGGATGACTTGCACAAACACCTTTTCTCCGTGCTGATGGACCGCGACTGGAGACACGGCGTCATCGCCGCCGTCGACGTGACGTTGCTCAGCCGGTTCTACGAGCGGTTCGCCGACCATGCCGTCGAAATCGGCCGGCGGGTCATTTTCCAGGTGACCGGCACTATGCCCGAAGAAGACACCCTGCTGCCGTCCGCCGAGGTGCGCCAGCACACCTGACGGGCCCATCCGCCCGACGCTACGGCCGCAGGACGATCTTGCCCCTGGTGTGCCGCTGCTCGAGCCTGCGGTATGCATCCTGCACGTCGTCGAGCGGGTACACCTCGGCGATCGGCACTTCCAGCTCGCCAGCGGCCACCAGCCCGGCCAGCTCGGCGAGCACGTCAGCGTTCGCGGCGTCCGCGTTGCCCGCGGCTTGCACACCGAACTGGCTCACCGCGGGGAAGTCGATGATCGTGTCCACCCGCTCCGGCGCGACGCCGAGCTCGCTGACGGCCAGTTCGACGTAGCCGCCGCCGAAGAAGTCCAGAAACGCGTCGATCCGACCTGCGGGTGCGGCCGACCGCAGCCGGTTCGCCAGATCGTCGCCGTAGTTGACCGCAACGACGCCGTGCGCGGTGAGCCAGTCGTCATTCGACGGCCCGGCGATACCGAGGACGGTCGCGCCTGTCCGCTTGGCCAGCTGCACTGCGATGGTCCCGACCCCGCCGGCGGCGCCGGCCACCGCAACCGGGTCGCCGGGCTGTAGGGCGACCGCACGAACAGCCGCGTACGCCGTCGTACCGGCGACGAACAACGCACCGGCCACTTCCCAGGGCACCTGCGCCGGTTTGGTGGCGAGCTGGTTGGCCGGCACCACCACATATTCGGCCTGGCTCGCGCGCTCCTCGGTAAAGCCGAGAACTTCGTCGCCAACCCGCCACCCGTCCACGCCGGGGCCGACCTCGGCCACCACGCCTGCCAGGTCGCTGCCTTGCCCCGACGGGAACGTCGCCGGCCACATGTCGTGCAGCGCACCCTTGCGGATCATCGCTTCGCCCGGGTTGATGCCGGCCGCCTTGACCTCGACGAGCACCTGGCCCTCGCCCGGCACCGGCCGGGGATCGTCGCGCACCTCGAGCATGTCGATCCCGCCGTATCGATCGAACTTCACCGCCTTGCTCATGCGAGTAGGAACGCGGCCAGCCGCCTCCTATTCCCCGACACGCCTCCCGACACGCCTCCCGACACACCGAACGAACACCCTACGAGCAGACAGACGGCGCCAGCCGGTAGCCCGCCCCGCGAATCGTGCGGATGAACTCGCCGTGCTCACGGTCGTCGCCGAGCTTCTCGCGAAGCCGTTTCACATGTACCGCAACCGTGTTGGTACCCGACGGGCGTCCCCAGACCGCCCGGCTGATCTCGGCTGAGCTGGCCACCCTGCCGCGCCGCTCGATCAGGAAAATCAACAGTTCGAGCTCGCGTTGGGTCAGCTGCACGTCGCGCCCACGAACTCGCGTCTCGCGCCCGTTCCGGTCGACTTCGATGGGGCCGGCCACCAGCAGCGCACCGTCATCATCCCCGCGCACCTTGGCCAGGAAAGGAAGGATCGCCGCGACGTCGTACGGCCGCGCGATCACCGCGGAGGCACCGGTGGCCAGCGCCTGCCGAGCTAGCTCCTCTTCACCGCCTGCCGCGCCGACCAGGATCGGCAACTCCGACCGGGCGCGTACGGCCGCGGCAATGCTGGCCGCCTCTACCGTCTCGGTCGCAGCCGCAACGATCAGCACAGCGGGTGGCTCCGCGCCGACGGCGAGCAACGCCTCAGCCCCGTCGCGGCACCAGGTGGTCTCCAGCCCGACTGCCGCGGCGTCCTCCACCAACACGGAGGCGATCGCCGGGTCCCGTTCCACCAGCACGAGATGGCGGCGCAGCAGGCCCGCACCGAGAGGCCTTGGCGCTGACGCCGACATTGACGAGACCGACCTCGCCGACCGGATGGATATCGAATTGTTCTGCGGCATAGGCCATTCGCCGGATCAGCCGAAGCGCCCCGAGATGTAGTCTTCAGTAGCCTTGTGGCTCGGATTGGAGAACATCTTCTCCGTGTCGTCGATCTCGATCAACCGGCCCGGTTTACCGGTCGCCTCGAGGTTGAAGAAACCTGTCTGATCGCTGACGCGTGCCGCCTGCTGCATGTTGTGGGTGACGATCACGATCGTGAAGTCGAGCTTGAGTTCGGCGATGAGGTCCTCGATGGCGAGCGTGGAGATGGGATCGAGCGCCGAGCACGGCTCGTCCATCAACAGCACGTCGGGCTGTACGGCGATCGCCCGCGCTATGCATAGCCGCTGCTGCTGGCCACCGGACAGGCCGCCGCCGGGGCGGTCCAGCCGGTCCTTGACCTCGTTCCACAGGTTCGCGCCCTGCAGCGACCGCTCGGCCACTTCGTCGAGCACCTTTCGGTCACGCACCCCCTGCAGCCGCATCCCGGCCACCACGTTGTCCCGGATCGACATGGTGGGGAACGGGTTCGGTCGCTGGAAAACCATGCCGATGGTCTTGCGCACGCCCACCGGGTCCACGCCCGCGCCGTAGATGTTGTCCCCGTCCAGCAGCACCGCCCCGGCCACCCGAGCTCCGGGGGTTACTTCGTGCATCCGGTTCAGCGAGCGCAGCACCGTCGATTTGCCGCACCCGGACGGGCCAATGAACGCCGTCACGCTGCGCGGGGGGACCGACAGCGTGACATCGGCGACCGCGTGGAAGCTTCCGTAATAGATGTTGACGTCTTTGAGGTCAAGGCGTTTGGCCATGCGAGGTTCCTCTCGAAGTCTTACCGTCGGGCTGTCAATATCCGGGTGGCCACCGCCGCGAGCAGATTGAGGATCGCCACGACGATGATCAGTGTCAGCGCAGCACCCCAGATGCGCAGGAATCCGGCGTGCTGCGGGTTGGTCAGTTCGGTGTAGATCAACAGCGGCAGCGACGCCATGTTGCCGTTGAAAATGTTGAAGTTGATCGCCCGGCTGTAACCGACGAGCACCAGCACCGGCGCCGTCTCGCCGATCACCCGCGCGATGGACAGCAGGATGCCGGAGATGATGCCGGGCAATGCGGTCGGTATCACGATCCGCATGATGGTCTTCCATTTCGGAATACCTAACGCGTAACTGGCTTCTCGCAGTTCGTCGGGAACCAGCTTGAGCATCTCTTCGGTAGAGCGCACCACCACCGGCAGCATCAGCAAGACCAATGCGAGAGACACCGCGAAGGCGCTCTGCGGGAAACCAAGGGTGGCGATCCATAGGCTGAAGATGAACAACGCGGCCACGATTGACGGCACGCCGGCGAGCACGTCGACCATGAACGTGGTGGCCCGTGCGAGCCGTCCGCCGCCGTATTCGACGAGATAGACGGCGGCCATCAGCCCCAGCGGCACCGCCAGCACCGCGGCGACCCCGGCCTGGACCAATGTTCCGTATATGGCGTGATACACCCCGCCGGCGAACTGTTCGGGCAGCACTCCCTGCAGGGAGTGGGTCCACCAGGTGTTCCTGGTCACCGCGTACCAACCCCGCTGGATGACCACCCAAAGCACCCACACCAGTGGGATCACCGCGATCGCGAAGGCGGTGAAGAACAGTGTTGACGCCACTCCGTTCTTGACCCGCCGAGCGATGCTGATCGGGTGGAAGGTCGGTACCTTGACCGGCCGGTCCAATGTGCCCGTGCTCATCCGTTGACCTTTCCGCCGGCGACTGCCCGGGCCGCCGCGTTCACCACGAAGGTAAGCGCGAACAACACGAAGCCCGCGGCGATGTAGGCGCCCGTCGGCAGCGGTGCGCTGAATTCCGCTGCCGCCGAGGCGATCTTGGATGCAAACGTGTATCCACCGTCGAACAGTGACCAGTGGCCGGCCTTGGCGGCCGAACGCAAAATGATCAGCACCGCAACGGTTTCACCCAGGGCGCGACCCAATCCGAGCATTGCGGCGGCGATGACGCCGCTGCGCCCGAAGGGCAGCACAGTCATCCGCACGACTTCCCACTTTGTCGCACCGAGTGCCTGGGCGGCCTCGATGTGCGTCAGCGGGGTCTGCCGGAACACCTCACGCGACACCGACGTGATGATCGGCAGGATCATCACCGCTAGGACGATTCCCGCGGTGAAGATGGTGCCGCCGCCGGCCAGCGAGACGTTACCCTGCTTGAACAGGAAGAACCAGCCCAGGTTGCGGTTGAGCAATGTCGCGACCGGCTCCAGTTGGGGCGCCAGCACGAAGATTCCCCACAGGCCGAAGATGATTGACGGCACCGCCGCGAGCAGATCGACCATCACGCTGAAGGGCCGTGACAGCCGCTTGGGCGCGTAGTGGGTCAAAAACACCGCGATGCCGATGGCGACGGGCACCGCCAGCGCCAGGGCGAACACGGAGCTCAGCACCGTCACCATGAGCAAGTCACGGATGCCGAACGCCAGATTGTTGGCGTCGTTGGTGTCGAACTGCCACGCGGTGAAGAAGTTTGCGTGGTTGACCCGCAACGACGGAACGGCCCGGATCAACAAGAAGATCGCGATGAGCGCGATGGCGATCACGATCGTCGAGCCGGCCGCGATGGCGATCGACTTGAACAGTCGGTCCCCGAACCGTCCCGTGCTGCCGCCGGTGGCCTTCACCTCCGGCGCGGTCCCGCCCGGTTCAATCATGCCGGGAATTGTGCCGCCGCCGGGAAGCGCCGCGCTGGGCGACGCCCCCGGAGGCCGGATTTCCGGTTGTAGGCCCATGATGACCTCGAATCACGCGATGGCGTTCACCGCAGTGGACAGTTTGGGCTTGAATGCGTCAGGGATCGGGATGTAGCCATTGTCCGCCAAACCGTTTTGGCCGGGGCCGATCGCGCTCTGCAGGAACGCCTTCACGGCCTGGCCGGTCTGCGCGTCGGGGTACTTCGAGCAGACGATCTCGTAGGTCGCGAGCACGATCGGGTAGGCGCCGGGCTGGGTCGGCTTGTAGAACGACGAGGTGTCGAGCACCAGGTCGTTGCCCTGGCCCTTGACGGTGGCGCCCGCGATCGTCTTGCCGACGGTGTCGGCACTGATCGAGACGGGGTCGGCACCCGCCGGGGTGACGATGTTGGCCATGTTCAGCTTCTGCGCCTGTGCGAACGACCACTCGTTGTAGGTGATCGATCCGTCGGTGTTCTTGATCGCGGCCGACGTGCCGTCGTTACCCTTGGCACCCTCGCCGACACCGCCGTTGAACGTCTTGCCGGCGCCCTTGCCCCACGCGCCGTCGGAGGCGACGTTGAGGTACTGCTGGAAATTGTCGGTGGTCCCGGACTGGTCGCTACGGAAGACGACGTGAATGGGTTCCGCTGGCAGATCCGTGTTCGGGTTGAGCGCCTTCACCGCGGGGTCATCCCAGCTCGTGATCGCCCCGTTGAAGATCTTCGCCGCCGACGGGCCGTCCAGGTTCAGCGAGCTCACGCCCTTGACGTTGTAGGTGATCGCGATCGGGCCGAACACCGTCGGCAGGTTCCACGCCGGGGAGCCGCACCTCTTCTGCGCCGCGTCGTACTCACCCTTGGCCTGGTTCAACGGTGAGTCCGATCCACCGAAATCGGTCTGATTGCCTGTGAATTCGCTGACACCGGCGCCGGAGCCGTTGGCGGTGTAGTTCAGCGTCTGACCCGAACACGCCTGCTCGAACGCGTTCACGAACCGGGTCATCGCGTTCGCCTGCGCGGTCGAGCCGCTGGCCTTCAGTGTTTTCTTGCCGCCGCAGTTCACCTGCGACGCCGCCGCACCGGACGTCCCGCTGGTTCCTGATGAGGAGGTGTTGCTGTTGTTGTTACTGCCGCACGCCGATATCACCAGGGCGCTCGCGGCCAGCAGGCTCAGCGCAGCACCAGGTCGGTTGAGCTTCACGTAGCTCCTTCAACAGTCAGGGTGACGACTGCAGCCGCGTCGCCACCGGTCGAGGCCGAGCCACGGAACGACAGTTCCGCGGAGCAGATCGCTGCTCGGCCACTGAACCTAGGTGTCGACTGTGAATTGCCTACCCCGCCAAGATGAACGGAAGATGAACCAGCTAACTCACGGGAGCGCGTACGCGGTGTCCACGCCGAAAACCGTGAATCCCAACCGTTCATACGTGTGCACGGCGGCAGTGTTGTCCGCCTCGGTGTACAGCATCACCGTCGGGTCGGGCGCCGCCGAGAGCCGCTCCGCCAAGTAACCGATACCGATCGATGTCAGCACCCGGCCCAGTCGCCGCCCCTGCGCCGCCGGGTCGACGCCGAGCACGTAGACCTCGCCCCGCGCCGTCTTGTCCTCGTGCACCTTCGTCCAGTGGAAGCCCAGCAGCGCGCCGGTGCGCTCGTCGAACGCCAGAAATAAACCGTCCGGATCGAACCACGGCTCCGCTCGCCGCTCGGCGATGTCGTCGGCGGTCCACCCGCCCTGTTCGGGATGCCAGGAGAATGCGGCGTTGTTGACCCGCACCAGCTCGGCGTCGTCCTTCGGCCCGGCATACGGTCGCACCCGCACCCCGTCGGGCACCGTCGCCCGCGGCAGGTCACGCAGCGGGCGTCGCATCTGCAGCAGCTCCCGAGCCGCGATCAGGCCCAGCGCTGAGGCCGTACGGCGGGCCGGCTCGAGTGTGCCGTGCGCCCAAATGCGGGTTGCTGCCCCGCCT
Organism: Mycobacteriaceae bacterium; assembly: GCA_019245755.1. Taxonomy (GTDB): domain Bacteria; phylum Actinomycetota; class Actinomycetes; order Mycobacteriales; family Mycobacteriaceae; genus Mycobacterium. Next base: position 65,065 of record JAFARC010000040.1, on the reverse strand, counting down.
TTCGTGAAGGCCGCCTTGATCATCGTCGACCCGATGCCGCGACGCCGGAACAGCGGGTCGACCACGATTTCGGCCATCGCCGCGGCCGAGTCCCCGGGCTGGGCAAGGTTGAGATATCCGACCACGCGGTCCTCCGACGTGGCCAGCAAGTGAGCCGTGCGGTCGGCCGCCACTTCTCGCCGCACCTGCTCGCCCACCGGAGCGATCCCGTCGGCGCGGGTTGCCGCCGCGATCAGGTCGCGGACCTGTTGCCCGGGAACGGCGGCCGCAGAGCGCCAGCCGATCTCGGTCACGAAGTGCGCAGGGCTTCGGAGACCGTGTCCACGACAGCATCGGGCGTGGCGAAGGCGTCCGCCTCGTCGTCGCCGAGCTCGGCGTCGGCCGGCGAGGTCCGCCCCCGTGCGGGCCGCACGGCCTTGTACCCGACGTTGCGGACGGTGCCGATCAACGACTCGTATTCGGTGCCGAGTTTGGCGCGCAGTCGTCGGACGTGCACGTCGACGGTGCGGGTGCCGCCGAAGAAGTCGTAACCCCACACCTCCTGCAGAAGCTGCGCGCGGGTGAATACCCGGCCGGCGTGCTGGGCCAGGTACTTGAGCAACTCGAATTCCTTATAGGTGAGGTCGAGTGGGCGGCCCCGCAACCGGGCGGTATAGGTGCCTTCGTCGATCACCAGTTCTCCGAGTGTGATCTTGCCTACGCTCTCCTGGTTGGCGACCCCGCCGCGGCGGCCGACGAGCAACCGCAGCCGGGCATCGATCTCCGCGGGTCCGGTGCCGGGCAGCAGAATCTCGTCCAGACCCCATTCGACGTTGACCGCGACCAGGCCGCCCTCGTTGACCACCGCAACCACTGGCACCGACGTTCCGGTGCTGCCCAGCAGCCGGCACAGGCCGCGCGCGGCGACCAGATCGGTGCGTGCATCGACGATCGCCACGTCGGCGCTGCCGGCTTCAAGCAATGACGACACCTCCGTCGGTGCCGACCGGACGGTGTGGGACAAGAGCGACAACGCGGGCAGCACACACTCTGGGTGGGGGTCGACAGTGAGTAGCAGTAGATCCAACAAACCCTCCAACGCGCGGGGGGTACGACATCGCGACGTACGGCCGAGGTGAGCCCGCAACCGGGCTACGGTCCTCTAACGATACCGCGCTACCTGGGAATTAGTCGTCCGTGGGGCGCCACGGCACCCGCTGTGAGCCAGAATGTGCGGGTGCGCGCAGTGCTGATCACCGTGATTGTGACCGTCGTCGCACTTGCCGCTGCGGCGGTTGGCGTGGATTTCGGGGCGGCGATCTATGCCGAATACCACGTGGCGCGCACGGTGCGCAGCGAAGCCGGTCTGTCGTTCGACCCCTGGGTGGGCATCATCGGATTTCCGTTCATCCAGCAGGCGCTCACGCATCGCTACAACCAGGTCGAGTTCAGAGCCAACGGAGTCGAACATGCTCGCGTGGGCCAGGCGTCGCTGGAGGCCACGCTGCACTCGGTCGATCTGACCCACGCGTCGTGGCTCTTCCGTCCGGCTGCCCCGGCGCAGGTGGGCAAGGTCGAAAGCCGCATCATCATCGATTCCACCCATCTGGGCCGGTTTATGGGCATCAACGACCTGATGGTCGAGGCCCCGTCCAACCAGACCAACGACGCCACCGGCGGCACCACCGAGTCCGGCATATCCAGCAGCACCGGGCTGGTGTTCACCGGCACGCCGAAATCGGCCGACTTCCACAAACGGGTCAGCGTCTTGGTGGACCTGTCCACCGCTGGTCCGGACAACTCCTCGTTGGTGTTCACCGCGACCGGCGTGACGACCGCCGCGGGCACCGCCGACCAGCAGGTGCCGGCCGACAAGATGGACGCGGTGCTGGCCGCGTTCACCACCGCCCTGCCCGGCCAGCGGCTGCCCTTCGGCGTCGCGCCCACCCATGAAGGCGCCCGTGGCTCGGACGTGATCATCGAGGGCATCGCCCAGGGAGTAACCGTGGCCCTCGATCAGTTCAGACAGTCATGACCACGTCATTGCTCGTTGCGATCGCCGTGGTCACGGCGGCCCTGGTCGGGGCGACCTTGATCGGCGTAGTGCTCACCCGCCGTTCGGGCAGTGTGCGCGAGATCACCGCACCCACCGAGTGCGACACCACCGATCTCGGGTTGTCCCGGACCGGCCCGACGGTCGTGCACGTCAGCGCGGTGTGGTGCGGACCGTGTGCCGCGGTGCGCAGGGTGGTCAATCAGGTCTGCCACGAACTGTCCGGGGTGGCTCACGTCGAGATCGACATGGATGCGAATCCGGCGGCGGCGCGCCGACTTTCGGTGTTGTCGCTGCCCACGACGTTCGTCTTCGACGCCGACGGACGCCAGCGTTACCGCAGCGCCGGCGTGCCACGGGCCGCTGACCTGCGGGCGGCGTTGCAACCGCTGTTGGCTTGACCACACCCCGATTAGGTAAGCTGGCCGACGTGTCCGCCCGCCTGGAGCCGATGCTCACCAAGCGCCGCGCAGTAGACCTGTGCCGCGTTGCGGGTTGTTGCTGTCGCTGTTGCCGCTGAGCTAGCGCTCGTCAGCGGCCGCCCTGGCCTGTCCCTTGCCAGCTCTGTCAGCACAGGAGTATCCGGATGCCGACCCATACCGAACAGGTCGACGTGCGCGGTCCCCGCTTCGCCGCCTGGCTCACCAGCGCGGTGCTGGTGTTCACGCTCGTCCTCGCCGGCTTCAGCGCGCCGGCGGCGGCGGTCTTGCTCGGGCTCCAGGCGATGGTGTTCGCGATCAGCGCGCTGCGCGGCCCGCGGCGCAGCCCGTACGGCCGGTTCTACGCCGCGCTGGTCGCTCCCCGCCTGGGACCAGTCACCGAGCGCGAGCCGGTGCCGCCGCTGAAGTTCGCCCAACTCGTCGGGTTGATCTTTGCCGTCGTCGGGGTAATCGGTTTCACGACGGGACTCACCCTCCTCGGCGACGTCGCGACCGCTTTCGCGCTGGTCGCGGCGTTCCTCAACGCAGCGTTCGGCATCTGCCTGGGATGCCGGCTCTACCCGCTCGTCGCCCGGTTCCGTCGGACACCGGTGTCGGCTACCTGACCCCAAACCACGCGATCGAAAGGACATTCATGGCTCGCTCCGACGTCTTGGTCACAGCCGACTGGGCAGAGAGCAATCTCGATGCACCCAACACCGTTTTCGTCGAGGTGGACGAGGACACCAGCGCATATGACAACGGGCACCTCGCCGGTGCGGTCAAGCTGGACTGGCGCAAGGATCTTCAGGATCCGGTCAAGCGCGATTTCGTTGACGCCGAACAATTCTCCAAGCTGCTGTCCGACCGCGGCATCTCCGACGACGACACCGTGATCCTCTACGGCGGCAACAACAACTGGTTCGCCGCGTACGCGTACTGGTACTTCAAGCTGTACGGGCACGACAAGGTCAAACTGCTCGACGGCGGCCGCAAGAAATGGGAACTCGACGGGCGCCCGCTGTCCACCGACGAGGTGAATCGGCCGTCGACCAGTTACACCGCCAAGCAGCCCGACAACTCCATCCGGTCGTTCCGCGACGAGGTGCTCGCCGCGATCGGCGCCAAGAACCTCGTCGACGTACGCTCCCCGGACGAGTTCTCCGGCAAGATCCTCGCCCCCGCCCACCTGCCGCAGGAACAGAGCCAGCGGCCCGGGCACATCCCCGGGGCGATCAACGTGCCGTGGAGCAAGGCGGCCAACGAGGACGGCACGTTCAAATCCGATGAGGACCTGGCCAGCTTGTACGCCGACGCCGGGCTGGATGGCGCAAAAGAGACGATCGCCTACTGCCGCATCGGCGAGCGTTCATCGCACACCTGGTTCGTGCTTCGCGAGCTCCTCGGGCACGAGAACGTCAAGAACTACGACGGAAGTTGGACCGAATACGGCTCTCTCGTGGGGGCCCCGATTGAGTTGGGAAGCTGAATATGTGCTCTGCACCCGAGCAAGGACAGACGCTGCCGGCCAGTGTCGACGTCGAGAAGGAGACGGTGATCACCGGCCGGGTCGTCGACGGCTCAGGGCAGCCGGTGGGCGGCGCATTCGTGCGTCTGCTCGATGCGTCCGACGAGTTCACCGCCGAGGTGGTGGCGTCGGCGACCGGTGATTTCCGGTTCTTCGCGGCACCGGGTTCGTGGACGGTGCGTGCGCTGTCTGCGATCGGCAGCGGCGACGCCGTGGTCGTGCCCCGCGGCGCCGGGATTCACGAGGTCGACGTCAAGGTCGCCTGAGAACAGGCGGATAGCCGCCGACTAGACTCGATCCCGTGGTCCTGTTCTTCGAGGTCTTGCTGGTCGGGTGCGTCGTCGTGATCACCTGGTTCGCGCTGTACACGGTGTACCGGCTCATATCCGACGACTCGTGAGTTCTCCCGACCGCAAAGCATCTCCCGACCCCAAACCCGGATCCGGCGACCGGGCGGTGGCTGCGGCAGCCGAACGCGCCAAGACCACGGCTGGCCGTAACATTCCGGTCTTCGATGACCTGCCCCTGCCCGCCGATACCGCCAACCTCCGTGAGGGCGCGAACCTGCACGACGCGCTGCTGGCGCTGCTGCCCCTCGTCGGGGTCTGGCGCGGCGAGGGCGAAGGCCGGGGGCCGACCGGCGACTACCGGTTCGGCCAGCAGATCATCGTCTCGCACGACGGGCGCGATTACCTGAATTGGGAGTCGCGGTCTTGGCGGCTCACCGAGCGCGGCGAGTACGCCGAGCCGACGCTGCGCGAGACCGGCTTCTGGCGCTTCGTCGACGATCCCGCCGATCCCGGCGAGACGCATGCGATCGAGCTGCTGCTCGCCAATTCCGCGGGCTACGTCGAGCTGTTCTACGGCCGGCCCCGCACCCAGTCGTCGTGGGAGCTGGTCACCGACGCGCTGGCCCGCAGCCGCTCCGGCGTGCTGGTCGGCGGCGCCAAGCGGCTGTACGGGATCGTTGAGGGCGGCGACCTTGCCTATGTCGAGGAACGCGTCGATGCCGACGGCGGCCTGGTGCCGCACCTCTCGGCGCGGCTCTCCCGCTACGCCGGGTGACCCTCGCCAGCTGGGCACCGCAGCCCCCGGATATGGAGCGGCCCCCGAGCCGTTGTGTTCCTGGCTGGACGGGCCGAGGGGCTCGGGGGCCGGGTGACTGCGGGGAATTAGCCAGCGCCTGCGCGGTCAATTCCGCCGCGGGCTGCTAGCCGGCAGTCACCTCACGTGTCCATAAGTCAATCAAATTCTCGGACCACCTCCTTCCTCGTGTACCGGCGACCGTACCCGCGCGGCGACGTCGCGACAACCGTATTCAGCGGTCACTGACGATGGCGAGGTCGACCAGCTCGCTGAACTCGGTCCCCAGCGGGCAGTCCGGCAGCGCCCGGCCGTTTAGCGTGTGCACCCGCGCCGCAAGTGTGATGCTCGACACCAACCAGATGCCTTGCGCGCCAAGCAGGTCGACTTCTCGCAGCGGCTGGTACTCGCAGCGGTAGCCCTTGCCCGCAGCTACGGTGAACACCGCCTGTTGGGTGGTGCCGTGCAGAATCGGCAGCGACGGCGGCGGGGTTACGAACACGCCGTCGTTGACGATCACTACCGTCGACCGCGGCCCCTCGAGCACATAGCCGTCGGCGCTGACGAAGATCACATCGCCAGCGCCACGGTGGGCGGCGTAGCGCAGCGCGGCCATGTTGACCGCATACGACAGCGTCTTGGCGCCGGCGAGCAGCCACGGCGCCTGCGCGGCAGCCGCAGAAAGCCCGCGAGCCAGCGTCAACGCCGCCAGCCCGTCGCGGCGCACCGCCGCGACCCGCTCGGGCAGCGGGTTGACGGTGATGTAGGCGGTCGGCGGACCACCGCTTTCCCGCCCTCGGCTGTACACCAGCCGGATCACCCCATCGTCGTCACGCGAGTTCGCCCAGCGGGACGCCGCCGCGAAGGCAGCACTCCGCCACGCCTCCCGATCCGGCGCCGGCAGATCCATCATCTCGGCGGACTGTTCCAGCCGCTGCAGGTGGGCGTCGAGCAGGCAGGGCCGCCCGTCGCGGGCCAACAGTGTTTCGAAGATGCCGTCGCCGCGCACCGCCGCCAGGTCGTCGGCGAACAGCAGCGGCGCGGCCGGATCGTGGAATTCCCCATCGAGCGTGACCACTACGGACATGGGCAGAAGGGTAACCGGCCGCCAATCCGTAGAGTTGAAGCGTGTCCGCCGTTCCCGCCCCCGAGTCGAGTCCCGACGCCGGGGCGGTGTGGCATTACGGCGACCCGTTCGGCGAACAGCGAGCCGCGCTGACCGACGCGGTCCTCGTTGACCGCTCCCATCGCAAGGTGCTGACGCTCACCGGCGCCGACCGGCTGTCCTGGCTGCACAACATCTCGTCTCAGCAGGTCGCCGGGCTGCCCGATGGCGCCACCGTGCAAAACCTCAGCCTCGACGGGCAGGGCCGCGTCGAGGACCACTGGGTCCAGACCGAGCTGGGCGGTGTCAGCTATCTCGACACCGAGCCGTGGCGCGGCAAGCCGCTGCTGGCCTACCTCAAGCGCATGGTGTTCTGGGCCGACGTCGCCCCCGAGGCCGCTGACTACGGCGTGCTGTCGCTGCTCGGGCCCAAGCTGGCCGACCGCGGAGTTCACGATGCCCTGGGCGTCGACGCCCTACCCGAACCGCTGACCGCCAAGCCGGTTCCGGGCAACGGATTCCTAAGGCGTATGCCGGCCGACCGCGAAGGTCCGGCGGTCGCGCTCGATTTGATAATCCCCCACAACGAACTGCCTGGCCTACGCGAACGACTGCAGCAAGCGGGCGTGCGTCCGGCGGGCGTGTGGACCTATGAAGCGCACCGGGTGGCGGGTCTTCGGCCGCGGCTCGGCGTGGACACCGACGAACGCACGATTCCCCACGAGGTTGGCTGGATCGGCACGGCGGTGCACCTGGACAAGGGCTGCTACCGCGGCCAGGAGACCGTCGCGCGGGTGCACAACCTGGGCCGGCCGCCGCGGATGCTGGTGTTGACCCACCTCGACGGCTCGCGGACAAGGCCGGTCACCGGGTCGCCGGTGACTGCGGGTGGCCGCACTGTCGGCCGGCTCGGCACGGTTGTCGACCATGTCGACCTCGGCCCGGTGGCCCTGGCACTGATTAAGCGCGGCATCTCGGCTGACACCGAGTTGGTCACCGAAGGCGTGGAGGCATCTCCCGCTTGCGGGGCAGAGCCCGTTCCGCTGGTGATCGACCCCGACACCGTGCCGGCGACCGACGTCGTCGGACCTGGCCGCGCCGCCGTCGAGCGGCTACGCGGCATTCATCAGTGACAGGCCTGCCAGCGCACCGCGCCCGGGCACGGTAAAGTGTTGTCAGGACTCATAAAGACAGACTCAGATCGGAGCCGCCTTCTCATCGGGCCGCTCCGTTATTGCGCGAGGGGGTTCCCCCATGGGCCGCGGCCGGGCGAAGGCGAAGCAGACGAAGGTTGCCCGGGAGCTGAAGTACAGCTCCCCGCAGACCGATTTCGAACGTCTCCAACGGGAGCTGTCCGGGGCCGACAGCATAGACACCGACGACAACGACGGATGGGACGACGACGACTGGCGTCGTTGATGCCTCCCCGTTCGTCAGAATCGCGGATGTAGGCCGACGAGTTCCACGCGAGTATTGCTTTTGCCGGCCTTTTTGACGGTGCCCAGCACCCAGCAGTTCAGGTGCCGGGCGGTCAGGATGGCCAGCGCCCGGTCGGTGTCGTCCGCGCTGACGACCGCGACCATGCCCACGCCCATGTTGAACGTCTTCTCCATCTCGGCGCGGTCGATCCGGCCACGCTGCGCGATCATCGCGAACACCGGTGCAGGCGTCCACGTCCCCCGGTCTAACTCCGCCGCCAGGCCGTGCGGGATCACCCGGGCCAGGTTGCCGGCCAGTCCGCCGCCGGTGACATGGCAGAACGTGCGCACCTGGGTCTCCGCCGCCAGCGCCAGGCAGTCCTTGGCGTAGATGCGGGTCGGTTCGAGCAGCTCTTCGCCGAGGGTGCGGCCGAACTCCTCGACGTGCCCGGCAAGGTTCATCCGGTCGATCTCCAGCAGCACATGCCGGGCCAGCGAGTAGCCGTTGGAGTGCAGGCCCGTCGAACCCATGGCGAGCACGATGTCGCCGGGACGCACCCGGTCGGGGCCGAGCACGTCGTCGGCCTCCACGACCCCGATGCCGGTCGCCGAGATGTCATAGGCGTCGGGCGCCATCAACCCGGGATGCTCGGCGGTCTCCCCGCCGAGCAGCGCGCACCCGGCTTGTACGCAACCGTCGGCGATACCGGCGGCGATGGCGGCGATTCGCTCCGGCACCACCCGCCCGACCGCGATGTAGTCCTGCAGCAGCAGCGGCTCGGCGCCGCAGACCACCAGGTCGTCGACCACCATTGCGACCAGGTCCAACCCCACGGTGTCGTGCTTGTCCATCGCCTGGGCGATCGCAACCTTGGTGCCGACGCCGTCGGTGGCGGCAGCGAGCAGCGGCTCGCGGTAGCCGCCCCTGAGGGCGAACAACCCGGCGAAACCCCCGAGCCCACCGACGACTTCAGGTCTGCTGGCCTTTTCTGCCAGCGGCTTGAGCAGTTCGACTGCCCGGTCGCCGGCCGCGATATCCACCCCGGACGAAGCATAGGAGATACCGCGATCGTCGGTTCGTTCCGTCATCGCGTGTAAGGCTACCGTCATGAGGCCAACCCGAGGTGTCCTCCTCGTGACCGCTGTTGTCATCGCCGCTGTCACCGTTGCGGCCACCGCGTCGGCCACCTCCGCAACGGGTGTTCAGGCCAATGAACTGTGGCGCAGATCTGCCGACGGCACCGATTACGTGTTCCGCCAGATCACGATCGCCCCGGGCGGCAGCACCGGCTGGCATTGGCACAACGGGCGCCTCTACGGCGTGATCGAGGAGGGCACACTGACGCACAGCCTCGCTGACTGCGCGGTCGACGGGGTGTACCCGGCTGGTGCGGGCGTCTTCGAGCCCAGCGGCGCCGACCACGTCCATATCGGCCGCAACCTCGGCGCCACCCCGCTGGTCATGCGAGTTCTCTATATCGTGCCGGCCGGCGGCGCGCTGGCCGAGGACGCGCCCGATCCGGGGTGCGGTTTCTCCTGAGCGCGAATCGGCAATCCACCGCCGACGCGGCTCCGAATAGTCGGTAAAGCGCGACGGAAGGCGACGGCGATATGCGCTGCTTGGTGACGGGTGCGACCGGTTACGTCGGCGCGCGTCTGGTGCCGGTGCTGCTCGCCCGCGGCCATCAGGTTCGCGCAATGGCCAGGACCCCGGACAAGCTCGCCGGCGTGCCGTGGCTGCGCGAGGAGCCGCTCGGGCGAAGAGCAGACCACCCGGCGGTCGAGGTGGTTCGGGGTGATCTCGCCGACCGGGATTCGCTGGCCGCCGCGTTCGACGGTGTCGAGGTCGTGTACTACCTGGTGCACTCGATGGGCACGTCGACGGACTTCGCGACCGAGGAACGCGACGCGGCGACCAACGTCGTCGCGGCGGCCCGCCGCGCCGGGGTCGGCAGGTTGGTCTATCTCGGCGGGCTGCACCCGTCGGACACCAAGCTCTCGCCGCACCTGCGGTCCCGCACCGCGGTTGGCGACATCCTGCTTAGCTCCGGCATCGAGACGGTCGTGTTGCAGGCCGGCGTGATCGTCGGGTCGGGCTCGGCGTCATTCGAGATGATCCGCCATCTCACCGATCGGCTGCCCGCGATGACGACGCCGCGATGGGTGCACAACAAGATCCAGCCGATCGCTATTCGTGACGTGCTGCACTACCTGGCTCGGGCCGCGTCAGCGCCGGTGCCCTGGTCGCGGACCTGGGACATCGGCGGTCCGGATGTGTTGGAGTACGCCCAGATGTTGCAGATCTACGCCGAGGAAGCCGGGCTGCGCCGCCGCCTGATCGTCGTGCTGCCGTTCTTGACCCCGACGATCGCCAGCTGGTGGGTCGGGCTGGTGACCCCGATCCCGTCCGGTTTGGCCCGCCCGCTGGTCGAGTCGCTGCACTGCGACGCCGTGATGGGCGTCCACGACATTGGCCAGGTCATCCCGCCGCCGGACGGCGGGCTGACGGGTTACCGGGAAGCGGTCAGGCTGGCGCTGGACCGCAAAGCGCACGGCGCGCCGTCGGAGCCGCTGCTCACCGACCCTCCGTGGGCCGGTGAGACCACCTACACGCTCAGCCGATCCGCGTGGACACCGGCGACGCCCGAGGAACTGTGGAAGGTGATCGATGCCGACCCGGTTCAGGCCTCCTCCGAGGTGGAAACCGTTGAGCCCGGCCAGCTGCTGCGCCTGCGCCGGCAGACTGCGGCGGGGGAGGAATGGCTCCAGATGCGGGCGGGGCCGGTGGACGGTCGCGGCAGTCGCTACGACCAGCGGGCGGTCTTCTATCCCCGCGGCATCGCCGGGCGGCTGTACTGGTACGGGGCTCTTCCGTTGCACCGCCGCAAGTTTCGGGCGATCTTCGCCAACGTGGTGGGCAGCGTTTAGGGCCGTCGCAACGCCGAGACGTTGTCGTTCTCGGCCTGAACCGGTATCCCGGTGCGGGCCGCGGTGGCCAGCATGTGCTCCACGATGTTTTTGCCCAACGCCGTCTCGCCGGGCAGCTCGATGGGGTACTTGCCGTCGAAGCAGGCGCAGCACAGCCGCGACGCGGGCTGTTCGCTGGCCGCGATCATGCCCTGCAACGAGATGTAGCCCAGCGTGTCCGCGCCGATCGCATGCCGCACCGCCTCCAGCATCTCGTCTTCGTTCTCGACGGCGTTGGCGATCAGCTCGGCCGGGGTGGCGAAGTCGATGCCGTAGAAACACGGCCATTTCACCGGCGGCGATGCGATCCGCACGTGCACCTCCACCGCGCCGGCCTCCCGCAGCATCCGCACGAGCGCGCGCTGGGTGTTGCCGCGCACGATCGAGTCGTCGACGACGATCAGCCGCTTGCCGCGGATAACCTCCCGCAGCGGGTTGAGCTTGAGCCGGATGCCGAGCTGGCGGATGGTCTGCGACGGCTGGATGAAGGTGCGCCCGACGTAGGCGTTCTTCATCAGGCCCTGGCCGTACGGGATACCGGATCCCTGGGCGTAGCCGACTGCCGCGGGCGTGCCGGATTCGGGCACGCCGATCACCAGATCCGCGCCGATAGGCCGTTCCCGGGCTAGGCGGCGACCGATCTCCACCCGGGTGGCGTGCACCGACCTGCCGGCGATCGTGCTGTCCGGGCGGGCCAGGTAGACGTACTCGAAGATGCAGCCCTTGGGCGTCGGGTTGGCGAACCGGGTGGACCGCACGCCGTCGGCGTCGATGGCCAGCAGCTCGCCGGGCTCGATGTCGCGGACGAAGGAGGCGCCGACGATGTCGAGTGCAGCCGTTTCCGAAGCCACGACCCAGCCGCGGTCCAGCCGTCCCAGCGACAGCGGCCGCACGCCGTACGGGTCGCGGGCGGCGTACAGGGTGTCCTCGTCCATGAATGTCAGGCAGAACGCGCCGCGGACGGTGGGCAGCAGCTCCAGGGCCGCCTGCTCGAGCGTGGCATCGGCCGCGCCGTGCGCAAGCAAAGCACCGAGGATGTCGGAGTCGGTGGTCGCCGCGGCCGGGGCCCGGGTGTTGACCAATCCGAGCTCCCGGGCGCGGCTCGCCAGCTCGGTGGTGTTGACCAGGTTGCCGTTGTGGCCGAGTGCGACCCCCGTGCCCGCGGCTGTGTTGCGGAACACCGGCTGCGCGTTCTCCCAGGTGGTGGAGCCGGTCGTTGAGTACCGGCAGTGCCCGATCGCGACGTGGCCCTCCATGGCCGCCAGGGTCTGCTCGTCGAACACCTGGCTGACCAGGCCGAGGTCCTTGAACACCAGCACCTGCGATCCGTCCGCGACGGCGATCCCCGCGGCCTCCTGGCCGCGGTGCTGCAGCGCGTAGAGCCCGTAGTAGCTGAGCTTGGCGACTTCCTCGCCCGGCGCCCAGACGCCGAAGACGCCGCACTCTTCGCGCGGCGGATTCTCTGGCCGCGTTGGCTCAAGCGTCACGATTTGGTAGCTCCCAGGTGACCGGAGGGTGACCTCACCAAGTCTACGGTGATTAAGGATTAATAACGGAACCGCGCCGGTAGTGTCGCCGCCCATTCTTGAACGTTCACCGCGCTGACGGAATTCCGCCGCTCAGCCATCGACGGCTACCAGCGGTAGCCATGACGCCAGCTCTGCGGACCGCGACCCGGACATCCGCAACGCCCCTGCGGCCGCGGCGTCGGGCACCGAGAGCAGGCCCGTGGCCAGCAGCAGCCAGGTCCGGGCATCCGTCTCCACCACATCTCCTGGCGTGCCCCGCCGATGCCGGGGGCCCGAAATACATTGCACCGCAACGTAGGGCGGGATCCTGACCTCGACGCTGGCACCGGGCGCGAGTCCGGCCAGGGTGCGGGCGGTGAGCCGAACCGCCACGGCGAGTTCGTCGCGGGACGGCTGCGGGCGGGTTTCGTCGCGCAGCCACCGCTCGACGGCCAGCACGGCCGCGCGCGTCTGCGCGGGGTCGACAGCGCGGCGGGCGGGCATGGCGCGGCGATCCTAACAGCGACGGTTGATTGCCAGCGCCGCCACCGCGCCCGCCTCGTTGATCGCCAGGTGCGCCAGCATCGGCGCGGCGAGGCTGCCTGAGCGCTCCAGGAGCCAGCCGAACAGCCAACCGGCAACGCCGGTCGCCAGCACCGTGCCGACCACCGGTTGGCCGGTTTCCCGTGCGTCGTAGATGTGTGACACACCGAACGCTGTGGCCTGCAGCAGCCGGCCCGCACCCGGGCCGAACGCGTCGGCGGCTGCGGTCCCCAGCGCGGCCCGGTAGGCCGCCTCCTCCGACCACACGGTTCCCAGCGGGATCGCCACCGCCAGCCATTCCGCCGCCGAGTCGGGCAGGTCCCGCCCGGCCATCGCGGCCCGCACCCACGGCACGGCCGTCGCCATGGCCACCACGCACACGATCGCCGAGGCGGTCCTCAGACCGGTGCGCAGACCGCGCCACAGCGCCGGCGGCCGCAGCCCGAGCGGGGGACGGGCCAGCGCGACAAGCCCCGCGGCCAACACCGCCTGCACCAGCGGATGCCGCCGCCCGGTGAAGCTCCACGCCACCAGGCCGGCACCGCCGACAACGGCAGCGACTGCCTCGCGGCGCATCAGTGCGCCACCCCGCCGTCGAGCGGCCCGTCCGCGCAACATGAGGCGCCTTTCACAAGGCCGAATTCACGGTGTCCGCAAATCCCAATTGACCATGGCAAAGCTCGTCTCCGCTAAGACTCCCTTAACCACCCACGCGTTGTCCGGACCCGAGCCCTCATCCGGGCATCAGGGGCAAGAAGCGTACCAGATAGGCCGGCGCGCCTCACCGCTTTCCAGCAATATATGTAGGGCACCACGACCCGACTCGGTTTCCAGCGGACTCAGGTTTGCCCCTGGCGAGTACGCAAATCCGCCTACATCCCGATCCAGCGTAGCTCTATGGCCCAAGATCGCGGCAGGCCACGCATTCAGACGTTATGACCCCGTGCCGAGGCCACCTTCCATCTGCCCGTTTCACTGTTAGCTGACGGCAGCTGCGGCGCGGGTTGCCGCCAAAGTGTCGGTATCGCTTGACACGGCGATTAGCAAAGCCATAGTGTCTCTTAGCGCAATTTAAGGTTCATCACATGTGCGCCTGGGGGAGGGACGTCGATGACTGGGGATAGCAGCGTCCGCTTGGTTGATGGATCCGGGCGCATGGTGAAAAGCGGCGCGAATATGCGTCACAGCAACCGATAAGTCTGCCTGCGCCAACGAATAACAGCGACGATCGATAGAGCCAAAGGAACTCAACAGATGGGTATGCACAGCCTGCCGCGTAGCCGGTCAGTGGTCACCCGCACCATCGCCGCGGGCGGCGCAGCTTTCTGTTTTGGCATGGTCTCCGACCTGACCGCCCCCAGCGCGAACGCGCTGTCGATCGTGATACCAGCCGGCGTGATCGGCAACGGCAACACGACTCAGATCAACATCCTGTCCGGCAACATCATCAACCCGCAGATCGGTGGCCAGAACCTCAGCAACAACTCCACGATCGGCAACGCCGCCAGCGGTAACGGCAACTACAGCACCACATCGGTCACCTCCACCGGGTCCGGTGGCGCCGGCGGCGGTACCACCGGCAACGGCAACACCACCCAAATCGACATCCTGTCGGGCAACATCATCAACCCGCAGATCAGCTTCGGGGGCTCCAACTCCAGCAACAACTCCACCATCGGCAACACCGCCAGCAACAACGGCGGCAACAGCACCACAACGGTCACGTCCACCGGCGGGTCGGGAACGGGCCAAGGTCCGGTCGGCACGATCGGCAACGGCAACACGACGCAGAAGTCCTTGCTGTCCGCTAACATCTTCAACCCGCAGCTCAGCTTCGGCGGGTCCAACTCCGGCAACAACTCCGCCACCGGCAACACCGCCAGCAACAACGGCGGCAACAGCACCACATCGGTCACGTCCACCGGCGGGTCAGGAACCGGCCAAGGTCCGCTCGGCACGATCGGCAACGGCAACACGACACAGCAGGGCTTCCTGTCCGCCAACATCGTCAACCCGCAGCAGATTTCTGGTTCAGGGTCTGGTCACAGCCCGGCTGTCGCCAGTCCCCAGCTGTTTTTCAGCCCCGGCGGTTCCGTGAACACCACTTCGGGCAACGCTGCCAGTAACAACGGCAGCTTCGGCAGTACTCTCGGGTCCTTGGCAGGCCTGGGCACCCGGCCCGCCAGCGGCCAAACCGCTGCTTCGCACCACTGAAAACCCGAGCTTGTTCCAGCGCGGTGCCGCGCTTCCCCGCTCAGCGGTTGCTGGCTAGGCTTCGGTCGTTATGCGGGGGAAACCAGCCTCATTGCTCCTGTCGCTGAGCGTCGCGGTGTTCGTCGGCGCTTGCAGTTCACAACCGCCCGCCCCCGCGAAGACGGTGACCCAGACCGTCACGATTGCCCCATCCGGTTCACCGCCGGCGGACACCACGAACGGGGCCGCCGCCGTCGGCATCGGTCAAGAAGCCCGAGACGGCGCTTTCGTTTTCACAGTCACCGAGGTTCGGCCCTTGTCGGGCGACATGGCAGGCAAGGGCGTGGCGGTGCTTTTCACCGTGAAGAACGTCGGTAATAGCTCGCAGACGTACTTCGCCACCGACCAGAAGCTGATGGATGATCAGGGGCGGCAGTTTTCTGTCGATACTGACGCGATGGTATCGGGTCCCATGACTGAGTCTTCCAGACAACTGACCGTGCTGTGGACCGCCATCAACCCGGGAATCCAGGTGGACCTCGCCACGATCTTCGCCATGCCAGAAGGCGCGAAGCCGGCGCTCATGGTGCTACACGAATCGGCGCGCTCATCGGGAGTAACCGTCAACGTGGCGTAGCGCCCAAACGCGCCGTCACCCGAAAAGACTCGGCAGCACGCCCTCGTAGGTCGCGCGTAGTTCTTGCAGCGCCACGGTGAACAGTCCTTGCACCTCCAGTGCGTCGGAGCCCTGGTCGACGACGCCGATCCGGGTGGCCGGCAGCCCCCGCGCCTCGCACATCGCGCGGAACCTGCTCTCCTCGGTGCGGGGGACCGCGACCATCACTCGACCTGCGGACTCGGAGAACAACGTCACGAACGGATCGGCGCCCGCTGGAATGACGACGCGGCACCCGCTTTCGCCGTGCAGCGCGGACTCGACGACGGCCTGGATCAGACCGCCCTCGCTCAGGTCGTGAGCCGCGGACACCAGCCCGTCGCGGGAGGCCGCGGTCAGCACCTGGGCCAGCAGCTGTTCTCGCTGCAGGTCGACGACGGGCGGTCGGCCACCCAGGTGGTCCGCGGTCACCTGTGCCCAGATGGAGCCGTCGAACTCGTCGCGCGTCTCGCCGAGCAGGATCAGCGTCTCGCCCGGCTCGGTGCCGAAGTCGGTCGGGATGCGACGTGCCACATCGTCGATCACGCCGAGCACCCCGACCACCGGGGTCGGCAGGATCGCGGTGGAGCCGGTCTGGTTGTAGAAGCTGACGTTGCCACCGGTGACCGGAATGCCCAGTGCGGCACAGCCATCGGCGAGCCCGTGCACCGCCTGCGCGAACTGCCACATGACACCGGGGTCTTCCGGAGAGCCGAAATTCAGACAGTTGGTCACCGCGATCGGCATCGCGCCGGTGACCGCGACGTTGCGGTACGCCTCAGCGAGCGCCAGCTGCGCACCGACGTACGGGTCTAGCTGGGTGTAGCGGCCCGACGCGTCGGTCGACACCGCGATCCCGCGGCCGGTCTGCTCGTCGATGCGCAGCACGCCACCGTCGGCGTGTTCGGCCAGCACAGTGTTGCCGCGCACGTAGCGGTCATACTGCTCGGTGATGAACGCGCGGCTGGACAGGTGCGGGCTGCCGAGAAGTGCCAGCAGGGTGGCACGCAGCTCGTCGCCGGTCGCCGGCCTCGGCAGCTTGGCCGAGGTGTCGGCGTTGAGCGCGTCCTGGCTGTCCGGCCGGGCGACCGGCCGCCGGTAGACCGGGCCCTCGTGTGCGACGGTGCGCGGCGGGACGTCGACGACGGTCTCGCCGTGCCAGCTGACCCGCAGCCGATCGCCCTCGGTCACCTCGCCGATCACGGCGGCCAGCACGTCCCACTTGCGGCAGACGGCCAGAAACGCGTCGACGTTTTCCGGCTTCACAACAGCGCACATGCGTTCCTGTGACTCGCTGGCCAGGATCTCTGCGGGCGTCATGTTCGCGGTCCGCAGCGGCACCTTTTCCAGCTCGATGGCCATGCCGCCATCGCCAGCCGACGCCAATTCGGATGTGGCGCAGGACAATCCGGCACCACCGAGATCCTGGATGCCGACCACCAAGTCGGCGGCATACAGGTCGAGGCAGCACTCGATGAGCACCTTCTCCATGAAAGGGTCGCCGACCTGCACCGACGGCAGCTTCTTTCTGCCCGCGCCGGATTCATCACCGCCGAAGGTCTCCGACGCCAGCACCGACACCCCGCCGATGCCGTCCAGCCCGGTCCGCGCTCCGAACAGGATGATCTTGTTGCCGGTGCCCGACGCGAACGCCAGATGCAGCTGCTCCTTGCGCAGTGCCCCGACGCACAGCGCGTTGACCAGCGGGTTGCCGGCGTAGGACGCATCGAAGACGGTTTCACCGCCAATGTTGGGAAGGCCGAGCGAGTTGCCGTATCCGCCGATGCCGCGCACCACCCCGTCGACCACGCGGCGGGTGTCCGGGGCGTCGGCGGCGCCGAACCGCAGTTGGTCCATCACCGCCACCGGGCGCGCGCCCATGGCCATGATGTCGCGGACGATTCCGCCGACCCCGGTGGCCGCGCCCTGGTACGGCTCGACGTAGGACGGGTGGTTATGGGACTCGACCTTGAAGGTGACCGCCCAACCGTCGCCGATGTCGACGACGCCGGCGTTCTCGCCGATGCCGGCCAGCATCCTGGTTCGCATGTCCTCGGTGGTGGTTTCGCCGAAGTACCTCAGGTGCAGCTTGGAGGATTTGTAGGAACAGTGTTCGCTCCACATCACCGCGTACATCGCCAGCTCGGCGTCCGTGGGGCGGCGACCCAGGATCTCCCGGATCCGATCGTATTCGTCGTCCTTGAGGCCCAGCTCACGGTGTGGCTGGGGCAGGTCCGGCGTGGCCGCGGCCCGCTCCACGGTGTCCAGCGCGGGACCGGTCTGCTCGGTGAGCGGCGATACCACGTCCACAGTTTAGTTTGCCCGATTGCCGCACCCCGACGACGCACCGGCAGGGGACCAAAGTAGCTGATCTACAACACGGTTGGACTCACCTCCATGCCGTTTGGCAGCGCACCGGGGCGGGTAGGCGGCCACTGACCGCAATTAATCGAAAGGGAGGCGGCAGATGACCGCAAGCACCGAAACTGGCCAGGTGACCGGCACCAAAGACAAGAACTACAACTTGATTTGGTTCACCGAGCAGTGCCTGGAGAACGCGCTTCGCCTGGAGAGCTACGTCCAGGACGCCGACCGTGACGGCGACCGCGAAGTCGCCGAGTTGTTCCGCAAGGCGCAGGCCGACAGCCGCAAGGGGGCCGAGCTCGCCGAGCAGCTGCTCAAGAACCGGCTGTAGGCGACCTACTGTCCCAGCGCTTCAGCGCGGGGAGAAAAACGCCTGCAACGCCGCCGAGTACGACGCCACATCCCCGGCGCCCATGAGTTCGCGCGCCGAATGCATGGCGAGTTGGGCGGCACCCACGTCGACCGTGGGGATGCCGGTGCGGGCCGAGGTCATCGGCCCGATCGTTGACCCGCACGGCAAATCGGCGCGGTGTTCGTAGCGCTGCAGCGGCACACCGGCCTGATCGCAGGCCAGCGCGAACGCCGCCGCGGAGCGCCCGTCGGTGGCATACCGGAGGTTGGGCTGCACCTTGAGCACCGGCCCCGCGTTGACCTCGATCAGGTGGCCGGGCTCGTGGCGTTCCGGGTAGTTGGGATGCGTTGCGTGTGCCATGTCGCCGGAGGCGACGAGCGAGCCGGGCAGTCGGCGCAAATACTCTTCGCGGCTGCCACCGGCGGCCAGCACCACCCGCTCCAGGACGGTGGTCAGCAAGTTCGATTGCGCGCCGTGGTCGGATGTCGAGCCGACCTCCTCGTGGTCGAACAACGCCAGAACCGGCAAGTATCCGCGCGGTTCGGCGGAAAGCAACGCCTCCAGGCCCGCGTAGCAGGTCGCCTGGTTGTCCAGCCGTGGCGCGCTGACCAGATCACCGTCGGGGCCGATCAGCGAGGCGGGCGTCACGTCATGGGTCATGAGGTCGGCGCCGAGCACGTCGCCGTCCTGCACTCCGGCGCATGCGGACAGGTAGTCGAGAAAAGACCGGCAGTGGCCTGTTCCCCACACCGCATTGACGTGCCGCTGCGGGTCCAGGGTTACCGACGTGCGGTCTTCGGCGAGGTGGATGGCCAATTGGGGCACCCGCAGGATTGGCTCGTCACACTTCACCAGCTCGTGGCGCACCGCGTTTCCCTGGCGTACCGATAGCCGGCCACTGATGCCCAGATCCCGGTCGAGCCATGAGTTCAGCCACGCGCCGCCGTAGGGCTCCAGGGCCACCACCCGCCATCCCGCGACGAACCGGTCGGGATGCTGCTTGACCCGCAGGTTCGGGCTGTCGGTGTGGCCGCCGACGATCCGGAACGGCCGGACCGGGTCACCGGAGGCGTTCCACGCGACGATGGAGCCGGCCCGCACGGTGAAGAATCGCCCATCGTCCGGCCACGGGTCGGCTTCGGCGAGTTCGGCGTAGCCGGCGGCATGCAGCCGCTCAGCGACGGTGCGGCAAACGTGGAACGGTGACGGGGATGAATCGATGAACTCGCACAAGCCACGCGCGGTCGCTGACATGTTGCTCATCATTGCCCATCCGGCAGGCGTTAGGGTCAGGTGAGGCCTCCGGTTCTGCCGCAGCCACGACCCCCTGAGCGCCGCTCAGGCGGCCAGCATCGCGTCGAGGGCAGAGTAGAACACGCCCAGCCCGTCGTCGGACGGCCCGGTGAGCGGCTCCGTCGCGTGCTCAGGGTGTGGCATCAGGCCCATCACGCGGCGGTTGGCCGAGCAGATGCCGGCGATGTCTCGCATCGAGCCGTTCGGGTTGTCGCGGTAGCGGAACACCACGCGCCCTTCGCCCTCGAGCTTGTCGAGTACCGGTTCGGCCGCGACATAGCGACCTTCGCCCGACTTCAACGGGATAAGCAGATCGGCGCCCGGCTCGTAACGCGACGTCCACGCCGTCTCGCTGGATGCCACCTGTAGCCACACGTCGCGACACACGAAGTGCAGCCCGGCGTTTCGAGTCAACGCCCCGGGCAGCAGCCCTGCCTCGCACAGCACCTGAAACCCGTTGCAGATTCCCAACACCGGCATCCCGCGGCTCGCTGCCGCGATCACCTCACCCATCACCGGGGCGAACCGCGCGATTGCGCCGGCCCGCAGGTAGTCGCCGTAGGAAAAGCCGCCAGGCACCACCACGGCGTCGACTCTCTTCAGGTCGGCGTCCGCGTGCCATAGGCTCACCGCCTCCGCGCCGACGAGCCGAACCGCGCGCGCGGCGTCGACGTCGTCCAGGCTGCCCGGGAAGGTGATCACGCCCACGCTTCCTGCGGTCATGACGGCTCCCTGCTGATCGTCCAGTCCTCGATCACGGTGTTGGCCAACAGCGATTCCGCGATCTCGGCGATCGTCGAGTCCTCGACGGTATCGTCGACTTCAAGTTCAAAACGCTTGCCCTGCCGCACTTCTGAGACACCCGCATGCCCGAGGCGCCCAAGTGCGCCGACGATGGCCTGACCCTGCGGGTCGAGGATCTCGGCTTTGGGCATGACGTGCACTACCACCCGCGCCACGCCCAGTACCTTACTGGCAGGAGTCGATGTAGGCGACGCACAGCGGCGCGACCAGCGCGTCGAGCACCTGTCGGTCGGCCACCGTGGGCCAGGGCACGGCCGGCGGCGCCGTCGCCCACATCGTGAGCTCGACCAGGGTGCTGCTTTGTGCATGCGAGATCAGGTATTCGTGCACCACGGTTGACGTCGGCCCGGCAACGCTGATCACCGCGGTCAGCCGACCCGGCTCTTCGGTGGTCAGCGACGGTGAGGTTCCCGGCGCGGTGAGCTGGCAGAAGCGTAGCGCCGCGGTGGCCGACTGCAGCACCGCGTTGGCGTTCTGCCCGCCGCGCCACGTCTCGCCGCGCCAGTGCAGCACCTGCACCTGCAGCTGCCACTGGCCCGCTGGATTGGTCACCGCGGCTTTTGACGCGACCGCGTAGCCGCGCGGATCACCGGGCAGCGGCGGCGTCGCACACCACTCCTCGAACCGGAACCGTGGCGCTGCCGCGGTGACCGACACCGCGTCCAGGTTCGGCCACTTGTACGTGGCGTAGAGCGGGATCGCTGCCGGGTCGATCCACGCGGCCGCCGGGATGCGGTCGCAGTCCGGCGGGCAGGTGTCCGGGAGCGCGCGGGCCGGTGCCGGCGCCAGCACACCGACGGCGGCCAGCATCGCCGCCGCGCCCAGGCCCGCAAGCAGCCGTGTCACAGACCACCCCCGAGCAAGGATACCGAGCCGGCAACTTGCGGGAGCACAATCGGGGAATGCAGGTCACGCATTTCGGCCATTCGTGCCTACTCGTCGGTTTTTCCGCCCGCACCGGGTCCCAGACCACACTGCTGTTCGACCCGGGCGTGTTTTCGCATGGCTTCGAGGGTGTCACCGGGTTGTCGGCGATACTGATCACCCACCAGCACGCCGACCACGTCGACACCTCACGGCTTCCGGCGTTGGTCGATGCCAACCCGGACGCGGCGTTGTACGCCGACCCGCAGACCGCCGCGCAGCTCGGTGATCCGTGGCGGCCGGTGCAGCCCGGCGATCAGCTGTTGATCAACGGGCTCAACATCCGCGGTACCGGCGGCGTCCACGCGGTAATCCACCCCGAAATCCCGCTCATCAACAACATTTCGTATCTGGTCGGTGACGGCGATCACCCGGCCCGGCTGATGCACCCCGGCGACGCACTGTTCATTCCCGGCGAGCCCGTCGATGTGCTTGCCCTGCCCGCAGCCGCGCCGTGGCTCAAGGTATCCGAAGCGGTCGAATACCTGCGTGCGGTGAACCCATTGCGAGCCATACCGATTCATCAGGGCATTGTGAATCCGGTCGCGGTCGGGCTGTATTACCAACGCTATGAGGAGATGGGCCGCACCGACTTTCGGGTGCTGCAACAAGAACAGGCGGCCGAGTTCTGAACCGGCGCCCCACACAGCGCGCCCCAGCGCGGTCAAGCAGCGTCGATCAGCACCGGATGGTCGGGCTGCCAGCGGTACACGGTCGGCGTCGTCCGGTGCATCAGCGCCAGGTCGATCGCGTCGAGCATGGCCTGCCTAGGGCCGGACCGCTGCAGCTGGCGGGCCGCAATCGCGACCCTTAGGATGCCGCCGCGGCGAGCGATGCGCTCAGCCGACAACACCAGCGTCCGGCACCACCACGGTTCGGCCAGGAAACCGCCGCCGATACCGATCACCCGTGCCCGCACCTTGGTCTCACGCACCAGGTCGGTGATGCCCTCCACGCCGGCCAGCAGGCGAAAGCCGTTGCGTGGCAGCACCGCGACGGTGCCCGCCGAGGCGGTCCAACCAGGCGCCGCGAACATCCGCGTGCGCAGCCCCGCCTGCTCGAGCACGCGGTCGGCGGCCATGACGCGCAGATTCGCCTCGTGCGCGGGCAGGACCGCGAACTCGGGCCTGCGCCGCTTGGTCGCAGCCTCGTCATACCCATGCAGGACGATCGCGTCGCCACGGTCGCGCCGGCCCCGCAGCCACTCGGTGGTCGAATCGTCGTCCAGCAACCGGTAGCCGCCGCCGAGCCTCGGCGCCACCAACAGCGACACCGGCACCCGGCGCGCGTCGAGTTCGCCGCAGAACGCACCGACGTCGGCCAGGGTGCGGTCCCGCACACCGGAGACGGACACGATCAGTTGTCCTGCCATGAGCCCAGTGTGGCAACGTCAGGTGTCGGGAGCGTGACCTACACGCCGACGGCAGCTGTCGGGCTGATGCCGGTCAGAACCCGCCAGCGAATAGATTGGCCGTCTACCTAATCGCTGGCTAATCTGGTGCGGTGGTACATCGCGCGGTGAATCCTCGGGCCCGGAGGTCGGTAACGGCTCCTGCGGGGCACAACGGCGCCGCCACCGACCATGGGCTGGCAACGGACCTGCACGCACGTGAATACCCGGACAACCTCGACGCTGGGCTGCTGAAGATCGCAGGCGTGTGCGTGCTGGCCGCGGTGATGGCCATCCTCGACACCACGGTCGTCAGCGTCGCGCAGCGAACGTTCATCAGGGATTTCCAGAGCACCCAGGCCATCGTGGCGTGGACGATGACCGGCTACACCCTCGCGTTGGCCACGGTGATTCCGCTGACTGGCTGGGCTGCCGACCGGTTCGGCACCAAGCGGCTGTTCATGGGTTCGGTGCTGTTTTTCACGCTCGGTTCACTGCTGTGCGCGATGGCGCCCAACATCACCATGCTGATCGCGTTCCGGGTGGTACAGGGCCTCGGCGGCGGAATGCTGATGCCGCTGACGTTCACGATCCTCACCCGCGAAGCCGGTCCGCGGCGACTGGGCCGGCTGATGGCCGTGCTGGGCATCCCGATGCTGCTCGGCCCGATCTGCGGACCGATTCTCGGGGGCTGGCTCATCGACTCCTTCAGCTGGGAGTGGATCTTCCGCATCAACCTGCCGATTGGGTTGCTCGCGTTCGTCCTCGCCGCGATCGTGTTCCCCAGAGATCAGGCGCATCCCTCGGAAACCTTCGACTTCGTCGGCATGCTGATGCTGTCCCCCGGTCTCGCGACATTCCTGTACGGCGTGTCGTCGATCCCCAGCCGCGGCACGGCGGCGGATCCGCACGTCTACATCCCGGCGTCGATCGGCCTCGTTTTGATGATCGGGTTCGTCTTCCACGCCCTGTACCGGGCCGACCACCCGCTGATTGACCTGCGGCTGTTCCAGAACCGTGTTCTCACGCTGGCCAACGCGACGATGTTCCTGTTCGCGATCGCGTTCTTCGGCGCGGGCCTGCTGTTCCCCAGCTATTTCCAGCAATTGCTCGGCCAGACCCCCATGCAGTCGGGTCTGCACCTGGTTCCCCAGGGCCTGGGTGCGATGTCGACGATGCCCATCGCCGGCCGGTTCATGGACAAACGCGGTCCGGGCCGCGTCGTGTTGGTCGGCCTGCCGCTGATCGCTACCGGAATGGGCATTTTCGCCTTCGGTGTGAGCCGGCATTACTCCTACCTGCCGGTGCTGTTGATCGGCCTGGCGGTGATGGGTATGGGCATGGGCTGCACGATGATGCCGGTGTCGGGGTCGGCGGTGCAGACCCTTCGCCCGGATCAGGTAGCCCGCGGCTCGACGTTGATCAACGTCAATCAGCAGGTTGCCGGCTCGATCGGCACGGCCTTGATGTCGGTGATCCTGACCAGCAAGTTCAATCACAGCCAGTACATCGCCGCGGCCACCAAGATGGCCTCCCTGCACGAGGAGGCGGCCAAGCGCGGCGTGCCGCCGGACCCGACGCAGTTTCCGCCGCAGGCGCTGGCACCGAACTTCATGCAGTCGGTCACCCACGACCTGTCACATGCCTACGCGGTGGTCTTCGCGGTGGCGGTCTGCCTGGTCCTGGCGACGTTTATCCCGGCGTCGTTCCTGCCGAAGAAACCCGCGCCGACCCCGTCGGGTGAGCCGATGACGCCGGCACTGGCGCACTAACCGTCGAACAGCATCCGGGCGATGCGCTCGACCGTGATCATCGGGTCCACCGTCGCAAAAGCGCCAGGCACCGAGTTGTTGAGCCACAGCAGCGCGAAGCCGTGAACCAACGACCACGCGGCCAGCTCGGCGCCGGGCCGGTCCGCCTTCGCGTGCGGATCGGCGAGCGTGGCCACCCCCTGGGAAAGCTCCCTGCCGGTGGCCGACTCGGCGGCCGTCAGTTCGGGGTCGCCGGTATCGACCAGCGACCGGTCGAACATCACCGCATAGTGGCCCGGATGCTCGATCGCGAACCGCACGTATGCCAGTGCGGCGTCGACGAAACTCGGCCGCGCGGCTTTCAGCGCCCCACAGAGCAACCAGAAACCCTCGGCAGCCAGCGCGGTGAACAGCCCGCGGCGGTCCGTGAAGTGGTGGGCTGGGGCGGCGTGGGATACCCCCGCTTCGCGCGCGAGCTGGCGCAACGACACCCCGTCAGCCCCCCGCTCGGCGACCAGGCGCGCGGTTTCCGCCAGGATCACCGACCGTAGGTCGCCGTGGTGGTACTGGGTCCGCGTCGGCCCGCTCACCGGAACATCGTAGCGCCAAAACTTGACAGTGCCTAGATAATGGCTTACAT
This sequence comes from Mycobacteriaceae bacterium, assembly GCA_019245755.1. Taxonomy (GTDB): domain Bacteria; phylum Actinomycetota; class Actinomycetes; order Mycobacteriales; family Mycobacteriaceae; genus Mycobacterium. The sequence continues at coordinate 40,096 of JAFARC010000040.1, read as the reverse complement.
TATTTTCTATCTTGTCACTGTCAAGTTTGGAGCGCGATATGGTCCCCGCGATCACCCTTGTCGTCGTCACACTGGCCGCCCGGTTGTCGGGATGGCTGGGATGGAGCTACACCGAAAGCTGGGCGGCCGCGACCGCCGTCGGCCTGGCCGCGATGTTCGTACTCACCGGCGTCGCACACTTTGCGCAGCCACGCCGCGACGGGCTGATCGCGATTGTGCCGCCACGGCTTCCGGCCCCGGGACTGCTCGTGACCATCACCGGCATCTTGGAGCTGCTCGGTGCGGTGGGACTGCTGATCCCGTCCACCAGGGTGGTCGCCGCGGCCAGCTTGTTCTTCCTGATGCTCGCGATGTTCCCGGCCAACGTCTACGCCGCAGGCGCCAAGCGATCCGAGCACGCACCGAGCACGCCGCTGCTGCCGCGCACCGTGCTGCAGGTGCTATTCCTGGCCGGCGCCGCCGTTGTCGCTGCCGGCGGCGTGTAGCAGCCAGGCGTACTGGAACGCGGTCTCGCGCCAGCGCTCGTAGCGGCCGCTGATCCCCCCGTGACCGGCGCTCATCTCGGTCTTCAACAGCACTGGGTGGGCGTCGGTTTTCGTATACCGGAGCGCGGCAACCCATTTCGCGGGTTCGACGTAGTAAACCCGCGTATCGTGCAGCGAGGTCATCGCGAGGATGGCTGGGTAGTCTTTCGTCGCGATGTTCTCGTACGGTGAGTAGGACTTCATGTAGCAGTAGACGTCCCTGTCCTCCAGGGGATTTCCCCACTCGTCCCACTCGGTCACGGTAAGCGGCAGCGCCGGGTTGAGGATGGTGGTCAGCGGGTCGACGAACGGGACCTGCGCGAGGATACCGGCGAATAGTTGCGGAGCCAGGTTGGCGACCGCACCCATCAGCAGCCCACCGGCGCTGCCGCCCATCGCGACGAGGCACTCCGGGCGCGTCACGCCGGCCTCGACGAGATGGGTTGCCGAAGCGACGAAATCGGTGAACGTGTTCTTCTTGTGCAGCAGCTTGCCCTCTTCGTACCACAGCCGGCCCAGCTCGCCGCCGCCGCGCACGTGCGCGACGACGAACACCATTCCGCGGTCGAGCAGCGACAGCCGGGCTATCGAGAACCGCGGATCTTCACACAGTTCGTAGGCGCCGTAGCCGTAGATCAACGCCGGTGCGGGCAGCTGCAGGCCGGCACGGTGGATGATGGACAGCGGGACCCGTGCACCGTCGGCCGCGACGGCCCAGTCCCGGCGTTCGACGTAGTCTTCCCGGCAATAGTCACCGAGCACGGGCTGTTCGCGCAGCAGGATACGTTCGCCGGTCGTCAGGTCCAGGTCGTACACCCGCACCGGCGTCAAGAATGACGTGGCGCCGATGCGCAGCATCGGCGTCTGCCAGTTCGGATTGCCGCCCAATCCTGCCGACATCAACTCGGAGTCGAACGAGATCTCCTGCGGCGGGCCGTAATTCCCGTCCACGGTGATAGGCCAGACCTGGATGCGGGGCAGGGCTTCCCGGCGGTAGCTGACCACCAGATGTCCGTCGAACGCGTCGACCCCGTCGATCCGCACATCGTCGCGGTGCTCGATCAGCGTGCGCTGCGCCGACGGGTTGTCCACCGGCGCCTCCACCAGGGTGAAGTTGACCGCACCGTCGTTGTGCACGATCAGAAACCGGTCCGCACCGCCGACCACGGCGTGCTCGACCGCATACTCCACGCCATCGCGGCGGGGCAGCACGGTCGTGAACTCGGTGCCCGGATCGGCGGCATCGCCGTAGCGGACCTCTGAGGTGATCGCCGATCCGGCAGCGATCAGGATGTAGGCGTCGCTTCGCGTTCGGCCGACCGCAACCCAGAATCGTTCGTCGGGCTCGTGGTAGACCTGCTCGTCGGGACCCGGCGAACCGAGCCGGTGTCGCCAGACGGTGTCAGGCCGCCACGCCTCGTCGATGGTCACGTAGTACACCGTTTGATTGTCGGCGGCCCACGTGACTCCCGCGCCGATGCCGACGATCTCGTCCGGATACCGCTCGCCGGTGCGTAAGTCTTTGAACCGCAGCGCATATCGTTCGTCACCCACCACGTCAACGGAGTAGGCCAGCACGTTGCCGTCCAGGCTCACGCTGGACGCCCCCAACGCGAAGAAGTCGTGGCCGTCGGCTTCGACGTTCTCGTCGAGCAGTATCTGCTCGCCGGGGATCTCGGTGTCTTCGTCCAACTTCGGTGGTGTCCAGTCATCGCGGTCGCCGACCGGACAACGGCATTGGACGCCGTACTGCTTGCCCTCGAAGCTGCGGCCGTAGTACCACCACTGCCCGCGGCGTGTCGGCACGGACAGGTCGGTTTCTTTGGTGCGCGACTTGATCTCATCGAAGATCCGCTGCCGCAGCGGGGCCAGCTCGGCGGTCAGCTCCTCGGTGTAGGAGTTTTCCGCCGCCAGGTGTTTGATCACGTCTGGATTCGATTTGTCGCGCAGCCATTCGTACGGATCGACGAACACGTCGCCGTGGTATTCCCGGCGATAGACCACCCGTTTGGCCTGCGGCGGAGTGATGGGTGAGTTCACGGTGCCGACCCGATCCAGTCGTCGAAGCGCTGCCCCGAAATACGTTCGTAGGCTTCGATATAGCGTGCCCGCGTCGCGTCGACGACCTCCCTGGGCAACGGAGGCGGCGGGTCGGAGCCCTCGCGGTTCCAGCCGGAGTCGGGCCCGGTCAGCCAATTACGGACGTATTGCTTGTCGAAACTGTGCTGGGTGACGCCCACCCGGTGCCCGTCGGCGGGCCAGTACCGAGACGAGTCCGGGGTGAACACCTCGTCGGCCAGCAAGATGTTGCCGCGCTTGTCGACCCCGAACTCGAACTTCGTATCCGCGATGATGATTCCCTTCGTCAGTGCGTGGTCAGCCGCGCGGAGATAGCTCCGCAGTGTGCGGTCGCGAAGCTGGTTGGCGCGCACCGTGCCCACCATGTCCACCACGTCGGCGAACGAGATGTTCAGATCATGTTGTCCCAGCGCGGCCTTGGTCGCCGGCGTGAATAGCGGCTGGCTGAACCTGCTGGCCTCGACCAGCCCGGGTGGCAGCGCGATGCCACACACCTTTCCACTCTTCTGGTAGTCCAGCAGTCCGGAGCCGGTCAGGTACCCGCGCGCCACGCATTCCACCGGCAGCATTTCCAGCCGCCGCACCACCAGCGCCCGGCCCAGCACCTCCTCCGGTACCCGTGGGTCGTCGGGCGGGCCGGCCAGATGATTGGGTGTGTCCCCGAATGAGCTGAGGAAATCGAAGAAGAACACGCTCATCGCAGTCAGGATCCGCCCCTTGTCGGGGATCTCGGTGGCCAGTACGTAGTCGAATGCCGAAATCCGGTCGGTGGCCACCATCAGCAGATGGTCGTCGTCGATCTGGTACAACTCGCGAACCTTACCGCTGGCCAGGTGACGATAGTCGCTCAGAGCGCGGCGCATCGCGTCAGCCTAACCTCACCACCACGCGGCCTTGCCTGTGTTGGGATCACGCCATGACATCACGGCTCCTGCCTTACGCCACCACTCCCGGCCGGTTGCTCTTGCAGCTGTTCAGCGACGTCGTCGTCGCCGCGTGGACCGCGCTGTGGGTGCTCATCGCGCTCGCCGTCCACGCCGCGGTTTCGACGATCGCGCAGTTCGGCCGGCAAGTCGAACACGGCGCCAACGGCGTCGGGGGCAACCTGGACTCGGCAGGCCACGGGGCGAGCAAGGTGCCCTGGATCGGCGGCGAGCTTTCCAAACCGCTGACCGCGGCCGGGCGGGCGGCACATGACATCGCCGGCGCGGGTCACCACCTCGACACCACCGCCAGCTGGCTCGCGGTGCTGCTCGCGCTGGCCGTCGCGGCGCCGCCGATCCTGGCGATCGCGATGCCGTGGTTGGTGCTGCGGTTGCGCTTCTTCGCGCGCAAGCGGGCGGCGATTGGGCTGGCCGCGACACCGGCCGGTGAGCAGCTCTTGGCGCTTCGGGCGCTGGCGAACCGGCCGCTGCGCCGGCTGGCGGCGGTGGACCGCGACCCGGTCGGCGCGTGGCGACGCGAGGACGCGGTCGCGATCCGTGGGCTGGCCGCGCTCGAGCTCCGCGCCGCGGGCATCGCCACGAGCCGATCGAGCCGATCCAGCCGATTCACCGGGTGCGGGGCCAAATCAAGGTGACCGTGTCGTCGACCGGTTCACCGGCCACCGTCGCGAACGCGTCGAGCGCGACGGCGAGCCGGTCCCGTGCGGCGGTGGGCATCGCCCGCAGGACGCGCTCGATCGCATCGCGCCGATGCTTGGTCACCCTGTCGACCAGCCGCCGTCCTGCGGGGGTCAGCGTCAACGTGATATTGCGCCGGTCCGTGGCTGACTCACGCCGGTCCAACAGGCCGGCCTTGATCAACCGGTCACATGTGCGGCTTGCGTTCGACGGGTTGACGCCCAATCCGGCGGCCACCGCGGCGAGGTTCATCGGCCCGCGGGTGTCGACCATCACCAACACCCGGAACTGCGGCACCGTCACCAGGTCGTCCACCTCGGCGATGGATGTGGCAGCGATAGCGACCAGCGCCCGCGATGCCCGCAGAACCGCGTCGACCTGTGCCGCCGAAGGCCGGTCGGCGCTCACTTCGCCTCTTCTCGCCGCGTTCATGCATCGCATCATGCCCTCACCCATTGCGCAACCGCAACTATTGCACCCGTTCTGAGCAGGACCTCCATGTCCAGCCACTCGGTTGCTGACTGCCTGCTCGACCGGTTTCGGGTTTGAACCTCACCCGGCCGGGTATGAACCGACCGATCCGTTGCGGCTATCCGGATAGGACATTCTCATGAGCGAGCGCACCTCTGTCCCGGCCGGCAGGCCGGTCGCAGATGTCGTGGGCACGAGCGGCCTTTTCCTCTGCGTGACCGCGGTGATCGCCTTGGCGGTGTGCGTCGGCGGCGTGGCGCGCGGCGACGTCGCCGCCGCTCCCGGCATCCTCGCCCTGGTCAGCTTTGCGGTCAGCATGGCGTGCTTCGCTGCACAGGGCAGGTGGTCGCAGAAACGCGCCCCCGTCGTCGCCCCAGAAGCGGCGGAGCTGACACCCCGCTGAGACGCCCAATGTGCACACAGTGCGAAGAAAGCGGCTAAATCTCGCACTGCGTTCACACTCGCGACGCCGCCACCCCCCGATCGCCACCCCGGCCCTGTCCGACTATCCCCAGAAGTCGCGACTGTGGTCGCCGCCGTCGATGTCGCGGTGGTGGTCGTCGTGGCAGGCTCCCCACTCCCAGTTGAACCCCCACTCTGGCCGCCAGAAGTCGCCCGGACACCAGTGGTAGCGCGGCGCGTAGCCGGCAGGTCCGGCCCAGAAGTCGCGACTGTGATCACCGCCGTCGATGTCGCGGTGGTGATCGTCGTGGCAGGCTCCCCACTCCCAGTTGTCACCCCAGCCGGGGTCCCACCGGTCGCCGGGGCACCAGTGATAGCTGGGGAAGGGCCCGGGATCGGCGACCGCACTCGTTGCCGTTCCCACACCGGCGAGCGCTATCCCAGCTGTCATCACGCACGCCGTTGTTGCATAGCGGAACAAAGTTTTCATAGTCCAATCCAAGCCCGAGATTCTTTGCCTCATGTAGGTGCTCGCGCACAACTTCCTGTCAACGAGGACTTACCGCCACCCGCGTGTGGTTGCGAACGCCACCACCAGCCAGACCGCCAACCCAATCCACATGAACACGAGCGAGATCACCGACAACGCGGGCAGCCGGGCGTCGATGGATGTCGCCTCGGTCGTCGTCGAATACATCCCGAGCGGAAACACCATCGCCCACCACGCCGCGATGCCCACCGAACCGGTTCGCGCGTTGACCCGACGCCCGCTCAGCCACACCAGCACGGGAATCCACAGGCTGGCCAGCACCCAGATCGCGATCGTCGCGATCTTGACGCCGTCCCGCAGCGGTGACGACACGCCCAGCGCCCGATAGACATGGTTGCCCGCCAGCGAAGCGATGGCCAAGCCGCCCATCAGGATCCAGCTGTCCGGCTCCGCCCGGGCCGATACCGATCTGTCCGCCACGACTCCCCCCGCGATCAGCCAGACGGTCGCGCCGTAGCCGATCACCGCGAGCGCCCATACGGTCGCGGCCATCCCGACCAGCACTCGGTGGCCGGTGAGACGGGCGGCGTCGGCCAGCACGATCGCCACGCCCGAGGTCGCGACGCTGGCCAGCAGCCACGCGCCCCTGGCACCGCCACGCAGCTCGTCCACGCCGCGGATAGCGATACCCCGCATCGCGATCGGAACCAACGCCAGCCATGCCAGCACCGCCGCCGTGCCGAACACCCAGAACGGCGGCCGGTGCGGTTCGAAGCGGGCCGCGAGCACCGCGCACGCAGCGACGAACGTGAACAGCCGCAGCGCGGCGTCCGGTTCGTCGAGGTGGTGAAACGCAACGGTGCGCCGAACGACCAGCTTCAGCACCACCAGAACGATGAGCACGATCAAGGCGGCGGTCGCCAGCACCGCCAACGTGTCACTGATCAACGAGTAGTGGTGATCGAGTGCCGAGATGGAGATGATCCCGGTCGCCATCACCGCCGCGAATACATCGGGCCGCAGGTCGACATCGCCGATCACGGATCACCGGGCAGGCGGCGGGCGGTGTTGACCAGCCCCACCGGCGCCGCGGTGTGGAGATCACCCAGCAGCGGGTAGTCCTCGATCGGCCGCATCGCCCCCCTTACCGTCCGTCGCCGCTACAGGATGGCGCCCGGTGTGTATTTCGCGGCGTCCGGATGGCGACTGACCAGGTCGTCCACCGCGGCCACCACCGCGTCGACCTGCTCCCCCGCCGCGCCGGTGAACGCTTTTCGGTCTGCCAGCGCCGCGTCTAGGGCGCCGCGATCCAGGGGCAGCCGCGGGTCGTCGCCCAATCGGTCGAGCAGGTCGGGTTCGGCGCCGCGCTCGCGCATGGCCAGCGCCACCGCGACGGCGTGCTGCCTGATCACCTCGTGTGCTGCCTCGCGGCCCATTCCGGCCCGCACCGCGGCGATCAGGATGCGGGTGGTGGCTAGAAACGGCAGGTAGCGGTTGAGCTCACGCTCGATCACCGCCGGGTACGCGCCGAATTCCTCCAGCACGGTCAAAAACGTCTCGATCTGCCCGTCGAGGGCGAAGAACGCATCGGGCAGCGCGACCCGGCGCACCACCGAGCAGAACACGTCGCCCTCGTTCCACTGGGCGCCGGCGATTTCGGCGGCCATCGACGCGTAGCCACGCAGCACCACCTGCAGTCCGTTGACGCGCTCGCAGCTGCGGGTGTTCATTTTGTGCGGCATCGCCGACGATCCGACCTGGCCGGGGGCGAAGCCCTCGGTGACCAGCTCATGGCCGGCCATCAGCCGGATGGTGTGCGCGAGCGCGGACGGCCCGGCGCCCAGCTGCACCAACGCCGAAACGACGTCGTGATCGAGCGAGCGCGGATAGATCTGGCCGACACTGTTCAGCACGGTCTTGAAGCCGAGGAACTCGGCCACCCGCCGCTCGAGTTCAGCCAGCCGCTGCGCGTCACCGTCGAACAGATCAAGCATGTCCTGCGCGGTACCCATCGGACCCTTGATGCCGCGCAACGGGTACCGGTCGATCAGCTCGGCGACCCGGGTCAGCGCAATGAGCGTTTCCTGCGCTGCGGACGCGAACCGCTTACCCAGCGTGGTGGCCTGCGCGGCGACGTTGTGGCTGCGGCCCGTCATCACCAGATCGCGATACTGCACGGCTCGCTCGGCCAGCCGCGCCGCAACCGCCACACCGTGGCCGTGCACGAGTTCCAGCGATCGGCGGATCTGCAGTTGCTCGACGTTTTCGGTCAGGTCCCGGCTGGTCATCCCCTTGTGCACGTGCTCGTGACCGGCCAGCGCGTTGAACTCCTCGATGCGCGCCTTGACGTCATGGCGCAGGACGCGTTCCCGTGCGGCGATCGACTCCAGGTCGACGATCTCGACCACGCCTTCGTAGTGCGCAAGCGCCTCGTGGGGCACGTCGACGCCCAATTCCGCCTGTGCCCGCAGCACTGCCAGCCACAGCCGCCGCTCGGCGACGACCTTGGTTTCCGGCGACCAGATAGCCACCATCTCGTCGCTGGCGTAACGCGCGGCCAGAACGTCCGGGATTGTCACAAACACACAGCTTACGGGCCGGCACATCACACTGGAGCCGTGCACTTCGTCGGGATAGACCTCGCCTGGGGCAACCGCAACCCGTCGGGTGTCGCCGTCGTCGATGACGCCGCCCACTTGGTGGATATCGCGGTAGCGCAATCCGATTCGAATATCACCGCGGTGGTGGGGCCCTATCTGGAGGGCGAATGTCGCGAATGTCTCGTCGCCATTGACGCACCGCTCATCGTGACCAATCCGACCGGTCAACGGCCGTGCGAGAGGGCGCTCAATCGCGACTTTCGCCGGTTCGAGGCCGGCGCACATCCGGCCAACACCAGCAAGCCGGAATTCGCGGACACGCCGCGCGGCGCCCGGCTGGCACGTCGGCTCGGCCTCGACTTGGATCCCCGGTCACGGGGCGGACGCCGCGCCATCGAGGTTTATCCGCACCCGGCGACCGTGGCGCTCTTCGGGCTCACCCGAACCCTCAAGTACAAGCACAAGCCGGGTCGAACGTTCGAGGATCTCCGCTTCCAGCTGCTGCGACTCATGAGCCTGCTCGACGGGCTTGCCCACGCCGAGGTCGCGTTGCACGTCGCCGACCATGCCGGCTGGGCGCAGCTGAAGCGAGATGTCCAGACGGCGACCCGCAAGTTCCAATTGCGCGCGGCCGAGGACCCCGTCGACGCGGTGGTCTGCGCCTACGTGGCGCTATACAGCGTGCGCCGACCCGACCGCGTCACGGTCTACGGCGACTACCCGAGTGGCTATATCGTCACACCGACGCTCTAATACGCGGCTAGCGGCCGATCGATGGGCGCGAGCACGTCGATCACGTCGACCAAAGTGGCCCTGGCGGTGTCGCGTGGGCTTCCCCCGTCGTCGACCAGCGCGGAGACCACGGCACCGTCGACGGCGCAGACCAGCGCGCTGAGCCGTTCGGCATGTGCCGAGCGGCCTGATCTGTGCACCGCCTCGGCCACGGCCGCACTGCGTTGCGCGCGGATCCGGCGCTGCACATCGCGCAGCCCCGGTTGCCGCGCACAGGCGATGTAGCGCTCATAGCGGGAGATCAGCTGCTCACTGAGGTGCAGGGTTGGGCGTTCGCCCACCAGCAGGTCGACGAGCACGTCCGCGGTCGACTCGGCACCGCGCCGGCGCCGTGACAGATGGTCCAATCGCATCCGCAGCTGCGCTGCCTCCTGCGCCCCGACGTGTTCGACCGCCTTGACGATCAGGTCGTCAAGCGACGAGAAGTAGTAGGTGGTGGAGGCCAACGGCAGACCCGCGCGACGCGCGACGGCGCGGTGCCGCACCGCATCGAATCCGCCTTCACACAGCAGTTCGGCGGCGGCGCGTACCAGCGCGTGCCTGCGGCGTTCGCCCTTCGGTGTGACCGCGGCTGTCACGCCTAGCATGCTGCCAGCAAAGCGGTGCCTGTACTGCGGTTTCGCGCAAAGCAGCGGACCTCGCCGCAAGCCCGGTGTTTCGAGCCGCAACCGCTCAATGGCATGATGACCGCCATGCCGGAGCTCACCCGCCGCGCCGTTCTGCGCCTCGGGGCCGGCGCCGCGGCCGGAGCCGCAGGCGTCTACGCGTTGGGAGCGCTGCTCGAGTCCGGGGCCTCCATCGCCACCCCGCCGGTGTCGATGGCCGGCGCCGGAACGCCACTGGCTCCGATCGCCCCGCTGGAGCCTGCGCCGGCGGCCGCCGCACCAACCTTCGTCACCGGCTCGTTCGTCTCGGCCGCCCGCGGTGGAATCGACACCAACTGGGCGATCGCCCGGCCGCCGGGACAGGCCAAGTCGCTGCGCCCCGTGATCGCCCTGCACGGCAAAGGCGGTGACGCGGCCAGCGTGATGGCCGGCGGCGTCGAGCAGGGTCTGGCGCAGGCGGTCGCCGCCGGGCTGCCGCCGGTCGCGGTGGTCAGCGTCGACGGCGGTGGCGGCTACTGGCACAAGCGCGATTCCGGCGAGGATGCGGGCGCCATGGTCCTCGACGAGCTGATACCGATGCTTGGCGGCAAGGGACTGGACACCTCCCGGGTGGCGTTCCTCGGCTGGTCGATGGGCGGTTACGGTGCGCTGCTGCTGGGGGCGCGGCTGGGGCCCGCGCACACCGCGGCGATCTGTGCGGTCAGTCCCGCGCTGTGGTTGTCCTACGGCGCGGCCGCCCCGGGCGCGTTCGACAGCGCCGGCGACTGGTCGAGCAATTCGGTGTTCGGGCTGCCCACGCTGGGCTCGATCCCGATCCGCGTCGATTGCGGCAACAGCGATCCGTTCTACTCGGCGACCCGGCAGTTCATCGCCCAACTACCGAATCCGCCGTCGGGTGGCTTCTCCCCCGGCGGGCACGACGACGCATTCTGGAGCTCGCAGCTGCCCGCGGAGCTGACGTGGACGGCGCCGCTGCTGGTTGCCTGACTCAGACGTGAATCCGGCCCTCGGCGGCCGCCAGGGCGATGTCGCTGCGGTAATGGCTGCCCGGCAGGCGGATTGAGTTGATCGTGTCGTATGCGGCCGCGCGGGCGGCAGCCAGGTCGGGTCCGGTGCCCACCACCGACAGCACGCGCCCGCCGGTGGAGACCAGCGCGCCGTCGTCGCGGCGGGCGGTCGACGCGTGCAGCACTCCGTGGGTGTCGGCGCCGACGATCACGTCGCCGACCCGGGGCCGGCCCGGGTAGTTCTCGGCGGCGAGCACCACGACCACCGCGGTCCCGGGCCGCCACCGCGGCGCGGGTTGCTCGGCCAGGGTTCCGGTGGCAGCCGCGCGTAACAGCTGACCCAGCGGTGAATCCAGCAGCGTGAGCACCGCCTGCGTCTCCGGGTCGCCGAACCGGCAGTTGAACTCCACCACGGCGGGACCCTCCGACGTGATCGCCAGACCGGCATACAGCACGCCGCTGAACGGGCAGCCTCGCCGAACAAGTTCACCGGCGACGGGTTTCACAACTTCCGAGACGATCTTGTCGGTTGTCGGGTCCGGCAGCCACGGCAGCGGGGCATATGCACCCATCCCGCCGGTGTTGGGCCCGGAGTCGCCGTCGCCGACCCGCTTGAAGTCCTGGGCGGGGATCAGCGGCACGACGGTTTCGCCGTCCACGATGCACAGCAGCGAAACCTCCGGACCGTCGAGGAACGACTCCAGCAGCACGGGATGTCCGGCGTCGAGCAGGCTGGCCGCGTGCGCGCGGGCGTCGGCCCGGTCGGCGGTGACGACCACGCCCTTTCCGGCGGCCAACCCGTCGTCCTTGACTACCCAGGCCTTGTCGCCGAACCGGTCCAACGCCGCGTCGAGGCGAGCGGGGTTGTCGACGATCTCGCTGCGCGCGGTGCGCACACCCACGGCCGCCATCACATCCTTGGCGAACGCCTTGGAGCCTTCGATGCGTGCGGCGGCAGCCGACGGCCCGAAACAGGTCACGCCTGCGGCGCGCACCGCGTCGGCGACACCGAGCACCAGCGGCACCTCCGGGCCGATCACCACAAGGTCCGCGGCGGCGCTCAGGGCGAGTTCGGCCACCGCTTCGCCGGCGGTGATGTCGACATCGTGCTGCTCGGCGATGGTCGCGGTGCCCGCATTGCCGGGCGCGGCGATCAGGCCGTCGACGTCGGGGTCGCACACCAGCGCGGTCAGCAACGCATGTTCTCGGGCTCCCGAACCGATCACCAGGACACGCACGTGCCAACCCTAACCGCAGACCCCCGGGGCATCCGCTTCAGCGCAAACTGTATGGTCGCCGGATCCACACCTGGGCTTCGGCGCCGGCCTGGCCCGAATGATCTTCAACGACATCGCCGATATCATGCCGAACATCGCGAAACTGTCCGACCCGCAACGCCGCAACGCCGCAACGCCGCAACGCCATGGATCAACGGTGTCGAGGTGCTGATGGTCTTCTATCACGGTTAGGTGACCCGTCGGCGACATGAAGTACTACATCAGCACCGGCTACCTCGACACGACAGAGATCGTCGAGATCGCCAAGGCGGCCGACGAGCTGGGCTACGACGGCCTCGGAATACCCGACCACGTGGTCAACCTCGAGACCCTTGCCACGCGCTACCCCTACACCCCGGACGGCACCAGGCGGTGGGCGCCGTTCACCGACTGGCCCGACCCGTGGGTGCTGATCGGCGCGCTGGCCCAGTGCACGCAGCGACTGCACTTCGTCACCACGGTCTACGTGGCTGCGCTGCGCGACCCCTACAGCGCCGCCAAGGCGATCGGGACGGCGGCGCTGCTCGCCGGCGGGCGCGTCGAACTGGGACTGGGCGTGGGCTGGTGCGCCGAGGAGTTCGAGCTGCTGACCGCCCGATTCGACCGCCGCGGCAGGCGGACCGACGAGATGATCGAGCTGATGCGGGCGTTGTGGTCGCCGGGCTGGACGGAATTCGACGGGGAGTTTTATCGAACGCCGCGCCTCGAGATGAGTCCCGCGCCGCCGCCGATACCGGTCTGGGTTGGCGGCCTCAGCGACAGCGCCCTACGCCGCGCCGCGCGCTGCGACGGCTGGGTCGGCGACTTGATCACCACCGACGACGCGATCGCGGTGGCCGGGCGTCTGCGCGGATACCGCGACGAGTACCGGCGCTCCGATACCGGATTCGCCGTGCTTGCGCCCCTGATCGACGCCTTCACCGCGGCGGACTACGACCGGGCCGAACGCGGCGGGGTCACTCACATCCTGACCATGCCGTGGATGTTCTACACCGGCCGGCACGCCACCCTGGCCGAGAAGGTCGACGCCATGAAGCGGTTCCGGGAGGATCTGGGCCTCGACGTTCAGCGGTAATAGATGTCGAGGTTCTGCACCAGGCCGTCGTCGTTGAGCTCGAAGATGTCGACGGTATGCACGGTGTGGTCTTCCTCGTCGAGGGGGCTGGTTCCCTGCAGTTGCACCACTTCGACGTTGCCTTGCTCGATGCGACGGGTGATCGTCATGTGCAGCTGACCGGCGAACACGACGTCGTTGTGAAAGTCCTCGATTTCCAAGTGTCCGCGGTCGGTGCCCACCGGGTGCGTCAAAGTGGCGTCCTCCGCGAACAGCGCGAGCAGCGCCGCCGAGTCGGCGTTGTTGACTGCCTCGACGTATCGTTCTCCGGTCGTCATGATGCCTCCCGTTCCGCGGGCACGGGTTTCCGCGCCGCGTTCAGCTAGTAATTTAGCCCTGTCCCTCCTCGCGCCCGCCGCGAAGTGGTTTCACATCGCGTAGCGCGGGAATACCCTGCAGCGACGCCACTGCCCCGGGGCGCGGCCCTGAGCCGGGTTGATATGCGCCGGTGGAGATCTCGAGCCGGGGCGACCGCAGGTTTGGAGGACTTCCGGTGATTGGTACCTCGCCACCGCGGGTGGTGGTGCTTGGCGACAGCGTTCTTGACGTATGGCTGTCGGGCACGTGCCACCGGCTGTGCCGCGAAGGTCCCGCGCCGGTCGTGGAGGTGGACGGCTCGTCGGCGGCCCCCGGCGCGGCGGCCAACACCGCCGCCAACCTGGCTGCGCTCGGTGCGCGGGTGGACATCGTGACCGTGGTGGGCGACGACGACGTCGGAGCCGAACTGCTCGATCAACTCCGCGGCCACGGCGTCGGAACCGCTCATGTGGTGACCGCGCCAGGATGGGCGACCCCGTGCAAGGAGCGCATCGTCGCGGCCGGACAGGTGCTGCTGCGGTGCGACCGCGGCACGACCGGCGGATCTGGCGAAGCGGCGCAGCTCGCCAGCCACCTCGCGGCAGCGCTGAAAAATGCTGATGCGCTGGTCATTTCCGATTACAGCGGTGAGTGCGCCGACCGTCGGGTCCTCGCGGAGCTCAACCGATTACGGCCGATGCTGCCGCTGCTGGTAGTCGACGCCCACGACCTGAGCCCGTGGCGGGGGCTCCGCGCCGACCTCATCGTGCCCGACGAGGCGGAGTCCGCGAGCCTGCTCGCCGATTGCGGAACTCCGCCGGCCGGTTCGGCGCGGGCCCAATTCTTCGCCAACCATCGCCACCGCCTCCTTTCCGCAAGTGGTGCCACGACCGCGGCGGTCACGCTTGATCGCGACGGCGTGCTGCTGCTCGACGGCGACAAACCCGCCTACCGGACGCATACGCGTGCGGCCCGCCCGCAAAACTGCTCCGGCGCGGGGGACACCTTCACCGCCGCGATGACCATCGGTCTTGCCCGCGGCATGTCGGCGATCGAGGCCGCGCACTACGGCCAGCTCGCCGCCGACGTCGTTACCGCCCAACCCGGCACGTCGGTGTGTACGGCGGCCGAGCTCGAGCGGCGCGCCGATCCCGCATCGGGACCGCTGATTTCCCACGACGAATTGGCCCACCGCACCGCCGACCATCGGCTGGCGGGCCGCCGGATTGTGTTCACCAACGGCTGCTTCGATGTGTTGCACCGTGGGCACGTGTCTTATCTGACCGAGGCGAAAGCCGCTGGCGACGTGCTGATCGTTGCCATCAACAGCGATAGCGGAGTTCGCCGGCTCAAAGGGCCCGAGCGCCCGATCAACGCCGAGGGTGACCGCGCCGCGGTGCTGAGCGCGCTCAGCTGTGTCGACCACGTGACCGCCTTCGACGGCGATACCCCGATCCCACTCATCCAGCGCCTGCAGCCCGATATCTACGTCAAGGGCGGCGATTACAGCGTCGAGATGCTGGCCGAAGCCGCGGTCGTCGAGGGGTACGGCGGCGAAGTGCGCATCCTGGGCTACGTCGCCGACCATTCGACCACGGAGACCATTCAGCGCATCCGCTCGGTGGACCCCCGCGAAAGCGCCGCCTCAGCAGGGCGAGCCTGAGACGAGACCGGTGCTCACGGCAACAACGGCAGCCGCCACACCGGCGTCGCCGGATCAAGCAACATCAGCCGCGTCAGCGTCAGTCGCACGATCCGCAGCGTTCCGGCCAGCAGGACCATCGCCAGCGGCAGCTCGCCAAGCACGGCGGTCAACACCGCAACCCACCGGTCGCTGGGGCCGGCCGTCATGATGTCGAACCATGCATCGCAGAACAGTAGAACGGCGGTGGTGAACGCCACCATCGTAAGCAAATGCCGATGCAAGAGACCGAGGACCGCGGTCGCCGCCATGAAAACCAGCAGCAGGATGTCGAAACCCACCCAGGCCGCTCGCCAGTTGTACGCGACGTAGTTCTCCGGCAGCGTCAGCGCGAGATAAACGATCCACGGAACCAACGCGATCGCTGCGGCCACGCTGACCCACAGCCGCAGCCGACGGATCCGCGCGAACAGCGCCGCCATCTCAGACTCGGACCGAACATCATCGCTCATGTTCACTCACCGCCTTCAGCAGCCAGCTACGCCCGGCCGGCCTGACCGAGGCGTCAACCCCAACCACGAAACCATGCCCCAGTCTTCCGGCGGTCCCTCGACACGCGTCCATGTCATCGGGATGCACGGTGACCCCGATGCCACAGCGAAACTATGGTGCAGCCATGAGCCTCGTTACCTATGAGTTGGAAGACCACGTCGCCACCATCACTCTCAACCGTCCGGAGGCTCGCAACGCCATCAACGGCGCCCTGCGCCGGGACCTGAACGCCGCCTGGGAGCGGTTCCGCGATGAGGAGGGCGCCTGGGTCGGGATCCTCACGGCCCACGGCAGCGTGTTCTGCGCGGGCGGCGACATCAAGGACGCCGAGGGCTCCGTCGGCACCTTCGGCGGCACGTTTTGGGAGAAGCCGACGATCAACTCTTTCGAAAGCGGGATGGAGCTGTTCAAGCCAACCATCGCGGCTGTTAACGGTCCCTGCATTGGCTACGGCCTGACCGGAGTGCTGTTCTGCGACTTCGTGATCGCCACTACCGAGGCGATGTTTTCCTTCCCCGAAGTGTTGATCGGGGTGCCCACGATCGTCGGGGCCATCCGGCTCCCCCAGCGGGTGGGCTGGGCCAGTGCCATGGAGCTGCTCATGACCGGGAAGCCGATGAGCGCCGAGCGGGCCAAGGAGATCGGTTTGGTGTGGAAGCTGGTGGAGCCCGACGAACTCCAAGCCCAGGCTCGGGCGTGGGCCCGGACCCTCACCGAGGCCGCACCCCTGGCCCAACGGGCGACCAAGGAGGTGGCCTGGCGAACCGCGGACATGGGCTGGATCGAGTCGGTCCGCTTCGGTGAGACCATGCGTAAGGTGGCCGCGGCGACCGAGGACGCCGCCGAAGGTCTCCGCGCGTGGCGCGAGAAGCGCAAGCCCGACTGGCAGGCGCGCTAACGCCCCAGTCCACCAACGCTCGTACCGCCGTGGGTTTCGGTGTTTTCGTGTACCAGTTCGAAGCGACGGATCTGCAGGCGTCCGCTACGCATCCCTACCTTGACCGGCAATGGGATGCGGGTGTGGCGGGCGATTTCCTCCATCGGCACCGCCGCGCTGGCTCGCAGTATCCATTTGGGAAAGCGACGGCGCAGGTCGTCCTCGCAGATGCCAGGAATGATGGCAGGGAGTTTGATGAATCCCGCCATGACTAACAGCGCACCTGGGGCAGCGACGCGGGTGACACCGTCGGCGTAGTCGTCTCGCTGCGCGTCGGAGAGGCCGTAGTAGCAGCCACTGTCGATGATCAAGTCGTAGCCGACGCCGATGTCGAGGTCATCGAGTCGAGTGACATCGCCTTGCAGGAAGCGGGCGCTGGCCGTGTCGCCGGCCGCGCCCGCCCGTGCCAGATCAATGGCGCGGCCGATCATGTCGATGCCGGTCGCCTCCCAGCCGCGGCGGGCGAGGTAGCGGGTGTTGCGGCCGGCGCCACAGCCTAGGTCCAGCGCGCGACCAGGCTGCAGCGGATGTTCGCCGTCCACCTGCTCGACCAGCCATGTGTCGGGCACATCGGCGCCGTTGAGCGCCGGGTTAGCCCCGATGCGTGAAAGCACCTCGTATAGCAGACGCACGACCTGGCGGTTCATGCGCGCGCCGCTCGGTTGGCTGATCGGTCGACAGGGTTGCGTCCCCACGCCGACACGATCGGGAACACCGCGATGTCGAGTTGCGCGGTGTCCAGATCGGCCAGATGGCGGTCAATCTCCTCGCCGGTAGCTGATCCGGCGCCGATCAACGCGGGGCGGGCACGCGTAACCAGGGTGCGTTGCATGTGACGGGCACCGGGCCCGCCCAACGCAAACGCAACCTCGGCGCCGACGCTGCTCAACCCGGCCGCACGCAGTCGGCGCGGCAGCGTCCGTCCCAGACTCATGTCGGTACGCGTCGCCATCGCGCTCCACACCGCGGCGCGCAGCTTGTTGGCCAACGCTTGACCGGGCCCGGTCTCGTCCGGGCAAGCCGACGGCGCCAGCATGGGATCGGAGGTCTCCACCAGCAGCCACCCACCGGGCCGTAGCGCGGCCACCAGGGTGGCCAGTGCCGCCGACGGGTCGCTCAGATGCTCGAGCACCAGTCGGGCATGCACCAAGTCGAATTCGGCCGCTGGCGGTGAGTCGACGGTCAAATCGTGGCGGCGCACCTCAAAGGGCCGATTCTCGGCGTCCTCGAGTGCGGACGTGTCGATGTCGGAGGCCAGCACCCGGCCCCGAGATCCGACCCGCTCGGCGAGCCAGCTGGGGACGCTGGCGGCGCCGGCGCCGGCCTCCCAACAGTGCCAGCCCTCCCGGATACCCAACGCCAGGATGTGGTGAAAGGTCCGCTCGTTCAACAGATCACCGAGCACAGCGAACTGGTCGCGCGCCAGCAAACGTCGTTCCGCCGGTGTCGGCGGCGTCACCGCGGTGACCGTGGTCGGGACACGTTCCACGCGAGCTCCTCCTCCGCGCGCCCGCAAATAGGGTACGATAAGTTCCCTATCCGAGGTTACCACCGACCCGACGCCAGACCAACGACCCAGACCAACAACCCAGACCAACAACCCAGACCAACAACGTTGCGAGCGGGTGGCGATGAGTGCGCAGGTCCCCACGCCGGTTGTCGATCATCGCCGGTTACCACGCCGGCGTGACCGCGTGCTCATCGAAGCCATCCACGCCGCGACACTGGCCGAGCTGAGCGAACACGGCTACGCGGGTTTTTCCATTGACCGTGTTGCCAAACGGGCCCGCACCAGCAAGGCGGCGATCTACCGGCGCTGGCCCTCACGCGCTGACCTGGTCGCCGCCGCCATCCGCCACGTCGCCGAGTCCGATCAGGACATGACCCCTGACACCGGCGATGTTCGAGCCGATTTGTTCGCGGTATTGCGCGGGGCCGCCAATCGGCTCGCCGGCCCCTTTGGTGAGGCGGCTCGGGGGCTGATCACCGAAACACTGGCCGACCCCGAGGCAACGCGGGCGGCGCGCGACCACCTCGAAAGTGAACGGAACCGGATGATCGCCACGGTGCTGGAGCGCGCGGTGGCGCGGGGCCAGCTCCGGCCGCAAGGGCTGACACCGCAACTGATCTCACTGGCCCCCGCTCTGGTGAGCCACCACTTTCTGCTGCATGGCGCCCCGATTGCAGACCGGACCATCAACGACATCCTCGACTACGTAGTCATGCCGCTGATGCAACCCTGAGACTGTCGGCAATAAGAGGGTGTTTGTTGGCGTCTGACCGGGTAACAGTGAGGACTTGAGTCAGGCGAGGACGGTTTTGATGGCGATACCACCCACACAGTCGGCGTACGACAACCGCTCCTTCGCCTGGGAACAGGAGGGCTACCACAGAGGTCTTAAGCGCCGCCAACTGCAGATGATTGCCATCGGTGGGGCGATCGGCACCGGGCTGTTCCTGGGCACGGGCGGCCGGCTGGCCAGCGCCGGCCCGGCGCTGTTTTTGGTCTACGCTTTGTGCGGCGTCTTCGTGTTTTTGATCCTGCGCGCACTCGGCGAACTCGTTTTGCACCGTCCCTCGTCGGGATCTTTCGTCTCTTACGCGCGCGAATTCCTCGGCGAGAAGGCGGCCTACGTGGCCGGCTGGACGTATTCCCTCAGCTGGGCGATGACCGCAATCGCCGATTCCACCGCGATCGCGACCTATTTCCACTACTGGTCGCTGTTCAGAATTGCGCCGCAGTGGTTGATCGCGTTGATTGCTTTGGCCACCATGCTCGCTACGAACCTCATCGGGGTGAAGCTGTTCGGTGAGCTCGAATTCTGGGCAGCGCTGGTCAAAGTCCTAGCCCTGGTGATCTTCTTGGTCGTCGGAACTGTCTTCATCGCCGGCCGCTTTCGCATCGAAGGACAGCCCACCGGGTTCAGCGCTGTCTCCCATACCGGCGGGCTGTTCCCTGTGGGCCTGTTCCCCCTGGTGATCGTCACGTCGGGTGTGGTGTTCGCCTACGCGGCGATCGAACTTGTCGGCACGGCGGCCGGCGAGACAGCTGACCCGCGGAAAGTCATGCCCCGCGCGGTGAACTCGGTGATCGCGCGGATCGCCATCTTCTATGTTGGCTCGGTGTTGCTGCTGGGCATGCTGTTGCCCTACACCGAATACAAGGCCGGTGAAAGCCCGTTCGTCACCTTTTTCTCCAAGGTCGGACTGCACGGTGCGGGCACCATCATGAACATCGTCGTGCTGACCGCCGCATTCTCCAGCCTCAACGCCGGCCTGTATTCCACTGGTCGGATCCTGCAGTCGATGGCAGTGAACGGCAGCGCACCGAAGGTGATGTCGAAAATGTCGAAGCGCGGGGTTCCATACGGCGGTATCTGCCTGATCGCGGTCCTCGGGTTGCTCGGTGTGCTGATCAACGGCGTGGTGCCCAGGCAGGCATTCGAGATCGTGCTGAACATAACGGCTCTGGGCATCATCACCTCGTGGGGCACCATTGTCGTCTGTCAGATCCAGTTCGTCCGATGGTCAAAGAAGGGAATTGTGCAGCGGCCGTCGTTTCGGCTGTGGGCCGCGCCCTACACCGGCTATCTCACCTTGGCGTTCCTGGCCGCGGTGCTCGTCCTGATGGCGTTGGACCATCCGATCGGTACCTGGACGGTGGCCACCCTCATCATCATCGTTCCCGCGCTGGTCCTCGGGTGGTACGCGGTGCGGGCCGGGGTGCTCGCGGCCGGCCACACACGCATGCGCAACACCGGCCAGTTCCCGGTTAGCCCGAACGGCGCGCCACCCGATGATACGAACACCTGACTGATCTGTGCGGCCGGCCAATCTCCCCAACCTCACCAACCCGACCGGAGCAGGGTCGTTCCGGTGGCGTTACATTACCCACTCACCCTTGCCCATCACGGCGGTCACCTGCAGGTCGCAGCCCAACACCACCAGGTCGGCGTCCAGCCCCGCGCACAGGCTGCCGACACCGCCGAGCCCCAGAGCGCGGGCCGGCGTCGTTGCGGTCATCTCGACCGCGGCAGCCAGCGCCTCGTCGCCGGCCGGCCCCGCATCCGCGACCACATTGCGGAACAGCTGATCCATGGTGGCGGTGCCGCCGGCGATGGTGGCCGTGCCCCGGACCCGCGGCACACCGGAAACGACGTCGACGTCGAGCCCGCCGAGGCGGAACGAGCCGTCGGCCGCGCCCGCCGCGGCTATCGCGTCGGTGATCAGCGCCACCCGCTGCGGGCCCGCGGCGTCGATGACCCAGCGCACCAGGCCGGGATGGACATGAACGCCGTCGGCGATCACCTCCAAGGTGACCCGGGGGTCTTCCAGCAGCGCGAGCGCGGGACCGGGCTCACGGTGATGCATCGGCCGCATCCCGTTGAACACATGGGTGCCCACCGTGGCCCCCGCGGCGATCGCGTGGCGGGTGTCCTCGTAGCTGGCGTCGGTATGACCGATCGCGACGACGACACCCGCGTCGACGAAACGTCGAATCGCCTCGCGCGCGCCCGGGAGTTCTGGCGCCAGAGTAACCATCCGGACCGAGCCGTTCCCAGCGGCGAGCACGGCGCCGATCTCGGCCGGATCCGGTTCACGCAGCTGGCTTCGATCGTGGGCGCCACATCGCGCCACGCTCAGCCAGGGACCCTCCAGATGGATCCCGGCGATGCCCGGCGCCTCCGCGACGGCAAGGGCGCCCACCGCAGATAGCAGGTCGGCCGGGGCGGCGGTGACAAGGCTCGCCAGGGTGGTTGTGGTGCCGTGCTGCAGGTGGAACACGGCCGCCCGCACGATGTCGGCGCCGATGCCGTCGCCGTAGGATGCGCCGCCGCCGCCGTGCACGTGCATGTCCACGAAGCCGGGCACCACGACAGCCTCTCCAACGTCGTCGTCGGGCCTTCGCGGCGGCTCACCCGCGCCGCAGGCCACGATCCGGTCGCCGGAGGTCTCCAGCCAGCCCGGCCGGCAGACCCGCCCGTCCAGCACAACGGTGGCCCCGCTGATCAGCGTCACAGCGCGTCCGTCACCTGGCGTCGGCCGAGTTTGGTCACGGTTGGGCCGCCACGGTGGTCGGCTCGCTGCGCCACCTGCCGCCGTTCTCCCAGTAATGCCGGATGTCCTCCAGCTGCCTGCCTTTGGTTTCCGGCGCGAACCGGTAGACGAACGCAAAGCTGGCCACCGCAAATGCACCGAAGACCGCGAATGTGCCCGCGCCCCCCAGCGATTTCAGCATGGACAGGAACACCGCGGCGACAATCGCGTTGCCGACCAGATCCGACGTGAGCATTGCGCTGGACCCCATTGAACGCAGCCGGGCCGGGAAGCTTTCGCCCGCGTAGACCCACACCAGCGCACCGAAGCCGAATGTGAAGCCGACCGTGAAGAGCAGCACTCCAATGAATCCCAGCGCCGTCAGCGCGCCGCCGAAATCCGCGCCGACGACGAACACTCCGATGAGCAGAGCGTTGGCCGCGATCATTATGCCGATGCCGGTCAACAGGATCGGCCTGCGGCCCAGTCGGTCCACCAACGCCAGCGACACGACCACCGCGATCAATGCGGCCACCTGCACCAGCGCGGGCAAGATGAGCAGTGCGGAGTGGCCGTGGAAGCCCATCGCCTCGAACAGGCGCGGACTGTAATAGACGATCGCGTTGATGCCGGTGATCTGGATGAAGAAGCCGAGCGTGACCACGAAGACGGTTGCCCGCAGGTAGGGCCGTCGCAGCATCTCGCTCGGCACCGCGCCGCCCTGTTCGTCCAGCGCGCGGGTGATCTCGGCAATCTCGGCCTCGACGTCGGCGGCCGGGTCGGCCCCTTGCAGGGTGCGGCGGGCTTCCTGCAGCCGGCCCTTGAGGAGGTACCAGCGAGCGGTGTCCGGCATGCGCAGCAACACCACCAAGGTCACCGCGGCCGGTACCGCCGCCAGGCCCAGCATCCACCGCCAGCCGTGCGTACCGGCCAGCAGGTACGCCGCCAGGTAACCCATGATGATGCCCCCGACAGTCGCCACCTGGTAGGCGACCAGCAACGAACCGCGCACGGTCGTGGGTGCGGACTCGGCGACGAACACCGGCACCACCACGACCGACACCCCGATTGTCACGCCGAGCAGCAGCCGGGCGACGACCAGCATCGGCACCCCCACCGACGCCGCGCTGAGCAGCGCGAACCCGGCGTAGGTGGCCGCCACCAGCACCATGGACTTTTGCCGTCCGATCGCGTTGGCCAGCACACCCGCGCCGATCGCCCCGACGATCTGCCCGATTACCACCGCGGTGGTCACCAGTTCCTGCTGCCGCGTTGACATGCCGAACTCGTCGGTGGCGAACAGCAACGCGCCGGCGATGTTGGAAAGGTCGTAGCCGTAGATGACCCCCACCGTTGCCGCGGTCAGACCCACCAGCAGCCCTGGGCGCGACGACAGCCCCGATCCGCTGATCCTCACCATCGCATGGCCCTCCCGACAGATTTCGGTCCAGAGTAAGAGTTAACGGTGCGCGCTGTGCACGATCCAAACCAATGCAGCCGAGTCGCAACGCTTACCGGCTGATTTCGAAGTTGCGTAGTCGACTACTCGCGACCCGCTACCGCGCATCGGGCGACCATGGCCCGGTGATCTACGAACACGAGTACGCGCGGGAAATGCTGTTGGCGACGCTACGGCACCAGGCCGGCGACGGCCATGGCGACGGCGCGGATGACGTCGTCGCGCTGGTCGGGCAGGCACTGGAGGCCGGCTGCTGCCGAACCGCGCTCATCGTCGAACTTGCTAGCCTCGGCGCACGGCTGTTCGCGCGCTCGACCGATGACCCGCTCGCGCTGGCCCGCCAACGGGTGGGCCAGATAGCCTGCGCATCAACACAACACCTGTAGCTCTCATCCGGCTGGCGGCCTGTAGCGTCGCCCCGGTGATCAACTTGGCTTACGATGACCGCGGCTCCGGGCCGCCCGTGCTGTTCATCGCCGGTCGCGGCGGCGCGGGACGCACGTGGCACCTCTATCAGGTGCCGGCCTTCCTGGCCGCGGGCTACCGTGTCATCACGTTCGACAACAGGGGTATCGGCGCCACCGAGAACGCCGACGGTTTCACGACCCAGACCATGGTCGCCGACACGGCGGCGCTGATCGAGGCGCTCGGCGCCGCGCCGGTGCGGATCGTCGCGGTGTCGATGGGCTCCTACATCGCCCAGGAACTGATGCTTTCACGGCCCGATCTCGTCACCCAGGCCGTGCTGATGGCCACCCGTGGACGTCACGACCGCACGCGGGAGTTCTTTCGCGAGGCCGACCGGGACCTCGCGGGTTGGGGTATCCGGCTGCCACCCGGGTACGACGCGAAAGTCCGACTGTTGGAAAGCTTTTCGCCGAGAACACTCGACAACGACCGGGTGGTTTCGGATTGGATCGCGATGTTTCGGATGTGGCCGGTCAAGCCGACCCCGGGCCTGCGCTGTCAAGTCGACGTCGCACCTGACGGCAATCGACTGCCCGCCTACCGGGGCATCACGGCCCCGGTGCTGGTGATCGGGTTCGCAGACGACGTCATTATTCCCGCTCATCTCGGCCGTGAGGTCGCCAACATCTTGCCGAACGGACGCTATCTGGAAATACCCGACACCGGTCACCTCGGCTTCGTCGAACGACCCGACGTGGTCAACGCCGCGGTCCTGAAATTCTTCGCCGACCACACCGGCGGTGTTTAGCCCGCGCCATACCGTCCGCGTGTCCCGTTCGCCGAACGGCAAATCCGGCGGATCCGGCTCGACGGCCGTGCCGATTCCATTACCGTCACCACATCCGAATCAACACTGCCGGGAGGATCCCCTGAGCAAGGCTCCGGGGAAGTCGAGCACCTCGGGACTGCAACGGGCCGAGGCGGTCCTGGCCCGCGCCGGCATCTTCCAGGGCGTCGATGACCGCGCCCGGGACGCCCTCATGAAACAACTGCACTGGGTCGAATTCCCCCGGGCACAGACCGTTTACAGCGAAGGCGAGCCGGGAGACCGGTTGTACATAATCGTGTCCGGCAAGGTGAAGCTGGGCCGGCGCTCACCGGACGGCCGCGAGAAGCTGCTGGCGGTGATGGGGCCGTCGGACATGTTCGGCGCGTTGTCGATGTTTGATCCCGGCCCGCGCACCGCCGATGTGACCACCATCACCGCGGTGCGTGCGTTATCCATGGACCGCGAGGCGCTGCGGTCCTGGATCGGCGACCGCCCCGAAATCACCGAGCAGCTGCTGCGGGTGTTGGCGCGCCGGTTGCGGCGCACCAACGACGAGATCGCCGACCTGATCTTCACTGACGTGCCCGGTCGTGTCGCCAAGCAGCTCCTCTTGCTCGGACAGCGGTTCGGTGTTCAGGAGGCCGACGCGCTGCGCGTCACCCACGACCTGACCCAGGAGGAGATCGCGCAGCTCGTCGGAGCGTCACGCGAAACGGTGAACAAAGCCCTCAGCGACTTCGCTCACCGTGGCTGGATTCGACTGCAGGGCAAAAGTGTGTTGATCCGCGAGCCGGAACGATTGGCGCGTCGCGCCCGCTGACCGCGACCAGCACCCGATCCCGCCGCTAAATGCCCCCGCCGCCGCTCACCAAGCCGAATTGACCGCTGACGTCGATGCATGCGGCCGGTCGGCCGTGGTCATCGTCCTGTTGCCACGGGGATCCCTGGCAAAGCGGTGCAGGCGCCGACCACACCCGCGCCCATCCCCACGCGGCGAGCCCGGGTGCGCCGGCAATCACAGCTGTGCCTGCAACGGTCGTCAGGTTTATCATTCGAACTCTCAGCGACACAAAGGTATTCGACTGCTCGATCCCGACCGCGCCTCAGCCCGGCGGACTCGCGGTTGGCCGCCACTCGTAGGTCGCCGCTGCTGGCGGCGCCACTGCGCCGGCAACGCCCGCAAGCGGCCAGGCCCTGCGGTCTAGTACGCTACCGGCGGCGACTTGTGCGACCGAGAGGTCCGAATGACACACCGGATGCCGGGCGACACCCCGAACCGACGGGTCGTCGCCATGCCCCACGGTGAACCGGGCCGGCGCAGCCCGGTCAGCTACTCGGTCCCGTGGCCGAACAATGGTCGCTCGCCGGCCCGCAAACCGCTTGACAACAGCCTGCGAGTTGTCCGTCGCGACGCCCACCGAAAGTCACCGCCGCCGCGCCGCGTCGATAACCGCGTCGTTGCGGACGCCTCTCGCCGGTCAGCACCGGCCGAGCATCCGTCGAAAGCGCCGCACCGCTGGCCGGTGTTGGCGGTCATCGGGATCGCGCAGCTGATGGTCGTGCTGGACACCACCGTCGTGAACATCGCGCTGCCGTCCGCCCAGGCGGATCTCGGTTTTGGCACCGACAGCCGGCAGTGGATCATCACCGCCTACTCGCTGGCATTCGGCAGCCTGTTGCTGCTGGGCGGCCGGCTCTCCGACATCGCCGGGCGCCGTCGCACGCTGTTGATCGGGCTGCTGGGCTTCGCCGCGGCCTCTGCGGCCGGCGGCGCGGCGACCGGCTTCGCGATGCTGGTGGGCGCCCGGGCCGCGCAGGGCGTGTTCGCTGCCGTGCTTGCGCCGGCCGCGCTTTCCACCCTCAACGTCACGTTCACCGACACCAAACAACGAGGCAGGGCGTTCGCCGTGTACTCGGCGATCGCGGCGAGCGGCGCGGTCGTCGGGTTGCTGCTCGGCGGCGCGCTCACCGAATGGTTGTCCTGGCGGTGGTGTCTGTATGTGAACCTGGGGTTTGCCATTCCGGCCGCGGCGGGGGCGCTGAAGTTCGTGGCGGGCAGAGTTGACCACCACGGTCGGGTCCGGCTGGATTGGCCGGGTGTGATCAGCGCCTCGGGCGGCCTGTTCTGCCTGGTCTACGCGTTGTCCAACGCCGAGAATCACGGCTGGAGCGCGCCGCTGACCGTCGCCATGTTCGCTGCCAGCGCGCTGCTGCTCGTCGCATTCGCGGTGATCGAGGCCCGAGCGAACGCGCCGCTGCTGCCGATGCACGTGGTTCGTGACCGCAACCGGGCCGGCTCCTATCTGGCGATCGCGCTGGCATTCTGCAGCCTGTTCGGCGTGTTCTTGTTCCTCACGTACTACCTTCAGCAGAACCTCGGCTACAGCCCGATGAAGACCGGTGTGGCGTTTTTGCCGCTGGCGGCCGGTGTCGCGGTGGCGGCGGGGGCGGCCAACACCCAGCTCGTGCCGCGGTTTGGACCCCGCCCGCTCATTCCGGCCGGGATGTTGATCGCGGCCGGCGGAATGCTGTGGTTCACGCAGCTCAGCGTCGCCGCGACCTACCGAGCCGACGTCGTGGGACCGATGATTCTCGTCGGGCTCGGGATGGGGCTTGCCTTCTCTCCGGCGGTGGCGACGGCGACCGTCGGGGTCGCACACGCTGATGCCGGGGTCGCCTCGGCGATGGTCAACACCAGCCAACAGATCGGCGGGGCCGTCGGAACCGCCGCCCTGTCCACCGTCTTCGCGTCGGCGCTGACCCGCTACCTCACCTGGCATCGGCCTTCCGCGCCCGACCTGCGCGTCGCGGCGGCCGTTCACGGCTACACCGTCGCCTTCGGCGTCAGTTGCGGCATCTTCCTCGCCGGGACGGTGCTCACCGCGCTGCTGCTGCGCAGCGGGCACTTGCCCGACAGCCACGCCTCCGACCAACCGCGTGAGCGGGCCGGGTCGCCACCGGGCTCGCCCCATGCGGCCGACCGCGGTAGCGATGGCTCGCCGGGTCACCGCGGCGCCGAGCTGCTCGCCTGCGGGATCAACCGCCAGGGCGTCGGGCTGATTCTCGACCTCGAGCACCGCATCGCCCGCCTGGAGGCCGACAACCGCTACTTGATCCAGCGTCTTTATCTTGCCGACCCCGACTACCGCAGCTTTTAGGCCGCCCTAGAACAGCAGCTCGGCGACTTCAGCCATGACGTCGGCCGGCGTGACGTCGGCAACGAACGAAGCGTCGTGTTCGCATCGCGGCGCGTCCACCCGGGTGCAGTCGCGGGCGCACACCGGGCACCGAGTGGTCCAGGAGATCAGCATCCGATCCCGGGAACGCCCCAACGGCCCCACCGTCAAGGCGTTCCCAATCCAGAACACGCCCACGGTGGCGGTTCCGACCGCGCGGGCGAGGTGACGCACTCCGCTGTCGTTGCCGATCAGTAGCCGGCTGCCGGCCAGCACGCCGCACAGCGACGACAGGTCCAGTCCCTCCAGCACGACCACCGCCCCGGCCGCCGCCGCCGACAGCGCACCGCGAGCGCGCTCGGCGACGCCCGACATCACCGCATGCTCCGCCGTTGTTCCGACGATTATCGCCCGCAGTCCCTTTCGAACACACGCCGCGATCACCGATGCGAAATTCTCGGGGGGCCAACGGCGTCGAGGGTCCCGGGCGCCGGGATGGATCACGACGAACGGCGAATCGGACCGGGGCAGAGCCCGATGCGCGCCGTCGAGATCGGCCTCCGTGACCACGACTCGAGGCTCCAACGTCACGGGAGGGGCGCCCGCCAGCCCGACCACTTCCAGCCATCGCAACGCCTCGTGCTGGTATGTCCGGTACGGCACCCAACGGGTCAGCGGCTCGGCGTCGGCGGTACGGGTGCCCACCGTGTATCGAGGCCGCAGCGCCAGCAAGAACGAGTTCGACCACCGACCGCCGCCGTGAATCTGGACCCCGAGATCGATGCTGACGCCCCGCATTTCCTCGTCGAAGGTGCGCCGCACCGTGCCGTCCCCATAGCCGTTGCTCGGCTCGTAGACCCCGCGCGCCGGCGGCAACGCCACCACCCGGCTGATCGGCGAGGGGCGATCCGTCATCAGCTCGCGTAACCCCGGTGGACAAAGCAGCACGATCTCGGCGTTGGGGTACGCAGCCGCCAACGCGTCGATCGCCGGCATGGCCAGCAACACGTCACCGATTCCTCCACCGCGCAGCACGGCGATCCGGTTCACGTCTTCCCACCGCTGCTCCACCGGTCCCAACCCCACCACACCATCGGATTGCCCAGCACGAATCCGCCGGAAACCGGCACCGCCGGGGCCGCGACGTGTGAGCGGCGTGATCGTTGTCGGACGGCCGGTTTTCAACCGGCGAATCCGGCGCCGCGGGCGGCCGGATCAGCTGTGGCCTCGATCTTCATCACAAGGTTGTCCCGCAGCGTGAGCACGATGACGGCGAAAAGCCGTCGCTGCGCATAGGCGAGCAGCACCGGTTCGCCGACCGGACCGCTGACCAGCGTGGCCCCCGGCCCGAGATAGCGGAGCAGGTTGGTGGCAACGGCGGTGGGACCGTAGTTGACCTGCGGCGGCAGCGCCGGTTCGGCCAGCACGGTGCCGACACCCCAGACCGTCTGGTCCAACACCGCGGTCAGCGCGTCAAGGTCGCCGCTCGCGCACGCCGCGATGAACTTGTCGGTGACGAGCCGATGTTCGACCTGCGTGACCTCCGACACGTTGGGCCGGGTGGCGTGGACCTTGACGCGCGCCCGCCGGGCGAGCTGACGGCAGGTCCCGACCGGACGCCCCACCGTCTCGGCGATCGCGTCGAACGGAATCTGAAACACGTCGTGAAGGACGAACGCCACCCGCTCGCCTGGGCTGAGGCGGCGCAGCACCTCCAGCAGGGCATCGCTGATCTGGTCATCGAGGGTGACTCGATCGGCCGGGTCGATCTCGCGTGACAGGTGCAGCGCCGACCCGGCCTCCAGCGCGGTCTCCGACGCCGGCTTCTCACGACGCGCGCGCGCCGAACGAACCTGGTCAAGGCAGAGCCGGCCGGCGACGACCGTCAGCCAGGCCCGCACGTCGTTGATTTCGCGCAGATCGGCGGCGGCCAGCCGCAGGTAGGCCTCCTGCGCGACGTCCTCGGCCTCGCCGATGTCGCCGAGCATCTGGTACGCGAGGTTGACCAGGTAGGGACGATGACTTCGCCACGCTTCGGCCAGCCGATCATCGACGTACGAGGAATCAGTCATGAACTGCTAGACGAATCAGCCCGGAGAAAAGTTACCGATCCGCGCGTAACTTCCCCGTCCCGGGCACCGTCCTTGATCACATGACCATTGTTGTTACCGGAGCGACCGGCAACGTCGGCCGCCCGCTCGTTGAAGAGCTGCTCACAGCCGGCGCGAAGGTGCGGGCGGTCAGCCGCCGCCACGACTCGTCCGGCCTGCCCGACGACGTCGAGGTGGTGGACTGCGCCACAGCCGCACTTGCCGGGGCCTCGGCGGTATTCCTGAATTCCCGCGCGCTCGGCGACGAACTCGCCGCAATCATCGAGCGGGGCCGCCGCGAGGGAGTGACCCGGCTCGTTGCGCTGTCGGCGATCAACGCCGATGACGACTTCTCCCGCCAACCGTCGCGGTTTCGAGGTGACCGCAACAAGGAGGTGGAGCAACTTGCCATCGAGTCCGGGCTTGCCTGGGTCAGCCTGCGCCCGTCGGTTTTTGCGTCCAACTTCGCCGGGATGTGGTCGGCGCAGATCCGCGCCGGGGACATCGTTAGCGGGCCCTACGCCTCCGCATCAAGCGCGCCGATCGTCGAAAGCGACATCGCCGCCGTCGCTGCGAAGGCACTGCTCGACGATGGCCTGCTCGGCCAAAAGGTGCCACTGACCGGGCCGGAGTCGCTGACCAACACCGAGCTCGTGCGGATCATCGGCTCGGTTCTCGATCGGCCCCTGCGCTACCGGGAAATCCCGCCCGATGTGGTTCGTCAGCGCTTCGCCGGCCTGGGGTTTCCTGCCGAGTTCGGCGATGCCTACGTCGCCATGCTGGCCACGACGGTCGACCGGCCCGCTTTGGTCACCCATGACGTCGAAACGATCCTGTGCCGCCCGCCGCGAACGTTTGAGCAATGGGTCGGCGACCACCGCAGTCTCTTCACGAACTAGCAACGGAGAGCCAATGTCTCGCCCACAGCCGCCACGCTGGCTGAAACCGATGAACATAGTCATGATCACCCTGCAGAAAGCCGGCATCCCCACCGGCCCGGCAATGGTCCTGACCGTGCCGGGCCGCAAAACCGGGCGCCCACGCAGCACACCGATGACTCCGTTCCCGCTCAACGGCAATCTCTACACTGTCGCGGGGTATCCAGGCTCAGACTGGCCGAGGAATGCTCGCGCGGCAGGCACCGGCACACTGACCCGCGGCCGCCGGTCGCGACGCGTAAAGATCGTCGAGCTCAGCGCGGATGAGGCCCGTCCAGTCCTGCGGGCCTACCCCGCTAACGTCCCGGTCGGCGTCAGCTTCGCGAAACGGTCGGGCCTCGTACAACAGGGCACACCGGACGAATTCGAAGCGCTGGCGGGCACGTTGACGGTCTTCCGGTTCGATCCGATCGCCGGTGTTTAGCGCGCTCACACCATGCGCAGGCGGCTTCACCGAAATCGGCCGCCGATGAGCCGTTCACGGGTTATATAGCCTGGAGGCCGATCGGGCGGCTGCGACGAGCGAGGTGGGGCGTGAAGAGACTCAGCGGGTGGGACGCGATGCTGCTGTACAGCGAGACGCCCAACGTCCACATGCACACGATCAAGGCGGGCGTGATCGATGTCGGCGGCGTCGAGGGCACGCTGGACGTGACGGCCTTTCGTCGGACGTTGCATTCTCGGCTGCACAAGCTCGACCCGTTGCGCTATCAACTGGTCGACATCCCGCTGAAGTTCCACCATCCGATGTGGCGGGAACACTGCGAGGTCGACCTCGAGTATCACGTCCGCCCACTGATGCTGGCCAGCCCGGGCGGTCGTCGCGAATTCGACGAGGCGATCGGTGAGGTCGCCAGCACGCCGTTGGACCGCAGCAGGCCACTGTGGCTGATGTACTTCGTCGAGGGCCTGGCCGGTGGCCTGGTGGGGGTGATCACGAAAGTTCACCACGCCCTGGCCGACGGCGTGGCGTCGGCCAACTTGATGGCGCGCGCGATGGACGTATTCGACGCCCCCCAGGGCGACAACGACACATACGAGACCGACCCGGCGCCCTCGAAGACCGAGCTGCTGGGTGCCGCGTTCAAAGACCACCTACGCCAAGTCGGCCGGCTCCCCGGCGTGCTGAAGTACACCGCCGATGGCGTCGGGCGGGTCCGCCGCAGTCCGCGCAAGTTGTCGCCGTCGCTGACGCGGCCCTTCACCCCGCCGCAGACGTTCATCAACCACGTCATCACCCCGGAGCGCAGGTTTGCCACGGCGTCGCTGGCGCTGGCCGACGTCAAGGAAGTGCGCAAGCAGTTGGGCGTCACGATCAACGATCTGGTGCTGGCGATATCGGCGGGCGCTGTGCGCGGGCTACTGCTCAAGTACGACGGCAAGGCCGACCACCCGCTGCTGGTTTCGGTGCCGGTCAGCCTGGACACCAACCCGAATCGCGTGTCGGGCAACAAGTTCACCGGCATTCTTGTGGCGTTGCCGACGCATATCTGCTACCCGTTGGAGCGGGTCGAGCAGGTCCACCTCGCGGCGGCGTCGGCGAAGGAGAGCCATCAGCTCCTCGGGCCCGAGTTGGTCGCGCGGTGGTCCTCCTACCTGCCGCCGGCGCCGACCGAGGCGATGTTCCAGCGGGCAGCCCGCAGCGGACGGCGCAGCAAGGTGCTTAACCTGACCGTATCCAACGTCGCCGGACCGCGGGATCGCGGCAAGGTGGCCGGCGCGGTGGTCCGCGAGATCTACTCCGTCGGGCCGTTGACCGCCGGCAGCGGCATGAACATCACGGTGTGGAGCTACGTCGACCAGGTGAACATCTCCGTGCTGACCGACGGTGCGACGCTTGAGGATCCGCACGAAGTCACCGAGGCGATGGTCCGGGACTTCATCGACATCCGGCGCGCCGCGGGGTTGTCGGACACGCTCACGGACCTCGACACCGCGATGCCCAATGTCACACCACGGTGAGCGGCAGTGACCGCCGGGGTTTGAAGTGGAAGCTGGACCTCAACGGCAGCATTTCTTCTCGCCCGAATTGCTGGATGCGCCAAGCCATGTGTGGCGAGCTGGTCACGGGATAGGCCGGCGTATCTACTCCTCACCAAGGCTCTTACCGGTATGCATCTTGACGGCCTGGTTGACATTGGCCTTCTTGTCGTTGCCGATGCCGGCGGCTTCGGCCTTCTTGCGCTTGGCCGTTACCCTTTCGACCACGCCGTTGAGCCGTGAACCGAGCGGAAAGCCGACGTAGTGGGTCAAAAACACCGCCATCTCACGCAGTTCGCTCTCGGTCAGTTCCTCGTTCTGCAGCACGGCGTTGACTTGGACCTCCAGTAGGTCATCCAGACGCAGAGCCGTCACCACCGCCACCACCATCATCCGGCGGTCGCGCATCGACAGACCCGGCCGCGTCCAGATGGTGCCGAATAGGTGATCGACGGTCAGGGCGAAGTACTCGCCGGGCATGTCCGGCATCTCCCAGCCGTAGACCTCGTTCATCTTCTCGAGGCCCTTGCGGCGCAACTCCTCCATGTTCACTCCTTTTTGGTCGACGCGGTGTGCGGAACACCGAGGCCGTCCGCCAACGTCTTGAGCGCCGTTTCCGCCAGGGGCAGTTCCACGGAATTTGACTCCCCGAGCGCGAGCGCCAGTTCCAGATCCTTCTCGCCCAGATCGCGTGTGTGGGAGAACGGCTGATACAAGAAGCTGTCGCGCTCGAGTGGGCCGACACTGTCGCGCACCATGATCGCGCCGGGGCCGCCGGTGATTGCATCGGTGTGGCGCACCACCTTGCCGAGCGCCACAATGTCCAGCCCACATTCGTGCGCAAGCCGCTGTGCCTCGCATGCGGCGGCATACGACGTGAAGGTCAGCATATTGCGCGCCAACTTCATTCGTGTGCCCGCGCCGGGTAAACCGGCGTGAACAATAAGGCCGGCAAATCGCTTGAACGGTTCCTTGACGAGCTCGTACGCCTCCGGCGTGGCGCCCACCATGACCGCGAGATCGCCTATCTTCGCAGCCGCCGCGCCGCCACTGATCGGTGCATCCACGATGTGAATCCGCTTGGGAGCCAGTTCGTCCGCCAGCTGGACTGCCGTGCGATCGGAGATGGTCGAGTGGATCGCGATCGCGGTGCCCGGCTGCGCACGAGCGGAAAGCTCCGCCACCACCTCGCGCACCTGCTGGTCGTTGAGCACGGTAATGCTGATGACGTCGGCCGCGGCCACCTCGGCCAGACTGCGTGCGGCAAGTGCGCCGGCCTCCACCAGCGGGGTCATCGCCTCGGGTCGCACATCGTAGACGGTCAGCCCACCGGGCCAGTCCACCAGGCGCTCCGCCATCGGCGCGCCCATGTTGCCCAGACCGATGTAGCCCAGCCTCACAGCTTGTCTCCTTCAGGACCGGGTGATCTGACCACCGTCGACGTCCAAGATCTGCCCGGTGATCCAGCGCGCCTCGTCATCCCTTTCGCTGCCGATCCACGCCTACGGCACACCCTCGGCGACGAGCTTGGTCTCCAGATACTCCTCGAACCCCGCCAGGCCCATCTCGCGGCCATTGCCGGACTGCTTGTAGCCGCCGAACGGCGCGTCGGCCGAATACCACACGCCGCCGTTGAGGTTGATCGTCCCGGCCCGAAGCCGCGCGGCGACCCAGCCGGCGCGGTCCGGGTCGGCACCGTACACGGTGCCGGAGAGGCCGTACGGCGAATCATTGGCGATACGCACGGCATCGGCGTCGCCGTCGTGCGGCAATACCACCAGCACCGGCCCGAAGATCTCCTCCCGCGCGGCCCGGGCGTCGTTGCTCAGCCCGGTGATCACCGTCGGCTCGATGAAGAAACCGGTGCTCAGGTCGGCCGGCCGGCCGCCGCCGCAGGCGAACGATCCGCCCTCCTTGATGGCGAGGTCGAGGTAAGCCTGGACACGGTCACGCTGCCTGGCCGAAATCAGCGGACCGCAGATCGTCGCCGGGTCGGTGGGATCGCCCACCTTGATGCCGGCGATCGTGCCGGTCGCCACCGCAACGGCTTCGTCGTAGCGCTCGCGCGGCACGACCAACCGGGTGGTGATCGCGCAGCCCTGCCCGGCGTGCGTGGTGACGGTGAACGCGGCAACCGCGGCGGCGGTCGCCAGGTCGGCGTCGTCGAGGACGATGAACGCCGACTTGCCGCCGAGTTCGAGGAACACCTTCTTGATCGTCTGCGCCGCAGCGGCCATGACCGACCGTCCGGTCGCGGTCGATCCGGTGAATGACACCAGGTCGACCCGGGGATCCTCGGCCAGCTGCGCGCCGACCCGGTGGTCGGTGGATGTGACGATGTTGACCACCCCGGGCGGGAAGTCGGTGTTCTCGGCGATGATCCGCCCCACCTCCGCGGCGCACCATGGCGTGTCCGGCGCCGGCTTCAACACCACGGTGTTGCCCGCCGCCAGCGCGGGCCCCAACTTGGCGAAATTGATCTGGTGCGGGAAGTTCCACGGCGTTACCGCCCCGACGACTCCGAACGGTTCGCGCACGATCGTCCGCCTGGTCTTGATGCCCAGTGGCGAAGCTTCGCCGAGGTCGGTGCTCCACTGGTATCTCTCGGCGAGGTCGGCGGCGAAGGCCAGGTCGTCGACCGGTCCCTGCAGCTGCGCGGCATAAGTCAGCGACACCGGGGTGCCCACTTCGGCCACCGTGAGCTCGCGCAGATCCTCGATCTCGTCCTGGAGCGCATCGCGCAACTGGCGCAGGCACTGCACCCGCAGGGCCGTGTCGCGAGACCAGTCGGTTTCGTCGAAGGCTTCCCGCGCCGCACCGATCGCGCGATCCATGTCGGACGCGTCGCCGTCGGCGGCCTCACCCAGGAGCTCCTCGGTGGCTGGGTTGATGGTCGCGAACGTGCCGCTGCGAGCCGGCACCAGCGCACCGTCGATGAGGAGCTCCGTCACCCTGCCGGACGGCGGCGTGCCGCTTGCGCGAAGAGAATCAGGAACCGTCGTCATCGGACACCACTCCTGGACATCTGTCTGTTTATCTTATCGGGACACTAGTTCTGAAAAGGGCCGGTGGCAAGCTCCGCGGCGCGGCCACCGGGTGGGGCTCTGGACAAAGCCGCAGGAGCAGCACGATTTTTTCGGAGGAGTTGAACCGCTCGCCGCCATTCGGTATATTCTGGACACATGTCCAGCGAAGCGGTGAGCGCTGTCACAGACTTGGGAGCGCGGCGGCGCAACCGCCGCCAGGAGGAGACAGTCCGCAAGGTGCTGGACGCGGCGGTCGAATTGCTGCGCGAGAACTCCTACTCCGATCTGACGATGCGCGCCGTAGCGGCTCGCGCCGGCGTGGCGCCGGCGACCGCATACACGTATTTTTCGTCGAAGAACGCGCTCGTCGCCGAGGCGTACCTGCGCTTGGTGCGCAACGTTGCGCTGTTCACCGACGTCAACCAGACCACCCAACAGCGGGTCACTGCTCAGCTCCGCGAGTTGGCGTTGCTGGTGGCCGACGAGCCGGAGTTGGCCGCCGCAGCGACCACCGCGCTGATGGGCGACGAACCCGAGGTGCGGCAGGTGCGCGACAAGATCGGACTCGAGGTGCGCCGCCGCATCGCGTCGGCGCTGGGTCCCGGCGCATGGCCGGACGTTTTGTCGACCTTGGAGATGATCTTCTATGGCGCTCTTGTGCAGGCGGGCACCCAGTCGGTGACGTACTACCAAATGGCAGACCGGCTCGACAGCGTCATCGCGCTGATCATGGAAGGTGCGCAGTGGTGACCGAGACGAGGTCAGCGGCGGTGCAAGCTCCGGTGCTCAACCCCTACGAATACGACTTTCACGAAGATCCGTACCCGACCTGTAAACGGCTTCGCGACGAGGCGCCGCTCTACCACGACGAGCAGCTGAACTTCTGGGCGCTTTCTCGGCACCGCGACGCCTACCGCGTCATGTCGTTTCTCGCGATGGATGACCCCGGCCACTTGCGGCTGCGCACCCCGGTGTCAAAGTCGACGAGATTCGACTTCGTCGCCGAGTTCGCGGGCAAGCTGCCGATGAACGTGATTTCGGAGCTGACGGGTGTCCCCGAAGCCGACCGCGCCCGCGTCCGGCTGCTCGCCGACGGCGTGTTGCATCGCGACGGAGGCCTTGCTGCGGTGCGCGTGCGTTCCAGCAATGTGCGCGGGTTCGCCTGCCTCCCGGTCACGGTGGAGGCGGCCTGATGCCGCGCTTCGAACCGCATCCGAAGCGCCGGCCTTCGATCGTGGCTGGGGCCTCGTCGGGCATCGGCGCGGCGACCGCAGAGGAACTGGGACGGCGCGGGTTTCCGGTCGCGCTGGGCGCCCGCCGGGTGGACAAGTGTGAACAGTTGGCCGCCGAGATCCGCGCCGCGGGCGGCGAAGCCATCGCGATTCCGCTCGACGTCACCGATCCCGAATCCGTCAAGGGCTTTGTGCACCGGGCCACCGATGAGCTCGGCGACATCGAGGTACTGGTCGCCGGTGCGGGTGACACGTTCGTCGGCCGCCTCCACGAGATCAGCACCGACACCTTCGAATCGCAGATCCAAATCCACCTCGTAGGCGCCAACCGGCTGGCCACCGCGGTACTGCCCGGAATGGTGGAACGCCGGCGCGGTGACGTCATCTTCGTTGGCTCCGATGTCGCGCTGCGTCAGCGCCCTCACATGGGTGCCTACGGCGCGGCGAAGGCCGCGCTGGTCTCGATGGTGACCAATCTGCAGATGGAGCTCGAAGGCACCGGGGTCCGGGCGTCGATCGTGCACCCCGGCCCGACGATGACCGGGATGGGCTGGTCACTGCCGCCCGAGGCGATCGCGCCGATGCTCGAGGATTGGGCTAAGTGGGGTCAGGGCCGCCACAACTACTTCCTGCGCCCATCAGATCTGGCGAGGGCGATCGCGTTCGTGGCCGAAACACCCCGCGGGGGGTTCATCGCCTCGCTGGAGATCGAGCCGGAGGCACCGCTTGCGTCCGCGCCCGAAGAACGTCAGCAACTGAAGTCTCCGGAGTGGTCATGACGAGCAGCCCCAAAGCCGTAGCCCGGGTTTCCGGCGGAGCGGACGAACACGGTCGTCGGGTTACTTCCCGCTCGGTAAATCCCCCGTTCCCCTGTGGTAGCCGACCGGAAGACCCCGCGTAAGCTCACGGTCACCGTGGCGCGAGTCACACCCCGCGCCTGCTGCCCACCAGACAACCCCACAAGTGGAGGGACTAGATGAAGACCAAAGGCGCTCTCATCTGGGAGTTCAACCAGCCGTGGTCGATCGAGGAGATCGAGATCGGTGACCCTTGCAAGGACGAGGTCAAGATCCAGATGGAAGCGGCGGGGATGTGCCACTCCGATCACCATCTGGTCACCGGCGGCATCCCGATGGCGGGCTTCCCGGTGCTCGGCGGCCACGAGGGTGCCGGCATCGTCACCGAGGTGGGACCCGGTGTCGAGGATCTCGCGCCCGGCGACCACGTTGTGCTCTCGTTCATTCCGTCGTGCGGCAGGTGTCCGTCCTGCCAGTCCGGGCTGCGCAACCTGTGCGACCTGGGCGCGGGCCTGCTCAACGGGGCGGCGGTGTCCGACGGGACGTTCCGCATCCAGGCCAACGGCCACAACGTCTACCCGATGACCCTGCTCGGCACCTTCTCGCCCTACATGGTCGTGCATAAGAGTTCGGTGGTGAAGATCGACCCGTCCATCCCGTTCGAGGTGGCGTGCCTGGTCGGCTGCGGCGTGACCACCGGCTACGGTTCGGCGACCCGTACCGCCGACATCCGGCCCGGTGATGACGTCGCAATCGTCGGTATCGGGGGTGTGGGCATGTCGGCGCTGCAGGGCGCGGTCAACGCCGGCGCCCGTTACATCTTCGCGATCGACCCCATCGAGTGGAAACGCGACCAGGCCCTCAAGTTCGGGGCGACCCACGTCTACCCGGACATTAACGCCGCGCTGATGGGTATCGCGGAGATCACTTACGGGCTGATGGCGCGCAAGGTGATTGTCACGGTCGGTGAACTTGATGGCCACGACGTCGACAGTTACCTGAACATCACCGCCAAGGGCGGCACCTGCGTGCTGACGGCCATCGGCAGCCTGCTCGACACCGAGGTCACGCTGAACCTGGCGATGCTGACCCTGCTGCAGAAGAATCTGCAGGGCACGATCTTCGGCGGCGCCAACCCGCACTACGACATCCCCCAGCTGCTGTCAATGTACAAAGCCGGCAAGCTTAACCTCGACGACATGATCACCCGCCGGTACAAGCTGGAGCAGATCAACGAGGGCTACCAGGACATGCTGCAAGGCAAGAACATCCGCGGAGTCATCCGCTACACCGACGCCGACCGGTAGGCGCACCACGTGACGGCTCTGCGGGTCTTCCAGGTCGCGTCCGGCAATGTCGGCACCGAAATGATCGAACGCATCATCAACCGGTTCGACCTTGAACTCGTTGGGCTACATCGCTATACACCCGACTTTTCCTCAGTGGCGGCCTTCGCCGGCCACTTCGCGCGGAACCATTGACCACCTCGTTCCCGAACCTGCTGCGGCCGGGACGTATCGGCACCATGGCTGTACGGAACCGGCTGGTGATGTCCCCGATGGAGACGATGTACGGCACGCCCGACGGGCTGCCGTCCGCGCGCACACGCGACTACTTCGTGGCACGTGCGCGCGGCGGGGTGGGCCTGATCACCGTGGGCGCCACGGGGATCGATGACAAACACCCGGAAACACCGAGCGGTCTTCATCTGGGCACCGACGCCGCAGTGCCGGCGCACCGGGCGCTGGTCGATGCTGTCCATGAGCATGGCGCCAAGATCCAGCCGCAGATCGTGCACGCCGGTCCCGACGGGCTGGGACCGGAGCTGCACAACGTCACGTCGCTGGGCCCGTCGGTCATACCGTCGTATCTGACCGGACGCCCGTCGGCCGAGGCCACCTCGGGCCAGATCGCCGAAATCATCGATCGGTTCAAGGCTGCGGCCCGGCGTGCGGTGCAGGCCGGCTATGACGGGATCGAACTGCACGCCGCGCACGGGTACATGTTCCTCGGCTCTTTCCTTGCCCCGCAGCGCAACAGGCGCACCGACGATTACCGTGGCGATTCGGCGAAAGGCCGGATCCGGGTAGTGCTCGAAACGCTCGCCGCGATCCGCTCCGAGGTCGGCGGCGGGTTTCCGGTTACGCTGCGCATTTCCGGCTACGAGCGGGTAGCTGGTGGCCGGCCGATATACGAAACCGCGGAGCTGGCGCCACAACTCGCGGCAGCAGGGGTCGATGCGTTCCACGTCAGCGGCGGGGTGATCGACCGCTTGGTGACCGGGATGGTCAACGCCGCCGACGACGGCGATGCGCTGAACGGCGGAGCGGCCGCGGCGGTCAAGCAGGTGGTCGACGTGCCCGTCATCGCCGTGGGGCGCATTCACGATCCCGATCTCGCTGAGCGGATCATCGCGGACGGCCGCGCCGACTTCGTCGCGATGGGCCGCCCGATGCTGGCCGATGAGAGTTTGCCGAACAAGCTGCGGTCCGGCCAGCCACACCGGATACGCAAATGCATTTCATGTGAGAACTGCATAGACGCGATGGAGCAGCGGTTCTCGGTCGACTGTGCCGTCAACCCGCGCACCGGCAAGGAGCGGGAACTCGAACCTACACGGGCCGCACACGCCAAGCATGTGGTGGTGGTCGGCGGCGGTCCCGCCGGCTTGGAAGCTGCGCGTGTCGCGTCAGGGCGCGGGCACCGCGTCACA
>JAFARC010000041.1 GCA_019245755.1 Mycobacteriaceae bacterium | reverse complement strand
GCGGCGGGGGCGGCGGGGGCGGCGGGACCGCCCAGCCGGTTCAGCAACATCGCGGCCGAACCGGCCATCGTCTGCACCACCAGGTCGGTGGCCACCGACCGGCTCAGCCCGGCGGCGACCCCGGCGTCAACCAGCGCCTCGACCAGTAGGAAGAAGTAAGCCGGGCCGGAACCCGACACCGCGGTGACGGCGTCGATCTGCGACTCCGGCACGGTCAGCACGCCGCCGACGGACTCGAACAGCGCCGCGACCTCTTCGAGCTGCTCCTGGTTGGCGAACCGGCCCCCGGCGATCGCGGTGACGCCGGCACGCACCACCATCGGTGCGTTCGGCATCACCCTGATCACCGGTGTGCCCGCGGGCAGCCTCGACTCGTAGTACGCGGAACCGACGCCGGCGGCCACGCTGACCACCACCTGCACGGGGGCCTCACCGCGCCCGCGGGCGAAGGCGGCGCCGATCTCGGCCGTTACCGGCTCCACATCGGAGGGCTTGACCGCAACAACCACGAAGTCGGCGTTGTCCACGGCTTCGGTGACGCCGGTCAGCGGCACCGAGTACGTCTCGCAGAGGTAGCGTGCGCGCGCTGCAACGCGTTCGGAAACGACGATGTCCTTGGCTTGGCGGCCGGAGCGCAGCAGCCCCGCCAGCAGCGCTTCACCGATGTTGCCGCCACCGATAATCGCGATTCTAGACACCGCGAAAGCATGCCAGATCCGGCTCAGTGCGACGGCACCAGCGCAAGCTGGCGTGTCTGTACGACGATGCGGCCTTCGACATCGACGACGA
The DNA here is from genome assembly GCA_019245755.1 of Mycobacteriaceae bacterium. Classification (GTDB taxonomy): domain Bacteria; phylum Actinomycetota; class Actinomycetes; order Mycobacteriales; family Mycobacteriaceae; genus Mycobacterium. Next base: position 28,514 of record JAFARC010000041.1, on the reverse strand, counting down.
TGTGATCCTCGTCGAACCAGTCCCGGCCGATCTGGGTGGTGGTGCACAGCACGCGCAGCCAGCCGTCGGCCGGCACGCCGCGCAGGTACGCGGTCAGCTGCACCGTCGGCGCCCAGCCGCGGCGGCCCACCGCGAAGGCGACCGGCACCGAGATGTCACCGCACATCAGCGCGAACAGGATGTCGGGCGGCAGGCCGCGCGGCTTCACCCACATCTGGATCTCCGGCGGCCTGCCGTCCGATGGCATCCCGTCGGTTGGCACGCTGGACATCAGCGGCCGTACGTCGCAGCCAGCGGCCAAGTTCACCAGTCCGGCCATCGGGTGTCCCGGCCCGATCGGCTGGGCGTCCGGCGGCGGCTCGGCAGCCATCAACGGCACCACCGGGTTGGCCGACAGCAGCGGCGGGGCCTCGTGCTCAGGCTCGCCCAGGCTGATCACCGCATGCACGGCCGGGCGCTCGCCCTGGATCAGCTCGACGTCGACCACGCTGACGGTGCGGCCGCGCTTGCGGACGAATGTCTGCAGCAGCATCGGTCCGGGGTCGGGCGCCGACAGGTAACTCGCCGACACGGCGATCGGCTGCATGGTGCCGCCATGGGCGGCCCGGGCGGCACCGGCGCACAGCGCGAGCATCGCGCCGCCGTGGACCTTCGGCCCGATGGTCCAGTGCTCGTTCAGCGTGCTCTCAAAAACCCCGTCGTCGACCCTGCGCAGCGCCATCGCCGCGGAGAACAGGGTGGATCCGGTCATCGGCATCCTTCGGTGCAAGTGCTCAGCGGAGCAGGTAGGTGCGGGCGAACTCCAGCGATTCGGAGAGCAGGGCTTCGCGCTGGTCCTCGGTGCGCGCCGCGGATGTGGTCACCTCCAGGATCACATGGCCCGCGAAGTCGCTGCTGGCCAGCCGCTCGCACACCTCCACCGTGGGCTGGGTGCCGCGGCCCGGAATCAGGTGCTCGTCGACGGACGCACCAGAGCCGTCGGTCAGGTGCAGATGGGCCAGGCCCGATCCCATCCGGGCCGCCATGTCCAGCGCGTCGGTGCCCGCAGTAGCGGTGTGGGACAGGTCCAGCGTGTAGTGGGCGTGGTTGCCGTCGAGGGGGTCATAAGACGGTGCAAACGCCGAAATCGCCGGGCCTGGCTTGCCGCCACGCCTGCGCATGCGTTCGATCGAGGCCTGTGTGCCGCCGAAAAACCGGTCGGCGCGAAACGGGAACATGTTCTCCACGGCGACGACCACATCGCTGCTGTCCTCGAGCCGCGCGACCTGCTCGGTGAACCCTTCGGCATAGCGGCGCTGCCAGCGAAACGGCGGATGGATGACAACCGTCTGCGCGCCCAGCTCTTCGGCGGCGCGCACGCTGCGGTCCAGTTTGGGTATGGGGTTGGATCCCCACACCCGCTGCGAAATCAGCAGGCATGGCGCATGCACGGCCAGCACCGGCACCCCGTACCGGCGGGACAACTTCGCGACGGCGTCGATGTCCTGGCTGACCGACTCCGCCCAGACCATCAGCTCGACACCGTCGTAGCCGAGCCGCGCCGCGTAGTCGAACGCCGCCTCGGTCCTCAACGGATACACCGAGGCCGTCGACAGACCAACCTTGATCGCGGGGCGCACGGTGTTTGTTCGGGGCCTTGCCTAACCCGATTGCAGCAGTGCCAACGGCCCCAGAGTCACCAGAGCGCCCACCGCAACAGCAATCAACGTGCTGGCGATGTCCTCGGTCTTGCGCACCACCCGCACGGCCACCACCAAGCCGAGGATCACCAGCACCGACAGCACAAGCGCGACGATGTTGTTCCACTTCCACAGCTGGTCAAAGGCGATAAACAAGCCGGCGCCGAACGCGACCGCGACGACCGACTGCAGCACGATCAGGCCGGCCCGCACCACCGTCTGCATCCGGGTGGGCGGCTCGTGCTCCTCGAGTTCCGCTGTCGTCGTGGTCTCGGCCGGCACGTCTGCCGCCGTGGCGGCGCGTGACCGGGCGTCGACGTCTTGGTCCTGTTTCAGGACGCGGGGCTCGTCGCGTGCGCGGTCGACGCGGGTCGCGCCGCCGAACAGCGGTGTACGGATGCTGCGCAGGTAGGCGGCCAGATCGTCGTCCTCGTCGTCGGCCGGCGGCTCTTCGAGCAGCACATCGTGCCTCTGCTCGTCGTCTTCGTCCTCGACGACAGGATCGGGACGCATCTGCTCGGCAACCGATGAGCCACCGGAGTCGTCGACGTGCTCGTCGGGCTCCGGCTGGTATTCGGTCTGCCCGGCCGTGCCGTTGGACCGCCCGGGGCCGGCGGCCTGCGCAACCGTGGCGTCTTGCCCGGGGTGTTGTTCCTCGGGAACAGTCGCCTGGGGTCCCTGCTGGGCCGCGTCGTGGTCGTCCGCCTCATGGACTGCTTCCTGGTCTACCTCCGGGATCGCCGGAATTTCGCCGGTCAGTTCGGCGACGGTGACCGCGTCGGTGTTGCCCCGGCGACGACGGCGGCGGCCACCGACCGGGGGCGCGCCGATCGTGCCGTTGCGGGCAAGCAGCTCAGCTACGGAGATCGGTCGGGTCTCGTGGTCTGGCCCGGTCATCCGGCATCCCGCACAGAGGTCTCCACTAGGGCAGTTCCGTCAGCTTCGCTGTCGAGTTTGCGCAGAATAAGGCCCTCCCGCAACGCCCATGGGCAGATGTCCAGGGTTTCAATAGACAGCGCTCTCATCGTCGCCTCCGCTACCAAGGCTCCGGCCACAAGCTGTGGCGCCCGCTCGGTACTCACTCCTTCCAACTCGGCGCGGTCGGCCGCGGTCATTCTGGAGATGAACGCGATCAGCTGCCGCAATCCGCTAATAGTCAGTGTCCTCTTCACCCGCGGCCCAGCGCCGGAAGGCGCCGCGCCGGTGAGTCGGGCCAGCGACCGGACCGTCTTGGACGACGCTACCGCCAAATCCGCGCTGCCGGCCTTCAGCAGGGTCCGGCTGGCCTCGGCCAGCTCGCTATCCAGCCAGTCGCGAAGCATAGCGACCCGGCGGCGGCCGGGTGGATCGTCGGGCAGCCACTCACGGGTCAGGCGGCCCGCACCCAGCGGCAGCGACATCGCCAAGTCCGGCTCCTCATCCACCCCGCTGGACAGCTCCAGCGACCCGCCGCCGATGTCGATGTTGGTGATCCGGCCCGCGCTCCACCCGTACCAACGGCGCACGGCCAAAAACGTCAACCGCGCCTCGTTGACCCCGCTGAGCACCTGCAGCTCGACCCCGGTCTCGGCCAGCACCCGCGCCAGCACATCCTCGGAGTTCTTCGCATCGCGGACCGCCGAGGTGGCGAACGCCATCAGTTCCGTGCAGCCGGAGCTGGCCGCGATCTTGGCAAATTCGTCGACCGTAGCGCTGAGCTTGTCGGCGCCACGCCGGGTCAGTTTGCCGGAGCGGTCGATCGCCTCCGCCAGCTGCAGCGACGCTTTGGTTGAGCTCATGGGCGTCGGGTGGCCGCCGCGGCGGGCGTCCACCACCAGGAGGTGAACCGTGTTGCTGCCCACGTCGAGAACGCCCAATCGCACGGACTCCAACCTAGTGGGTCTACCGTTGAATATCGTGGCTGATTCGCACCCGGGCGAGGTCGAACTGGACTTCGCGCGCGAATGGATCGAGTTCTATGACCCGGACAATCCCGAACACCTGATCGCCGCGGACCTGACCTGGCTGCTGTCGAATTGGACCTGTGTGTTCGGGACTCCGGCGTGCCGCGGCACCGTCGAGGGCCGACCCGATGACGGTTGTTGCTCGCACGGGGCGTTCCTGTCCGACGATGACGACCGCGCCCAACTCGACGACGCGGTGAAACAGCTGACCGACGAGGACTGGCAGCTCCGCGACAAGGGCCTCGGCCGCAGGGGCTACCTGGAGATGGACGAGTACGAGGGCAAGCCGCAGCTGCGCACCCGCAAGCACAAGGGCGCCTGCATCTTCTTGAACCGGTCCGGATTCGAGGGCGGCATCGGGTGCGCGCTGCACATCAAGGCGCTGAAGCTCGGCGTGCAGCCGCTGACGATGAAACCCGAGGTGTGCTGGCAGCTGCCGATCAGGCGCAGCCAGGACTGGGTGACCCGGCCCGACGGCTCGGAGATCCTGAAGACCACGCTGACCGAATACGACCGCCGCGGCTGGGGCGAGGGCGGCGCCGACCTGCACTGGTACTGCACCGGTGATCCCGCCGTGCACATCGGCGGGAAGCAGGTGTGGGAGTCGATGGCCGCCGAGCTCACCGAGCTGATCGGGGAAAAGGCCTACGCGGAGCTGGCGGCAACCTGCAAGCGCCGCAACGGCTTAGGGCTCGTCGCCGTGCATCCGGCCACCAGGGCGGCCGACCGGAGCACGCCGTGAGCGACAAGCTTTTCCTGTTGCGGCTGATACCGCCGCGGCCCGATTTCGCGCAGACCCTGACACCGGCCGAGCAGGACGCGATGGCGCGACACGCGGACTACTGGAAGGATCTGCTTGCCGCGGGCCGGGTGGTGGTGTTCGGGCCCGTCGCCGACCCGGAGGGGGTCTGGGGCTTGGGGGTGGTGCGGGCCGACACGCAGGAAGAAGTGGTCGCGCTCGCCGAGAACGATCCGGCGATCGCCGGCGGTGTCGCCACGTTCGACGCGGCCGAGATCATCGGCGGGCTGACCGGCTAACTTTCGGGCAGTTGTGCGCCACCCGGGGTGCCGCGCCGTCGGCCGGGTGCGCGACGTGAACCGACACCGCCTGCGACATCTGGACGACGTCCTCGACGTGTCGGCGAGGCACCGCAGTGCTGTTCGGCACCCCGATCAGGATCTCGGCGGGCCGGCTGCTGCGCCCACCCTCCAAGAGCAGCGCTTCTTCGTCGACCAGCCGGACCCACACCTCGCTCGCCCCGGCGACCGCTCCGACGAACAGCGCGGTGACGTCGCCGGCGGCGGTCGTCACCAGCCGCGCGAACCGGTTGCCGAGAACCATCGGTTCATCGAGCGTGTCGGCCATCGGTCGCCTCCTTTCGATCTGTTAACGATCCGGCGGCGGTTGCGGGTTCACGGCGGCCGCGCCGGGGCGAGCCGGCCGCCGTTGGCCGGCGGACGACCCGCACCGGGACATCGGCGTCCCGCCCTGCGGCGGCGACAAAGCCGGCGCGCACGCCGGGACAGGAGTTGTCCGAGATGGGCACCACCATCACCGGGGCGGCGGCCGTTGGCGGCTCGCACGCCGGCGCATCATCGAAGGCCGGCGCCAATCAGCGCTAACCCTCGAGCTTGTAGCCCAACCCCCGCACCGTCACCAGGTGGACCGGATTGGCCGGATCGGCCTCGATCTTGGAGCGCAGCCGCTTGACATGCACGTCGAGCGTCTTGGTGTCGCCGACGTAGTCTGCGCCCCACACCCGGTCGATCAACTGACCGCGGGTAAGCACCCGGCCGGTGTTGCGCATCAGGTACTCGAGCAGGTCGAACTCCTTGAGCGGCAAGGTGATCGGCTCACCGTTGACTGACACGACATGGCGCTCGACATCCATCCGCACCGGGCCGGACTCCAGTACACCATCGCCGAGACCGGGATCATCGGCGTCGGTGCCGCGGCGCAGGACCGCCCTGATCCGGGCGATCAGCTCCCGTGCCGAGTACGGCTTGGTGACGTAATCGTCGGCGCCGAGCTCCAGCCCCACCACCTTGTCGATCTCGCTGTCCCGCGCGGTCACCATGATCACCGGCACGCTGGACCGCGACCGCAGTTGCTTGCACACGTCGGTGCCGCTCATCCCGGGCAGCATTAGATCCAACAGCACGATGTCCGCCCCGGCGCGGTCGAACTCGGCGAGCGCCGCGGGCCCGTCGGCGACGACCGTCGCTTCGAATCCCTCCTTGCGCAACAGAAATGCCAGGGGATCGGCCAGGGACTCCTCGTCCTCAACGATCAACACACTGGTCACGACGTCATACTTCCTCTCCCTGATATGCCGGAATCGACAGCGTGAACGTCGAACCGGTTCCAGGCTGACTCCACAGCCTGATGGATCCGTTGTGGTTGGCCGCGACGTGCTTGACGATCGCCAGACCGAGGCCGGTGCCGCCGGTCGCGCGCGAGCGTGCCTTGTCGACGCGGAAGAACCGCTCGAACACCCGTTCCTGGTGTTCGCGCGCAATTCCGATGCCGCGGTCGGTCACCGCGATCTCGATGTTGCCGCCACGGCGGCGCCTGCTGATCGACACCGGCGACCCCTGCGGCGAGTACGCGATCGCGTTGGAGACCAGGTTGGCCAGCGCGGTGACCAGCAGGGTCTGATTACCGAGGACCCGAAAACCACTCGGGCGGTCGGTGGTGATCGCGATGTCGGAGTTGTCGGCGGCGACCTTTGATCGCGAAAGCGCTTCTGCCACGACGGTATCCACGTCGACCGCGTCAAGCTCCGGGAGCGGCTCGGCGCCCTGCAGCCTGGACAGCTCAATCAGCTCGTTGACCATGTTGGCCAGGCGCTGCGACTCCACATGCATCTTCTGAGCGAACCGCCGCACGGTGTCGGGGTCGTCGGCGGACTCCAGCAGTGCCTCGGCCAGCACACCCATCGCGCCCACCGGTGTCTTGAGTTCATGGCTGACGTTGGCGACGAAGTCGCGCCGGGTGGCCTCCATGCGCGCCACCTCCGACTCGTCGGTGACGTAGATGACCGCGAATCGGCGATCCTCCTCGGTCAGCAACCGGACGTGGCCGCTCACCGACAACCCGGACCGACCAGCAGTCGGACGCAGCGGCGACAGGTCGACGTCGATGCCGTCCCCGCTGAGCAGCGTGCGCTGTGCTGCGGCCCAGGCTCGGTCATCGAGCAACCTGTTCCCCACCAGGCCCAGCTCCTCAGCCCGTGCGTTCATGAAGACCACGTCGCGGTGGTTGTCCACGACCGCCACACCCGTCGGCGCCAACGCGACGATGTGCTGCAGCATCTGCGACACGGTCAGCCCGGCCCGCTCGGCGGCGATGCGCCGCTTGCGTTCGGCGATGCGGGGCATCAGCGCGGCGCCCACCGCGACCCCGAGGCCCAGGGCCAGCAGGACCGCCACCGTGGTCAGCAGCGCCACCGACACCACAGTCACGGCCAAATCGTACGCATGCGGTGAACGTCACCCCAGCAGCGTGCGGCCTATTTGGGACAAGTCACAGACACCGGCGCAGGAGTTCGGTTGGCGTTAACCGACTGTTTGCCGACAGGGCGTTGCCGCTTTCTCCGCCACTACCTGGTCACTTGGCTACTTGGCACCCTGGCTCGCGACCGACGCGGCGCCGGCGACAGCAGCCTCCGGATCGAGGTACGTGCCGCCGGGAACCAGCGGCCGCAGATCCTCGTCGAGGTCGTAGCGCAGCGGGATGCCGGTCGGGATGTTCAGCCCGACCACCTCCGCTTCCGACATCTGGTCGAGGTACTTGACCAAGGCCCGCAGCGAGTTGCCGTGCGCGGCGATCAGCACGGTCTTGCGCACGCGCAGATCCGGCACGATCACGTCGGTGTAGTACGGCAGGAAGCGTGCCACGACGTCGGCCAGACACTCCGTCAGCGGGCCGCCGCCGATGTTTTCGTAGCGGACCTCGCGGTCCTGGCTGAACTTGCTGCCCGGTTCGATCGGCGGGGGCGGCGTGTCGTAGCTCCGGCGCCACGCCATGAACTGCTCCTCGCCGTACTTGTCCTTGATGTCGGTTTTGTTCAGGCCCTGCAACGCGCCGTAGTGCCGTTCGTTGAGCCGCCAGCTGCGGCTGACCGGAACCCAGTGCCGGTTGGCGGTGTCCAGCGCCAGGTTCGCGGTGGTGATCGCCCGGCGCAGCAGCGAGGTGTAGACGACGTCGGGTAGCAGCCCGTGTTCGACCAGCAGCTCACCGGCGCGCACGGCCTCGGTGCGGCCCTTGCCGGTCAGGTCAACGTCCACCCAGCCGGTGAACAAGTTCAGTGCGTTCCATTCACTTTCGCCGTGGCGAAGCAGCACCAGCGTGGCGGCGTCTCCCATGCGCAGCAGTCTCTCACGGCGCCGCCTGATCGGCGTCCTCGTCGTCAACCAGGTGCGAGAAGGCCTGCAGGTTCATCAGCGATTCCCCGCGCGACACCCGCCACGCCCATTCCCGCCGGATCGACGTGCTGAACCCCAGTTCCAGCAGGATGTTGAAGTCCTCGTCGACCGCCTCGAGCACCTGGCCGAGCACTCTGTCGATCTCCTCTGGAGTGACCGCCTCCAGCGCCATCCGCCCCACCAGGTAGATGTCGCCGACGTTGTCGAGCGTGTAGGCCACCCCGTACAACCGGCGATTCCGCTTGAGCAGGAACCGGTAGACGCCCTCGTGGTTCTCATCGGGATTGCGGCACACGAACGCCTCGACCCGCACCGTGTGCTCGCCGATGGTCAAAATCGTGTTGGTCTTGAGCTTGCGCTCGCCGGGCAGCTCCACGACGAAACCCGGCAGGCCGCCATGTGCCCCGCGGTGCCAGGAGTACGGCAACTCGTGCTCGTCGAGCGTTTCCTCGATGATGCGCTGCACATGCGCGTTCACGCCCGCACCCCCAGCCGCATCGTCCACCGGCGGCCGTTGCGACGCGACGCCAGCGCGCTCGCCGCGCCGCGCTGATGCGTAACGCCGTACTCGCCGATCGCGCGGCCGTAGGCGGCCAGCAGGCCGTCGACAGTGCGTGACCAGGAGAACTTCGCCGCGTGGGAGACGGCCGCCCGGCTCATCGCGCCGGAACGGCGTTCCAGCAGCCCGCCGATCGCATCGGCCCACTCGGATACGCCGTGGCCGCGCACCAACGCGCCGCTGACCCCGTCGCGCACCGCGACCGGCAAGCCGCCGACCTCCGCCGCCACCACCGGCGTGCCGCACGCCTGCGCCTCGATGGCCACCAGGCCGAACGATTCGGAGTAGCTGGGGACCGCGACCAGATCGGCGGCCCGGTATACCGCCACCAGGTCGTCGCGCGACTGCGGGGGCAGGAAGGTCACCCGCCCGGCGATACCCAGTTCGCCCGCGAGCCGAACGAGGGTGTCCGGTGCCTGCAGCCCCGATCCGGACGGGCCGCCGGCGACCACTACGCGCAGCCGGCTGAACCGTGCGGTCAGCCGCGCCGCAGCGCGCAGCAGGACGTCGGGTGCCTTCAGCGGCTGGATCCGACCGACAAACGCGACGACCTGCTCGTCGGGGGCCACGCCCAGCGCCGCCCGCGCGGCACCGCGATCGCCGGGGGTGAACACCTGAAGGTCGACGCCCGGATGCACCACGTCGATGCGCGACGCGTCGGCGTGATGCAGCGAAATCAGTTGGCGTGCCTCATCTTCGGTATTGGCGATCAACCGGTCGGCCTCGTCGACCACCTGCTGCTCACCCACAGCGCGCAGCGGCGGCTCGGGGGTGTCACCGTCCGCCAGCGCGGCGTTCTTCACCGCAGCGAGCGTGTGCGCGGAGTGCACCAGCGGCACCGCCCAGCGGTCACGGGCCAGCCAGCCGACCTGGCCAGACAGCCAGTAGTGCGAATGCACGATGTCGTAGTAGCCCGGCTCGTGGTTCGCCTCCGCCCGCAGCACACCCGCGGTGAACGCGCACAGCTGGGTGGGAAGATCGTTTTTGCCGAGGCCCTCGAACGGGCCGGCCACCACGTTGCGCACCAGCACGCCCGGCGCCACGGGAACGATCGGCGGGTCGGCCGACGAGGTGGCCCGGGTGAAGATCTCCACTGCCACGCCCCGACGGGCGATGTCCAGTGCCGTCTGCAGGATGTAGACGTTCATCCCGCCGGCGTCGCCGGTTCCCGGTTGGGCCAGGGGCGAAGTGTGCACCGACAGCACCGCCACCCGTTCTGGAGCCGCGGGTCCGGCGACTTCAAGCCGGGGAGCGCCGTCTAATTCCCGCACACTGCCATGTCTACAGGACGCTGACCTCCGGGCGGTGCGCTGCCCCGTCGGCGGGAGACGCCCCCAAGGCTCGTCGCATGGCGCCGATGGGGTCGGCGTACAGCCCGCCCAGCGACACCACCCCGGCACCGGCCTCCTGGACCCGGTTGCCGAACGCGGTGACGCGGATGTCGCGCGCCGGCAGGGTCGAGCGCTCGGTGTAGGCGGCCCGCAGGCGGCTCATCGCCTCGGGATACTCGGTGAACGCCTGGCCGCCCACCACGAGGTCATCGGGGTTGAGCATGTCGCGCAGCAACGCGACGGCGCCGCCGAGCACGCGTGCGCGTTCACCGAGCACCTCTTGGGCGGGTTCGCTGCCGGCTCGGGCGGCTCGTAACAGCGCTGGCATCGTCGGGTTTGCGTCGGCGAGGACGCCCAGCCGGCCCGCCGCAACCAGCACGGCCTCGTCGCTGACGGTTGACTCGAGCCGACCGGAGGGCCCGAGCAGCTCGGACTCCACCGGCAGCGCGGCGATGGTGCCCGGCCCGGTGGCCGGGCTGTGCACCTTGCCGTCGATCACCAGCGCGTAGCCCACCGTTTCGCGGGCGTAGACGTACAGACTGGACGACGAGCGGCCGTGGGAGTACCGCCCGCTCGCGGGGGAGAATCGCCGCAGGCCCAGCAGTAGCTCGGCACCTGCCATCGCGTCGACGTGTGAGGCCACCGACACGGGCAGCTGCATGGTCTGTGCGAGCACTGGACCGAGGGGCGCCGAGGTCCATCCCAGCCGCGGGTGATGGACCAGGCCGGTTGCGCCCTCGACGATCCCGCCCACGGCGACGCCGATCCACAGTGGGCGCCGGCGGTGCCAGCGGCTGAGATAGCGCCGAGCGCTGTCGGAGAGGGCGGCCAGAGCCTCCCGCTGCGGAGCCCTCGGCGTGGGGGTTTCGACCGCGTCGAGCGTGCGGCCGAACAGGTCGGCGGCCACGATGCTGGTGGTCCGTGCGCCGACGTGCATGCCCAAGGTGACGAACGGCTCGTGGTTGAGCTCCACGGGGACCCGTGGCCTGCCAATCGCCCCGGACACCGCCAGGTCGGCGCGTTCCCGGAGCAGGCCCGCGTCCAGCAGCGCGGTGACCTGGCGGTTAACCGTCGCGATCGACAGCGACGTGAGCTGCGCGATCGTGTCGCGAGCGATCGGGCCGCGTACCCGCGCCGCGCCGAACACCACGGCGGCGGCGGCGTCGGGCACGCCGAGGGCCGGTGCAACGATCTGGCTGCGCGTCAGCAGCGGGTGGGACGACAGAGCGGTGGTTCGCACGGGAATGTCCTTCAAAGTCGGGTTGGCGAAACCGAGCCACGCCAGCGAAGCTGCGGTCAGGCGCGGCGAAGACCGGGGCGACAACACATACCGGTGAAGAACACGAGGCGAACCTAGCATGGCTTTATTGGCCACTAGAGTCGAGGCGATGACGACACAAGACGGACGCCGCGTCGCGGTGGTCACCGGCGCCAGCTCGGGAATCGGTGCAGCGACCGCCAGAACACTTGCACGACAAGGATTTCACGTAGTCTCGGTGGCCCGCAGGGCCGAACTGGTCCAGGCAGTCGCCGACGAAACCGGCGGAACCGCCGTTGTGGCGGACGTCACCGACGGAGAGGCGATCGACGAGCTCGCCGAGCGCCTCGACCGGGTAGACGTGCTGGTCAACAACGCCGGCGGCGCCAAAGGGCTGGAACCGGTCGCCGAGGCCGATCTCGACCACTGGCGGTGGATGTGGGAAGCCAACGTGTTCGGCACCCTCAAGGTGACCAGGGCGCTGCTGCCCAAGCTCATCGAGTCCGGCGACGGGCTGATCGTCACGGTCACGTCGATCGCGGCTTTCGAGATCTACGACGGCGGCGCCGGCTACACCTCCGCCAAGCACGCCCAAGCGGCACTGCACCGCACATTGCGTGGCGAACTGCTTGGAAAACCGGTGCGGCTCACCGAGATTGCGCCCGGGATGGTCGAAACTGAGTTCTCCCTGGTGCGATTCGGCGGGGACCAGCAGCGCGCCGACGCGGTGTATCAGGGGATAACGCCGCTACGCGCCGAGGACATCGCCGAGGTCATCGGCTTCGTCGCCGCGCGACCGTCACACGTCGACCTGGACCTGATCGTGATCCGGCCACGAGACCAGGCAAGCGCTACCCGCCGGGTCGGGCGCTAGTCGTCGGGGTGCCCGAGAGCGTGGGTGCGTCACTGGGTGTCGCTGGGGCCGACTTCGGGATCGACGTCGGGGGCGGCGGGGCGTTCGGCGGTGGCAGCGCAGACATCGATACCCAGGTGTCCCAGTCCACCGCCCAGTCCCAGATATCGCCGTCGGCGTACGACAGCTCGATCGAGGTGCCGGTCACCTCGACCGGATCGCCGTATACAGCGCTGCTGTAGTACTGCTGGGCATCGGCGGTCGACAGGTTGATGCAGCCGTTGGTGACGTTGGTGTTGCCTTGCGCGCCGGAGCTTGCCGGGTTGGCGTGGATGAACTCGCCGTTGTTGGAGATCCGCACCGCCCAGCGTTCGTGGGCGTTGGAGTAGCCGGCCGCGGGATTGGACATGTAGAAATCGGAGTACTTCTCGCTGACCACGTGGACGCCGCTGCGCGTCACATTGCGTGGCTTGTCGGCCTCGCCATAGCTGCACGGGAAGTCCATGATCACGCCTTCGTCGCGGGTCACCTGGATGCGGTGCGTCGACGCATCGGCCTTGACGATCTGCCGCCGGCCGATCTCAAAGCTCAGCGTCGCATCCTGGGCACCGAACGCGCCGTCGCCGACCGCGACCCCGTACAGCTTCGCGTCCACGTTGACCTTGGTGCCGGGCTCGTAGTACTCCTTTGTGCGCCAGTGAATGCGCGACCCTTCTCGCTCGTCGGGCAGCCACGCCCAGCTGCCCTCGATGGGCGGATCGGTGGTCACGGTCAGCGCCCGCTCGACGGCGGCCTTATCGCTGATCGACGCGTCGAACTGCAGAATGATCGGGGCCGCGATCCCCACGGTCTGCCCATCGTCGAGCTGGAACTGGCCGTTGACGGTGTTGGTGGGCTTGACCGTGCTCAGCTTGCCCGATACGGGCACAGCCAGGCCGTCGTGGCCGACCACCGAGCCGCTCCAGGAGTAGACCATCGCGTAGCCCAGCGGCTCGGTGACCGTGAACGCGGTGCGGTCGTGATTGAGCACGCCGGACACCACCTTGCCGTCGGGATTGGTCAGCGCGACTCGTTGAAACCATCCGTTACGGACCTCGGCGCTCACCGGAACGGTCGGGACAACGTCGGCGGCCCCGTTGTCGGGCCGAAACGTCACGGTCAGCTTCGGGGGCGGCGGCGCGGTCTGCCCCTCTTTGCCAGCCCCTCCGAAACACGACGCCAGCGCACCCGGTGCGACCACTGAAACCCCAAGCGTGATCAATGCGCGGCGCCGGCTGACCCGCGGCACGGGATTGGCTGGTGTCACGTCGACCTAGGGTACGGGGACGGTGCGCGAGTCGCTAAATCGTCACGCCGACCAGCACCGGTTCGGGGGTGAGCGTGATCCCGAAGGCGTGCTGGACGCCGTCGCGCACGGTGCGAGCCACACTCGCCACGTCGGCTGCGGTCGCCGTGCCGCGGTTCGTCACCGCGAGCGCGTGCTTAGTGGACAGCCGGGCGGGCGCACCATGGCCGGGAAAACCCTTGCTGAAGCCGGCCTGCTCGACCAACCAGCCCGCGGCCAGCTTCACCCCGTCGGTGCCGGTCCAGTGCGGCACCGGACCGGCGGCGTGGGCCTGCAGCGCGGCGAACTCGTCGTCGGCGACGACGGGGTTGGTGAAAAACGAGCCGACGCTCCAGGTGTCATGGTCGTCGTCGTCGAGCACCATGCCCTTACGGCGCCGCAACGCCAGCACGGCGTCGCGAACCCGGGCGGGGTCGGTTCGCTCCCCCTCGGCGCCTCCCAGCGCGGTGACCAGTTCGTGGTAGCGCAGCGGCGCGCTACGGCCGTCGGCGCAAAGCTCGAACTCCACCTCGAGCACCACCGCGTCCGCGGAGTTCTTGAGCACGCTGCTGCGGTAGCCGAAGCCCAACTCTGCGGGGTGTGCCCAGCGCACCCGTCCGTCGCGGCGGTCAAACAGCCGGACCCCGCGCAGCATGTCGGCAACCTCGACGCCATACGCGCCAACGTTCTGCACAGGTGTCGCCCCGGCCGAGCCCGGGATGCCGGACAGGCACTCCAGCCCACCCAGCCGGCAGCGCACGGCCGCAGCCACCACGTCGTCCCAGACTGCGCCGGCCTCGGCGCGCAGCGTGGCGCCGTCGATGCGGATCTGCGCGTTGGCCAGCCGCACCACCGTCAGATCCGCCAGATTTTCGGCGAGCACGACGTTCGACCCACCCGCCAGCACCAGCACCGGCCCGGGCGGGACGCTGTCCAGTTCGCGCAGCACGGCGATCACCTGAGCCGTTGTGCTGCAAGTGATTATCCGACGCGCAACCGGGCCGATACGCAGCGTGGTCAACGGCGCCAGGGGGACGTTGTCGGCGACCACCGCCCCGGCGAATTGCTCCTGCCGTCCGGCCACGACCGCTAACGGTAGCCTGACCAGCTATGCCGCGTTCATTCGACTTGTCGGCCTACTATCCCGTCGGCGTCGAAGTCGTCCGTGCCGCATTCAGTGACGAGGAGTATTGGCTGGCCCGGCTGGCCGACTCGGGCGCGGACGCCGCCACGCTGGATTCAATGGTCGTCGAGGACGACGGCCGGGTGATCGTCGCGACCACCCAGGCATTGCGGCCCGACCGGCTGCCCGCCGTGGTGACCCAGTTTCACCGCGGCGATCTACAGATCGTGCGCCACGAATCGTGGAGCCCGGTCACGCGCGGCACGGCGCACGCAGAGTTGAGCGGCTCGGTGCGCGGCGCACCGGTTTCGCTGGCCGGCACCGCGGAGCTGGCGGCCACGGAGACCGGCTCGTGCATGACGTTCACCGCGACCGTGGAGGTCAACGTTCCGCTGGTGGGAGGCAAACTGGAGAGCTTCATCGGCGGCAAGCTGGCCGAACTGGTAAGCGCAGAGCAGCGCTTCACTACCCTGTGGATCACCGAAAATGCTTGAGCCGCAGGTGGTGTGGCGGACAACTGGTCGCATCCGGCCGGCCGGGGCGTGCCGGCTGTGCGGCTTCGGCTGATGACCAGGGGTGCAGATCTCTAGCCTGGTGGCATGCGAATTGCGTTGGCGCAGGTCTCCAGCGGCACCGATCCGTGCGCGAACCTAGGGTTGGTCGACGACTACACGCGGCGCGCCGCCGATGCCGGTGCTCGTCTGGTGGTTTTCCCGGAGGCGACGATGTGCCGCTTCGGGGTGCCGCTGGGCCCGGTCGCGGAGCCGCTGGACGGGCCGTGGGCGTCGGGTGTGCGGGCCATCGCCGATTCGGCCGGCCTCGTCGTCGTCGCGGGCATGTTCTGCCCCAGTCCCGACGGCCGCGTGACGAACACGCTGATGGCAACCGGTGCCGGGATCGACACCCACTACGACAAGATCCACCTCTACGACGCTTTCGGCTTCCGGGAGTCGCGGACCATCGCGCCCGGGCGGGAGCCGGTGCTTATCGAGGTCGACGGCGTCGGGGTCGGCCTGACCACCTGCTATGACGTGCGCTTCCCGCCGCTGTACACCGAGCTGGCGCTGGCCGGCGCGCAACTGATCACGATCAGCGCATCCTGGGGGTCGGGGCCCGGCAAGCTGGACCAGTGGCGGCTGCTGTGCCGGGCCCGTGCGCTGGATTCGACGAGCTTCGTCGCCGCCTCCGCCCAGGCCTACCCCGGCGGGGACGTCGCCGCGGCCAAGGCACCGACAGGTGTCGGCGGCAGCCTGGTGGCGTCGCCGTTGGGCGAGGTGGTGGTCGAGGCGGGCGAGGGTCCGCGGCTGGTCGTCGCCGACATCGAGCTGGAGGAGGTCGGGTCGGCCCGCGACACACTTGCGGTGTTGCGCAACCGCACACAGTTCGCTCAGGTTGATAGGGCAGAATCGCGCGGATGACGAACCCGCAGGGACCGCCGCAGGGAGATCCGACGGTCTGGGCCCGGCCCGCCGGCTCGCCGCCACCGGAACCTACCACCCAACACATCCCGCGCCCGCCTGGAGGCGAGGCACGCACCGAATACATCCCGCGCCCCCCTGGAGGTGAACCACGCACGGAATACATTCCGCGCCCAGGCAGCCCGATGGATGGGCCGACCCAGCAGTTTCGGCGAACCTCGACCGGGAAGGGGCCAGGTGACCCGGTGAAAACCAAACGGCCGCGCTTCCGTCTCGGCGACCCGCTGTCGATCGTGCTGGTCGCGGTCATCGTGGTCGCCCTGATCGCCGCGGGACTGCTGGCCGGAGAGCTGTACGCCCGGCACCGCGCCGACAGCGTGGTGGCCGCCGCCACCGAATGTGTGGTGCAGGACAGGGCCACCGTCTCGTTCGGGTCGACGCCGTTTCTGCTGCAGCACATGACCGGCCACTACAGGGACATCTCGATTCAGACGGCCGGCAACCAGATTCGGGCCGCCAAGGGCATGAAAGCCACCGTCAACATCGACGACGTCCGGCTGCAGGGCAACGCCAACAGCAAGGGCACGATCGGCGCGTTGACCGCGACGATCAGCTGGTCGTCGGACGGCATCAAGCAGACCATCCAGAACGCGATTCCGTTGTTCGGCAGCTTCGTGAGCGGGGTAAAAACCAACCCCAGCGACGGCACCGTCGAGCTGCAGGGCGGCCTCGGCAGCATCACCGCCAAGCCACAGATCGCCAACAACGGGGTCTCTCTTCAGGTCGTCAGCCTGACCGGGCTTGGTTTCACGCTGCCCAGCGAATCGGTGCAGCCCGCGTTGGACGCGTTCACCAACGAGCTCACCAACAACTACCCGCTCGGCGTTCACGCCGACAGCGTGCAGGTGACGAACGACGGCGTGGTGGGCCACTTTTCGACGCAAAACGCGTCGATACCACAGGGCAACCAGGATCCCTGCTTCGCCAACCTATAGTCCGTCGAGAACCGCTCGGGTGCTGGACAGTCCCAATCGGGTGGCGCCGGCGTCGATCATCGCCCGCGCGTCGGCGGCGGTGCGGATGCCGCCGCTGGCCTTGACGGGAAGCCCGGTGCTAGCAGCCATCAGCTCGACCGCGATCACCGATGCGCCACCGCTGGGATGAAAGCCGGTGGAACTCTTGACGAAATCCGCGCCGGCGTCTTCGGCCGCCCGGCATGCCGCTGCCAGGGTCGCGGACCCGCCGCCCGGCAGGCCCAGCAGCGCCGCGGACTCGACGATGACCTTCAGCGTGGCTGGTGAGACCGCCGCGCGAACCGCGGCGATGTCGGCTCGCACGGCGTCGAACTCGCCGGCCAACGCAGCACCGACGTCGATGACCATGTCGATCTCGGCGGCGCCCGCGGCGACCGCCCGCGCGGCCTCGGCGGCCTTGATCGCGGACAGGTGCTTGCCCGACGGAAAACCCGCCACCGCGGCGATCAGCGGGCCGCCCCGGGGGGTGTTCACCGCGGCGGCCGACACCATCGACGCCGCCACGCATACCGCGAAGGTGCCGAGTTCGACGGCCTCGGCGACCAGCGCGGCCACATCGGCGGTGGTCGCCTCGGGCTTGAGCAGGGTGTGGTCGACAAGCCGGGCCACCTCCGCCCGCGATATCACGACAATTCTTCGGAGCCGCCGGGGTTGCAGCCGGTGGCGATCATCGTGGCGGCGTCGACCACCGGCCGCCACGGTTCGAGGTTCCAGCTGACCTTGCCCGGCCGCACCGTCTCGGCGAACTGCCAGTGACAGGCAAACTGAGCCTGCATGCCGGGGGTGTCAGCGTCCGGAGCGTCGGCAAGCACCTCGCGCCACGCCTCGTCCGGGCTGACGAACTCCGTGGAAGCCACCCGGCCCGCCGGTGTTGGGTACACCTGCAAGCCGGTCAGGCCGGCGCCCCAGTGCACCCACTCGGCGTGGTCGATGTAGGGCGGTGGCGGTGGCTGCGCGGGATCGGCGTGGGCCGGGGCGGGGGCGAGCAGTGTGACCGAGGCGGCCGCCAGGGCGGCGATTGCGGGCCGCATCCAGCTAGCGCGACTTGCCTTGGATCTCAAGCAGCTTAGGCCGGACGTCGACGAGGTAGACCCCGGCCGCCACGGCGGCGATTGCGATACCGGTGACGCCGAGGACCAGCGCCAGCAGTGCTCCAACGCCGAGGATCACCAGCCATACCGGCTTGGTCAGCTTCTCGGCGGCGGTGTAGGCATCACCCCGCTGCATGGCTGCGTGGACAAATGCGTAAACCGTCATCGCCAGGATGGCGATCTGCAGAACGAGCAGGACGGTACCCACAAGGTGGCTCACACCGGTAAGCGTATGCGGGTACCGTCCCGGTCGTCGACTTGCTTACTTCTGGGTGACCCTCTTGGTCGCCTTCTTGGCCGGAGCCTTCTTGGCCGGCGCGGCCTTCTTTGCCGGCGCCTTCTTTGCCGGCGCCTTCTTGGCGGTCTCCTTCGGCTCGCGCCCGATCAGCTTGGCGGCACGCTCACCGACCGCTCGGGTCTGGCTGGCGACGTTGCCCAGAGCCTCCTGGGTGAGCTCGACGGTATCGCTGAAGGCCTGTTCGGCGCGGGCGCGGCTCTCCTCGAATCCCGGCTGGGTGCGAAGCCGCTCCAGCGCGGCCTCGCCACGCTCAACCAGGCTCTGGTACACCTCGGTGGCCTGCTCGCGGTAGCCCTCGGCGGCCCTGCGCAGCTCATCGCCGCTCAGCCGGCCGCGCAGCTCCTCGCGGCGCTTGGGCAGGTCCTCCTGCAGTTTGGTCAGCCGCTCACGGGTCCCCTGCGCCCGGGTGCTGGCATCGCTGCGGGCATCCTCGGCACGCTCGCGCAGCGCGATGACGATTTCATTGACCCGCTCAAGGGCGAAGTCGGCGGCGCCGACCGCGGCGAGCAGCGGGGCCTTCAGGTCGTCAGGGGTGGGCGTGTTTCGCTCGGCCATTGTGATTCCTTTCAGTTCGGTGGCTCCGGTCATAAATTTCGTCGTGCGGTCAGGCGGTGGTCGACTTCTCACGGGCAGCTTCGTTCTGTTGGCAAAACGAGGAGTAGATGTCGAGCAATACCTGCCTCTGCCGCTCGGTGATCGCCGTGTCGGTGATGATGGCGTCGCGCACCGCGTTGGTCTCGGCGGGCTCGAGAATCCCGGCCCTGATGTAGAGAACCTCGGCGGAGACCCGGAGCGCCTTGGCGATCTGGGCGAGCACGTCGGCAGAGGGTTTGCGCAATCCGCGCTCGATCTGGCTGAGATACGGATTGCTGACACCGGCCTTTTCGGCCAATTGCCGCACTGACACCTGCGCCGCCTCCCGCTGCGAGCGGATGAAGCTGCCGATGTCTTGGGCGGCGCTCGTCACCACAGCGGCGATGTCTGCCTCTTGTGGTGGGGGCATGATTGACCACCTTGACCGACGGGTATCAGCACGAACAAGCATCACCCTAAGCGGTGGTGCTAACTTTAGCAAGCACTTAGTTAGCAGTTTCTTAAAATAGTAGCTGGGCGGCGGTGTAGATCGCCAGTCCAGCCAGTGCCCCGACGACGGTGCCGTTGATCCGAATGAATTGCAGGTCGCGACCGACGTGCAGTTCAATGCGCCGGCTGGCCTCCTCCGCGTCCCACCGCTCGATGGTGTCGGTGATGATCGTGGTGATCTCCACGCCGTATTCGCTGACCAGATGCTGCGCGGCCCGCACGATCCAGTCGTCGACCTTGTCGCGCAGCTCGGCGTCGTCCCGCAGCGACTCGCCGATGCGCACCACCGAGTCGGCGATGCGGGTGCGCAGCGCGCTGGACGGGTCATCGACCGAGTCCAGGATCATCTTCTTGGCCGCTCGCCACGCCGTCGCTGCCGCATTGGTCACCTCTTCGCGGGCCAGCAGCTGCTCCTTGACCGCCTCCGCCCGCTCGATCGTGGCCTCGTCGTGCTGCAGGTCGTCGGCGAATTCGAACAAAAACCTGGTCGCCGACCGGCGAACCTCGTGGTCGGGATTGCGGCGCACCTTGTCGGTGAACTCCACCAATTCGCGGTGGATGCGGTCGCCGACAAGTTCGTCGATGAACCGCGGTGACCAGCTCGGCGAATCACGGGTCACCACGCGCTGGATCGTCTCGCCGGCGTTGAGCGCCCACTGGAACGCCCGATCGCACAGCAACTGGATCAGCGCTTCCTGCCGACCCTCGGCGAGCAGCGTGGCGAGCACCCGGCCCACCGGCGGGCCCCATTTCGGCTCGGCGATGCGCTTGATGATCATCCGGTCCAGGACATGCTGGATGTCCTCGTCGCGCAGCATCTCCACCACCACCCGCAGCACCGTCGCGGTTTCACCCGCGACCCTGGTGGCGTGGCTGTAATCCGACAGCCATTTGCCCAGCCGGCTGGCGATCTGCGCGTCGCGCAGCTTGGTCTCCACCACCTTCGCCGAAAGGAAATTCTCACGCACGAACGCGCCGAGGCCCTCGCCGAGCTGGTCCTTCTTGCGCTTGATGATCGCCGTGTGCGGGATCGGGATACCGATGGGGTGCTTGAACAGCGCGGTGACGGCGAACCAGTCGGCGAGCGCACCGACCATGCCGGCTTCGGCGGCCGCGCCCACATAGCCGACCCAGGCGGGCGCCCCGTGTGCCTGGGCCCAATGGCAGCCCAGGAACACCGCGGTGGCTCCGACCAGGAAGCCCGTAGCGACCAGCTTCATCCGGCGCAGGGCACGGCGACGCTCGGCGTCGGCGCTCGCGTCGACCGCCAGCATGCCGCCCTGCGGGATCGCGCGATGGGCCACCAGACCATCATCCAGGAATCGCTGGTGGAGCGCGTGATCCGTCGGCCGCTTGAGTCGCGCCGTAATATCGAGGTGGACTAGTAAACAGACATCCGCGACGGTGGTGGATCAAATCCCACAGGCAACGGTAAAGATTGACGGCCGCAAGCGGCGATGGCACCAGCACAAGGTGGAGCGCCGCAATGAGTTGGTGGACGGCGCGCTGGAGGCCATCCGCAGGCGGGGTCGCTACGTCAGCATGGATGAGATCGCCGCCGAGATCGGGGTGTCCAAAACCGTTCTGTACCGCTACTTCGTCGACAAGAACGATCTGACCACCGCGGTGATGATGCGCTTTGCGCAGACCACGCTGATCCCTAACATGGCGGGGGCGCTGTCGTCCAACCTCGACGGTTTCGACCTGATCCGGGAAATCATCCGCGTCTACGTCGAAACAGTCGCGGCCGAACCCGAGCCGTACCGGTTCGTGATGGCGAACAGCTCGGCCGCCAGGAGCAAGGTCATCGCGGATTCGGAACGGATCATCGCCGGCATGCTGGCCGTGATGTTGCGCCGGCGGATGCAGGAATCCGGGATGGACACCGGTGGCGTCGAGCCGTGGGCCTACATGATCGTCGGCGGGGTGCAGTTGGCCACCCACTCCTGGATGTCGCACCCGCGGATGACTTCCGACGAGCTGATCGACTATCTGACGATGCTGTGCTGGAACGCGTTGTGCGGCATCGTCGAGGTCAACGGATCACTGGAGAAGTTCACCGCGCAGCCGCATCCGTCACCGATCTTGCCGCCCGCTGACTAGGTACGGATAGGCACGACCCAGCTGGGTGGCGGCTGCGCCTGCAACGGTTCCCCTAATATCCTGCGAGAATGCTGTGCCGTTCCTAGGCTTTGCTCTGTGCGCTTGAAGTGGCCGCTGACCGGCCGCGCAG
Organism: Mycobacteriaceae bacterium; assembly: GCA_019245755.1. Lineage (GTDB taxonomy): Bacteria > Actinomycetota > Actinomycetes > Mycobacteriales > Mycobacteriaceae > Mycobacterium. Next base: position 6,859 of record JAFARC010000041.1, on the reverse strand, counting down.
AGGAATTGCGGATCATTCAGACCGCGTTATCGGCCTCTGAACTAGCGGGGATTGTGATTAGCGGCGCTGCTGGCGTCGGAAAGAGCCGACTTGCCCGCGAAGCGCTGTCGGCCGCTGCCTCGACGGGCTGTGAAACCCGCTGGGCGGTCGGCACTACCTCGGCGCGGACACTTCCGCTGGGCGCATTCACCGCATGGGTCGACCCGGCCGCGACGGACCCCCTGCGCATGGTCCGCGGCGCCATCGACTCGCTGACCTCCGCCGCCGGCACCACCGTCGTCGTCGGCGTGGACGACGCGCATCTCCTCGATGACTTGTCGACATTTGTTCTGCACCAGATCATTCTGCGCGGCGCCGCCAAGATCGTGCTCACCGTTCGCGATGGGGATCGCGTCTGTGCCGGCATCAACGAGCTGTGGAAAGCCGGCCAACTCGACCGACTCGCTCTGCAGCCGTTGTCGCGTGACGAAACCACGGTGCTGCTGGCGGGGACTCTTGGCGGGCCGTTGGATCCCGACGCCGCACAGCGCTTGTGGCGGTTGACCCGCGGGAATGTCCTTTACCTACGCAATATCGTCGAGCAGGAGGTCGTCGACGGAAGATTGGTCCAGCAGCTTGGTTGCTGGCGCTGGGTTGGTGCGCCGGTCGTGCCGCCCGGATTGGCCGAAATGATCGAATCGAGAATCGGTGCCATGCCAGCCGCGGTGCGCGACGTGGTAGACGCGCTGGCGGTCGGCGAGCCGATTGAGCTGGCGTCGTTGAGCCGCATCACCGATGCTGGCGCCGTCGAGGACGCCGACACCCACGGCTTGATCACGCTGGATCGGGCCGCCGGCCGCACCATGGTGCGGGTGGCGCACCCGCTTTACGCGGAGGTGCGGCGGGAACGGGCGCCCGCAACGAGGCTGCGACGCTTGCGCGGACTGGTCGCCACGGAACTCGCCGCCCGCGGTGGCTCCGACGATTTGCGCACGGTGGTGCGGCGTGCCGCGTTGAGCTTGGATTCCGATCTGACCCCGGACGCGCAGTTGCTCATCAGAGCAGCCGAAGGCGCGGTGATGCTTGCCGATCTGCCGTTGGCGGATCGACTGGCCCAGGCAGCGATCCGCGCGGGCGGCGCTGCCGAGGCAAGCATTGTGCGCGCTCACGTCCTTTCGTTGCGCAGCCGAGGCGCGGAAGCCAACGCGGTGCTTGCTGACATCTCCACCGACGGGGGCGCCGAGCGGGCCAGGGTGGCGTTCCTGCGGGCCAACAACATGTTGTGGACGCTTGCCGATCCATCCGGGGCCAAGCAGCTCATCGAGGCCGCGTTGCGGATCACCCCGTCGGGGGCTCGGGCCTGCCTGGACGCGTTCATGATGGAGTACTGGGCCGCGATGGGCACGCCCGAAGAGGTGCGGCGCGCGGCCGGAAACCTTGCAGCCGAACCACTTCCGTCATTTGTCGACGTTGTTACCCGGTGGGCGTTGACCATCGCGGCCGGTGCTGCTGGGCAGACAACGGAGGCCGCCGCTCACGCGGAGGCCGGATACGAGATTGCGGGTGGCGCCTACGATGCCGCGCACATGCGGTTCGTGATTGCCGACGCCCACGTATGTGCCCTACTGATGGCGGGCCAGATAGCCAAAGCCGGGGACGTGGCAGCACAGCTGCGCCGGCATGCCCGCAATCTGTCCGGCGCATCTCAGCTCTACAGTGCCGCAGTGTCGGGTCGCGCCGCGCTGGCCGCGGGACGGCTCGACACCGCGTGTTCGCTGTTGAAAATGGTGGTCGGGGTGTTGACCGCGTCCGGGGAGACCATCGGCTGGGGCTATCGGTGCCAGATCCCACACACCATTGCGCTGGCCATGCTGGGATTCACCGAGCAGGCCGTGGCCGCGTCGGCAACCTTAGAGAAACAACGCCATCCTGGCTGGCGCTGTGTGGATTACGAGCGGGAGCTGGCCCGCGCGTGGGTGGCAGCCGCCCAGGGATCCGTCAGCGAAGCGGTCGAGGTGTTGGTATCGGCGGCTGAAACGGCGGCAATCAAAGGCCAATTCGGGGCAGAAACGATCTGCCTGCAGACACTCACTCAGTTCGGTGACCCTTCAGGCGCGGCGCGCCTGGGCGAGCTCACCGCGGTCGTCGAAGGGCCGCGCGCCGGCCTGGCAGCGAAATTCGCCGCCGCGTTGCAGCGCGGCGAACCCGCGGCACTGGCCACGGTTTCGGAGGAACTCGAGTCGATGGGTGACCAGGTTGCGGCCGGTGATGCGGCCGCGCACGCGGCCATCGAGTACCGCCGCCGAGGCCAGCTCGGATCGGCTTACGCGTGCGGGATCCGGGCCGGCACGCTGGCCGAACAATGCGGGGGCGCCCGGACGCCGGCGCTTCGCAGAGTGACCGATCGCTTGCCGCTCACCCAACGTGAGAGAGAAATCGTGATGCTGATCAGCGAGGGGTTGTCCAACCGCGCCGTGGCCGAGCGACTCACTCTGTCGGTACGGACGGTCGAGGGCCACCTCTACCGGGCAATGGAGAAAACGGGTGCGTCCAGCCGCGAGGAGTTGGCGGCCCTGCTGCTTCGCCGCCGCCAGCGATCGCGCCAATAGGGTCGACGTAAGTAGTCGCCGTCGCCGCGTGCCACAAAGTCGAGTACCCGAGTACTCAGGCCGCATCGCAACCATGGCCGCATCCTTTTGGTGTGGCTGCGGAACTCAGCACGTACGAGCGGGCGCTGCGCACGCTGCCCACGCCGTACTCGCTGGCGCTGAGGCTACGTGACGCCGGTTGCGATCGCACAGTGGTGTGCGAATACGTCCACGTCGAAGAGGACCTTCTCGACGGGTTCTACCGCATCGCGGAGGCAAAACTGAGCGCGGCAGTGAACAGACAAAAGGACATCTGACGATGAGCACCAAAGGTAAGCCCACATCGCGATTGCGGCTCTTACTCGGTGAGAGGGGCCCAGCAGCGGCCCGCGACCAGAGACAGGAACACAAAATGGCCAGCACCGCAGCCAGACGAGAAAACTGATGACCTCCGCACTGGGCGCCACCGCTGCCGCTGCGGCGGTGCCGGCACTGTTAATCGCCGGCGCGGGAACCGCACAGGCAACGTTGACGTTGACGTCGCCGATTCATTCCGTGCCGCAGATCCGCCCCGGCGTCGTGGCCCTCGATGACCTCGACGCCCAAATAGCCGCGGCGGATGCGGCCCTGGCGCAGGCAGAACAGACCTACAAGAACGAGCAACAAATTGCCGCCGGTGCGCAGAACAACTTGACCAGCGCCGCCAACGATTACGCGAAGGCGGTCAGCGACCGCGACGCCGCGCAGCAGCGGCTAGTGGACCTGGAAAACGCCCAGCGCGCCGCAATTGCTGCCGCACAACGCGGCTCAACGGACTGCGACCCGCTCAACGACATCTGCCCGGGCTTGCCGTCCTGGAACACTGGTGCCACGCCCGAAATGCGGCAGGCGCAGACCGACCTCGACGCGGCGAATGATCGAGTCCCGACCTTGAAGAATTCGGTCGACGTCGCGCTAAGCGCTCGAAACGACGCGCAGAGCGCTTTGGACCAGGCACAGAAGACCCTCGACGACGCCTCCGGACGGGACATCTCCCTGCACTCACAGAAGCACGGGTGAGCAGGGTTGCAACCAGAGAAAGGGACACATCAATGAACACCACCCACAACACCAGCAAAAAACGGCTCGCCTCGGCGGTGGGCATCGCCGCTGCCGCGGTGGCGACACCGGCTGTGCTGCTCGCCGGTGCCGGGACCGCACAGGCTGACGCCAGTCCAATTGCCAGCACCAACGGGAAAGTGGAAGTCATCTACGCCAGTAACCCGTTTGGCCTGAACGCCAGCATCCTGGATGCCACCAACCCCGCCAATGTCACCGAACGCTGCCACTACCACTCCAACGGAGTTGGCATAACGCCGGCAGATCCGTTCGACGCGGACGTGTTTCCCAACGGCCCCACACCGGTCAACCTGTTTATCCCGGGCATCCAGACCGGCGGCACATGGACCGTGACCGTGAGTTGTGACAGTGGCGGCGCGTTCAATTTCCCGGTGGTCTACTGACCACATCCCGCACGGAAGATGCGTACGTTGGCGGGGTCGACTGCCGCTGTTCGCGGGGCGACCACGCCAACGACGTAATCGAGGGAACGGTTCACCATCAAGTTGCGTCCCGGGAAGTGGTGTAGGGCCTCGGCTGAGGCAGGGCGTGTCGAAGACCGGAAGAGGATGGTGGAACGGATGGCGGTGAGTTCCTCGCGGCGGCGTTTGGTCAGGACCGCAGCGAGGTGCTGGCTGTATTCCTCATAGTGGACGCTGATCCGTGCGATACCCTGCGGCTGCACGGTCAGATAGACCTTGCGCCGGTCCCCGTCATCGCGCGCGGGTGGCGTAGTATGCCAGCGCGAGAGTTCCGCATGCAGTTCGGCACCCGCTGCTTCTTCGCGTGGATGCCCAGCCCGGACGGCGGGGTTGTGTGGTTCGCCAATCCCCCGATGGCGCGCGAACCCGAACACGGTGTGTTAGCCACCATGGGCGACGCCCAATGGCGCCGCTGGCTGCACGACTTGATGACCGGCGATGCCGGTCCCGCCCACCACATCATTGAAGCCGCCCCCGGACCGCTGGCCGGCTGGGCAACCTACGACGTGCCGGTGGTGCGTCGCTGGCACAACAACCGCATGATCATCATCGGTGACGCCGCACACGCCACCGCTCCGTCCGCTGACCAAGGTGCCGCCCTCGCACTCGAGGATGCGGTGATTTTGGCGAAAATGCCTACGCGACTGCCACGACATCCCACGAGCCTGTCCACCCGCCAATCGTTGCGCCGCGACCGGGCAGAGCGAGTCGTCAAACACGGTGCCCGGTCGGCCAATTCGAAAGCCGCCGGACCCGTCGGCCGGGTCATCCGCGACCTGATACTGCCGGTCGTGTTCAATCACGCCGCAAAGACGGCGGAAAGTCGATGATGTGGCTACAAGGCCACCATATCGATTTCAACGAACCGATATCGCTCACCAAAGCCGCTTAAATCGGGGACACCTCCTGTCAACGAGCCTGTTCCTCTCACCGCCGAACCAACAACGCCAAAGCACGACGACGCCTGGCGCGACAACGAAGGGTGTCCCATGTTCTGTCTCAGCACCGGTAGGCCCGTGCGTCACTGACTTATGGTCAGTCGGACGCCGGCACTCCTCGGGCACCCGATTGTCAGGGTGCCCGAAGACGAGTCGCTGTGTGGTCAGAAATCCGTCATCAGCCCGCTCCGTATCCAGAATTCAGGGTCGGGCGGTCCGGGTGGGAGCGGCTGCGGATTCAACGCATCATCGACGCCCGGAGCCCACTGCCGCGGTGGAAGCGGTTGAGGATTCAGCTCAACGGCGATTCCGGGATCCAAGTATCGCGCGATGACCGGGTTCCCCGGAGGGATTACCGGAATGCGTGGTGTGTCTGGGGTGGCTCCGGCGATGCCTGATGCGCCGAGGCCGATCAGGCCCGCGGCGGCACCAGCGAGCAGCAGCTTCCCCAGCGCCCGTCCGACGGTGGCATTCATGGTGGACATGACGTTCTCCTTTCGATTGGCGGCCGCCCGGATTGGGCGTCCACCTGTTAGGAGCCGCCACGGGCACCGGCTATTACAGTTTTTGCAAGGCGTAATGCCGTCTTTCGTGGACGGGTGGTTCCGGCTGGCGCAAACCGCGATGCCATCGCGCCCGTTCTATCGATTCGCCTAGCGTCGCTAAGCTAAGCCATCCCGAATCGCCACCCGCTTAGCCGGAGCCAGGCTTTACTTCACCGCGGCAAAGCACCGAGTGGAGGAGGCCGGAGAGGGATGGCGCCCGGGCGGGTCATCTGGTCGAATTCCCGTTGTTAATTGGAGGGACGGGCGCAGGGCTGACGATCCCATTATTGAAGCCGTCGCCCGAGCCGCTGTTGGTGTTGGGCGCCGGGGAGACGTTCGGGATGGGCAGCGGTGGCGCATACGGGGTGGGGACCGGGGAGACGTTCGGGTTCGGTGCCGGGGAGACGTTCGGGATGGGCAGCGGTGGCGCATACGGGGTGGGCACTTGCGAGACGCTCGGGGTGGGCGCCGGAGAGATGTTCGGGTTGGGTGCCGGCGGCGGATACGGGATAGGCACCGGCGGCGCAGACGGGGTGGGCACCGAGGTGATGGTCTGATTGGGCGCCGCCGGGGTCGCAGGTGCCGGTGTGGTACCGCCGCTGGCAGGTGATGAGGGTGGTACCGCCGCAGATGGGAATGGTGATGGGTTAGCGGTGGCCGTGCCGGTGGCCGATGGCGCCGGTAATAGCGGGTTTGCGGACACCTGGGTGGTGAGCGGGCCAGCGGGTGTGGTCCTGATGGCCGGCGTCGGAGGTGTGGTCACCCCGATCGGGGCAAATGCGGTGCCGGGTATGTAGAACAAAACCATCGTCGACCCAAGGGCAACGAGCGGAACACCGATCAACAGCGCAACCAGAACCAGCACCTGGCGTTTGCTACGGGAGCGGTTGTCGATCTGCTCCGCGTCGCCGGATTCGACCTGACTTTGCCCTGCTGCTGAATCGGTGCTGCCCGCGAGCTCACCAACAGCCGACGCGCGCAGCGTCGGTGGGTCGGCAGGCAGCGCGAAATCTGCAGCGGTCAGTTGGATGCGGTGGAGAGTGTGCTGGCGGAGCCAGGCGGGGGCCGGGATGAATACCGGTGCGGCGCCCAGCAAGGCGGCCGGGTTGACCAGGCGGCGCCGTTCCCGTTCGCAGGCCGGGCAGGAATCGATGTGGCGGCTGATGCGCTTTCGCATCAGTATGGTGAACTTCCCGTCCCAGCCCGACAGGATCGCGCCCAGCTCCCGA
>JAFARC010000004.1 GCA_019245755.1 Mycobacteriaceae bacterium | reverse complement strand
AGACGACAAGACCCGGGTGCGGTTCGACATCACCATCGAGCCGCGGGCCCCGCTGCCGGAGTTCCTGATCAAGCGGGCCAAGAGAGCGGTGCTCAACGCCGCGACCGAAGGCCTGCGCCGGCGGATTGGCGGTGTGCGGGCGGTGGGTGGCGCGCGGGGGCCGGGGCCGTAACGGCCGGTCACCGGCTACGCAGTAGCGCTCGAGTTGGTTATGCCGCGTATGGCGCGACACTGACACCGTTGCGGCGGCGCGCCGATGTGGTGGTCAGCAGCTTCAGTTTGGCGACGTGTCGGTGGCCCGACGCCCCGGTGGTGAGGTCTGACTGGAAGCCGGCTCACCCGAAGATGCAGCGACCAGCCGGCGCTGCCGCTCGGTGGTGGCCAGGTAGAAGGCCCAGGCGAACGCGGTGCTGGCGGTGAGGACCAATAAGAAGTACAGCCACGGCCGACGAACTCCACGTCGGCGGCCATCGACGATGGTGAACAGCGGCAACACGATCACACTCGCGATCGTGTAATCCTCGCTTGCCGAGCTGGCGGCCGGGTTAACGTAGCCCAGCCGCATGAATTCGGCCCAGCTGCCGGGTCCCCAGAAGGGATTGTGGGCGCCATGGGCGTAGTCACTAACAAAGCGGATGTTGAAGTAGTACCCGATGAGGACCGACGCGATCCCCGCGAGGTAGTAGACGACTTCCAGAACCGAGACCTTCGGCGCGACTGGCTCCCGGAAGACGTGCGGGTTCGAGGCGACGATCACACCGATGACGGCCAGGCCCAAAACCGCGTGCACGAGAAGCGACACCATGGCGTCAGCCTGACCGAGCGCCGCGAGTTTTGTCAATAATGACAATATGACGGTGGGGTACGTTTTCCCCATGGTTCGCCCGGCGCAGACGGCGCGCAGTGAACGCACCCGCGAGGCGTTGTGCCGGGCCGCGCTGGTCCGGTTCCTGGCGCAAGGTGTCGAGGACACCTCCGCCGAACAGATCGCCGCCGACGCGGGTGTCTCGTTGCGGACGTTCTACCGTCACTTCGCGTCCAAGCATGACCTGTTGTTCGCCGACTACGACGCCGGACTGCACTGGTTTCGTTCGGCCCTGGAGGCCCGTTCACCCGACGAATCGATCATCGAATCGGTGCAGTCGGCGATCTTCGCGTTTCCGTATGACGTTGACGCGGTGACGAAAATCGCGGCGCTGCGCGCCCGGGAGCTCGATCCAGTGCGCATCGTGCGCCACATTCGACAGGTCGAGGCCGACTTCGCCGACGCCGTTGCCGAACACCTCAGCCGGCGCGGCAGGGCCGGCACGCCCGACGAGCGGCTGCGCATCACCGTCAGTTCTCGCTGCGTCGCGGCCGCGGTGTTCGGGGCGATGGAGGTGTGGATGCTCGGCGACGACAGGTCACTGGCCGAACTGGCCCGGCTCAGCCACGCCGCGTTGGCCGCGCTAAAGCGGCGCGCCGTCGCGGACCAGCTTGAATCGTTTCGGCAATATTGACAAAACTGGACCGGCCATGTCAGCCTCGCGCGATGGCGGGTTACGACGCGATCGTCATCGGTGCGGGGCACAACGGCCTGACCGCTGCCGCGCTCCTACAGCGGGCCGGGCTGCGCACCCTCTGTCTGGAGGCAAAGCGCTACGCCGGCGGTATGGCGTCGACCGTGGAGCTGTTCGACGGCTACAAGTTCGAAATCGCCGGCTCCCTGCAGCTTTCGACCTCGGCGATGGTCAGCCGGGAGCTCGGCTTAGACACGTTGGCCACCGTCGACCTCGACGTGATGTCGGTGTCGCTGCGCGGGGTCGGTGACGACCCGGTCATCTACTACACCGATCCGGTGAAACTGCTGACACATCTCAACGAGGTGCACGGCGCCGAAGCGGTCAACGGCATGGCCGGATTGATGGCCTGGAGCCAAGCTCCCGCGCGGGCCCTCGGGCGGTTCGACGCCGGGCGGCCGCCCAGGACTCTGGACGAGATGTACGCCTGTGCCACCAACGAGTTCGAGCGATCGGCCATCACCGACATGCTGTTCGGCTCGGTGGGCGACGTGCTCGACAGGTACCTGCCGGACAAGGAGAAGCACGGCGCGCTACGGGGCATGCTCGCCTTCCTCGCGGTCAACACGACGTATCGCGGGCCCGCCATGCCGGGGACCGCCGCGGCGTTCGCGTTCGGGCTGGCCGTACCCAACGAAGACGCGGTGCTGACCAAGAAGCTGCGCGGCGGCATCGGCGCGCTCACCGCGCATCTGCAGGACCTCTTCCTCTCCACGGGCGGAGAACTACGGCTGCGCACCGCGGTAGCGGAAATCCTGGTGACCGACCGACGGGTCGCCGGGGTGCGAACCGGCGACGGCTCGACGATCAGCGCCCCGATCGTGATCTCCGGCATCGCACCCGATCTGACTTTGACCAGGTTGGTCGACCCGATTGCGGTGCCGGCCGACGTCCGCGAACGGTTCGCGCGCATCGACCACCGCGGCAGCTATTTGCAGATGCACTTCGCCCTGGACGGGACACCGGAATTCGCCGCTCCCTACGAACTGCTCAACGACCCGGCGATGCAGTCGACCATTGGGCTGTTCAGCACACCCGAAGAACTGCAACAGCAGTGGGAGGAGTGCCGACGCGGAATCGTTCCGGCCGATCCCGCCGTCGGCTTGCAGATGCCGTCGGTTCACGACCCGGCGCTGGCGCCGGTGGGTAAGCATGCGGCTTCTGCGTTCGCGCTGTGGTTTCCGATCGAAGGCGATCAGGCCGACTACGGCCGCAGGAAAACCGAAATGGGGCAACGCGTCATCGACAAGATCACCAGGGTGGCGCCGAACTTCGAGCGGCTCATCACCAAGCACACAACGTTCACGCCGCGGCACATGGGAACGATGTTCGGCGCGCCGGGCGGCGACTACTGCCACGGGCTGTTGCATCCCGACCAGATCGGCATCAACCGGCCCGGTCCGAAGGGGTTCGGTGACCAGCCGATCGGACTCGAGGGGTTGTACCTGGCCAGCGCCGGCTGCTACGGCGGACCGGGCATCACCTTCATCCCCGGCTACAACGCCGTGCGTCAGGCGCTCGACGACGCGTCAGCGACGTAGCGCTTGCAGACGTCGCAGCGCCTCGTCCAGGACACTGTCGCGCTTACAGAAGGCGAACCGCACCAGGTGATTCCATGTTGCGGCGTGGTCGCTGCCGGGCTCGCAGAACGCCGACATCGGGATTGCCGCGACCCCGGTTATGTGCGGCAGTTGCGCACAGAAGGTTGTGCTGTCGTCATAACCCAGCGGCCGCGGGTCGGCACAGAGAAAGTACGTGCCGCCGCTGTGGTGCACCTCAAACCCCAGCCCGGCCAGCCCGTCGGCCAGCCGATCGCGTTTGGCCTGCAGCGAGTCGCGCAGCGCCGCCACCCAGCGCTCCTCGGTGTTCAGGGCCAGCGCCACCGCGGGCTGAAACGGCGCGCCGCCGACGTAGCTCAGGAACTGTTTTGCCGCCCGCACACCGGCGATGAGCTCGGCGTTGCCGCACGCCCAGCCGACCTTCCAGCCGGTGCAGTTGAACATCTTCGCGGCACTGGAAATGGTGACCGTGCGGTCGGCCATCCCGGGGTAGGTGGCGAGCGGGATGTGTTGTCCGCCGTCGAAAACCAGGTGCTCGTACACCTCGTCAGTGATCACCAGAAGGTCGGCATCGACCGCGATCTCGGCGATCGCGGCGAGCTCGGCGTCGCTGAGCACCATGCCGGTCGGGTTATGCGGTGAGTTCACGATCAGCGCGACGGTCTTGGGTGTCACCGCGCGCCGCAGCGCGTCGGTGTCGAGGACGAAGCCACGCCTGTCCGCTCCGGCGGGCCGGGTGGCGGATGGGGCGAGCGGCACCGGCGTGCGGTGCGCGCCTGCCATCGCGATCACCGGGGCATAGGAGTCGTAATACGGCTCGATCACCATCACCTCGGCGCCGGGCTCGACCAGCCCGATGACCGCGGCGGCGATCGCCTCAGTGGCACCGACGGTGACCAGTACCTCGGTTTCGGGGTCGTATTCCACGCCGAAGTGGCGCAGGCGGTGCGCGGCGATCGCCGCCCGCAGCGGCGCGATCCCCAGCCCGGGCGGGTACTGGTTGACGCCGTCGGCGATCGCTTGCTGTGCGGCCAGCAGCATCGCCGGTGGTCCGTCCTCGTCGGGGAAGCCCTGTCCGAGGTTGACCGCGCCTACGCGCGCCGCCAGCGCCGACGTCTCGGCGAACACCGTGGTCGTGAAGGGCTTCAGCCGGGAAACCGTCATAGCCGTTCCAGGGTAGGCGGCGTCTGCGACCTCATGCGGGCGGCGCCTACAATGGCGACGACGCTTGCCGGTAACCCGCGTTCCGGTGGCCGCTCGAGCACACCGGCGGCATCATCGTGGCGCCGCCCCAGTTTCTGCAGGGCCTGGCCACCTGTCGAAAAGGTTTGGATGACAGCAACACGAGTACAACCCAATCGCGCCGACATGCATGATGCCCGGCGCATCATCGAATCGGTGTCGGACGCCTTCACCGCCAAGGTGGTCGGACAGGATGACCTTCGCGAGTCACTGTTGATCGGCCTGCTGGCCGGCGGCCACATCCTCCTGGAGAGCGTTCCCGGGCTGGCAAAGACCACGGCGGCCCGCGTGATCGCCGAGTCGATCCGAGGCGGATTCCACCGCATCCAGTGCACGCCGGATTTGCTGCCCAGTGACATCCTGGGCACCCAGGTGTACGAAGCGCAGACCCACTCTTTTGCCACGCAGTTGGGTCCGGTGCACACCAACATTCTGTTGCTCGACGAGATCAACCGGTCCAGTGCCAAGACACAGAGCGCGATGCTCGAGGCGATGGAGGAGCGCCAGACGACCATCGCCGGCAGGGTGTACCCGATCCCGGAGCCCTTTTTGGTGATCGCCACCCAAAACCCGGTCGACCAGGAAGGCACCTACCCGCTCTCGGAGGCCCAGACCGACCGCTTCATGCTCAAAGAGATCCTGCGCTACCCCTCGCCGCGAGAGGAGGTGGAAATCATGGCGCGGATCGACGCCGGGGTCTACGACAAGAACCACCGCCCGCACGAGGTGGTCGGGTTGGACGAGGTGCGGCGACTGCAATCCGTGGTGCGCAACGTGCACATGGATCCGGTCCTGATGAGGTACGCCAGCGAGCTGGTCGCCGCGACGCGCAATCCGGCGCAGCTGCTGCCGGCGCAACTGGCCCGGCTTGTCGAGTACGGTGCCAGCCCGCGCGCCACCATCGCGTTCTGCAAGTCCGCTCGCGCGCTGGCGGTGCTGTCGGGCCGCGGCCACGTCATGCCCGACGACATCCGCAAGCTCGCCCACCGGGTACTGCGCCACCGGCTCATCCTCGGCTTCGAAGCCGCAACCGCCAAGGTGACACCTGACGTGGTGGTCGACGCGGTGCTGCAGGCGGTCCGGGTTCCCTGAGGCGGTCGTGGGCAAGCACCTCAACCGGGCCAAGACACACTTCGGCACCGACACTCGGGGACTGTTGGAGGGTGGCCGTTACGCGCTGCTGCACACCCGCACGCTGGAATTCGACGAGCTGAGGCCATATGTGCCCGGCGACGAGGTCCGCGACATCGACTGGAAAGCGTCGGCCCGCTCCGGCACGGTGCTGGTCAAGCGGTTCGTCACCGAGAAACACCACAAGGTCCTGCTGGTGGCCGATGCGGGGCGCAACATGTCGGCGCTCGCACCCAGCGGTGAGGTCAAACGTGACGTCGCCGTCGCGGTGATGGGGGCCGTGGGGCTGATCACGCTTGGCCGTTCGGACGAGATCGGCATGGTTTACGGGGATTCGCGCGGATCCGCCAACATCCGAAATCGCCGTGGGGAAAACCATATTGAGGGCCTGCTGGACCGGTTTTACCGCCATACCCTGACGCACCCCGGCGCCAGCGATATCGTCGCTCAATTGGCTTATGCCGCAACCGCACACCGGCGACGCATGCTGATCGTCGTCGTCTCCGACGAGCCCGACGTCAACCGTCGCCTCGATGCTGTGCTCAAGCAGCTGTCGGGGCGGCACGACGTGATGTGGGCGATGATGTCGGACATGCCCGCCGTCGCCTCCGCCGACGGCGCACTAGACGGCTACGACGTGACTACCGGCGAGTTCGTGCTCGGCGACGCGGCCGTGGACCGGCGGGTCGTCGCCGCCTATCGCCGGGCCGAACAGGCCCGGGTGAAGCAACTCGACGCCGTCCTGACGGCACGGGCGATTCCGTACACCAGGATCGCGGGCAGCAGCGAGATCCGGGCCAGGCTCGTTGACATGACCGAAATGTTCAGCCGTGCCGGATGACCTGCTTCGCTATCTCGGCGCCCCGGCATCTTACTCGTCGTGGTGGCTGGTCCTCGGTGTGTTGTTAGCGCTGGGCGCCATCGTATGGTGCGCAGCCGTTGTGGTCTGGACGATGCCCCCAAAGCGGTTGCGCCGCATCCCGGTGATCCGGTCCGTGCACGGCCGCCTGGTTCGGCGCAGGTTCGCCGGCTCCATCCGCGCCGCCCGCGACGGTTACCGGGGCGGTGAGCTGTCGGCGGCGCAGGCCGCGGCGGTCATGCGGCGCACGCTCCGCAGCTTTTTCGCCCTGACAGCCACCGGCCGGGCGCCCTACATGCACGTTACCGACATGGCCGCGAGCGATCTCGCGTCGGCGGCGCCGGTGTTCCGCGCGCTGAACGATGCCCAGTTCAACACCGGATCCCGCGTTGACGTCAACAGCGTCGGGGATGAGGCCGAGGAGTTGATCCGCTCGTGGAGTTGACGTGGTGGCCGGTCGCGATAGCCGGATTGCTCTGCCTGACAATCTGCATCGCGTTGGCCATGGTCCTGCCGACGCCGCAGCCCCACCGTCGGCTGCGTCCGCTCGCCCACGTCGACCGGCTCACCCGATTGCCCGAATACAGCCGCTTCGTCCGCCTTCAGTTCTGGTCGATGCTGATGTTCGTCGTGCTGCTGGTGACCGTGTTCACGCTGGCGGTGCTGGCGAGTTCGCGCCCCGCCGCATTGGGCAGCGTCGATGCGGCGCATCAAGAAGACATCATGGTGTGCGTCGGTGACCCGGTCACCGACGCCGCGACCGCCTCGTTGCTCAACTACTTCGCGCGGCAGACTGTCGGGTTCGACACCCAGCGAATAGGACTGACGTCGTCCAGCCTGCGGGTCGTCCCACTGACCCGGGACTACCAGTACGCGGCCGACGAATTCAGCCGGTATGCCGAACTGGCTGCGCTACAGCAAAACCTCGATGCCGACAAGCCCCTGTCGGAGGCGCAGCACAACGAATTGCGCACCGGCGTCGAGGACTTCTCCCGGCCACTGGACTATGTCGACTATGCACGCAGCACCGCGGACGTTCTCGCCCTGTGCATGGCCGGTTTTCCCAACATCGAGAACGACCCTGCCCGCCGGCGCTCGGTGATCTATCTGGGCCCCAACGAGACTCGTCGCCCCGATGAACAGCGGCCCGCGCTGTTCTCCGCTCAACAGGTCAAAGACATCGCCGTCGGCGCGGGCATCGAGGTGAACACGATAACGCCAGCGAACGACGCAGACCTGGACGCCATCGCCGCGGGCACCGGCGGCCGCGTTGAGACGTACGACTCGGGGGCAGCGGAACTCGATGCCTCCGTCGACCGAATCCGCGCCGCGGCATCGGTGGCCGGTGCAGGTAGAAAAACCATCGCGCGGCCGGTGGACTCTCCCAAGGTGCCGCTGATCGGCGGCATCGTGGTGTCGGCCCTGTTGTGTATCGCCCTGGCGGTGCAGCGCCGATGACGTTTGAGCCCGTGCTCCCGGTGGCGGTTCTGGTCATCACCGGCGTCGCCCTCCTCGCGATCCGGGCGGTGACGCTGCCGGCGGCGCTGCGGCACATCGGCTCCAGGCGCTACGGCCGGCTGCTGCGTTGGAGCGGCCTGACCGCGGCGGTGCTGCTCATTGTCCTCGCCGCCGCCCGTCCCAGTGTCGGGAAACCGATGGCGGCTACTCCCGCGGCGGCCGGCGGCTCGGACACCAACGTGTTCTTCGTGGTCGACCGGTCGGTCGACTCGCGCGTCGAGGATTTGGGTCCCAATACGTCGCGGATGGCCGGCATCCGCACGGACATGGCCGCCCTGATCGATCAGTATCCGCGTGCCCGATTCGCGATGATCTCGTTCTCGTCGAGGGCATCGCTGGACTGGCCGTTGTCCGACGACGTATGGAGCCTCAAAGCGATGGTCGCTGGGCTGCAGTCGTATACCGCCGCGACACCTGACACGACATACCAGGTGAACGCCGCCGCCGCCAGCGACGTCCTGCGCTACAAGCTGCAGCAGGCGCAGTTTCAGTTCCCGCACAGCAAGAATGTGGTGTTCTATTTCGGGGAGGGAGCGGGCGGATCACGCGCACCGCAGTCCGGCTTCGATCTCGGGTCGGCGAAGGTGGCCGGCGGGGCGGTGCTCGGCTACGGAACACCGGCCGGGGGGCCGATCCCGCAGGCAGTCGTCAACGGCGCCGTTGTCTACGCCGTCGACGCGCAGACCGGTGATGAACTGGGCTCCGCGCTCAACGAACCGGCACTGACCGCGATCGCCAATCAGCTCGGCATCCGGTATGTCCACCGCGACAACGGGCCAAGCCTGGCGCCGGTGACGACCGCGCGCAGCACCGGCGGCGCAGCGGAGGCCGCGCCGGCGGGGCAGGGCCCCGTCGAACTGTATTGGGTGTGCACGTGGGCAGCGGCCGCGCTCATTCTGGTCGAGATCTATCTGACGATTCGCCAGTACCGCCGGCATCGGGTCGCACGAACGGACATGCAACCGTGATGCTGCGCAGCAGCGGCCCGTCTCGCCTCCGGCTGCGGCACCGGGTGCTGGCAGCGTCCGCCCCGGTGGTCATCGTCGCTTTATTGATGGCCTACAAGGTGATTTCGGTTGTCATCGGCGGCAACGCAGCCGTGAGCAACTTCGGGCGTCACAACGTCGGCGCGCTGCGTGCCGACGTCTCGGCCCTGTCCTTCCTCAACGTCATCGAGCCGGACAACGTGGCGTTCGCGCGGGGCGATCTGGCCGCGCTGGACGGCAAGTTGAGCGAAGCGGATTCGCGATTCAGCGACTTGCTGTCGCGCACCGACGCCGCCCGATCCTGCCCGGCGCGCATCAACGTTGAGCTTGTCCGGGAAACCCAGGGCGATGTCGCCGCCCGTGACGGCAAACCCGACGAAGCCGAGCGGCGCTACCTGGCCGCGCTCGCGGTGATCAAGGACGCCCCGGCGGGGTGCTTCCAAGGCAACAGCGACCCGGACACCGGCCGCCGGGCGGTCCGAAACGACGCCGCGGCCCGGCTGGCCGACAAGATCCGGGCCCTGCACACGCCGCCGCCGGCGCCCGCCCCTGCGCCACCTGCTGGTCCGCCGCCATCGCCATCCGCACCGGGGCCCGCGGGTTCGGGCCCAGCTGGGCTCGGCGACGTCAACCCCGACCGCCTGCCGGGCAACGGCCCGCTCCCCGACCTCAGTTTGCACCCCGGTACCGGCAACCCGGTCGATCGGCTGCAGGAGGCGCTGCGGAACTCCGACGCCGCCGGGCACGCCGGCGAGTAGGCCGGTAACCGGGGTCCGGCTGCCCAACCAACAGGTTGGTTTGCGGGGCTGTTAGGCTGGGTTCTCAGAGGTCTACTCTCCACGAGACGCTGCGTTGAAGCACCGCCTTCCGCCAGACACAAGGAATCAAGAGGAACAGTCATGTCCGAGGAAGCCTTCATCTACGAGGCGATCCGCACACCCCGCGGCAAGCAGAAGAACGGTTCATTGCACGAGGTCAAACCGCTGAACCTGGTCGTCGGCCTGATCGGCGAGCTGCGCCGGCGGTTCCCCGACCTGGACGAGAACATGATCAGCGATGTCATCCTCGGTGTGGTTTCCCCCGTCGGGGACCAGGGCGGCGATATCGCCCGCACCGCCGTGCTGGCCGCGGGCCTGCCCGACACGGTCGGCGGCGTGCAGCTCAACCGCTTCTGTGCCTCCGGCCTGGAGGCCGTCAACACCGCCGCCCAAAAGGTGCGCTCCGGGTGGGACGACCTCGTGCTGGCTGGCGGCGTCGAGTCGATGAGCCGGGTGCCGATGGGCTCGGACGGCGGCGCGTGGGCGCTCGACCCGGAGACCAACTACGCGATCGGGTTCGTCCCGCAGGGCATCGGTGCTGACTTGATCGCCACGATCGAGGGTTTCACCCGCGAGGACGTCGACGCCTACGCGCTGCGCTCGCAGCAGAAGGCCGCAGCGGCGTGGTCGGGCGGTTACTTCGCCAAGTCGGTCGTGCCGGTGCGCGACCAGAACGGCCTGGTCATCCTCGACCACGACGAGCACATGCGGCCCGACACCACCATGGAAGACCTGGCCAAGCTGAGGACCGCGTTCGACACCATCGGCGAGATGGGCGGGTTCGACGAGGTTGCGCTGCAGAAGTACCACTGGGTCGAGAAGATCAACCACGTCCACACCGGCGGCAACAGCTCCGGGATCGTCGACGGCGCCGCGCTGGTGCTGGTGGGCTCCGAGGCGGCCGGTGCGTCCCAGGGCCTGACCCCGCGGGCGCGCATCGTCGCCACCGCCACCAGCGGCTCAGACCCCGTCATCATGCTGACCGGTCCCACCCCGGCCACCCGCAAGGTACTCGACCGCGCCGGGCTGACAGTCGACGACATCGACCTGTTCGAGTTGAACGAGGCGTTCGCGTCGGTGGTGCTCAAATTCCAACGGGACCTGCACATCCCCGGGGAGAAACTCAACGTCAACGGCGGCGCGATCGCGATGGGCCACCCGCTGGGCGCCACCGGCGCGATGATCACCGGCACCATGGTCGACGAACTCGAGCGCCTCGGTGCGCGCCGCGCGCTGATCACCCTGTGCGTCGGCGGTGGCATGGGGGTCGCGACCATCATCGAGCGAGTCTGAACGCTCCTGCGGAAGGGAAACTGAAAAAGCCCATGGCCGAAAACACCGTTAACTGGGACAAAGACGCCGACGGCATCGTCACGCTGACCCTCGACGACCCGACCGGGTCGGCCAACGTGATGAACGAGCACTACATCGAGTCGATGGGCAAGGCGGTCGATCGTCTCGTCGCCGAGAAGGATTCGATCACCGGTGTGGTGATCACCAGCGCCAAGAAAACGTTCTTCGCCGGCGGTGACCTCAACGGCATGGCGCAGGCCAGGCCCGAGGACGCCGGGCAGTTCTTCGACACCGTGGAGACGGTGAAGAAGCAGCTGCGCACGCTGGAAACGCTCGGCAAGCCGGTGGTCGCCGCGATCAACGGCGCGGCGCTCGGCGGCGGGCTGGAGATCGCGCTGGCCTGCCATCACCGCGTCGCCGCCGACGTCACGGGCCTGGTCGTGGGCTTTCCCGAGGTGACGCTGGGCCTGCTGCCCGGCGGTGGCGGTGTGACCCGCGCGGTGCGGATGTTTGGCATCCAGAACGCTGTGGTCAACGTCCTGGCCAGCGGTACCCGGTTCAAGCCGGCGCAGGCCAAACAGATCGGCCTGCTCGACGACGTGCTGCCCAACATCGAGGATCTGGTGCCGGCCGCCAAGGAGTGGATCAGGGCCAATCCGGAGGCGGCCCAGCCGTGGGACCGCAAGGGGTACAAGATTCCCGGCGGCACCCCGCAGTCGCCCGGCCTGGCGGCGATCCTGCCGTCGTTTCCGGCCAACCTGAAAAAGCAGCTCAAAGGCGCGCCGATGCCGGCGCCGCGGGCCATCCTGGCCGCCGCGGTCGAGGGCGCCGAGGTCGACTTCGACACCGCCAGCCGCATCGAGAGCCGCTACTTCGCGCAGCTGGTCACCGGTCAAACCGCCAAGAACATGATTCAGGCGTTCTTCTTCGACCTGCAGCACATCAACTCGGGTGGCTCGCGCCCGGACGGCTACGACAAGACGACGTTCAACAAGGTGGCCGTGCTCGGCGCCGGCATGATGGGTGCCGCGATCGCGTACGTGTGCGCGAAGGCCGGCATCGAGGTGGTGCTCAAGGACATCAGCCTGGAGGCCGCCGAGAAGGGCAAGAAGTACTCGGAAAGCCTCGAGGCCAAAGCGCTTTCCAGGGGCAAGACGACGCAAGAGCGCTCCGATGCGCTGCTGGCGCGCATCCACCCGAGCGCCGACGCGGCCGACGCCGCGGGTGCGGATCTGGTGATCGAGGCGGTCTTCGAGTCGGTCGAGCTCAAGCACAAGGTGTTCGCCGAGATCGAACCGGTGGTGGCGCCCGACGCGCTGCTGGGCTCGAACACCTCGACGCTGCCGATCACCGAGCTGGCCACCGGCGTGCAGCGGGTCGAGGATTTCATCGGGCTGCACTTCTTCTCGCCGGTGGACAAGATGCCGCTGCTGGAGATCATCCGCGGCGAGAAGACCTCCGAAGCCGCGCTGGCCAAGGCCATCGACCTGGCGATGCAGATCGGCAAGACGCCGATCGTCGTCAACGACAGCCGCGGCTTCTACACCTCACGGGTGATCGGCACCTTCATCAACGAGGCGCTGGCGATGCTTGGTGAGGGCGTGGAGCCCGCCAGCATCGAGCACGCCGGCAACCAGGCCGGCTACCCGGCGCCGCCGCTGCAGCTGTCCGACGAGCTGAACCTCGAGCTGATGCAGAAGATCGCCAACGCGACGCGGCAGGCGGTCGAGACTGCCGGGCAGACCTACGTGCCGCATCCAGCCGAGGACGTCGTCAACAAGATGATCGAGTTGGGTCGGCCAAGCAAGCTGTCCGGCAAGGGTTTCTACGAGTACGCCGACGGCAGGCGGGTCGGCCTGTGGCCGGGGCTGCGGGACACGTTCAAGTCGGGCGCCTCGCGGCCACCGTTGCAGGACTTGATCGACCGGATGCTGTTCGCGGAGGCGCTGGAGACCCAGAAATGCCTCGACGAGGGCGTGCTGACCTCCACCGCCGACGCCAACATCGGCTCCATCATGGGCATCGGTTTCCCAGCGTGGACCGGCGGCACCGCCCAGTACATCGCCGGCTACCCCGGCGGCAAGCAGGGCTTCGTTTCGCGCGCCCGCGAGCTGGCCGCCAAGTACGGCGACCGTTTCAACCCGCCGGAGTCGCTGACCGCATAGTCTGAGCCCGGCGCGCAAAGCCCTCGAAACAACGGGGTTTCGGGGGCTTTCGCGTTTGGTGGCGCGGCATGTCAGCCGCGGCGCTGCAGCAGGTAGTAGCGGGCCGCGGGGACGCCCTTCGCGGTCCTGGGCGGCTCATCGGCGGCCGAGCGCAGCTCCCACGCCGGTGCGAGGCGTTGCTCGATTTCAGCCTGGCTGATGCCGCGCACCCCGAAGGAACCGCCCGGCCTGAACGCCACCAGCGAAAGCCGAGCGTTCGGAGCCGCGATCGCGGTCATTTCGCGGACGTAGGCGCCGCGGTCCGCATCGCTCATGCCGTGCAGGCATCCGTTGTCGACGATCAAATCGAAACCGTCGCCCACCCCCGGGTGGCGGCTCAGCTGCATCACGTCGGCGTGCACGAACGCAATCGACACATCGTGGGCGCGGGCCTTGGCGCGGGCTTTGTCGAGGGCCTTCGCGACGAAGTCGACCCCGGTGACCCGCCATCCGTGTTGCGCCAGATAGATGGACGCGTCGCCGGTGCCGCATCCCACGTCGAGCGCCGTGCCGGTGGGCAGCGCTGGCTCACCGCCGCTGCCTTCGACCAGCTCACGCAGGCCCTGCGCAAGGGGGTGGCCGTCCCACGGCGTGAACCGGAGCCGGTACAGCACGCGGAACAGCAGGTGCCGTGACGCCATGCGCTCACCGTAGTACCGATCGGCTTTCGGCCGCCGGGTCGCCGGCACGGTGCGACCAAGGCCTGGCTCGCGTTGCCGTGACGGTTCAGGTGTCCAGCCACGCGCGGTTGCCGTACGAGTCGAGGTGCGCCACCTCCTCGACCGGTTTGCGGGTCGTGGGGCCGTAGCGGCCACGCGGCCAACCCAGTGGGACGATGCAGCACGGAGTAACCCACAGCGGCAGGCCCAAAATCCTGCGCGCCGAGGTCACGCTCCACAGCGGCAGGGTGATGAGCGACGCGCCGAGCCCCATCGCGCGTGCCGCCAGCAGCAGGTTCTGCACACTAGGGTAAATCGATCCGAAAAACGACGAATCAGCGACGAACGGTGTCGGCAGGTAAGGCGTACGCGTACCGCCACGCAGGCACGGCACCACGAGGACCGGGATTTCACCGAAGTGGTCGACCTGCCATTGCACCGCGCGCAGGATTTTCGCCATCGTCTCGTCGCCGGCTACGACACGCCGGCCGACCGCTCCGTACAGCGACCAGGCCTGGCGGTAGCGCCTGCCGAGTTGCTCCTTGACGCGGCTGTCCTTCACCACGACGAACTCCCAGTTCTGCCCGTTCGAACCGGTAGGTGCCCGCAGCGCCAGCTCGATGCACCTCAACACGACCGCGTCGTCAACGGGGTCGGGAAGAACGCGCCTTACCGCACGCTGGGTCATCATCGCATCGACCAGCGGCATGCCAAGGCGGCCCAGCGCCTCGTCGGCGGTCGGCACGAGCCCCGCACCGGAGGGGGAAGAGTCGGGGTTCGGTGTGTCGGTCATGCTCACCGAGGCTACGGCCCGAACGGCCAGCCATCGGGAAATGCGCCGATTCCCGTATGCCCGACACCGGCCAGCCACCACGATGAATGCTGCGAGTGCCCGGCAGAGGGCGGGAGGCATCGATGCAGGCCGAGGGCGACGACCTCGACACCGTGCTGAAAGCGGCTGCGCTGCTGCACGAGAACGGGCAGTCGACCGGGATGACGATGATCGCGGTCGACCGACTGAATCAGGGACTGGGTGTGCGCGCCACGCTGATCCCGTCGTGGGCGTCGCTGCTGGTGATCGGCGGCGCGCCCCCGGCACCGGTGCGGGCGGTCGCCGCCACACCGGCCGCCATCAACATGAGACGGGTGTCGGCCGCGATGCGGACCATCGACCAAGCCGAGGACGGACCGCTGGACCGCGAAGTCGTCAATCGCGAGCTGGCCGCCGCGGCAACCGAAAGCGTCTCGAATACCGCCACTTTCATTGTCGCCTGCGCCACCGGCGCGGCCGGGCTGGCGGTGGTGTTCGGTGCCACCGACGCAGCGGCGGTGCTGCTCGCCGCGGCGAGCGCCGCGCTCGGCGGCGCGCTCCGGCGCGCGCTGGGCCGCTTCGGCATCGGGCTACTCGTTCAGGCCTTCACGGCGGCGACGGTGGCCGGACTGGTCGGCGCGGCGGCCACGCAGCTAAACCTCGGTGCGGCAGCGGGATTGGTCGCGGTGTGCCCGGCGATGGTGCTGGTGCCCGGCCCGCACGTCCTCAACGGCGCGCTGGACCTGCTCGCATCGAGGGTCACGCTGGGGATCGCTCGATTGGGCTACGCCACGCTGATCCTCGCCGCGATAGCGGCCGGGCTGATCATCGGGCTGCGCGTCGGCGGGCAGACGTTGTCGGTCTCCGGCTCCTACGCACACGTGCCGCTCTACGTCGACGTACTGGCCGCCGGCGTGGCAGCCGCGTCATATCCGGTGTACTTCTCCATGCCCTACCGCATGATCGGTTGGCCCGTTCTCGCCGGCATGGCGGCGCACGCCGTGCACTGGTGGGCGATGACGGCATGGCACGCGAGCCTGGCGACCGCGGCTTTCCTGGCATGCCTGCTGGTCGGGGTCGCCTTGGTCCCGGTCGCCCACCTTCTGCGGATGCCGTTCGCCGCGATCGGGTTCGCGGCCGTCGTCGCTTTGGTGCCAGGTGTGTACATCTTCCGTATGCTCAGCGGGCTGATCCAACTCCCCGGCACGGCATCGCCCGCGCTGCTGACGGCGACGGTCTCAGACGGTGCCGTCGCGGCGCTGGTGGTGGCCGCCATGGCCGTCGGTTTGGTGGTGCCGATGCATATTCGCGACGCCGTGGTCACCAGGCGGATGCGTCGTGCCGTGGCGAACTCGGGCCGCCACCGAGATTGACGCCAGCAGCCATTAAAGTTCGAGGCATGCGCTTCGGGTTGTTCGTTCCCCAGGGTTGGCGGCTGGATCTGGTCGACATCCCGCCGGAGCGGCATTGGGAGGTCATGCACGCGCTGGCGGCTCATGCCGATGACAGCGCATGGGACTCCATCTGGGTTTACGACCACCTGCACACCGTGCCCATGCCGACCGACGAGGCCACCCATGAAGCCTGGACGCTGATGTCGGCCTACGCCGCGTCAACCTCGCGGGTGAAGCTCGGGCAGATGTGCACGGCGATCAGCTACCGGACCCCGGCGCTGCTGGCCAAAATGGCGGCCACCGTCGACATCGTCTCCGGTGGGCGACTGCAGATGGGCATCGGGGCCGGGTGGTATGAGCACGAGTGGCGCGCCTACGGGTATGGCTTTCCGTCGGCCGGGGTGCGGCTGGGACGCCTCGATGAAGGTGTACAGATCATGCGCGACGCGTGGCGGCACGGGACGGTGACGCTCGACGGCAAGCACTACCAGGTCAACGGTGCGATTGTGCAGCCCAGACCGCTGCAGGACAACGGCATTCCGCTGTGGATCGCCGGTGGCGGGGAACAGAAGACGTTGCGCATCGCTGCAAAGTACGCGCAGTACACCAACTACACCGCCGAACCGGAAGCGTTCGCGCACAAGTCGGATGTCTTGGCCACGCACTGCCGCGACGTCGGCTCCGACTTCGACGCGATCGTGCGGTCGGCCAACTTCAACGCCGTCGTCGGCGAATCGGAGGCCGAGGTCAAGGACAGGCTCAAGGCGGTTCGCGACCGGATGATCCGATTCGTCCCCGAGGCAGCCGCGGATGCGATGCTCACCATGGCCACCAGCCCCGATTCGGCCAGCGGCACACCGGAGCAGGTCGTCGAGCGGCTCAAGCACATGCGTGACCTCGGCTGCGAATACGCGATCTGCTACTTCCCGGAGGCCGCCTAC
This sequence comes from Mycobacteriaceae bacterium, assembly GCA_019245755.1. Classification (GTDB taxonomy): domain Bacteria; phylum Actinomycetota; class Actinomycetes; order Mycobacteriales; family Mycobacteriaceae; genus Mycobacterium. The sequence continues at coordinate 90,551 of JAFARC010000004.1, read as the reverse complement.
GACCGCTCAGGCATCGAGCTGTTCGAACGGGAAATCATTCCGGCGCTGCTCTAGATCGCCGGGCCCAGCAGGTCGTCGGCGTCTTTGATGATGTAGCCGTAGCCCTGCTCGGCGAGGAACCGCTGCCGGTGCGCGGCGTACTCGGCGTCGAGGGTGTCGCGGGCCACCACCGAATAGAAATACGCACCGCCGCCACCGGCCTTGGGCCGCAGCAGGCGGCCCAGCCGCTGCGCCTCCTCCTGCCGGGAACCAAAGGTTCCGGAAACCTGGACGGCGACAGCGGCTTCGGGCAGGTCGATCGAGAAGTTGGCCACCTTGGACACCACCAACGTGGGCACCTCCCCGCGGCGGAATGCGTCGAACAGCGCTTCCCGCTCGGACGTTTTCGTCGAGCCCTGGATCACCGGTGCGGTCAGCTGCTCGCCGAGCACGTCGAGTTGGTCGAGGTAGGCGCCGATGACCAGGGTCGGCTCGCCGGGATGCCGCTCGAGGATCGACTTGACCACCGGTAGCTTGGATTGCGCCGTCGAGCAGATTCGGTAGCGCTCATCGGGCTCGGCGGTGGCATACATCATGCGCTCGTTGTCGGTCAGCGTCACCCGCACCTCGATGCATTCCGCCGGCGCAATCCAGCCCTGCGCCTCAATGTCTTTCCATGGTGCGTCGTACCGCTTTGGACCGATGAGGCTGAACACATCACCTTCGCGACCGTCCTCGCGGATGAGGGTTGCGGTGAGACCGAGCCGGCGCCGCGACTGCAGGTCGGCGGTCATCCGGAAAACCGGCGCCGGCAGCAGATGGACCTCGTCGTAGATGATAAGGCCCCAGTCGCGGCTGTCGAACAGCTCGAGATGGCGGTAGGTGCCCTTGGTGCGGCGGGTCATCACCTGATAGGTGGCGATCGTCACGGGTCGGATCTCCTTGCGCTCACCGGAGTATTCGCCGATCTCGTCGTCGGTCAGCGACGTGCGGGCGACAAGCTCGCGCTTCCACTGCCGTCCGGCAACCGTGTTGGTGACCAGGATCAGCGTCGTAGCGCTGGCTTTGGCCATCGCCGCCGCGCCCACCAGCGTCTTGCCCGCGCCGCAGGGCAGCACCACCACCCCCGAGCCACCCGCCCAGAACGATGCGGCGGCCATCTCCTGGTAGTCGCGCAGATGCCAGCCGTGCTGCCGCAGGCTGATCGGATGAGCTTCGCCGTCGACGTATCCTGCCAGATCTTCGGCGGGCCAGCCGATCTTCAGCAGCGTCTGCTTTACGCGGCCACGCTCGCTGGGATGCACCATGACGGTGTCCGCGTCGATGCGGGCGCCCAGCATCGGGGTAATCTTGTTGTTGCGCAGCACTTCCTCGAGCACCGCGCGGTCCAAGCTGACCAGCGTCAGGCCGTGCGCCGGGTGTTTGACCAGCTGCAGCCGCCCATAGCGGGCCATCGTGTCGACGATGTCGACCAGCAGCGCCTGCGGTACCGCGTAGCGCGAGTAGCTCACCAGAGCGTCGACCACCTGCTCGGCGTCGTGGCCGGCGGCGCGGGCGTTCCACAGCGCCAGGGGCGTGATCCGGTAGGTGTGGATGTGCTCGGGTGCGCGTTCCAGCTCGGCGAACGGCGCGATCGCGGCCCGCGCTTCACCGGCCCGGTCGTGGTCGACTTCGAGCAGCACCGTCTTGTCGGACTGCACGATCAGGGGGCCGTTGGTCATCCCGTCATTATCCGTCGTCCACCGACACCACCGACGTGACGCGGTGGATGGCGAAGTCGCGCACCCGCCCGGCCGCCGGATCGAACGCCATCAACTGGCCGCTCCGCACACTGATCGGTGCGACCACGCGCTGGGTGGCGACGCCCGCGGGGTCCACGTAACCGATCACCACCGAGGTCTGGTCCCGGACCGCCTGCTGAAACAGCAACACCGCAGTGGCCGGGTCCACCCGGGTCATCGGCGCCGCCGCGACCTTGCGCAGCATCGCGACGATCGCCGCCAACGTCTGGGTGCTCGGCGTGGTCAGCAGCCGGTGCGACCGCCGATGCGACGGGGCGGGTACCCGGGCGCCGTGGGCCCGCAGATCGACGATCGTTCCGGAGGCATCCTCGGCCGCCGGCGCGAACCCGGCGTCGCGCAACCCGGCGAGCACGTCAGCGATCGGCGCCTGTGACACCGCCACGGTGGGGGCCAGCGGCCGCAACTCCAGCGCCCCGGCGACCGGGGTGGCAACCACCTGTGCCAGCAGCGCAGGGTCTTCGCAGCGCAGGAACGCGCTGGCCATCCCGACGCGCAGCTGCCCATGCCGCCGCGCCACATCGTCGATCAGATAGGTAAGTCCCTGCGGAACAGGGGTTTTGGAATGGGTCTGGAAAAACGTGTGCAACGCGCCCGCGCTGCGGCCGGCATCGAGGGCGCGCCGGATCGACGACTCGCTGACCCGGTAGACCATCGCGGCGCCCGCTGATTCCACGGTGGCCACCCGCGCCAGCTGCTCGGACAGCTCGCGATCGAGGGGCCCGGGAACCACCACGGTCAGGTCGGCCTGCACCAGGAAGTGATCGATGGGTTCGGGCAGCACCCGGGCCATCGCCGCCGACGCGGTGTCGGGGTCTGCGCCGGAAATCAGCACGCGGGCCGGCGTGGTCACCGCGCCGCGACCGACGAGCCCCAGCATGGTCGCCTCGTCGAGCAGGTCGGTCACCGGCTGCAGCTGCAGCCGCATCGACCAGCGCGGCCGGCGCCACAGCAGCAGTCGCGAGACCTCCGTCGCGTCGAGGCCCGCGCCGGGCGGCAGCTCGGCCAACACGCCTAGCAGCAGGCTTCGGTCCAGCGGCGCGGCAGCCGAGAACAGCGCATCCGACAGCGCTGCCATCGGTTTGTTGTCGGCTCCGCGCCGGCCGACCAGTCCCGGGCGGGCGGGCAGGTCCAGCCAGGTGGCCGCCAGCAGCTGCCACTGCGCGCCCGTGGTGGTCTCGACGAAGCGGTCGGCCTGCACGGTCGGGGCCCAGTACGGCCCATCCTGGTCGGGCGGCTCGGGATCCGGTGCGCCCGAGGCAATCAACCCGGCGGCGGCGCCGACCTCCAGGATCAGCCCGAGCCGCCGCTCGTCGATGCCGGTGAGCTTGGCCAGTCGTTTCAGTTCACGGATTCCCAGGCCCCCGCTGCGCAGTTCGGGAACGGGTGCGGCACCGAGGGTTTCGAGCAGCAACACCGTCTCGCGCAACAGGTCGATGACCGCGCCCGCGGCCACGGCGTCAACGTCGGAAGCCGCGGTGGCCGTCGCCCGCGGTTTCGGGGCCACCAGCGTGTCCGGACCGGGCTGCTGGCCGCGCAGCAGCTGGCCGACCTGCCTCGGCAGGATCACCGTCTCGTTGTCGACTTGCCTCAACAGTCCGGCGGCCAGCAGCCGCTGCACCGGCCGGTCGGCCGGGGTGCCGGGAGCCGCGTCCCGGGTGCGCCCGACCGGAGAGCCGGCGACGAGGCGCTCCAGCAACGCCCGCTGGGCGGGCTCGAGACTGTCGATGGCGGCGAGGTGCTCGGAGGTCCGTTGACTGTCTTCCAACACAACTTGACCGGCATGCCAGGGCAACCCGGCGGCCGCTTCGGTGACCACCCGCACCGACGCGTCCCCCCACACCAGCGCGCGCACTCTCAGGTCGTCCAGCGCGGTCAGCACCACAGCCTCCGGGGCGCGGTCCCCGATCAGCGAGACCAGCTTGGCGACCGGCACCGGCGTCGTGTCCGCGTGCAGGACCAGCAGCGCGTCGATCACGGCGAGCGCGAGGAAGGTCAGTTCGTCGGTGGCGGCCTTCACCGACTCGCGCGCCTGGGCGCGTGCGGCCAGCGCCGCGATACTGCCCGGCGGTGGTTGGGTGAGGTCGGGCCGTAGCTCGAGCAGGCGGACCAGCCGATCGTCGGGCAGGTCGGCCAGCCAGGCACTCAGCGATGCGCCCGGAGAGTGTGCGGTCATTGCTGACCAGCGTAAAGCAGTCGGCCCTGCTCGCGGCCGGCCGCAGCGCCTGTCAGAATGTGCTCGTGGCTGACAACAAATCAGAAAAGCGCCCCTACGTCGACAACGGCTGGCCAGTGCACGAAGAGGGTGACGACCACGCCATCAGCGAGCTTGCCGCCGACCGCACCGGGGCGTTGTCGCCGTACGGGGACATCACGTTCCCGCTGCCCGCCGACGAGTTGCCGTACACCCATCCGGTCACGGTCGTCAACAAGTAGTCCCCGGTGTCCCGCAGCGGCCGGCTCTCGCACCTCGACGAACGGGGAGCGGCCCACATGGTGGACGTGACGGAGAAGGCGCCCACCAAGCGCACCGCGCACGCGGCCGGAACCTTTGCGACCACACCCGAGGTGGTGGCGCTGATCTCGACCGGCGGGCTGGCCAAGGGTGACGCACTGGCCACCGCCCGGGTAGCGGCCATCCTGGCCGCCAAACGCACCAGCGACCTGGTCCCGCTATGCCACCCCCTGGCGCTGACCGGTGTCGACGTGGACTTCGAGGTCGGCGCCGCCGAGGTGGCGATCACCGCGACCGTGCGCACGACCGACCGCACCGGTGTCGAAATGGAAGCTCTGACCGCGGTCAGCGTCGCGGCGCTGACGCTTTACGACATGGTCAAGGCCGTCGACCCCGCCGCTCGTATCGACGACGTGCGGGTGCTGCGCAAAGAGGGCGGCCGGTCCGGCAGTTGGACCCGATGACACGCTCGGCGTGGGTCGTGATCGCGTCGACGCGCGCGGCCACCGGGCAGTATGAGGACCGGTGTGGCCCGATCCTCGTCGACTGGCTGATCGAACGCGATTTCGCAGTGGCCGATCCGGTGGTCGTCGCCGACGGTGACGCGGTCGGCCTGGCGTTGCGGGAGGCGCTCGCCGAGGGCGCCGATGTGGTCATCACCTCCGGGGGCACCGGTCTTTCGCCGACCGACGCCACGCCCGAGCAGACCGCCCGCGTGCTGGACTACGAGGTTGTCGGCCTCGCCGACGCCATCCGCCGCGCCGGGCTGCCCAACGTGCCCACCGCTGTGCTCTCGCGGGGCTTGTGCGGGGTGGCCGGCCGCTCGCTGATCGTCAACCTGCCGGGCTCGCCCGGCGGCGTGCGCGACGGGCTGACCATACTGACCGACGTGCTCGACCACGCGCTGGACCAGCTGAGCGGAAAGGACCACCCCCGGTGAACGTGGTGTTGCGCGCCGCTATCACCGATGCGCCCATCGACCTTGCCGAGCACGAGGCGCTGGTGGCTGACCGGGCCGCGGGTGCGATTGTCGGGTTCGCCGGCGTGGTCCGCGACCACGACGTCGGCCGCGCCGTTGTGCGGCTCGAGTACTCGGCGCACCCCTCGGCGCAACAAGTACTGGCCGACGTCCTCGCCGACGTCGCCGCGGCGCCCGGCGTCCGTGCCGTGGCGGCCAGCCACCGCGTCGGCATCCTCGACATCGGCGACGTCGCGCTGGTGGCGGCCGTGGCCGCAGATCACCGCGGGACGGCGTTCCAAACCTGCCGACGGCTGGTCGACATCGTCAAGGCGCGGCTACCGGTGTGGAAGCACCAGTTCTTCGCCGACGGCAGCGAAGAATGGGTCGGTTCGGCCTGACCGACTGACTACTGCGCCGGTGCCGACGCAGGCGTGGCGGCGGGGCCGGGAGCCGGGCCCGAGCCTGGCGGGCCGGCGGCCTCCCCCGGGGGTGGCGCCGAGTCAAGCGGCTTCTGGGCGAGCCCCAACAGTGCGTCGTGCGGGCTGATCTGCTGCGTCTTGAGCGCCTGCCAGAGTTCATGCAGATAGGTCATGTTCGCGCCCTGGCCGGGCTGGCCGCTCGGACTGTCGTCGGTGGTACCGGGCGGCAGGTTATCCGGGCTGGACAGGTGCGGGACACCGTTCGGCAGGTTCGGGACCTGACCGGACGTGGCGGCCTGGTTGGCGGCGTCATACACCGGGGCCGGGATGTTCGGCAGTGCGTTGGCCGCCGTGCTCAGCGGATCCGGTGCCGGGGCCGGCGGTGCGGCCGGGTCGTTGGGGGCCGGGGCCCGCGGCGCAGCCAGCGACGTCTTGTCGATGACCGCCGAGTCCGGGGCACCGGGAGCCGGCGGCGCGGTTGGATCAAGCGCGGCCGAGGTGTCGACGATCACCGCGTCGGCCGGGGCCGGAAGCGCGGGGTCGCCCGCGGGCGGCGGGACCACAGCGTCGTCAGGGCCGGGGGGTGCGTCGGGCGCAGGGGGTGCGTCGGGCACGGGTGCCGGGGGTGCGTCGGGCAGCGGTGCCGGCGGCGGCGCGTCGGGCGGCGGGGTGTCGAGGGCCGCTATTTCGACGACGCCCTGGTCGGGCGGCGGGGGGCCACCCGGTGCCGGCGGTGGGGGAGCATCCGGCGGTGGCGCCGCATCCGGCGCGGGCGCATCCGGGGGCGGCGCATCGGCGTTGGCGAGCCGTGCGCTGGCCGGCAGGACATTGCGCGGGGTGGCCGACGACAGGCCATGGCCGCAGACCGGCCATGCGCCGCGGCCCTGGGTGGCAAGCACCCGTTCGGCGACGGTGATCTGCTGGTCCTTGGAGGCCTGGTTGGCAGCCGGGGCGAACTCCCCGCCGCCGTGCGCGGCCCAGGTGCCCGGCGTGAACTGCAGGCCGCCCTGGTAGCCGTTGCCGGTGTTGATGGCCCAGTTGCCGCCCGATTCGCAGCGGGCCACCTGGTCCCATTCACCATCGGTGGCCGCATTCGCGTGGCCGGCCAGCGTGAGCCCACCGCCCCCGATGACCGCGCCTGTGAAGGCCAGTTTTGCGACATTAACTGAAGGTGTAGTGGGCTTGCGATGCCGTCCACTCATTCGTCCGCACTGTCCTCTCCGCCTGCGCCCGCGAGGTCAGCTGTCGGGTTCGGGCACGAGAGGTCGCCCGGCCGGTGCTGAAATCGGCGTGCATTCAGCGCGGCTTCACCCCAAGGAGCCGCAAAGCGACCCCATGTCCGTTGATTCTGGTTCGGCGGACCGGTTGGGTCCCCCGCCTCCATCCATCGTGTTCGTCGTTGTCCCTGCCCAACGGATGGAGTTAGGCGCGAAAGGCAAGGAGGGCCAACCGTTATGGGGTCGACTGGCTTGATCGATGACCGTAACGCCTCACGTCACATCCGTCACCTTTTGCCAAACACAGCGTTTCTCGACCCGGCAAACTCTAAAAGGCCTCTAAAAGCCCAAGAAAAAACCGCGTTTTCGCAGGTGCGCCCGTTACTCCACCGAGCCGTAGCCAGCTTGTGACCATACCGTTATGTGATGTAAATCACCATCATCCCCCGGCGAAGGGTGGCAGCACATCGATCGTCTGGCCGGGCCGCAGCGTCATCGAGGTGTCGCGCACCGCCACTTCGTCGCACAGGTACGAACACCGCTCGAGGACTTCGGCCAGTCGGGGATTGCCGCTGCCGAGCACGGAGACCAGATGCGAAACGGTGGCTCCCGGATCCAGGACCAGCGTCTGGGCTTCGGATCCCGCGGCCGCGCGCGCCGCCGCGAAATACCGCACCGTGACCCGCACCCGGGTCGAGACGTCGGTCATCGGGACGCCACCTCACCCGCCGATGGCGCTCATCGGGCGGGTCGGCTGCACAAAGTTCGGATCGTTGATGCCATGGCCGGCCGGCTTGGCCCACATCGCGGCCCGCCACGCGGCTTCCACCGCCGCGTCGTCACCGCCGCGGCGCAGCAGCCCGAGCAGATCGGTCTCCTCGGTGGCGAACAGGCAGCTGCGGACCTGGCCGTCGGCGGTCAGCCGGGTGCGGTCACAATCGGCGCAGAACGCGTGGGTGACCGTGGCAATCACCCCGACGGTCGCCGGGCCGCCGTCGACCTGCCACAGCTCGGCTGGCGCCGAGCCGCGCAGCGCGGTGTCAGGCTGCAGATCGAAGTGACGGCGCAACGCCGCCAGCACGTCGTCGGCGGTCAGCGCCTCGCCGCGGCGCCAGCGGTGTTCGGCGTCGAGCGGCATTTGCTCGATGATGCGCAGCTGATACCCGTGATCCAGGCAGAAGCGCAGCAGTGCGACCGCATCGTCGCGGCCCGTCACCGGGTCCAGCACCGCGTTGACCTTGACCGGTTCCAGGCCGGCAGCACGAGCCGCGTGCAGGCCCGCGAGTACGTCCGGCAGGCGGTTGCGGCGGGTGATCGCGGCGAAACGGGCCGCATCGACGCTGTCCAGCGACACGTTGACCCGGTCCAGTCCGGCGCGTGCCAGGCCCGCCGCGCGCCGCGCCAGGCCCACCCCGTTGGTGGTCAGCGCGATCTCGGGCCGGGGCCGCAGCTGCGCCGTGGCCCCGACGATCTCCTCGAGGCGTTTGACCAGCAGCGGCTCACCGCCGGTGAACCGCACGCTGGTGATGCCCAGCCGGGTCACCGCGATACGCAGCAGCCGGATCAGCTCGTCGGGGCGCAGCAACCGGTCGGTGGGCAACCACTCCAATCCGTCGGCGGGCATGCAATAGGTGCAACGCAGGTTGCAGCGGTCGGTCAGCGACACCCGCAGGTCGGTGGCCACCCGCCCGTAGCTGTCGACCAGTGGACCGTGGGCGCGCGCGGCGGTCTCGGTGGGGCCGGTGCGGCGCAGCACCGACGGCAGACCCAACGCCGTCACCGTCATGCCGCCGCCTTCGTTTCGTCGACCAGAACGATCTCCTTGCCCAGCGGCACCAGCGACACCGGAATGAGCTTCAGGTTCGCCAGCGCCAGCGGGATGCCGATAATTGTGATCGCCATCGCCACCGCAGTCACCACGTGCCCGATCGCCAACCAGATACCGAACAGCAGCACCCAAACGATATTGCCGATCAACGCGGCGGGATGGGCTGCTGGCTTGCTGATGATCGTGCGGCCGAACGGCCACAGCGCATAAGCGGCGATACGAAACGCGGCGAAGCCAAACGGGATCGTGATGACCAGAATGAAGCACACGATCGCGGCGAGAAAGTAGCCCACCGCGAGCCAGAGGCCGCCGAAGAGCAACCAGATGATGTTCAGGACCAGGCGCATCGTTCCTCCAGCGATTTCCTCAGCCTACCGAGTAAACAGGGGTGCTCGGCGGGTGGCGAGCCGAGTAGGATCACCTGCATCGCGTCCTGCACAGCGGGGCGCGTTTTGTGCGAGGAACCGTCAAGACAAGCAGGTGAGACCAGTGCCGACCGGCAAGGTGAAGTGGTACGACGCGGAGAAGGGCTTCGGCTTCCTGTCCCAGGAAGACGGCGAGGACGTCTACATCCGGTCGTCGGCATTGCCGGCCGGCGTCGAGGGGCTTAAGGCTGGCCAGCGGGTCGAGTTCGGCGTCGCGTCGGGCCGCCGCGGCCCGCAGGCGCTGAGCCTCAAGCTGATCGACCCGCCGCCCTCGCCGCTGCGCAACCGGCGCGAGCCCGGGCCGGCAGAGCACAAGCACTCGCCGGATGAACTGCACGGCATGGTCGAGGACATGATCACGCTGCTGGAATCCACGGTTCAGCCTGAGCTGCGCAAGGGCCGCTACCCGGACCGCAAGACCGCGCGGCGAGTCTCCGAGGTCGTCAAGGCCGTCGCCCGCGAACTCGACGCATAGATTTTGCCGACTTCCACAGTCGTCGAGTCCCGAAGGCGGCGGCTCGGTGCCGCCTTGGCGCTGGTGGTCGTCACGGTGCTGGCCGGCTGTCAGGCCAATCCGCCGGACCGCCGCGCACAGGTCGAGGAGCTGACCCAGCAGATCCGCGGCATGCCCGGCGTGGTCGGGGCCACCGGCAGCACGGCCGACAACGTGGCCCAGGGACGCGTTTTCTTCGAACTCGACGTCGACGTCGCCGACACCGTCACCGGCGACCAACTCGCGGCCATCACGTCGCGGTATCTGCAACACCTGCGCAGTATCGACTATCGCGGATACCAAACCGAATTCGACGCCCGCAGCGGCTGGAGCCTGTTCGGGATAGACAACAACGACGGCGCGATCACCAACGGCGACCAGATCATTGCGCAGGCACGCGACTGGGTCGCCATCCGCCACCAGTTCGGCGGGTCGACGGTTCGACTGCACGCGACGGTCAGCCACGGCACGGACCCGCGGGCAAACCGCGACGGCGGCCACCCCAGCGGCGGAGCCATCAACCTGCCCGACAACACCGACTACACCGCCGTGACCGCCACGGTGACAACGTTGAGCGCCAAGTTCGGTGATCTCGCCGCAGGCAACTGGACCGTCAGTGCGAGCAAACAGCACCCCGCGGACATCAACACCGCGAAGCGGTTTCCCAACCCCGCCGAGCTCGACGTGTGGAACAAGCTCAACGCGGATCAGTCCGTCCCGCACATCGATGCGTTGACGATCAACGGGCTGACAACCGGTCCGGTGTGGGTATCCGAACAAACCACGACCCGCGACGTCGGGGTGGCACTGGCCCTGGCCGGGCGGCACCTACCCATGGTCGCGACGCTGCCCCCGCCGGTGCTGTACACCGCCAGCGACCAACTCCAGGGTCACCTCAACTATTACGGGCAGGTGACCGCGCCGGTGGCTGTCACGGTGGGCGGCTGCATCGCACGCACCTACCGGCCGTCACCAGACGAACAGCAACTGATCAACGCCTACCAGAAATGTCGTCGTTGAGCGTGTTCAGGCCGCGTTACCGGTCTCGGGGTCGAGCATCAGCACCGGCTGGTTCGGCGCGCTGAAGTCGAACATCGCGTCGATGCTGCCCGCGCGTGCGTCGAACGAGTCATCGCCGATCCGGCCGGTTTTCCAGTTGTCCTCGATGAAGCGCAGGATCGAGGTTTGATCGGTGGTGGTGTGATCGACAACGTTCGGCCGGGCGTATGGGGAAACAACCAGCAGCGGCAGCCTGGGCCCATAGCCGCAGCGACCCGGATAGGTGACCGGCTGAGTGGCTGGGTTGCCGCACACGCCGGGTCCGTGCAAGGCATCCTGGGCGCTGGCCGACGCCGACACGATCGGTGAGGCTTTGTGGTCGTACCACCCGTCGGAGTCGTCGTAGGCGATCACCACGGCGGTGGTCTTCCACGCGGGCAGGTGCTGCAGGTGGTCGATGGTGTCGACGAGGAAGCGTTGTTCGTCGATGGGGTCGGAGTACTGGGCGTGGCCGTCCTGGTATGCGGGCGCCTTGAGGTAGCTGACGGCCGGGAGGTGACCGGCGTCCGCGGCGGCCCAGAAATCCGACAGGTCGTATTGGTGGTTGGCCTGGTCAGCCCGGCCGATCATGCCGACCGAAGTCGGCGGCAGGTGGTGCGGGTTGGCCGTCGACGGGTAGTACTGAAACGGTTCGTGGTGAGCGACGTAGTCGGGTTTGACGCCGAACGGCAGCGGGCCCGACGCGCCGCTGCCGCCCACGGCCTCGCCCACGTTGTGGGCGGCGCCGCAGACCGCGGTGCCGTCGGCTTTGCGCATCGTCGGTTTGAACCCGCCCTGGAAGAAGCCCCAGGTGATCGCGTGGGCGTTGAGCAGGTCGCCGATGTTCTTGTTATTGCCGCCGAGCTGAACCTGGTCTCGATCCGAGCAATCGTCGCCGAACGGCTGCGCGTCGGCGATCAGCGTGCCCTGCCCCTTGCCGGCGTCCTCGATGACATCGCCCGGCGGGAACGGCCTACCGCCAGGCATGAATTCGTGTGTGATGCCGTGGGTTTGGCCTGACACGAGGTTCAACGCGCCGGGCGACGAAGGACCGAACGTCGTGTCGTAGGAGTTGTCGCTCATCGCGAAGTGCTGGGCGTAGTTCCACAACGCGGTCACACTGTTGCCGTCGTAGTAGTCCATCACCATGCCAGGCGCACTGAAGAACGGCTGCCCGCAGCTCGACGCTTCGGTGTGTTCGACGAATTTGTCCATCGCACCGCCGTTGAAAGCCAGCTGCTCGGCCCGGTATTCGTGGTCCTGGTCGCAGGTCAGCTGCTGTGCCGGACCACCGAGCCGGACCGGCTGTGTCTTGTTGGGGTTGTGCGTCAGCAGCTGCGGGGTCAGCCCGTCGACGGCCGGGGTGTGCGGCAGCGGCGAAAACCGCTGACCGTCGACGTTGGCCGCGGCGGGGTAGGTGCCGAAGTAGTGGTCGAACGACACGTTCTCCTCAAACATCACCACGAGATGCTGGATGGGGGTCGCCGTCTGCCCGCCGGCGGGAAGAGCTGGGGACTGGCGCGGCGCGGACGAACAGGAAGCCCCGGTCATCACCAGCACCACCACCGACACAAGTGCGGTGCGCAATCGCGGCATAACGTCCAGATTCTAGGTAGACGCGACCTGTTCAACAATCACGACATGTTCAACAATGAGTGAATGGGTTCCTACGTTGCTACCGGCGGCGAATTCGAACGCGACACCGAATACATCACCACCCGCATCACCGCTGATGGTCGCGACGGGTATCCGGTCGAGCCGGGCCGCTACCGGCTGATCGTCGCCCGCGCCTGCCCGTGGGCCAACCGCACGATCATCGCCCGGCGCCTGCTCGGGCTCGAAAACGTGCTGTCCATTGGGTTTTGCGCGCCAACCCACGACGAGCGCAGCTGGAATTTCGACCTCGACCCGGGCGGCGTCGACCCGGTGCTCAACATCGCGCGTTTGCAGGACGCGTACTTCGCGCGCTTCCCGAACTACCCCAAGGGGATCACCGTGCCGGCCATCGTCGACGTGCCGACCGGGCAGGTGGTCACCAACGACTTCGCGCAGATGACGCTGGACTTCTCCACCGAGTGGACGCGCTATCACCGCGACGGCGCGCCGCAGCTGTATCCCGAGCCGCTACGGGGCGAGATCGACGAGGTCGCCCGGCGGATCTACACCGAGATCAACAACGGTGTGTACCGGTGCGGCTTCGCCGGTTCGCAGAAGGCCTACGACGCCGCCTACGAGCGGCTGTTCACCGCGCTGGACTGGGTCAGCCGGCGGCTGCAGCACCAGCGATACCTGGTCGGCGACACCATCACCGAGGCCGATGTCCGGCTGTTCACCACCCTTGCCCGGTTCGACGCCGTCTACCACGGACACTTCAAATGCAACCGCCAGAAGCTCTCCGAGATGCCGGTGCTGTGGGCGTATGCCCGAGACCTCTTCCAGACGCCGGGCTTCGGCGACACCGTCGACTTCGTGCAGATCAAGCAGCACTACTACCTCGTGCACGCCGACATCAACCCGACCCGCATCGTTCCGAAGGGCCCGGATTCGGCCAACTGGCTGACGCCGCACGGTCGCAACCAGCTGGGCGGCAGGCCATTCGGCGACGGCACGGCGCCGGGTCCGCCGGTCGAAGGCGAACGGGTGCTGCCCGGCCACGGGGCGCAGGCGGCTTAAGACCACACCGTGCGCACCGACCACTCGGCGTGCGGCACATCGGCCAGCTCGCCGTTCGGGTCGACCACCAGGGTGAGCAGCTGAACCACCACACCCATGAGCCGTCCCCGCTGCGGGTCCGTCGTCGGAATCGTGACGGCCAGCCGAGTGTCGGGGCGAAACAGCGTCGTCGTCGCATCGCGGGGATCCTCGTAGACCCGCAGCAGCCGCCACGGGGCGTCGCCGATCGATGTCGGCACGGACAGCTGCACCGGATAGTTTGCGGTGACGGGCAACTCGCCCTGGGTCTGCGGGTTGTGGCAGTCGTTGAGGTTCAGCACATTGCAGTAGCGGTACGGGCCCACCCGCGCGAGGTGCCCGCGTGAATACGCGCTGATCTGCGGGTACTGCGGCGGCCGGCCCCGCACCAGCAGCCATACGCTGACCCCGACGACGGCGACGATCGCCACGACCGCGGCGGCCAGCACGATGAGAAACCTTCTCACTCGGACGTCACCACGGCGCTTGCGCCGTTCGGTCGCCGGCCCTCCCGCTCGGCGACGATCGGCCGGTTGCCGCCAAAGCCGGGGATCAGGGACTCCCCGCGGTAGCTGACGATGGTCTGCGCCAACCCCAGGAGCAGAAACGAACTGATCGCGGTGAATCCGACCCACAGCTCGGTGTAGACCAGCACGCCGATGGCGCCGCCGGCCACCCATGCCAGCTGCAGCAGCGACTCCGACCGCCCGAACGCCGACGCGCGTGACTCTTCGGGCAGGTCGTCCTGCAGCGACGCATCCAGCGACGCTTTCGCGATCGCGCTGGCGCCCGACGTCACCAAGGTCGCGATCGCGGCGACGGGTAGGTTTCCGCCGAACGCCGCCGCCAACGCGAACACGGTCACCGCGGTGGCGCAGCGCACCACCAGCAGCGACGGCCGGCCCAGCCGCAGCCGGGCGGCCAGCGCGTTGCCGCCGAAGTTGCCGACGGTGGCCGCCGCGCCGATCAGGCCCAGCATGCCCAGCTGCACCCAGCCACTGGCCTGGTGCGCCTTGGCGACGAACGCCGGATACAGGAACAGGAACCCCACCATCATCTTGACCGTGACGTTGCCCCACAGCGCGGCGATGATGTTGCGGCCCAACGGCTGTCGCGGGTTGCTGGGCCGCCTCGCCGCTGGTGTGCCGCGCAGCGGAGCGCTGCGGCCGTGGTAAGTCAACGTCGCCGGCACCTCGCCCTCGGTGACCTCCACCCAGCGCGGGATCTGCATGGACAACCACGCCCCGACGATCGTCACGACCACCACCACGAACAGCGCTCCCGGCAGGTGGAACATCTTCGTCAGCCCAAACTCAATGCCCGCCGCGATGCCACCGCCCACGATGGTGCCGCCGATCAGCCCGAAGACCGTCAGGCGCGAGTTCACCCGCACCAGGTCGATCGTCGGCGGCATCACCCGTGGCGTCACCGCGCTGCGCAGCACGCTGAACGACTTCGACAGCACCATCATCAACAGCGCGCACGGATACAGCACCCAGCCCGGGTAGCTGCCGGTGGCGCCGTCGTAGTTGGCGATCAGCACGATGGCCAACGCGGTGCGCAGCGCGAACGACGCCGCCAACGCGACGCGGCGACCGTGCTGCACCCGGTCCAATGCCGGGCCGATCAGCGGCGCGACCACCGCGAACGGCGCGATCGTGATCAGCAGATACAGCGCGACCTTGCTTTTGCTCTCGGCCGAGGCGGCGGCGAAGAACAGCGTGTTGGCCAACGCGACCGCCATCGCGGCGTCGACAGCGAAGTTGGCCATCACGGGGTAGGTGAGCGCTGTCAGGCCCGACTTGTCCGCACCGTCGGCGGTCGCGGCGCGGTGGAACAACCCGTACATTTTCGAGCCCACTTCCCGGCTGCGCGTGGCCGCGGCGCGCGTGACGGTGACACGCTGTCCAGCGCCCGAGTCGGTGACGCGGTGCCCGGCGCCCGAAGCGCGGGGCGTGGAGCGGTAATCGGAGGGCGTGGAGCGGTAATCGGAGGCGGGATCGTCCAGCGGCGGCAGATAGCGGTTCGCGCTGGGCAACGACGGACGGCGTGGTCTGCGGTCGGCGGCGAGGTCGCTGGGGTAGTTCGCCATGCCAGGGTGCTCATCGGCCGCGCCCGGCACCGGTCGCGGCGGGAAATAGCGGCGATCCTCGCCCGGGTCGTTGCCCCGAACGTCATGCCGCGCTCCGCTCACGGGTTCGATTGTCCCCCATCCGCACTGCTGGGGTGGGTAGCCGCCCGGTGTGGCTGGTGGCCTGCGCGTCGGGCACTATGGGTTGCGATGGACGCCATCAACCCGACCGCGACACACGACGGCGACGCGATTCCCGCGCCCGGCCTGGATGCGGTGCTCGCCGGTGCCGCGGAGCGGGCCCGCGCCGCGGCGGTGGAGTTCAGTGGCGAGGACACCGTCGGGGATTACCTGGGGTTCAGCTACGACGATGCCACCGCCGCAACGCACCGGTTCCTGGCCAAACTGCCGGGCTACCAAGGCTGGCAGTGGGCCGTCGTGGTGGCGGCGCACCCCGGTGCCGAGCACGCCACGATCAGCGAGGTCGTGCTGATCCCGGGCCCGACGGCGCTGCTGGCGCCGCGATGGGTGCCGTGGGAAGACCGGATCCGGCCCGGCGATCTTAGTCCCGGCGACCTGCTCGCTCCGTCGCGCGACGACCCGCGGCTGGTTCCGGGCTACACGGCCACCGGGGACCCGGCGATCGACGACACCGCGGCAGAGGTGGGGTTCGGCCGTAGGCAGGTGCTCGGCGAGTGGGGTCGCGCGGAGGCGGCGCAGCGCTGGCACGACGGCGAGTACGGACCGCAGTCGGCGATGGCCCGTTCCACCCGGCGGGTGTGTCGCGACTGCGCGTTCTTCCTGCCGCTGGCGGGCGCGCTCAGCACACTGTTCGGTGTCTGCGCCAACGAGCTCGCCGCTGACGGCCACGTCGTCGACGCGGAGTACGGCTGTGGCGCACACTCCGACACCCCGTCGCCGCAGGGCAGTGGATCGCCGCATTACGACCCCTATGACGACGGTGTGCTCGACATCGTCGAAACCGACGACCGCTAACCGTTCTCCGCGGCGGCCTTGATCCGCGCCAGCGACGCGTTCATCCCGTCGACCAGCTCGCGCTCAAACCCCGGCACTCCGCCGAACAGCCTGCTGATCAGGAAAGTCGATGTCGGTTTGACGCCGTTTTCGGCGTGGCGGCTTTCGACGACACGGGTCCCGGTGGCCGTGGGTTCGAGCTCATAGCTCCAGATCGTGTTGTTGGCGTTGACCCGGAACGCCAGTTTCCTGCCCTCGACCACCTCGATGATCGTGCTGGTCGTCGGCCAGAACAAGCCGTTGCGGCGGTTGAGATTGACGGTGCGGGTGCCCTGCCGGACCGGCCCCAACGTCTTCATCATTCGGCATTGCGGGCTCCATTCCGGCATTCGATTCAAATCGGTTATCAACTGCCACACCTTCTCCACCGGGGCATTGATGTCGATCTCGGCTTGTAATAGCGGTGCTGCCATTGGCATCTCCTGGGTGAAAAATTCCGTAATTAGTGAAGCCCGGTTTGAGCTCCCCGCCATCCGCTGCGGGCGGCATGACGTTGCCACAAGAACAATAGGGTGCCGAAGATGGCCAGGCCCATGCCGGCCACCGTGACCGGACGCCAACTGTGCAGGGTTGGCACCGTGAATGCGGCGACAGCCGCAACGACCCAGGCCAGTGTGCAGACCACGATCACCGGCCGCGGATCGAGCAGGATGGCGGGCAGCGGCGGCGGAGTGACCGCGCGGCGAGCCTCGTCGGGTTCGCCGGTCGGTGGGCCGGTCGGGTCGTCTGTCATCGGAGACCAACTTAGCCGATGGCCGAAAACACCGACTAATTTCTGTTGTTACGGGGTCTAAATGCAGGCCCATATCGTACTGTTTCCAGCGTGAGGGACGCGGAGACTCGGCTGGCCAGCGACCTCGCACTCGCGGTGATTCGGCTGGCCCGCCAATTGCGGTTTCGGCGACCAGACTCGCCGATTTCACTAACTCAACTTTCCGCGTTGTCGACGCTGTCGAAGGAAGGCGCGATGACGCCCGGCGCCCTGGCGGTTCGGGAACGGGTGCGGCCGCCGTCGATGACACGGGTGATCGCCTCGCTGGCCGAACTGGGGTTCGTCGCCCGCACCCCGCATCCCGGTGACGGCCGACAAGTGCTGGTCTCGGTGTCCGACGCCGGCGTTGACCTGGTCGAGTCCGAACGCCGCGCCAGCCAGGACTGGTTGCGCAATCGGCTGGCCGAGCTGCAACCCAGCCAGCGCGCCACCCTGTTGGAGGCAGCTGATCTAATGAAGGTCCTCATCGACGAAAACCGCGTGATTTAACCGGGAGGCTTGGGCGTTGAGCGCCCGCGTCATCGACGTCACCGATCCCGCCGACCCGCGGCTGGACGACTTCCGCGATCTCAACAGCGTCGATCGCCGACCAGACCTGCCGACGGGTAAGGCGCTGGTGATCGGTGAGGGGGTGCTGGTGGTGCGGCGGATGCTCGGGTCGCGGTTCGCTCCATTCGCGTTGCTCGGCACCGACCGGCGGCTGGGCGAGTTGAGCGAGGACTTGGCCGGTGTCGACACCCCCTACTACCGTGCCGACGCCGCGGTGATGGCGCGGGTGGTCGGGTTTCATCTCAACCGCGGCGTGCTGGCGGCGGCGCGCAGGCCAGAGGCACTGACGCTGGCCGCGGTGCTCGGCGCTGCCCGCACGGTGGCGGTGCTGGAGGGCGTCAACGACTACGAGAATCTTGGATCCATCTTCCGCAACGCCGCCGGCCTCGGCGTGGACGCGGTGGTTTTCGGCCCCGGATGCGCCGACCCGCTGTACCGCCGCGCCGTGCGGGTGTCGATGGGTCATGCGCTGCTGGTTCCCTACGCCCGCGCCGAGTCGTGGCCGTCAGACCTTCGAGTATTGCGGGACAGCGGCTTTCGACTGTTGGCCATGACGCCCGATTCGTTGGCGGTGGGGCTGCCCGATGCGATCGCGGCGGTGGCCGACGATCGGCTGGCGATCCTGGTCGGCGCCGAAGGCCCGGGGCTGACGAACCAGGCGATGCGGGCCAGCGAGATGCGGGTGCGCATCCCGATGTCGCGGGACACCGATTCACTGAACGTGGCGACGGCCGCCGCGCTGGCGTTCTACGAGCGGGTTAGGCTCGCGCGGTGACCGACGAGTCCACGCCGTGGGGGACCGGGCTGACGGTGGCGGCGTTCTGCGCCGCCGTGACGGGCGCGGCGGTGGTGGTGCTCAGCCTTGGCGTGGCACGGGTGCATCCACTGCTGGCGGTCGGCCTCAACGCGGTCGCGGTCGGCGGCCTGGCGCCGACGGTGTGGGGGTGGCGAACCGTGCCGGTGCTGCGCTGGTTCGTGCTCGGCACGGGCGTCGGGGTGGCCGCGGCGTGGTTGGCGTTGTTGGCGATCGCTTTGCGCCACGCATAAGGTGGCCTGCGGGCTGGCTGGTCGTCAAGGGTGACCACCGGAGCGCACCTTAGTGATGGGCCCCGGAGCGCACGTTGAGCAGCACGTCCTCCCACGCCGGCACCGCGGGCTTGCCGCGACGGGTGCGGACGGGCTGCGCCGGCGGCTCGTCCGCGGTGTCGGTGGATGGCGTCTCGTCGAAATCCAGCTGGGCGACCGGTGCCACCGGGCGCAGTGGGCGGTCGAAATTCGGGTCGATCAGCTCGCCGGCGGCGTCGTCGAGGGCGGTCACCGTGCCGCCGTGGGCGCCCGGAGTGAACCGGAAATGTGCGCGGTTGTCCGAGCGGCCCGCGTGCCACGTCAGCTGAACCGTCCACCGGCCGTCTTCGTTCTTCCACGCGTCCCAGGTGGTGGCGTCATGTTGGAGCCCGCGCGCCACGAGTGCCGTCGTCACCGTCTCCAGCAGCGTCATCACCGCGGGTCCGTCGGCCAGCACCGGATGCGCGGCCGTTGCCAGCTCGGCAGCGCGGGAGCGCTCAAGCAACACCGGGTGAGCGAATCGCTCGACCCGCGACACGTCCGCGCCCGCGGCTGCGGCGACCTGTTCGACCGACGCGCCTGCGCGGATCCGGGCCTGAATCTCTTTGGGAGTGAGCACGCTAGTGACCTCGATGTCGATTTGGGTTTGGCCGGCGCGGACCTGATCGCCGCACATCGCCGCCCGCAGGCGCTCGTCGGCCCGCAGAACGAACGTCTCCGGCGGGTTCTTGGTTTCGCAGATTATGCGTTTGCCGTCGACGTCGAGCCCCACAACTTTCAGTTCCCGCATGACGACCTCCTCCGGGCCGCAGCGCCGAGCCCGTTAGGTGCGCACTCTAGTGCAGCGACCAGCGAAAACGGCGCTGACACGCCGCCGTGAGGTCTTCGCGCAGGCGCGCGTTGGGGGCCTCGTCAGAGGCGCTCGACTACCCAATCGACGCATCCGGTCAGCGCGCTGACGTCGTCGGGTTCGACGGCCGGGAACATCGCCACCCGAAGCTGGTTGCGGCCCAGTTTGCGGTACGGCTCGGTGTCGACGATGCCGTTGGCGCGCAGCACCTTGGCGACCGCGTTCGCATCGACCTGGTCGGAGAAGTCGATGGTGCCGACCACCTGCGAACGCAGCTCCGGATCGGTGACGAACGGCGTCGCATACGACGACGCATGCGCCCACGAGTACAGCCGCTGCGACGAGTCGGCGGTCCGCTTGACCGCCCACTCCAGGCCGCCGTTGCCCAGCAACCAATCGATCTGCTCAGCCATCAGCACGAGGGTGCCGATGGCCGGGGTGTTGTAAGTCTGGTTCTTGCGGCTGTTGTCCACCGCGATCGGCAAGGACAGGAAGTCGGGCGACCAGCGGCCCGAGGCGGCGATCGCCTCGATACGGGCCAGTGCGGCCGGGCTGAGCAGTGCCAGCCACAGGCCGCCGTCGCTGGCGAAATTCTTCTGCGGCGCAAAGTAGTACGCGTCGGCGTCGGAGACGTCGACGGGCAGGCCGCCGGCGGCGGAGGTGGCATCTATGACGATCAATGCCTGCTCGCTGCCTTGCGGGCGCCGCACCGGCACCGCCACGCCGGTTGACGTCTCGTTGTGCGCCCAGGCGATCACGTCGACCGAGGGGTCCGACCGCGGCTTCGGCGCACTGCCCGCCTCGGCCTTGTCGATGATCGGCTCGCCGACGAACGGGTTCTTGTCCACGGCAGAGGCGAACTTCGAGCTGAACTCGCCAAAGGCCAGGTGCAGCGAGCGCTTGTCGATCAGGCCGAACGCCGCCGCATCCCAGAAGGCGGTGGCACCCCCGTTGCCGAGGACCACTTCGTAGCCGTCGGGCAGTGAGAACAGCTCGGCCAGCCCGGACCGCACCCGACCGACGAGGTCTTTGACCGGGGCTTGCCGATGCGACGTGCCGAACAACGGGGCGGCGGTGGTGGCGAGCGCCTGCAGCTGTTCCGGGCGTACCTTCGACGGTCCGGAACCGAACCTACCGTCCTTGGGTTTGATGTCGTCCGGGATTCTCAGCGTTTCGGCCATGGCTTCAGATTAGTGACGAACCCTGAACGGTTGGCGCGTGTGGTGGGGGGGCCTTGGCGCGCGTGGTGCGCGGGGTGCCGTGCAAGGCGCGAATTGGGCCCGCGCAGGGGGTGGTCCGGGCCTGGTCGGGGCCGCGCAGGAGCAGCGAGCTGCTGGATAGCAAACATTGAAGTGCGGGAGTAGACAGTATGCGATACCTGCGGTACCGTTGTACATAGAGCACCGTAATGTAAACCCACGGGAGGCTTCGAATGCCCCGCACGCGGATGGTGAAGCGCTGGAAGCGCAACATGGAGGTTCGCGAGGACACCGAATACGTGGACATGCTCAGCACGCTGTCCGAAGGCTCGGTGCGTCGCAATTTCAACCCCTACACCGATATCGACTGGGATGCGCCCGAATTTGCTGTCACGCAGGGCGACCCGCGCTGGGTACTCCCAACGACAGACCCGCTGGGCCGCCATCCCTGGTACCAGGCGCAGCCGCTGGAGAAGCAGATCAAGATCGGCATGTGGCGCCAGGCCAATGTCGCCAAGGTCGGGTTGCACTTCGAGAGCATCCTGATCCGGGGCCTGATGCAGTACACGTTCTGGGTGCCCAACGGCTCGCCGGAATACCGCTACTGCTTGCATGAGTCCGTCGAGGAATGCAACCACACCATGATGTTCCAGGAGATGGTGAACCGGATGGGGATGGACGTCCCCGGCATGCCGAAGCTGCTGCGCTGGGTCTCGCCGCTGATCCCGCTGATCGCCGGCCCGCTGCCCGTCGCGTTCTTCTTCGGCGTGCTCGCCGGCGAGGAGCCGATCGACCACACGCAGAAGAACGTGCTGCGTGAAGGCAAGTCGCTGCACCCGATCATGGAGCGAGTGATGGCCATTCACGTGGCCGAGGAAGCCCGCCACATCTCGTTTGCCCACGAGTATCTGCGCAAGCGAGTGCCGCACATGCGTCCGCGGCGCCGGTTCTGGCTGTCGCTGAACGTCCCATGGATCATGCGAGTGCTGTGCCAGGCCATCGTCGTGCCACCGAAGAGCTTCTGGCAGGAATTCGACATCCCGCGCTGGGTGCGCAAGGAGGTGTTCTTCGGCGCGCCCGACTCCCGGCAAATGCTGCGCGACATGTTCGGCGACGTCCGGATGTTGTGCTACGACGTGGGGCTGATGAACCCGGCCGCGCGACTGATGTGGCGGATCTGCAAGATCGAGGGCCGGCCGTCGCGCTACCGCAGCGAGCCGCAGCGCGAGCACGTCGCCGTTCCGGCGGCCTAGGGCGGCATGCCGCACGTCATCACCCAGTCGTGCTGCAGCGACGGGTCCTGCGTCTACGCGTGTCCGGTGAACTGCATTCACCCCACGCCCGACGAGCCGGGCTTCGCGACGGCCGAGATGCTGCACATCGATCCGGTCGCATGTGTCGACTGCGGCGCCTGCGTGTCGGCGTGCCCGGTCGGCGCGATCGCACCCGATACCAAACTGACCGCTGCGCAGCTGCCATTCATCGAAATCAACGCCTCGTTCTACCCCAAGGGGCCGGCGGGGGAGAAGCTGCCACCGACATCGAAGCTGGCGCCGGTGGTGGCGGCGCCGACGATCCGGCGGCGCAGCCGCGGTCCGCTGCGCGTCGCCATCGTCGGGTCCGGTCCGGCCGCGATGTATGCCGCCGACGAACTACTGACCCAGCGGGGGGTGGTGGTCAACGTCTTCGAGCGGCTGCCGACGCCGTACGGGCTGGTGCGGGCCGGCGTGGCGCCCGACCATCAGACCACCAAGCGGGTAACCGGGTTGTTCGACCGAATGGCCCGGGACCGCGATTTCCACTTCTACCTCAATGTGGAAGTCGGCAAGCATCTTTCGCATGACGAGCTGCTGGGCCACCACCACGCCGTGGTGTATGCGGTCGGTGCGCCGTCGGATCGCCGCCTGGACATCCCGGGCTTCGGTCTGCCCGGCACCGGCACGGCCACCGAGGTCGTGGCGTGGTACAACGCCCATCCGGATTTCGGCGCGCTGACGGTGCCACTCGACCACGAGCGCGTCGTCATCGTCGGCAATGGCAACGTCGCTCTGGACGTCGCGCGGATCCTGACCGCCGATCCCTACGCGCTGGCCGGCACCGACATTTCCCGGACCGCGTTGGCCGTTCTGCGGGACAGCAAGGTGGGTGAGGTCGTCGTCGCCGCGCGCCGCGGGCCCGCGCAGTCGGCGTTCACCCTTCCCGAGATGATCGGCCTGGCGTCGTCCTCGCGGGTGGTGCTCAGCGCGGCAGACCACGAGCTGGTCCGCTCGGATCTGGCCGGCTGCACCGACGCGTTGACCCGGCACAAGCTCGAGCTGCTGTCCTCGCTGGGGGTCGCCGACGACGCCGACGCCGCCGGCGCGGCACGGATCCGGCTCGCCTATCGGCTCACGCCCCGCCGCGTCCTGGGCGGCGCCCGTGCCGAGGGCATCGAGTTCGCCGTGACCGGAACCCGGGAGACAACCGCACTCGAGGCCGGTCTGGTGCTCAGCTCGATCGGCTACCGCGGCAGCCCGGTGGCCGGACTGCCATTCGACGAGGACGCCACGGTGGTGCCCAACCGCGCCGGGCGTGTCGTGGACCCGACGACAGCGGCACCGGTACCGGGTTGTTACGTCGCGGGCTGGATCAAGCGGGGGCCTACCGGATTCATCGGGACGAACAAGTCCTGCGCGCAGGAGACCGTCAACGCGCTCGTCGCCGACTACAACCGCGGATTACTCGCCGATCCCGGCGGTACGCCGGCGGCTCTGGACCGGCTAGTGCACCGCCGGCAACCCGAGGTGGTGGACCGGGCCGGCTGGCGCACCATCGATCGCGCCGAGATCGAGCGCGGCGAGGCCGACGGCAGGCCGCGCGACAAATTCACCACCGTGGCCGAATTGATTGCCATCGCTGCCGCCGCCGAGCCGCAGCCAGGCCCGCGGCGGTTGCTGGCGGCGCTTCGGCGCTAGGCCCTGGTGCGCAGGTAGTCGAGCACGGCCTGCCAGTCCGGGAACTCCGGCGAGCCGAAGTGGATCCACTCGCCCTCGAACCGGTCCGCGCCGTTGTTGGGCCGGTCGTCGACGAGGAAGTCGCCGTGGTTGAGGTCCTTGTGATGGGTGAGGATCAGCCGTTTGTACGCCGGCGAGTCCTCGTCGCCGCCGAGATGCTCGTGCACCCACTCGACCTTGTGCTGCCAGGCCGACGGATTGCGCCACGGGGCGGTCGACAGGAGATAGGTGTCGAACCGCTCGGAGAGCTCGTTGAACGCGTCGATCGCCCCGGGCATCGATCGCATCAGTGCGAAGATTCCGGGCGCCTCGTCCATGCGCCCTTCGTACTTGGCCACCACGAGCGGGTCCAGACCCTCGATGCGGTGGCCGAAGTCGACCATGGTGTTGTCGAGGTCGATGTAGAGGATCTTCTTAGGTTTGCGTTCGGTCAGTACCGGCTCACCGCTTTCTGGATATCCTCCGCGCTCACCTCGCGCACCGGTTGCCCCATCGACCAGTGGTGCCCGAACGGGTCGCGCAGGACGCCGTAGCGATCGCCCCAGAATTGGTCTTCCAGCGCCATGACCACGGTGGCTCCCGCGTCGATGGCCTGCTGGAACCGGGCGTCGACGTCGACCACCGTCAAGTGGATCGTCACCGGGGTGCCGCCGAGGGCGATCGGCGTCATCGACTTGCCCTCGCGCATCTCGGGGAAATCGTCGTTGAGCAGCACCGTGGAGCCGTTGATCTGCAGCGCGGCGTGGATCAGTCGGCCGTCCGGGCCCGGAACCCGGCCACGCTCCACGGCATTGAATGCGTTGATGTAGAAGTCGATGGCTGCGGCCGCACCGTCGACGATCAGGTGCGGAGAGAGCGAAGGTTGAACTTCGATGGCCATGATGATCTCCTGTCGGTAGTGTCCCGCCGGGCTATCGGTATCGACCGCGGACCCGGGGCGGGCTCATCGCCACCGCCCATGCAATCACCGGGCAGCGACAACGACTAGACCACCGCGCGGGCGGTCTCGCTCCAGCCCTCCACCGACTCGGGCTCACGCGGGCCCGGCCCGACGTAGATCGCCGACGGCCGCACCAGCTTGCCCAGCTGCTTCTGCTCCAGAATGTGGGCACACCATCCAGCGGTGCGTCCGCAGGTGAACATCGCCGGCATCATCTTGGTGGGCACCTGCGCGAAGTCGAGGATGACGGCGGCCCAGAACTCCACGTTGGTCTCGATCGCTCGGTCGGGCCGGCGCTCCCGCAGCTCGGCCAGCGCCGCCTGCTCGAGCGCCGCGGCTACCTCATACCGTGGCGCTTCCAGCCGGTTCGCCGTCGCGCGCAGCACCCGGGCACGCGGGTCTTCGGCGCGGTACACCCGGTGCCCAAAGCCCATCAGCTTCTCTTTGCGGTCCAGGATCGCACGGACCACCGCCCGCGCGTCGCCGCTGCGTTCGACTTCCTCGATCATCGGGATCACCCGTGCCGGCGCACCGCCGTGCAGCGGCCCGCTCATCGCACCGATCGCGCCGGACATCGCTGCGGCGACATCGGCGCCCGTCGAGGCGATCACCCGCGCGGTGAACGTCGACGCGTTCATTCCGTGTTCGGCGGCGGTCACCCAGTACGCGTCGATCGCCTCCACATGCCGGGGATCCGGCTCGCCCTGCCAGCGGGTCATGAACCGCTCAGTGATCGTGGAACACTGGTCGATCTCACGCTGGGGCACGGCAGGTTGGTAGATGCCGCGCGCCGACTGCGCGACGTAGGACAGCGCCATCACCGACGCGCGCGCCAACTGGTCGCGGGCGGTCGCGTCATCGATGTCCAGGATCGGCGGATAGCCCCAGATCGGTGCCAGCATCGCAAGGCCGGCCTGCACGTCCACGCGCACATCGCCGGTGTGGATCGGCAGCGGGAACGGCTCGGCGGGCGGCAACCCGTGGCCGAACTTGCCGTCCACCAGCAACGCCCAGGCATCGCCGAAGGTGACGCGCCTCTCGACGAGGTCTTCGATGTCGACACCGCGGTAGCGCAGCGCGCCACCGTCTTTGTCGGGTTCGGCGATCTCGGTGGTGAAGGCCACGACGCCTTCGAGTCCGTTGACGAAATTTTCCGGCACCGCAGTCATGCAACGATTCTCGCACCCGTCCCGGGGCGATGGTCTACCGGTCGGTAACCGCCGCAGCGTAGCGTGGGGCCGGTGGCGGAGCCTAGCAGCGAGCACCTTGCCGCGATGCGGGTCGAGTACGGCTCGGTGGAGAAGGATGCCAGCCCCGACCTCGACGTCGACTGGCTGGACGACGGCTGGCTTACCTTGCTGCGCAAGTGGATTGACGACGCCGAACGTGCGGGGATAGCAGAGCCGAACGCGATGGTGCTGGCCACCGTGGACGCGGCCAGAAGGCCGGTGAGCCGGTCGGTGTTGTGCAAGAGCGTGGACGAGACCGGGGTGACCTTCTTCACGAACTACGACTCCGCCAAGGCCGACGAGCTGGCCGCGACACCGTACGCGTCGGTCACCTTCCCCTGGTACGTGCTGGGCCGGCAGGTGCACGTCCGCGGCCCGGTCGGCAAGGTCAGCGCGCAGGCCACCGCCGACTACTGGTCCAAGCGGCCGCGCGGCTCGCAGCTGGGCGCGTGGGCCTCCGAGCAATCCCGGCCGATCGAGTCGCGCGCGGCTCTGTTGAAGCAACTCGCCGAAGTGACCGCGCGCTTTGCGGACCTGGACCAGGTGCCGGTGCCGCCGAACTGGGGCGGCTACCTCGTCGCCCCGGAGGTGGTCGAATTCTGGCAGGGCCGGGAGAACCGGATACACAACCGCATTCGTGTCAGTGGCGGACGCGTGCAACGTCTGCAGCCCTGATCGCGTGGGCCTGCTAGCCGACACCACACCGCTGCGTACACCCGACTTCCGTCGGCTGTGGCTGGCTGGGATCGTCACCGTCATCGGGGCGAACCTGACGATCTTTGCCGTCCCGGTTCAGATCTACGCGTTGACGCAGAACTCGGCGTACGTCGGGCTGGCCGGTTTTTTCGCGTTGCTACCGCTGGTGGTCTTCGGGTTGTGGGGAGGCGCATGGGCCGACGCGATGGACCGCCGAAGCCTGCTCATCATCGCCTCGGGTGGGCTGGCGGTGGCGTCCGTGCTGCTGTGGGCGCAGGCCGCGCTCGCACTGAACGACGTGTGGGTGGTGATGGGCCTGCTGTCTGTGCAGCAGGCGTTCTACGCGATCAACCAGCCGACCCGCTCGGCGGCTATCCCGCGGATGCTGCCGACCGAACAGCTGCCCGCGGCGAACTCGCTGAACATGACCGTGTTCCAGTTCGGCGCGATCGCCGGACCGCTGCTGGCCGGGGTGTTATTGCGGTGGGTCGACCTATCGACGCTGTATCTGATCGACGCGGTGTGCTGCGCCGCGCCGATCTGGGCGACGGCGCGGCTGTCGCCGATGCCGGCCGCTGCCGGCTCGCCGCGGTGGGGCTTGGCCGCGGTGGTGGAGGGCTTTCGCTACCTGGCCGGCAACACGGTCGTGCTGATGTCGTTCGTCGTGGACCTGATCGCGATGATCTTCGGGATGCCCAGGGCGCTGTTTCCGCAGATCGCCCACCAAAGCTTCGGCGGTCCGCTAGAAGGTGGCGCCACCGTGGCGGTGCTGGCCGCGGCCATGTCGGCCGGCGCGGTCGCCGGCGGGGTGTTTTCGGGCTGGCTGCCACGGGTCCGTCGCCAAGGCCTGGTGGTGGTGGCGGCGATCATCGTCTGGGGTCTGGCCATGGTGGGCTTCGGCGCGGCGACCGGATTCGCGCACTGCCGGCCCGGTCCGATGCTGTGGGCGGCACTGAGTTTTTTGGCCCTCGGCGGCGCCGCGGACATGGCTTCGGCGGCCTTCCGCTCGACGATCCTGCAGCAGGCCGCATTCGACGAACTTCGCGGCCGGCTGCAGGGTGTGTTCACCGTCGTGGTGGCGGGCGGCCCCCGGGTCGCCGACACGGTGCACGGCGCCGCCGCCGCGGTCGTCGGCACGGCTGCGGCCGCGGCCGGCGGCGGCGTGCTGGCGGTGGTCGGTGTCGTGATCGCTGCGCTGGCGGTGCCGGCATTCGTCCGATATCGCCCTGATCGGGTGGTTGACGTCGACGTCAAAGGGCCGGAGGTTGACAAAAGTTAACGTCACGCTTTTTTCGGAAGTCGGCAGTTGCGTCCACGTGCCAGCTTGGCCGCGCTAGGATCCAGGGCGTGGTGGAGGTAGTCGGGGCGGTGGCCGGGCTGCGGGAACGCAAAAAACAGCGCACCAGATCCATGCTGATCGACGCGGCGATCGAGCTGTGCAATCGGCAGGGTTTCGAGCGCACCACCGTCGATCAGATCGCCGCCGTGGCGGACGTGTCGCCGCGCACGTTCAGCCGCTACTTCGCCACCAAGGACGCCGTCGTGTTGGCGCTCGTCGACGACATGGTCGACGCGATCGCCGTCCAGCTGGTCCGCCAGCCCGCGGAGCTGTGCGAGTTCGAGGCGCTGCGGGCGGCGCATGTCGACATGGTCAGGGCAACCGCAACCGCGCCGCCAGGCGGATTCACCGCTGAACGGCTGCTGACCACCGCGCGGATCGTGACGTCGTCACCGGCGTTGCGATTGGCGGTCGGCGAATTCCGGCGGCATGCCATCACGGTGGCGCTGGGCCACCGGATGGGTGTCGGGCTTGACGACCGCAAGCTGCACCTGGTCGTTGCGGTGTGGTCGGCGATGCTGCTCACCGCGCTCGATGACCTGGGTCCCAACACCGATTGGCCACACATGACCGTCGACATGCTCGTCGCCCGGCTCGAGGACACGTTCGCGCAGTTCACCGAGCTGATGGCGGCCGTGCGGGCGCCGGTCTGACGGTCCTTTCCGCCCCCCACGGGCATGCTGGGGCGATTGCGACTACCGTTTTGTAGGCAGTCCATCACGCTCTGCAGTGAAGAAGGGATTCCCGTGGCCGATAACCCCACTTCTGACGAGGTCGCCAAGCTTCAATATCGCGGGGGGGAGCTGCAACTCGACATCGTGCCGGCCACCGAGGGCTCCGACGGGATCGCCCTGGATTCGCTGCTGGCAAAGTCGGGTTACACGACGTTCGACCCCGGCTTCGTCAACACCGCACCCACCAAGAGCGCGATCACCTACATCGACGGCGACGCCGGGATCCTGCGCTATCGGGGCTATCCGATCGAGCAGCTTGCCGAAAAGTCGACCTTCATCGAGGTCAGCTATCTGCTGATTTACGGCGAGCTGCCCGGCAAGGAGCAGTTGGACAAGTTCACCACGCAGATCCAGCGGCACACCCTGCTGCACGAGGACCTCAAGCGGTTCTTCGACGGCTTCCCCCGCAACGCCCACCCGATGCCGGTGCTGTCCAGTGCGGTCAATGCGCTGTCGGCCTACTACCAGGACTCCCTGGACCCGATGGACAACGAACAGGTCGAGCTGTCCACCATCCGTCTGCTGGCCAAGCTGCCCACCATCGCCGCGTACGCCTTCAAAAAGTCCGTCGGCCAGCCGTTCCTGTACCCGGACAACTCGCTGACGCTGGTGGAGAACTTCCTGCGGATGACCTTCGGATTCCCCGCCGAGCCCTACACCGTGGACCCGGAGATCGTGCGCGCGCTGGACATGCTGTTCATCCTGCACGCCGACCACGAACAGAACTGCTCGACATCGACGGTGCGGCTGGTCGGCTCGTCGCAGGCCAACCTGTTCACCTCGATCTCCGGCGGCATCAACGCGTTGTGGGGGCCGCTGCACGGCGGTGCCAACCAGGCCGTGCTGGAAATGCTCGAGCGAATCCGCAACGACGGCGGCGACGTGCGCGAATTCGTCCGCAAGGTCAAGGACCGCGAGGACGGCGTCAAGCTGATGGGCTTCGGCCACCGCGTGTACAAGAACTACGACCCACGGGCACGCATCGTCAAAGAGCAGGCCGACAAGATCCTCGGCAAGCTGGGCGGCGACGACGACCTGCTGGACATCGGCAAGGCGCTCGAGGAGGTGGCCCTCACGGACGACTTCTTCATCGAGCGCAAGCTGTACCCGAACGTCGACTTCTACACCGGCGTGATCTACCGCGCGATGGGCTTCCCGACGCGGATGTTCACGGTGCTGTTCGCGCTGGGCCGGCTGCCCGGCTGGATCGCGCACTGGCGGGAGATGCACGACGAGGGCCCGAGCAAGATCGGTCGGCCCCGCCAGATCTACACCGGCTACGGCGAGCGCGACTACACCTCCGTCGACGGGCGCTGACCAGCGTTTTACTGGGTGCGACGGATCTCACCCGATTGTCACTCGACGCGCTAACGGTTGTGGTTTCACAATCGTTGTATGGACATGCTCAGCCGGCGCCGCAAGCTGATCATTCTGGTCTCCTGCTGCCTGAGCCTGCTGATCGTCTCGATGGACGCGACGATAGTCAACGTCGCGATCCCCTCGATTCGCACCGAGCTCGGCGCGTCCGCGTCCCAGCTGCAGTGGGTGATCGACATCTACACACTGGTGCTCGCGTCGCTGCTGCTGCTGTCGGGGGCCACCGCCGACCGCTTCGGCCGTCGCCGGGTGTTCCAGGTCGGCCTGACGGTCTTCGCGGCCGGCTCGTTGCTGTGCAGCCTGGCGCCGAACATCCACACCCTCGTCGCGGCCCGGTTCCTGCAGGCCATCGGCGGTTCGATGCTCAACCCGGTGGCGATGTCGATCATCACGCAGGTGTTCACCGGCCGGGTCGAACGCGCCCGAGCGGTCGGGGTGTGGGGCGCGGTGGTGGGTATCTCGATGGCACTGGGGCCAATCGTTGGTGGCGCGCTGATCGAGTTCGTCGGCTGGAGGTCGGTGTTCTGGATCAACCTGCCGATCTGCGCGGCGGCGATCCTCCTCACCGCGATCTTCGTGCCCGAGTCGCGCTCGACCACGATGCGTGACATCGACCCGATCGGTCAGGGGCTCGCGGTGGCGTTCCTGTTCGCCGTGGTGTTCGTGCTGATCCAGGGCCGGGAGATGGGCTGGACGTCGGCACCGACGTTGCTGATATCGGCGATCGCGGTAGCGGCATTCGGGGCGTTCCTACGCTACGAGGCCCGCCGCCGCGACCCGTTCATCGACCTGCAGTTCTTCCGTAGCGTCCCGTTCGCATCGGCCACAATGATCGCGGTGTGCGCGTTCGCCATCTATGGCGCGTTCCTGTTCATGATGTCGCTGTACCTGCAAGGCGAGCGGCACTACTCGGCGGTGCACACCGGATTGCTCTACCTGCCGATCGCCGGCTCGTCGTTGGTGTTCGCGCCGCTGTCCGGGCGGCTGGTGGGGCGCTTCGGCGCCCGGCCGTCCTTGCTGGTCGCCGGGGTCATGATCACCTCCGCCACGCTGCTGCTGACCCGGTTGACCGCGACGACGCATGTGCTGGCGCTGATAGGGATGTTCGCGGTGTTCGGCATCGGCTTCGCCATGGTCAACGCGCCGATCACGACCGCGGCCGTCAGCGGGATGCCGACCGACCGTGCCGGGGCGGCGTCGGCGGTCGCCTCGACCAGTCGACAGGTGGGCGTCAGCATCGGTGTGGCGTTGTGCGGCTCGCTGGCCGGCGCGGCGCTGTCCGCGACCGGTGCCGATTTCGCCGCGGCATCGCGCACGCTGTGGTTTGTGGCCGCGGTGCTCGGGGTCGCCATCACCGCGCTGGCCGTCGGGTCGACGTCGAGGCCGGCGATCCGCTCCGCCGAGCGGTTGGCGCCGCTGATCGGGAGGCCCGAGCACCGGGAGGCCAGCGCCCGTGCCGCGTAACCTGCTGGCCGACCAGGTGTGGCGGCAGTTGTCGACGCTCGTCATCGACAACAAGGACACCTGGCGGCGCGCGGTTGTGGAGCGCACAGGCCTGGCATTCAGCAGGGTTCGCATTCTGCGGCGGCTGGCCGTACGACCCATGACGGTCAAGCAGATCGCCGCGGCCGCGGGCATGGATGCGCCGGCGGCGACCGTTGCGGTCACCGACCTGGAGCAGCGGGGCCTGGTACTGCGGCGGGTAAACCCGGACAACCGGCGCTGCAAGCTGGTGTCGCTGACCGACGCCGGGCGCCAGGTGGTGGGCCTGGTGGAGGCTGTCGACGATCCGGCGCCCGCCTCGCTGGCGGCTTTCAGCGAGCCGGAGTTGATGGCGCTACGAGATCTGATGGACCGGCTCGCCACCGGCAACTGACGCCGAGATTGCTTCCGGACGGGAAAATGCGACAGGCGGGGTAAGGGGTCGGTGCGGCAGTTGGTGCGATGTGCACCGTTAGCTTTCGAGCACCGCCATCGCCGCGTTCTGGCCACCAATGCCCGACACACCGCCCCCGCGGCGAGAACCGGATCCGCACAACATGATCCGGTCATGCGAGGTGGCCACACCCCACCGCCGGGCGGGGGTGTCCAGCGGCTCGTCGTCCTCGGCGAACGGCCACGCCAGGCCGCCGTGGAAAATGTTTCCCGCCGTCATGGCCAGCGTGCGCTCCAAATCGAAGGTCGTCTGGACCTCCACGCAGTCGCGGCCTGCTGTGTCGCGCATCAGCACGTCCTGGAGCGGCTCGGCGAGAACCGAATTCAGCGAGGCCAGCACGGTGTCGATCAGCCGCGCACGCAAGCCCTGCTCGTCGAATGCACCGTGCGGAGTGTGCAACCCGAACACCGTCAGCGTGTGCGCACCCGAAGCCCGCAAGGCGCCGGAGAGGATGCTCGGATCAGTCAGTGTATGGCAATAGATTTCGCATGGCAGAGGATCGGGCAGCTCTGCGCGGAACACTTTCCGGTACGCCGCGTCGAGCTGTGTGAACGTCTCGTTGACGTGGAATGTCCCGCTGAAGGCCTGCTCGGCGGTGACGCCGCCGTCGTGCAGCCGGGGCAGGCGGCGCAGCATGAGGTTGACCTTGACCTGCGAACCGGGCGCCGAGGCGGGCGCCGGCTCGGCGAGCAGCTTGGCCAACTCGGCCGGGCTGACGCCGGCCAGCAGGAATCGGCCGTGTGCCCGACGCTCGTCGCCGCGCACCCGGTAGCGCACTTCGCCGTCCGGATCGACCGCGAACACCTCGGCCTGCGTGACGATTTCGGCCCCGTACTGGATCGCGACCTCGGCCAGCGCACTGGTCACGGCCCCCATCCCACCGATCGGTACGTCCCAATCTCCGGTGCCGCCGCCCAGCACGTGATACAGAAAGCACACGTTCTGGTGCAACGACTCATCGTCGAGGCGAGCGAAGGTGCCGATCAGCGCGTCGGTGGCGATCACGCCACGGACCACATCATGCGACACCGCCGAGGCGATCGACTGCCCTATCGGCTGGTCCACCATGAAGCGCCATGCCTCGTCGGCCCGCACGCGGCGGCGCGCCTGGCTGCGGGTGGGCAGCGGATCGGTCAGCGTCGGCCACAACGCCGTCGTGACCCGCCGGCAGCGGCGGTAAAAGTCGGCGAACCGGGCCTCGTCGGCCGCAGCGCCGATCGCACCGAACGTCGTGTGCGGGCCAATCAGCAGTCCGCGCCGACCGCCGCACGTCGGATCCGGCGTGTAGGACGAGTAGCGGCGCCGCGCCAGCCGGACCGGCGCACCCAGCTCGTCGACGATGCGCGGGGGCAGCAGGCCGACCAGATACGAATAGCGCGACAGCCGCGCCTCGACGCCGTCGAACGCCTGCGCCGACACCGCGGCCCCGCCGACGTGGCCGAGCCGTTCCAGGACCAGGACCCGCTTACCCGCACGGCCGAGGTAGGCGGCGGCGACCAGTCCATTGTGGCCGCCGCCGATCACGATGACGTCGTGGATCACGCCATCAGTTCAGGTAGCCCTCGACTTCATCCGGGGGCCGTAGCTGGGCTTGCTGCGGATCGCCGCCGGTCTCCCGCAACGCGCGGCGCTGCCGCAGCAGATCCCAGCACTGATCCAACTCGGTCTCGACCGCGCCGAGACGCTGCTGCTCCTCCGAGGGGTCGATCTCGCCGTGCAGGAGCTTTGCACGGAGCTGCTTTTCCTCGGAGACCAGCTGCTTGATCCGCTCAAAGGTGTGATCGTCGGTTGCCACGTCTCCAGTGTGCCCGACGGCTGTGGGCTGATATAGGTTGACCGGTCCTTCACAAATGCCTCCGGGGGTGTCAGGAAGGGATTGTCAGTAGTTCCCTTCGAGGACCCGGCGTTGCAGCGCTGCGGTTCTCCTGGCACGCCCCGGAGGTGTTGTTGTGTCTGTGCATCATGCTGCGCCAGTCACGTCGTCCACGATCGTCGTTGCCGTCGATGTCGGCAAGTCCTCGGCGATGGTGTTGGTGAGCGATGCTGGGCGTCGTCGTTTGGTGGGTCCGGTTGGGTTTGTGATGAGTTGCTCGGGTTTGTCGGCGGTTGTGGATCGGATTGTGTGCGTGAGTGGGCCGTCGGCGCAGGTGAAGGTGGGTGTCGAGGCGGCGGGGCATTATCACCGGCCGGTGCTGGACTATGCCTGGCCGCCCGGGTGGGAGGTATTGGAGCTCAACCCGGCTCACGTGACCGAGCAGCGGCGGGTGGCGGGTCGGCGTCGGGTGAAGACCGATGTGATCGATTTGGAGGCGATCACCGAGTTGGTGTTGGCCGGACGGGGACAACCGGTGTTAGTCGCCGAGACGGTGCTGGGCCAAATCGCCGCGTGGGCCGCGCATCGCAGTCGACGGGTGGCGGTGCGGTCGGCGACGAAGAATCAGCTGTTGGGTCAGCTCGACCGGACGTTTCCCGGGGTGAGCAGAGCGCTGCCGGATGTGTTGGGCACCAAGATTGGGCGGTTGGTTGCTGCCGAGTTCGCCGACCCGGCCCGGTTGGCCGCGCTGGGGGTGAGCGGGTTGATCCGCTTTGCCGCCGGCTGCGACGTCCAACTGCGCCGGCCGTTAGCCGAACGCCTCGTTACCGCCGGGCGTGAGGCGTTGCCGACCGCTGATGCGGTAGTGGCCCGGCGGGTGCTGGCCGCTGATCTGGTGCTGCTGGCCGACCTGGACACCCAGGTGGGCGCGGCCGAGGCCGAGCTGGCCACACTGGTTCCTCATAGCCGCTTCGCCACGTTGACCACCGTGCCCGGTTGGGGTGTGGTGCGGGTCGCTAATTACGCTGCGGCCGTGGGGGACCCGCGGCGCTGGCCAGGCCCGCGGCAGATCTACCGGGCCGCGGGACTCTCACCGATGCAGTACGAGTCGGCTGGCAAACGCCGCGACGGAACCATCAGCCGCGAGGGCAGCGTCGGCCTGCGGCGGGCGCTCATCGATCTCGGTCTGGGCCTGCGGTTGACCGATCCGGCTGCCCGGACCTATGCCGCCGGTCTGAAAGCCCGCGGTAAGCACGGCGGGATCATCACTTGCGCCCTGGCGCATCGCGCCACCCGCATCGCGTATGCGCTGGTGCGTGACCACGCCAGCTACGACCCGATGCGCTGGACCTGAACACCGGCTTTTACTCGGGTCCGAGTCATCGGCGCCGGAGACGCAGGAGCTGTCCACCTGCAGCGCCCGCAGCGCAGCGAGGACGAACGACGTGGACAGCGACGAGCACCGGCGCACCCTGGCCCGACGAGGAAAGCCCGCCCGTATCCATCCCGCAGAAAGGCCACAACCCGCCCCCTTCACAACTCCGGTCGCCGGTGCCAGGCTGGAAGCAACGAAGGGCCGGATCAGATGCCGATTGGGCTATGGCGGACCCCACACGGGTTACGCCGCGTCTAGCTTGGCACCCGGCCCTTCTCCTACAAGGCAGCCCGGACGACGCCAGCTGACCCAACCATCACCACGAAGTTGAGGTCGCATAAGTCAGCGTGGGCGCCCACCGACACGTTGCCAAGCCGAACACCGACGGCCAATACCAACACGCCAACAGCGCAAACACGGGCTGTTGATCCCAACACGCCTAATAGGCCACTTGACGAGACCTATCGCCAGCTAGAACGGCGTTCCGTTCTCCCACCACGGCTTGGGTCCGGGCAGTCGCAGCGATAGCCGCGCGCCGCCGAGCGGGCTGGCGTCCAGTGAGGCGGTGCCGCCGTGCAATTCGGCCTGCTGAGCCACCAGCGCCAGCCCCAGCCCGGAGCCGGAATGCGACGCCGTCGACCCCCGGGAGAACCGCTCGAACACAACGTTGCGCTCATGTTCGGGAACACCAGAGCCATTGTCGTCGACGGCGATCTCCACCCCGGCGCGCGAGCTGACCGCCGACAGCTGGATCCGGGTGGCACCGCCGTGCTTGACCGCGTTGGCGATCGCGTTGTCAACGGCCAACCGCAGCCCGGCGGGTAGTCCGACGATGATCACCGACGGCGACGGCATCAACGACACGTCCAGGTCGGGGTAGACGCGCATCGCGTCGTGCGCGGCGCGGTCGAGCAGCTCGGTGATGTCGACCGGCACGTGATCGTCCGACGTCGACAGCTCGCCCTGGGCCAGACGCTCCAGCGCCGAGAGCGTGGCCTCGATCCGCGACTGGGTGCGGATCACGTCGTTGAGCACCTCCTTGCGCTGCTCGTCGGGCAGGTCGAGGGTCGCCAGAACCTCAAGGTTCGTCCGCATCGCGGTCAGCGGCGTGCGCAGCTCATGGGAAGACACCGCGGCGAAGTCGCGGGCCGACGCCAGCGCGGATTTGGTCCGGTCCTGCTCCTTCCAAATGCGTTGCAGCGTGCCGTTGAGGGCGTCAGCGATCTCCACGGCTTCGGTGGCACCGCGGATCTCGACGTCCGGCGCTTCATCGCCGGCGTCGATCTGTCTGGCCTGCTGTGCCAGCCGTTTGAAGGGACGCACCGCGAACGCGGCCAGCAGCCAGCCCAACACCGCCGCGGCGCCGATCGCGAAAAAGCAGATGAAGATGACCCGGTGGTGCAGGTTGTTGGTGTCGGCGATGGTCGCGTCGTAGGTGGCTCCGACCGCGACGGACATCTGCTGGGGCGCCCGGATGTCGACGGTACGGACCCGGTAGCGCACTCCGTTGACGTAGGTGTCCGCATAGCCGGCCGGCAGCTGCGGCAGCACCACTTTGGAGTTGGACGTCACCTGGTTGCCCTTGCGGACGGTGATAATGGCGTTCTGGTCGTTGGGTGAGCGGGGGATTTCGCCGAGTCCGCTGGCGATGAATGGAATCGCGAAGCCGGCCGCCTCGTCCAATCGGCGGTCCAGCCGCTCCCGGCGGTCGTTGGTGACGCCGATCCACACGATGGTGCCCACGATCAGCACCACGATCGCCGCGCCGATTGCCGTCGCAAAGGCCACCCGGGTCCGCAGCGACGGCGTGCGGACCAGGATGCGCGACAACACACTCATGGCTGACCAATTATTGCGTGCGCAGCACAAAACCGACGCCGCGCACGGTGTGCAGCAACCGAGGCGCGCCGCCTACCTCGAGTTTGCGGCGCAGGTAACCGATGAACACGTCCACAACATTGGTGTCGGCGGCAAAGTCGTATCCCCATACCAGCTCGAGTAACTGGGCGCGGGAGAGCACGGCGGTCTTGTGTTCGGCCAGCACAGCGAGGAGGTCGAACTCGCGCTTGGTCAGGTCGACGTCGACGCCGTTGACCCGGGCCCGCCGGCCCGGGATGTCGACTTCCAGCGGGCCGACCTGAATGGTCTCCGACGAGAACGTCGCCGTCGAGCCGCGCCGGCGCAGCAGCGCCCGCACCCGCGCCACCAACTCGGCGAGTACGAACGGCTTGACAAGATAGTCGTCGGCTCCGGCCTCCAGCCCGGCCACCCGGTCATCGACCGAGCTGCGGGCCGACAGCACGCAGACCGGCACGTCGTTGTCCATCGCGCGCAACGCGGTGACCACGCTGACCCCGTCGAGCACCGGCATATTGATGTCCAGCACGATCGCGTCGGGCCGCGTCTCCGTCGCGCTGCGCAGCGCCTCCGCGCCGTCCTTGGCCGTCGACACGTCGAAACCGGACAGCCGCAGTCCGCGCTCCAGCGACGCCAGCACGTCGTCGTCATCGTCGACTACGAGCACCCGGGGTGAGGTCGCACTACTGTCCAGTCGCGCGTCCATGCGGAAGTCCATGCGGACATCTTGCCTGATCGCGACGCGTGAACGCGGGAAGCTGGTTGACCTTTACCTTTGTTGAGGTTCTAACGTGGGAACGATGAGCATCGAATCGGTAGCCAGGCACACGCTCTATCGCCAGATGCACGCGCGGGGCGGCAACCTGCGCTCGCTGGCCGACCGAAGACTGCTGGGACGGATCTGGCGGTTCGCCAGCCGCCATCGCCACAGGCTGTTGGCATTTGTCGTGGTCAGCGTGGTGAGCGCACTGCTCACCGTGGCCACGCCGATGCTGGCCGGCAAAGTGGTCACCGCGATCGTGCACGGCGGGCCTTCGGCCACCGTGGTGTTGCTGGCGCTGGTCATCGCCGCGGTGGCCGTGGCCGAGGCCGCTGTGTCGCTGATCACGCGCTGGCTGTCGTCGACGCTCGGCGAGGGCCTGATTTTGGACCTGCGCAACGCGGTCTTCGACCATGTGCAACAGATGCCGGTCGCGTTCTTCACCCGCACCCGCACCGGCGCGCTCGTCAGCCGGCTGGGCAACGACGTCATCGGCGCGCAGCGGGCGTTCTCCGACACGCTCTCCGGGGTGGTGTCCAACGCGGTGACGCTGGCGCTGACGTTGGCGGTGATGCTCGGAATCTCCTGGCGGGTCACCGTGATCTCGCTGCTGCTGGTACCGGTATTCGTCATACCGGCACGCCGGATCGGCGCCGTCATGGCGAAGTTGAGCCGCGAAAGCGCGACCTACAACGCGACGATGAACACCCAGATGACAGAGCGGTTTTCGGCGCCGGGCGCCACGCTGGTCAAGCTGTTCGGCAGCCCGGCGCGCGAGTCGACCGAGTTCGCCCGACGGGCACGGAGGGTGCGCGACATCGGCGTCAAGTCCTCGATGCTGCAGTCGACGTTCATGAACTCGCTGACGTTGATGTCCGCGCTGGCGCTGGCGCTGGTGTATGGGCTCGGCGGGGTGCTGGCGATCGGCGGGCACCTGCAGCCCGGGGCGATCGTGTCGCTGGCGCTGCTGCTGACCCGCCTTTATTCGCCGCTGACCGCGCTGGCCAACGCACACGTCGAAATTGGCAGCGCGCTGGTCAGTTTCGAGCGGGTTTTCGAGGTGTTGGACCTGGTGCCGCTGATTCGGGAACGGCCGGGCGCCGTCGCGGTGCCCAACGGCGCGGTGTCCGTCGAGTTCCGGGACGTGCGGTTCGGCTACCCGTCGGCCGACAAGGTGTCACTGGCGTCACTGGAGGAGGTCGCGGAGCTCGACGACCGGGGGGAAGAGGAAGTGCTGCACGGCATTTCGTTCACCGCACAACCCGGGCAGATGGTGGCGCTGGTCGGCTCCTCGGGTGCGGGCAAGTCGACCATCGCGTCACTGCTGGGCCGCCTCTACGACGTCGATTCGGGTGCCGTGCGGCTGTCCGGCGTCGACGTGCGCGACCTGACGAGCGCGTCGTTGCGCGAAGCGGTCGGCATGGTGACCCAGGACGGCCACCTCTTCCACGAGTCGATCCGGTCCAACCTGCAGCTGGGGGCGCCCGACGCCACCGACGATGAGCTCTGGGAGGCGCTGGGGCGGGCGCGGCTGGCCGACGCGGTGGCCGACATGCCCGACCGCCTCGACACCGTCGTCGGCGAGCGCGGGTATCGGCTCTCGGGCGGCCAACGACAGCGGCTGACGATCGCGCGGCTGCTGCTGGGCCGCGCACGCGTGGTGGTCCTCGACGAGGCGACGGCATCGCTGGACTCCGCGTCGGAGGCGGCCGTGCAGCAGGCCCTCGGCGAGGCGCTGGCAGGGCGAACCTCGATCGTCATCGCCCACCGGCTTTCCACCGTCCGCGCAGCGGATGTGATCCTCGTCGTCGAGGGCGGCCGCATCGTCGAGCGCGGCACCCATGAACAGCTGCTTGCCCGGGCCGGCCGCTACGCCCAGTTGTACGCCACCCAGTTCGGCGACGACGCGGCGGTGGCCTGACGTTTGCCGGTGGCGACCGGTCACTACGCTAAGCGGTGTGCGGCGAATCGGTCTCGCGGCGGCCTGTGCGGCCGCGCTTCTGGGCGGGTGCAGTTCACCGAGGAACGACGCACCGGCGCCGAGTGCGCCCGCGCCGGCCACACCGGAACAGGCGTGCAGCACTGCGCGTTGGCCCCAGCCGGTTCCCAACGTCAAGGGGCAACTGATGGGCCAGGCGCTGGACGGCTCGCTGTTCTGCTTCAACTTGGCGAAGGCAGCAGCTCCCGACGGACACGACGTGCTGCACGACATCGTCGGCGGGGTCCCGAACTACCGCATCACCTCGGTGTCGCCGTCGGCTGGGACGCCGGTCAGCCGCACCGACGCGGTGACGGTTCAGGTGGACCCGGTTGACCAATCCGAGCCGCCGGCGTTCCGGCCGTGCGACTGGGTCACGACTGACGAGGCCACGAATTTTTTGGGCGGCCAGGCCGTCACCACGAAGTCGGTGGGCGACCAGGCCGGCTCGGTGGATCAGATGTGCGACTACAGCGCTGCGGATCGGATGGTGATCTCCGAGCTGCAGCTGCCGGGAAGCATGCCCACGGACGCGTCCACCGCGCTCGCGATGGCACAGGCAAGCGCCGGCAGCGATGTGGCCGGCCTCCCGGGCCACGCTCATTGCACCCCGTCCGCGACGGGTGGCGCCGACAGCCCCGCGATGCTCGTCGTGCTGCTCAGCAACAACCGGTTGTATCGCGCGACGAACGACAACTGCGATGTCCTCAAGCAGTTCGCGCAGGCCGCCATCCCGCGGATCGGTGCCTGAGGCTCAGCGGTAACCGAGCCCGCTGAGTCGCCACGTCGGGTCGCCGCGCACCGCGTCAGGGGCTCGCCGTCCAGGAAGTGGGCAGCGCCTCGGCCAGCGTCACCGGATCCTGAGGCCGAACCGACGTCAACAACGTTTGGTGTGTTGGCAGCAGGATGCGACGAAACCGAACGAGGGGCCGCCGCGTTTGGCG
The DNA here is from genome assembly GCA_019245755.1 of Mycobacteriaceae bacterium. Lineage (GTDB taxonomy): Bacteria > Actinomycetota > Actinomycetes > Mycobacteriales > Mycobacteriaceae > Mycobacterium. The sequence goes on along the minus strand of JAFARC010000004.1, from coordinate 49,734 downwards.
TTCTAGGCCTCGATTTCGCCGGCGATCCGGCGCTCGATGCTGGCCCGCGTCGGCGCCGGCAACACGATCAGCCCGTCGAGTTCCCGGCGCGCCTTGGTGTAGGCGTGCTGGCGCTCCTGGACGGTGGCGGCGGTGTCCGACGCCAGCCGCATCAGGTGCTGCGCCCGTTCCAGGCGTTGCTGATCTTGGGTGGAGAAGCCGCTGCGGCGTTTGCGGATCGCCTCGGATTCGGCCACTTCGAACGCGCTGACGTAGTCGTTTACCGCGTCGCGGTACTCCAGCTGGGCGTCGCGGTCGCCGAGGAGGTCCTCGATCCTGTCCGGTCGTAGCAGGTCCGCCCGGCGCTTGGCCTTGTGGAAGGCGATCGTCAGGGGTTCACGCATATCCGTCATCATCGGGAAGTCCAGCAGCTTGGCGATGTCCATCTCGTAGGACAACCACCGGGCGTCGGTCCGGGTGTGCTCGTCAAGCACCCGCGTCAGCTCACGCTTGTAGTTGGCTTCGTTGTCTCGCGCACGGCCCGACGCCTGGGCGGCCGCGATCTTGGCTTGCTGCTTGAGGCGATAGCGCTCGAGCCTGCGCTCCGCGCGCCTTTCGTTTGCCGCCGCGATCGTCCTGACCGCGCCGCCGATCGCCCCGCCGAGCGGGAAGATCAACCACCAGAAATTCCCCGCAAAGTGAAGCAGAGAGTCCACAACGCCAGAATGCCACCCAAGCCCGTCACGGGGGTGGTAGGCAACCAAGCCGGCGGTACCGCGCCAGCCGGTGCGCGTAGCGTTGCGGCCCCGCCACCTGCGTCAGCTCGTGTAGCTCATGGCCGATCGCACTGGAGAGTCGCTTCGAGAACTCGACGGGCTCCTCGGCGGCGTCTGGGCGTTCCGCGACGATCGCGTCGACGATGCCTGAGTGCAGCAGGTCGACCGACCGAATCCCTTGTGCCTCGGCCAGTTGGGGTGCGTGGGCGGTGTCGCGGTAAACGATCGCCGAGGCACCCTCGGGCGGCAGCGGCGCCAGCCAGCCGTGCAGCGCCGCGAGTACGCGGTCGGCCGGCACCATGGCGAGCGCCGGGCCGCCGCTGCCCTGCCCGAGCAGCACCGACAGCGTAGGGGTGGCCAAGGTGACCAGGTCGGCCAGGCACCGGGCGATCTCGCCGGCCAACCCGCCCTGCTCGGCTTCCGCCGACAGCGCAGGCCCCGCGGTGTCGATCACCAGCACCAGCGGCAGCCGAAGCCCTGCGGCAAGCGCCATGCCTCGGCGCGCTTCGCGCAGCGCGGCCGGACCCACCGTGCCACCGACTACCCGCTGCTGGCCGAGCACCACGGCAGGCTGACCGCGAAACCGGGCCAGCGCCAGCAGGGTCGTCGCAGCCTCGCCCTGGCCGGTGCCCGACAGCAGCACCCGTTGCGTCGCGCCATGGCGCAACAGATGGCCGACACCAGGCCGGTCCGGGCGCCGTGAGGCGCTCACCGAATCCCACGCGGGCACGTCGGGTACCGGCTCGGTGTCGGCGACCTCCGGCGCCGGCCCGGGCGGGTCGACCAGCACCTTCAGCGCCCGCTCGAGGGTGCGCCGTAGCCACTTCAGCGGCACGACGCCGTCGATCACGCCGTGCCGCTGCAGGTTCTCGGCGGTCTGAATGCCCGACGGGAACGGTTCGCCGTACAGCTGCTCGTGGACCCGCGGGCCCAGGAAGCCGACGAGCGCCCCGGGTTCGGCGATCGTGACGTGCCCCAGCGATCCCCACGAAGCGAAGACCCCGCCGGTGGTCGGGTGACGCAGGTAGACCAGGTAGGGCAGATGCGCACGCTTGTGCAGTTCCACCGCCGCGGCGATCTTCACCATCTGCAGGAACGCGACCGTGCCCTCCTGCATCCGGGTGCCGCCGGAGCTGGGCGAGGCCAGCAGCGGCAGCCGCTCGGCGGTGGCACGCTCGACGGCAGCGGTGATCCGCTCCGCCGCCGCCACCCCGATCGACCCGGCCAGAAAGTCGAACTGCGACGCGATCACCGCGACCCGACGGCCATGGACACGGCCCTCACCGGTCACCACCGACTCGTCGAGCCCGGTGGCCGCGCGGGTCTCGGCCAGCTCGCGGGCATACTCGCCGCCGGCCGCGACGGCGAGCGGGGTGGTGTCCCAGCTGACAAAAGACCCCGGATCGAGCACCGCGTCGCGCAGCTCAAAGGCCCGGATCCGACTCACGGCAGAAGGTTATCCGCCGTCGCGGCCGCTGTCGGGCTGGCAGTCGGGCTGGCAACAAGCACGGCCGGCCCCATGGTCGCGGTCTCGTTTCCAGTGGGCGGCGTCGTCGCGGTGTTGCGCGTCTACTCCTACGCCAGCTCGGCGCACGCCATCCCGACCGCGGATGCTGATGGGCAGCTTCGCGCTGGAATCGGCTACCGCAGCCTGACCGGGCGCAGATTCGTCCTCGACTGCCCCCTATAAGGTGGCGCACATGATCGGTGTGAGCCGCGGCGACAACGTCACGACCCTCGAGCTGCAACGCCCCGAGCGGCGCAACGCGCTGAACTCCGAGCTCGTGGACAACCTGCGGACCGCGGTCGAGAAGGCCGCCGCCGACGGGGTGCGCGCCATTGTGCTGACCGGTCAGGGCAGCGTGTTCTGCGCCGGCGCCGATCTGACCGGCGACGCGTTCGCCGCCGACTACCCGGATCGGCTCATCGCACTGCACAAGGCCATCGACGAGGTCCCGATGCCGGTGATCGGGGCGATCAACGGCCCCGCCATCGGCGCGGGCCTGCAGCTGGCGATGATCTGCGACCTGCGGGTCGTCGCGCCGGACGCGTTCTTCCAATTCCCAACATCGAAATACGGTTTGGCCCTCGACAACTGGAGCATCCGACGGCTGTCGTCCCTGGCCGGTTACGGCCGTGCCCGGTCGATGTTGCTGGCAGCCGAGAAGCTGACCGCCGAGGTGGCGCTGCAGACCGGCATGGCCAACCGGATCGGTACCGTCGCCGACGCGCAGGCCTGGGCCGCCGAGATCACGGGCCTGGCCCCGCTGGCCCTGCAGCACGCCAAGCGCGTCCTCAACGACGACGGCGCCTATGAGGACCAGAGGCCGATCCACAAGGAGTTGTTCAACAAGGCCTGGGGCAGCCAGGACGTCATCGAGGCGCAGGTGGCACGTGTCGAGAAGCGGCCACCGAAGTTCCAGGGCGCCTGAGATGCTGCGGGGCGCGTTGCGGCTGGGATTCGGCAGCGCGACGCTGCTGGCCGGGGGCTGGCTGTTGCGCGCGCTGAAGGGCGCACCCGCCGCGCTGGGGGCCGGCCCGCTGGCCATCCGCGCGGTCGCCGACGGCTCGCCGAACTACCGCGACGGCGTATTCGTCAACCTCGACCCGTCATCGGAGCTGCGGCTCAGCCGCGAAGAACAGCGGATGATCGTGCGCGAACTGCTGTTCGCCGGCGCCCGGAGCCGACCGCCCGACACCATTCCGGTCGTCACCCCGGACGGGTTCGGCGCCGCGCCCGACCCACTGGCGGTCAGCTGGTACGGGCACTCAACGACGCTGCTGGAAATCGACGGCTACCGGGTGCTGACCGATCCGGTGTGGAGCAGGCGCTGCTCGCCGTCGCACACGGTGGGGCCGGAGCGCATGCACCCGGTGCCGACACCGCTGGAGTCGCTGCCCGCGATCGACGCGGTCGTCATCAGCCACGACCACTACGACCACCTCGACATCGACACGGTGCTGGCACTGGCACGCACCCAGCGCTCCCCGTTCGTTGTGCCGCTCGGCGTCGGTGCCCACCTGCGCAGCTGGGGCATCCCCCCCGAGCGGATCGTCGAACTCGATTGGGGTCAGAGCGCCGCCGTCGGCGACCTGACACTGGTCTGCACCCCGGCTCGACATTTCTCGGGCCGGTTTTTGACCCGCAACACCACGCTGTGGGCGTCGTGGGTGCTGGCCGGGCCGGCGAACCGCGCCTATTTCGGCGGCGACACGGGTTACACCAAGAGCTTCGCCGATATCGGTTCTGCACACGGGCCGTTCGACCTGACACTGCTGCCGATCGGCGCGTACAACTCGGCGTGGCCCGACATCCACATGAATCCCGAGGAAGCGGTGCGCGCACACCTGGACCTGACCGACTCCGGCCGCGGACTGCTGGTGCCGATCCACTGGGGCACGTTCAGGTTGGCGCCGCACCCATGGGCCGAGCCGGTCGAACGGTTGCTCGCGGCCGCCGAGCGCGTCGGGGTCCCAGTGACCGTGCCCAAGCCCGGCCAACGGGTTGACCCGGGCGCCGCCGGCCAATTCGATCCATGGTGGCGGGCGTGACCTAGCCGCTGGTGTCCGCCCAGCTCTCGGCCGCGCAGTGATTAGGCTGCTGGGCCATGACAACGCGGGTGGCGGCGGGTCTCAGCGATGCCGAAGTCGCTCAACGCGTTGCCGCGGGCAAGACCAACGACTTGCCCAGCCGCGCCGCCCGCAGCGTGGCGGACATTGTGCGCGCCAACGTGTTCACCCGCATCAACGCGATCCTCGGGGTGCTGGTGCTGATCGTGCTGGCGACGGGGTCGGTCATCAACGGCTTGTTCGGCCTGCTGATCGTTGCAAACAGTGGGATCGGCATCATTCAGGAACTGCGGGCCAAGCAGACGTTGGACAAGCTGGCCATCGTCGGGCAGGCCAAGCCCCTGGTGCGGCGCCAAGGCGGAACGCGCGAACTGCTGCCCAGCCAGGTGGTGCTCGACGATGTCATCGAGCTGGGCCCCGGCGACCAGATCGTGGTCGACGGCGACGTCATCGAGCAGGCCAACCTCGAAGTCGACGAATCGCTGTTGACCGGCGAGGCCGACGCGATCGCAAAAGTCAGCGACGATCAGGTGATGTCCGGCAGCTTCGTGGTCGCCGGAAGCGGTGCCTACCGCGCGACACGGGTGGGGCGGCAAGCCTACGCCGCCAGGCTGGCCGACGAGGCCGCCAAGTTCACCCTGGTGAAGTCCGAACTGCGCACCGGGATCAACGAGATCCTGCGGTTCATCACCTACCTGCTGATCCCGGCCGGCCTGCTGATCATCTACACCCAGCTGTTCACCACCCACGCCGGGTGGCGGGAGTCGGTGCTGCGGACGGTCGGGGCGCTGGTGCCAATGGTGCCCGAGGGGCTGGTGCTGATGACGTCGATCGCATTTGCGGTCGGCGTCATCCGGCTGGGCCGCCGGCAGTGCCTGGTGCAGGAACTGCCGGCCATCGAAGGACTGGCCCGCGTCGACGTCGTCTGCGCGGACAAGACCGGCACGCTGACCGAGAACGGCATGCGGCTCTACGACACCAAGCCGGTTTCCGACCACGACGCCGGCCACGACATGAGCCGGGTGCTGGCGTCGCTGGCCGCCGACGACGCCCGCCCTAACGCGAGCATGCGGGCGATCGCGGAGGCCTACGACGATCCCCCGGGCTGGACGGTCGCCGCCGTCGCACCGTTCAAGTCCGCGACCAAGTGGAGCGGTGTGTCCTACGAAGGCCACGGCAACTGGGTGATCGGCGCGCCCGACGTGCTGTTGGACCCCTCATCGGCAGTGGCCGAGCGGGCTGAGCAGATCGGCGCGCAGGGTCTGCGGGTGCTGCTGCTGGCGGCTAGCGACCGGCCCGTCGACCACCCCGGCGCGCCGGGCCGCATCACCCCGGCCGCTCTGGTCATCCTGGAGCAACGCATCCGACCCGATGCCCGCGACACGCTGAAATTTTTTCGCTCGCAAGGAGTTTCGGTCAAGGTGATCTCCGGTGACAACGCGGTGTCGGTCGGCGCGGTGGCGTCGGCGCTGGGTCTGCGGGGCCAGACCGTGGACGCCCGCCGGCTTCCCGCCGAACCCGACGCGTTCGCCGACGTGGTCGAGAAGTACACGATGTTCGGCCGGGTGCGACCCGACCAGAAGCGGGCCATGGTGCACGCGCTGCAGTCCCGGAGACACACCGTCGCGATGACCGGCGACGGCGTCAACGACGTGCTGGCGCTCAAGGACGCCGACATCGGTGTCGCGATGGGCGCGGGCAGCCCGGCCACGCGGGCGGTGGCCCAGATCGTATTGCTGGACAACAAGTTCGCCACATTGCCGGATGTGGTGGCCGAAGGACGGCGGGTGATCGGCAACATCGAGCGGGTCTCCAACCTGTTCTTGACCAAGACCGTGTACTCGGTGTTGCTGGCGTTGCTGGTCGGTGTCGCCGGGGTGGCTTCGCAGGTGTTCCACGCTGCGCCGCTGCCCTTTCCTTTCCAGCCCATCCACGTCACCGTCGCGGCCTGGTTCACCATCGGCATCCCGGCCTTCATCCTGTCGCTGGCGCCGAACAACGAGCGCGCGCAGACCGGCTTCGTCCGGCGGGTGATGACCGCCGCGCTGCCGTCGGGGGCGGTCATCGGGATCGCGACATTCGGTTGCTACCTGCTGGCCTATCGCGGCGGCCACGCCACCGGGGCCCAGCAAGTGCAGGCGTCCACCTCCGCCCTCATCACGCTGCTCATCGTCGCGGTCTGGGTGCTGGCGGTGGTGGCGCGCCCCTACACGTGGTGGCGGGTGGCGCTCGTCGCGGCGTCCGCGGCGGCATACGCGGTGATCTTCACCGTGCCGCTGGCTCAGGACAAGTTCATGCTGGACCCCTCCAACATCGCGCTGACCGGATCCGCGGTCGCGATCGGGGTGGCCGGCGCCGGCGTGGTCGAGCTGCTGTGGTGGGTGCCGAGGGCGGTCACCGGCAATCGCCCGCGGGTGTGGCGATAGGCTGCAAACCAGACAACCGACCGATCCGACGAAGGGTGGGGCCGATGGGTCTGCCGGACAAGGCTGCTAAGGATCTGCTGTCGCAGGACGCCGACAAGGTGCACGCCGCGAAGAAGGCGATCGACAAGCCGAACCCCAACACCTGACCTGTGGCAAAGCTTTCAGTCTCCGTCGACGTGCCGCTGCTGCCGGAGGTGGCGTGGGACTGCGCCTCGGACCTGTCCCGGTACAAAGAGTGGCTGACCATCCACCGGGTCTGGCGCAGCAAGCTGCCCGAGACCCTGGAAAAGGGCACGGTCGTGGAGTCGATCGTCGAGGTCAAGGGGATGCCCAACAGGATCAAGTGGACGATCGCACATTTCAAACCGCCGGAGGCCATGACCCTCAACGGCGACGGCAAGGGCGGGGTCAAGGTCAAGCTGATCGGCAAGGTCAAGCCCAAGGGCGCCGACGAGTCCACTGTGACATTCGACGTGCATCTGGGCGGGCCGGCCCTGTTCGGCCCGATCGGCATGGTGGTCGCCGGCGCGCTCAAGGGTGACATCCGGGATTCGCTGAACCGGTTCAAGCAGGTGTTCGCGCCCGCGACCTGACCGTGCCGGCGCGCCCGATACACTCGAGCCGTGGCCAGATCGGAACAGCCCGAAAGGTATTCCTACGGCATCGATTTCGACGCGATCGACGCGATCGACATCCACACCCATGTCGAAGTGGACAGCAGCGGTCACCAAGCCACCGACGACCAGCTGATCGCGGCGACACAGCAGTACTTCAAGCTTGGGCCGGAGCGGAGGTTCACCGTCGACGCACTCGCCGAGCATTACCGGCAGCGCAACATCGCGGCGGTGGTGTTCACCATCGATGCCACCTCCGCGATGGGTCACCGGCCGAACTCGGTCGAAGACATGGTCGCCGGCGCGGCGCGCAACAACGACATCCTGATCCCGTTCGGAACGGTGGACCCGTGGACAGGCAAGCACGCGGTCGGTCGGATCCGGTCGCTGGTCGGCGAGCACGGGGTCAAGGGCTTCAAGTTCCACCCCAGCATGCAGGCGTTCGAACCCAACGACCGCGCCTTCTACCCGCTGTACGAGGCGATTGCGGAGGCCGCGGTACCGGCGCTGTTCCACACCGGGCAGACCGGCATCGGGGCCGGCCTGCCCGGTGGACACGGGATCAAGCTGCGCTACTCCGACCCGATGCTGCTCGACGACGTCGCCGCCGACTTTCCGGAGCTGACGATCGTGATGGCCCACCCCGCGGTGCCGTGGGTCGACTCGCAGATATCCATCGCGACGCACAAACCCAACGTCTATCTCGACCTGTCGGGATGGTCGCCGAAGTACTTCCCGCCGCAACTCGTCCGCGCGGCCAACCGCCAGCTGCGCACCAAGGTGCTGTTCGGCACCGACTTCCCGTTCATCCAGGTCGACCGGTGGCGCCGCGACTTCGACACGCTCGACATGGACCCCGCGGTGCTGCCGCTGCTCTTCAAGCAGAACGCGATGCGCGTGCTGCGCATCGCGCGATGAGTTTCTGCGCGTGCTGCGCATCGCGCGATGAGTTTCTGCGCGTTCGCGGGTCGATATGACCGACGGCCAACACAACCCACCGAAGGAGATGAAAGTGCCCACCCGTGACCGTGCCCCGCTGGGGGCTGCCACCTGGATCGACCTATCCACCTCCGACACCGACCGCGCGCAGCAATTCTACGGCGCGGTGTTCGGCTGGACGTTCGAATCCGCCGGGCCCGAATACGGCGGATACATCAACGCATCCATCAACGGCCACCCCGTCGCGGGCCTGATGCAAAAGGCGCCCCAGATGAACGCCCCGGACGCGTGGACCACCTACTTCCACACCGCCGACATCCACGCAACCGCCGCCGCGGTGACCTCCGCCGGGGGCAGCAACTGCGTCGAACCTATGGAGGTCAGGGGAAAAGGCTGGATGGCGATTGGCACCGACCCGTCGGGTGCGTTCTTCGGCCTGTGGCAGCCCATCGAGCACCAAGGTTTCCAGGTGATCGGCGAGGCCGGCACCCCGGTCTGGCACGAGCTGCTCACCCGCGATTTCGGCACGGCGGTGGACTTCTATCGCGAGGTGCTCGGCTGGCAGACCGAATCCGTCTCAGACACCGACGACTTCCGCTACATGACAGCGGTTTTCGGCGGTGAGCAACTGATCGGCGTGATGGACGGCAGCACATTGCACGAGGGGATACCGTCGCACTGGGCGTTCTACCTGGGTGCCGAGGATGTCGACAAGACGCAGCAGCTGGTCACCGACCACGGCGGCACGGTGCTGCGGGCCGCCCAAGATACCCCGTACGGTCGGCTGGCGCAGGTCAGCGATCCAACCGGCGCGGTGTTCAACCTGTCTTCGCTGCGCTGAAGCGCTCATCGCCGGGCTGCTGGACGTGCTGCCCCTTGCGCAGCGTGTCCAGCAGTTCCCGGTAGGGGCCGACGAGATAGGCGGTGTCCCCGGCGGTGAGCCGGGTGTCGCGGCGGGGGTGCAGCTTCAGGTCGCCGCCGCCGCGGCTGATCGCGATGACGCGGGTCTTGGTCGACAGCTCGATCATCCGCAGGCCGTCGAGCTCGCTGCCGGGCTCGACCCGCACGCCGCCGACCATGAACGACCGCTGGCCCACCGAGAACGTGCCGAGCACCTGTAGGCCCATCGCAGCGCCGATGAACCACGGAGTCGCCAATTCGGCGGTGGAGCGGACATTCTCGAACCCGAAGCGGTGCGCGAGGGCGGCGCCCAGCGACCGGTCGTACACCCGCAGCACCACGGGAACACCCGGCTGGTCGCCGTGGCGCCACCACCGCGGACCCAGTGTCTCCCGCAGCACGATGCCGGTTTCAATGTTGACCATGTCGTCCTGGGTCAGGACCGCGACCGCCGCGGCGTCGTGAACCCTGGCCTCCTCCAGTGTCTGTCGCAGGGTGGCGTCACCGAAGATCACCGGAACATCGAGCTGCGCAGCGGCCACGAGAAACCGGTTGGTGTCGCTGCGCTCGATGACGGCGACGTCGTGCCCGGCTGCCTTCAGGTCGCTGACCACCCGGATGCCGAAAGAGCCCAAGCCGACGACGATCACATGGTGGCGCAAATCCCGCACCCGCCGCTTTCCGGCGGACCTGGCGAATCGTCGTGACAACAACAAGTCGGCGATGAACGCCACCAGCACCGCGGTGGTGGTGACCCCGGCGAACATCAGCGCGATTCCCCACAACCGCAGCCAGGTGGGCTGATTGATGAAGCTGAAATCTCCGTATCCCACCGTCGCGATGGTCTCCGTGGAGAAATACAGCGCATCGACGAAGCTCATCCCGGGCTTCTGGTAAGCGAACCGAAGCAGCACCGTGGAGCCCAGCAGCAGCGTGGACGCCACCCCGACCGCCCGAAAGAACATCGGGTTGACGTCATCCCGCAACATCCGCAGCGTGTCGAGCATCCGGATCGGCAATGAGCGCCGCGGCCCGGTGCGGGTGATCGGTTCGGCGACCGCGATGCCCTGGGCGGCAAGTTGGTCGGCGGTGCCGATCATCGCGGTCCAGTCGCCGGCCCGCACCCACAGATCGCGGCCGGGGCACGCCACCACCTCGCCTGGGGTGGCCGAGTCTTCACCGTGGATCACCGCAACCGGGGCCAGATCGCCGTAGATCTCCCGCAGCGTGGCCTCCCGCGGCACGTTCGTACCCGAGACGACGAAGTCGACTCCGGCCACCGAAATGTCATGGGTGGTGCGGGCCAAACATGCCTCCACCACCGATGGCGCGGCCAGGTCGGCCACATCCAGAACAGCCCCGGGCCCGTTGCCTGCCGCCACCGCCTCACGCAGCACGCTGTTGGCCAGACGGGCGACCACCCGCACATTGGGGTTGAATTTTCTTGCCAGCAAAGCAATTTCGAGGTTGGTCGCGTCGTCGTCGCCGACGCAGATGATTGCGGTGGCGTGGCCGATTCCGGCGTCGGCCAGCTCGGCGGCCGCGGAGAGCTTCACAACCGACGTGCCGGCGCTGTTCAACTCCTCGACGATGCACATGGCCAGCGCATCCTCCCCGACCACGATGGTGTGTCCCCGCATTCTTCGTAAGCTACCCCGACAGGCCGCTCGAGACGGGCCATGCCAAACGAACAAAGATAGAACCGTGACCGTCGCGAACACCTATATGCAGGCGTGCCTCAACGGTGCGCGAACCCCCGACCAGCATCCCGCCCTGCCGGTGACACCCGATCAACTCGCCGCCGACTCGGTGGCGGCGCACCGCGCGGGTGCCAAAGCCGTGCATCTGCATCCGAAAACACGGTACGGCGTCGACTCGCTCGAGCCCGACGTGGTCGCCGCCGTGGTGACCGCGGTGCGCCACGCCGCGCCGGGGCTGCCGCTCGGGGTGACCACCGGCTTTTGGGCGCTGCCCCACGAACACGCCCGGCTCGCGACGGTGGACTCGTGGAAGGTGTTACCCGATTTCGCGTCGGTGAACTGGCACGAGAAGGGCGCCGCGGCGCTGGCACGGTTGCTGCTGAACAAAGGAGTCGGCGTCGAGGCCGGCATCTTCCACGCCGACGCGGCAGCGGCGTGGGCTTCCTCGGAGCTGGCCGAGCACTGCCTGCGGGTAATGGTCGAACTGCCCGAGGACGGCGACACCGCGACCGCCGACGAGCTGCTGGCCGCGGTGCAGAAGGCCGGCTCACCGGCGGCGGTGCTGCTGCACGGATACGACGGCAGCTGCTGGCCGCTGCTGCGGCACGCCGGCAAGCGCGGGCTGCAGACCCGCATCGGCATGGAAGACACGCTGCTGATGCCCGACGGGTCCACCGCACCCGACAACGCCGCCCTGGTGACGGCCGCGACCGACCTGCTAGCCGGCGATTAGCGAGCGGTCAACGCAAAGTCGGCATAGTCGAAGCCGGGCACCACCACGCAGCTGACCAGGCTCGGCTCGTCGTCGCGGGGGCGGGCCCGCTGCCAGTAGCCCGGCGGCACCACAACTTGCGGCGCCTCGCCGTGGTCGACGTCGGCACCCACCAGATGGGTTGCCGCCGTTGATTGTTCACGCCCGACCTCGAGCAGAAGCGGACTGCCGCGATGAAACAGCCACAGCTCGGCGCTGCGCACGGTGTGCCAGGCCGATTGCTGTCCGGGCATGAGCAAGAACAAGATTGCGGTGCCTGCGCTGCGCGGCCCGCTGTAATCCGGCGGCAATGCCGACTGCGCGATCGTCAATTCGCTGCGCCAGGTCTCGCGGAACCAACCGCCCTCCGGGTGCGGTGAGAGCTCGAGCCGCCGGGCCCAGTCGGGGAGTTCCGTCTCTGGGAGTTCCGTCATCGCATCACCGGCCTTTCCTGCCATCCCACCCTAGAGTGGTCGGGTGCATTCTTCGGACCGTGCGCCCGCGCGCGTTTTCGACTTTTCAGCAAGTTCTAAGGTCCAGGGAGCGCTAAACGGTGTATGACCGGGGGTAGCGGAAAACGTTAACGCCCGGCATCGGCTGGGGTGACGCGCGAGGCGCAGGAGAACCATGATGAACCCACTTCAGGGCGCTGTACGGGTTGTTGCCAACACGGCCAACGCCGCAACGGCGGCGGCGGGCGCGGTCGGAGGAGCCGCCGTCAACGGCGTTGTCGGCGGCGTACAGGGAACAGCGCAAGGCATCCGCAACGGAGTCGAGAACGGCAGCCACTCGACTCCCGCCGCGGCATTGACATTCGCCGCCCTCGGCGTGACCGGTCTGGTGGAATGGCCGGTGCTGCTGACCGTCGGCGGCGCCGCCATTTTGGTCCGCCAACTGACGCGGCAGTCCGACGGGCAGCGCTCGGCGCCCCCGGAGCGCACCGCCCCGGCGACGAACGCGGCGGCGAAGAAGGCACCGGCCAAGAGAGCCCCGGCCAAGAGAGCCCCGGCCAAACGGACCCCGGCCCGTAAGGCGACGAGTCGACGGGTCTCCAGCGGCCGACAACCCTGACTTGATGGGATTACCCGGTCTGCTAGGCACCCCGGCGTTGCTGCCGCTGTGTGCGGCGACAGTCGCCTACCTGGCTCCGCCCCTCACCGGGCGGGCGCTGCACTGGCCGAGGCTTGCGGCGGTCACCGTAGTGGATTTTCAGCCACGGATGCTGCCGGGCAGCACACCACCCGGACCGGTCGGCCGGGCTCAGGCGCTCGGAACCGCGGCGGTGGCGGTGGCCACCACGGCCACCGCGGTCGCGCCCCGGCTGCTGACGGTGACCCGGGTGTCGTCGAAATACTCCCGCGGACGGTCGACGACCTGGACCACGCCAGCGCGCCAGAGCACCGCGTACAGCTCCCGCAACGGCAGCACGAGCAACCGCGAAATGGCGTCGGTCAACGGGTCGGCGCCGGATACCCCTTCGCGTGACACGTCTTCGACTTTCGGCAAAGCATTCGTCCAGACAACCAATTCGACATGACCGGAAGGCAACCAATGGCAAACAATTCAGTTCGCAAGACGAGTCACCGCGGCGCGGTCGAACGGATCCGGGCCGCGGAGAGTTTCGCCGTGAATCTTCCCGTCGTCGGCCACGTCCGGATACCCCGCCCGGAACAACTCGCGTACTACGGGGCATTGGCGGCATTGGCCGCCGTGGAGCTCATCGACTGGCCGATCGCACTGGTGCTGGGGGCCGGCCACGCGCTGGCGCAGAACCAGCACAGCCGGATAGCGCAGGAACTCGGCGAGGCGTTCGAGGAGGCCTGACCGCGGACGGCGATTGCCGGGTTCGGGGCCGCCGGCACGCTAATGTGCCAGCATGATCCGCCGCTGGCGCCCCGGCTGGCTGGTGGTGTTGTGTGCGGCCATCGTTGCGGTCAGCGGCTGGCTACCGTGGTTGACGACGCCCGCCAACGGTGGCGGACACGCCAGCGCGATCGGCGGGACGTTCGGCAGCCTGGTGCTGCCGCCGCGGTTCGGCGCCGGGCAGCTGATCGTGCTACTCGCCTCCGCGCTGATCGTGGCGGGCGCGATGACCGCGCGCGGGCTGGCGGCGCGGCTGTCGGCCCTGGCAGCGCTGCTGATCTCGGCGCTACTCACCCTGCTGACGGCGTTTTACTACCACCTCAACGTCAAGCCACCGGTCGCGGCGGGCTACGGGCTGTACCTGGGCGCCGCGGGCATCGCCGGCGCGGTGGTGTTTTCGAGTTGGGCGCTGATCGCGTCGCTGACCTCGACGCCTCGGGTGGCGCGGTGAGCCGTTTCGTCGAACCCGTGGTGCTGACCGGTAGCCGGTTCGTGCGCCTGGAGCCGCTGACCGGCGACGAGGCGGCCGAGATCGCGACCGCCGCCGCGGACGGTGACCCGGGCCGGCTGTGGTTCACGATGGCGCCGTCGCCGGGCACCGCCGGCGAGTGGGTGGGCCGGATGCTCGCGCTGCAGTGCGCCGGCGGCCTGACCTTCGTGGTGCGCCGACTCGACGGACCGGTGATCGGATCGTCGAGCTACCTGCACGTCGACGCCGCCAACCGACGCCTGGAGATCGGCGCGACCTGGTACGCGGCATCCGCCCGGCGCACCGGCGTCAACGCCGAATGCAAGCTGCTGATGCTCGGCCACGCGTTCGACATGCTCGGCTGCGTCGCGGTGGAGTTCCGCACACACTTCTTCAACCACACGAGCCGCGCGGCCATCGAGCGGCTCGGGGCCAAGCTCGACGGCGTCCTGCGCAGCCATCAACTGCTGCCCGACGGGTCTCGCCGGGACACCGCCGTCTACTCGATCCTCGACATTGAATGGCCGGCGGTGCGCAACAACCTGGCGTTCCGCCTCGGGGTTCGTTAAGCCTTCTCACCGGGTGCTGTTCGTGAAGTGGTTGAGTGCGGCCCGCACCGCGGGGGTGCGGCGGCCCGCCTTCAGTTCGAGCAGCGCGGCCTCGGCGGTCATGCCCACCCAGAGCTGGGCGCTTTCCAGCGGATGCGGCCACTTCATCGCCGTGAAGTCGGCGTGGACGCGGGTGGCGGTGGCGGCGTTTCGGGACCCGATCTCCTCGGCGATCAGCGGGTCGGCGCGGGCCTCGAGCAGCAACGCGCGCACGCCCCGGTTGCGCAGGCAGCCGTCGAGATACGTGTTGGCCGCCACGGCCAGGCGTTCGGGGCCCGGTTGGATGCCGTCGGTGGCGTCCTCGATCTCGGTAAGCAACCGGTCGTGGAATTCGCGGTGCAAGGCGAGCAGATAGGTTGCGCGATCGCCGAAGTGGTGAAAGAAGGTGCCCTTGGACACCCCCGCTTCCTCGACGAGCAGATTGATGGACAGGCCGGTGAGCCCGGTGCGTTCAGCGAGACGCAGCCCCGCGTCGATCAGCGACATCCGGGTGCGAGCGGCGGCCGCCTGTCGCGTGCCCATGTGCTGCAGCGTAAGCCCCGTTGAACGCGGTTTCGGTCTGCGGTACAGTTGACCGACCGACCGGTCAGTGAAGTTGGGAGGGCGGTCAGTGAAGTTGGGAGGGCAATGGTGCCGACACTGACAGCCCGCACGGGAGACATCGCGTACACCGACGCCGGGAAAGGCCGCCCGATTCTGCTGCTGCACGCAACGCTGCACGACCGTCACGACTTCGACGCGGTCACCGACCGGCTCGCGCGCCGGCACCGGGTGATCGCCGTCGACTGGCCCGGGCACGGGGAATCGGCGTCCGCTACCGGCGTCACCGGGCCGCTGCTGGCCGACGTGCTCGAGGACGTCGTCGACGCGTTACGGCTGCACGACGTTGTGTTGATCGGCAACTCCGTCGGCGGTTCGGCGGCGGCGCGACTGGCGATCAACCGCCCCGAACAGGTGGCAGGCCTGGTGCTGGTCAACACCGGCGGCTTTGTGCCCAACACCGCGTTCACCAACGCGTTCTGCCGACTGATGGGCACCCCGAGGCTGACCCGCCTGATCATGCCGCGGTTCGTGCCGGCCTACATGTGCGCCCGCACGCCAGGCGACCAGCGCATCGCCGCGCGGGCGACAGCGCGTGCCGGCACCCGCATGGGCGCCGCGACCGCCGCGTCGCTGTGGCGCAGCTTCGCGACACCGCAGTACGACCTCCGCGGCGACGCCCATCGGATCGCCGCGCCGACACTGATCGTGTGGGGCGATCGCGATCCGTTGGTGTCGCTGCGGGTCGGCCGGGCCACCCACCGCGCGATAGCGGGTTCGACACTCGAGGTACTGCACACCGGTCACGTGGTGTTCTCCTCCGACCCGGACGGCTTTCTCGCGCTGGTCGAGCCGTTTTTGAAACGAGTCGAGGCCGCAGCCGCCGACAGTCGGTGACGTTTTCGGCGGAGACCATACTGGTGCGGTGACCACCCGTGCGGGCTCGCGGCAACGCCGGGTGCTCGCGGTCGCGATTCTGGCCTCGTTCGTGGCGTTCCTCGACGGATCGGTGGTCAACCTGGCGCTGCCCGCGATCGGTCGTGACCTTGGCGGCGGGCTGGTGCTTCAGCAGTGGATCATCGACTCCTACTTGTTGACCCTCGGCGCGCTGATCCTGCTGGCGGGCTCGATCTCCGATGTGTTCGGCAGGGTGCCGGTGCTGCGCCTCGGGCTCGTCGCGTTCGGCGCCGGATCGGTGCTCGCGGCCCTGTCCCCGTCGGGTGCGATGTTGATCGTGGGCCGACTGGTGCAGGGCGTGGGCGCGGCTTTTCTGGTACCCAGCTCGCTGGCGCTGATCAACGCCACCTTTGACCGCGAGGCGCAACCGAAAGCCATCGGGACGTGGACCGCATGGACGGGCACCGCATTCGTGCTCGGGCCGCTGCTCGGCGGTGTGGCAGTGGACCTGCTGAACTGGCGATGGATCTTCGTGCTGTCGGCGATCCCGTCCGTTATTACGTTCGTGTTGTCGATCGGGTTGGCCGGCGAGTTGGGCGGCTCGGCCGGCGGGTTGGGCGAGTTGGGCGGCTCGGGCGGCGGGTTGGGCGGCGGGTCGGGCGGGTTGGCCGCCGACTTCGGACGCCGCGCCGACCGGAAGCGGATCGATGTGCCGGGCGCGGCGCTGGCAGCGGTCGGCCTGGCCGGCACGGTGTACGCGCTGATCGAATTGCAGCGGCTGGGGATCCGGCACCTCACGGTGGGCTTCGCGCTGACCGTCGGCTTGATCAGCCTGGCCGTGTTCGTCTGGTGGGAGTTCCGCTCGCCGCATCCGATGGTTCCGATGCACCTATTCGCGATCCGCAATTTCGGTATCGGCAACCTCGCGACGTTGTTCAGCTACGCAGGCGTATCGATGGGCATGTTGATCGTCCCGCTGTTCACCCAGGAGGTCGCCGGGTTCTCGGCTACCGAGGCAGGCCTGGCCACCCTGCCGCTGCCGGTGCTGTCGTTCCTGTTCGCCCGCCGTGTCGGGACGCTCTCCGCAAGGTTCGGCCCGCACGTGTTCATGGCCGCCGGCCCGCTGATCGCCAGTGTCGGTTTCCTGCTGATGCGGCCGCAGCAAGGCGCCTTCAACTTCTGGACGCAGCTGCTGCCGGGTCTGGTGGTTCTCGGGCTCGGCATGACGATCGCCGCGACACCGCTGACCTCAGCGATCCTCGCCGCCGTCGATGCATCGCAAAGCGGGATCGGCTCGGCGATCAACAACGCGGTATCACGCATCGCCGGCCTCATCGCGGTCGCATTCGCGGGCGTGATAGCCCAGGGCACAATGACCTACGACAGCTTCCGCCGGCTCGCCCTCGTCACCGCCGCGCTGTTTCTGGGCGGCGGCCTGGTCTCGGCCGGCGGCATCCGCAACCCGGAGGAACGACCCGAACCTGCAGCACCCGAAGCCCTTGCCCGCTGCCGCGACCGGATCGCGGCCCCGCCGGGCGGCTGAGCGGCTCGGGCGGCGACGCGGCTCAGGGGAGCTGGGCGGCTCGGCGGCTTAGCGACTGGCCGGCTCGGGGGGCGGCTCGGCGGCTCAGGGGACTGGCCGGCTCGGGGGGCGGCTCGGCGACTCAGGCCGCCAGGTCCACCGGGTAGACGTGATAGGTGCCGTGGAAGCCCTTCAACTCGACGTCCCAGCCCTCGCCGAAGGCGACGTCGTCATCCAGGGAGTCCCGCACCGTTTCGGTCACCAGGATCTCGCCGCCGCCGGCCTGGTCAGCCACCCTTGCGGCCATCGCGACGTTGCGCCCGAACAGGTCGTCGCCGCGGCGCACCGACTTGCCGGCGTGGATACCGATGCGAACGCGGATGCTGGTGTCTTTCGACTTGTTCGCATCACCGTCGAGGGCCCGCTGCACGTCGATGGCGCACTGCACGGCCTCGTCGGGATGGGCGAACGCCACCATGAATCCGTCGCCCTGGCTCTTGACCACGTGACCGGAGTGCTCGTCGACCAGCTTGCGGATCAGCTTGTCGTGCCGGTCGATCAGCTTCACCCAGGCGCGGTCACCGATGCGCTCGTTGAGGGCGGTCGAGTCCTCGATGTCGGAGAACAGGATCGCAACGTTGCCGTCGGGCGCCAGCCGCGCCAGGTCCGGTCGCTCAACTTCCGCCCAGGCGGCCAGCTCCTCGATCGAACTGCGCACCGCGGCGCCGAACCCTTGCTTGCGGACCAGATTCGCGGTCTGCCAAACGGTTTTAACCGCCTCCCGGCCGCCGGAGATCAGCCGCTGCCGGGCGTCAAACCGACGCCGCAGATCGGCCGCCTCCCGCCGGCTGCGGGTCAACAGCACGGCCAGGACAATCAGCCCAACGGCCTCGATCACGGCCACCGCCGCGAGCGCCCACAACACCACGTCACGCACGTCAGCCGCCGAAGAGCAGGTACAAACCGGTGAACGTGTAGCCAACCATGACGACCATCATCGTCAACTGCCCGGTGAGCTGATGGCCCCGGGGTAGCAGTCGCAGCGCCCGGTCGTGCGCGGCGATCACCGCGGTGATGTGTCCGGTCACGACAAAGCCGACCTTGATCGTGGCCAGCACGGATGGGTGCGTCGACAGGATATACGCCACCTGCTGATTCCCCAGCCCCAGCAGGTTCCAGCCGCGACCGAACGGATCGGCCAACTGAGTGACGGTCTGCTGGCCGCGCTCCACCAGGAACGTCAGGTAGTGGGCGAAGATGTAGCCAACCACGATCGGGATCAGCGAGTGCGCCATCTGCCCAGGCAGCGCCCAGCGCTGCCGCCGGTCGACGCCGCCGGTCGCCATCGCTGCCAGCGAGAACGTCACACCGACCACCGACGCGAACATCAGCAGCCCGGTGGTTTTGACGAACGATGTCGCAACCTCTAACGGCACCGAGGTGGCATGCCGCGCAAGGCTGTCGGCGAAGCTGCGCCAGCCCGCCGTCGCCGAAAAACTGTCGAACGCCGTCGAGCCCAGCAGGACCGCCAGCACCGCCACGATCCCCGGTCGGATCGGCAGCGACGGCAAGTGGTCGAACGGGTTGCCGATCACGATGCGCTGCGTTTCGGGGTTGCGCCGAAACGGCGACAACCGCGACACGGCCATGCTGTACACCTCGAACGGATCAGCGCGCGCGAACCAAGTGGCGCCCCACACCGTTGCACCAGCCGCCAGCAGGACCGCGTAGCACAGCAGCCACAGCCTGACCGCGGTCAGCGAGGCGGAGTTGGGGCTCGCCAGTTCCAGCCACACGAAGGCGAACAGGCCGAACGCCGCCGGGCGGTATCCCAGCCACGGTGGATAGTTTCGTCGCCGGATTACGCGTGCGCACCCGACGATCCGGTACAGCGTGCGCATCGGGGAGATCAGCCGCCACACCGGTCCAACGATCAGCGAGACCGCGACCAGTCCCACCCACAGCAGCACGTAGAACACCCCGAGCAGGGCGTTGTTGTTGGTCTGGGGCCCCAGAATTCCTGCGAGCACCACCCACACCACGAACAACAGCGCGGCGCCGGCGACCACCCACCGGGTGATCCGGGAGTCGACGAACGCCGTGACCCAATCCGGCAGCGGCCGACCCGGTTTGGTCGGGTCGAACCGTGGCCGCCGCCACGCCAACGCGACCACTGCGAAGGTGATCGTCAGCGCCCACGCGGCGCCGACCAAGGCAAACGCATAGGGGACCGGTAGGTCACTCGAACCACCGAGGCCGTGCGCCAGCACATCAACGTGCTGGTCGCGCGTCACTGCTGAACTTGGATGGTGCCGACGGTGCGGTCCAGCTTGTGCAGTTCGACCTCGACCTGACCGGGGACATTCACGCTGAACTGGAATGTCTGGCCCTGTTTCGGCTCGACGGTGAACTCGTGGTCGGGTGTGGAGTGCACGTGCAGTTCATCGTCGGCGTCGCTGTTGACGCGGAACTCGATCGGTTGCCCGACCTTGGCCTGCCACTGCACATTCGTCGGCGTCACGGTTCCTTTGCTGATCGTGACATCGACTACCAGGCCCGGCGGTTGCCCGGGCTGTTGCGCAGCCGAAGTCGACGTGCCACTGGTGCCAGTCTTCGAACCGCCGCAGCCTGCGCCGAAAAGTGCCACAATCGCCAGTAGAGTGATCAGGGCTCGCCTGGTCATTTTCGCCGGTCTTTCCTCTCGGGTTCGTCGGAGTTGTCGGCCGTACGGCGGTCGCGCATCGCAACGAAGACGATCACACCGACGACGGCGATGGCGGGGAAGAAAGCGGGTATCGCAAGCAGCAGGCCGTGGTGAGCCAGGATCTCGACATGGGGCTGCCCGGTCACGCCCGCACCGTTGGACGGTCTTCGGTCTCGGCGCCCATCGGCGTCTCACTGTCGTTGATCCGACCGCCACCCCAGGTCAAACCCGTGACAACCACCAGCGTGCACACCAGCACCACGAGGCAACCGATCGTCCACAGATAGTCCGGCGTGTTCGGGTTCCGTTCTCGCTGCAGGATCGTGACCTCGTGGACGAACTGCCGGGTCAACAGCGGCGGGGCTGGAACCTCGGGCTGGTTGATGCCCGGGTCCGCGGGCAGAAATATCGGCACGGCGGTCAACGTCCTGCCTTCGTGCACTCGCAGCAGCGTCTTCCAGTTGCCCCATGCCGGGATTGGCTCCGTCGACTGGTAATGGCCCGGCCCGACCCGGTGCAGGCGGTCGATCATCAGGCCGCGGTCGTTGGGGAAACCGCCCTGCCAGGACAGGATGGAAACCCATTCCGGATTGTCGCTGACCAGGTTCGGCGGAGTAAGCCGCACATCGGCCGACACCATGCGGTGGTCGCCGTTGCCAGGAAGATCGGTCAACGTCATGGTCGCTGTGGCGTTGTCGGGCACCGCGTAGCGCAGCCCGTTGGCGGTGGCTGCGCCGATCACCACCACGGTCAACGCCACCAGACCGATTCCGATCGCCCGGCCGGGAAGCCGTCGGCCGGTCAGCACCATGCCTACCATGCCGCCGCATGCGCCGGTGAACAGCGCGACGGGCACCGCCATCGCCAGCGCTTCGGCGTACATGCTCGTCGGCCACGGGTAGTGGTACACCCCGCCGATCCACAGCGACTCCAGCCACAGCCCCACGGTGGCGACGCCCAGGCCGCTGACCGCACCGAACACAATGGGCCGCTTCAGCAATGGTGTCAGTCCGAGCAGCTCGACCACCACCGCCGGCCCGAGATACAACGGGAACCAGTTGATCGGCGCGCCCAGGATCGGCCCGACGACCAGCGCCACCCCACCGCGAAGTGCGATGGCGATCAGCGCGGCGGCGATCGCCGCACCGCGGCCGAGCATCAACCGCGCTGCCACCAGCGCCAGCGCGGACGCCGCCGCGATCAGCATCGGCTGGAACACCAACCGGAATTGCGGCACACCGAAGTCGAATTCGATCTGGAACACCGACAGGCCGATCACCAGACCGCCGAAAGCCAAGTACTGCATGAACTTCAGTCCGATGCCGTCCGGCGGGGCATCCGGGCCCATCGCTTTGCGGCCCTCGTACTCCAGATACAGGGCGGTCAACGTGGAAAGCCCGGCGCCGCCGATCATCATCAGGTGCGTCGGTCCCCACAGCGTGACGTCCTGGCCGAAGATACGGTGCCACATGTCGTCGAGTGGGAAGCCGATCAACGCGTACATGCCGCACCCGGCCATCAGCAGGCCGCCGACGGGCGCATACCAATTCCGGGTGATCCGCACGGCCGCTGGACCCGGCTTGTCGAACGGCAGCACCACCGCCACCGCGCCGGCGAGGAACAACAGGAACAGCCCGATCACGATGAAGTAGTGCGCGGGGTTCGCCAGTGGCCCGGGGTCGCGGCCCTTGCCGATGTGCCAGCTGACATCCCAGATGAAACCAAACAGCGCGCAGATCAGCGTCGCGGTGAAGATGGCGATTGGAAGTGCCACCCAAGGCGGCCGTTTGAACCGGCGGCCGAACGCTTCGCCCAGTCTCGTCAACCATGTGATCCGGTGATTGCGATGCAGATAGCCGACCCACAACAGGAGCGCGCCGACGACCAGCGCGACAATCGACAACCCGATCACCTGGCTGAGTGCGGCGCCGCCGCCTTGCGAGCCAGCAGCCCGGACGGCAGAGCCACCGGCCTGGATGGAAAAACCCAGCGCTTCATTCATCATCCCCACACGAGGAGTATGGCCTAGGGCGGACCGCCGGTACCAGGTTTCTTGGGAAAGTTGGATTAATGCTGTCCGCCAGCAGCATTGCGAACAGTGTGTTTCGTTCGCGTCAACCGAACCGCATAGTTCGGCTGCGCGGCACAGGAGTGCTGAGCCACACTGCGTCAAGTGGACGAGTTGAGGAACCCGGCCGGATGACTGAGGACTCCGCTGAGGATCCCGGGCATGCGCTGGCCAGGCGGATGGCCCAGCTCGCTCGTGAGGTGGCGGTGCCACGCCGCGTCGACGAGGTGCTCGAAACCGTCACCTCGGCGGCACGGGAACTCATTCCCGGCGTGACCGACGCGGGAGTGTTGCTGATCTCGAAGGGCGCCAAATTCGAAACCCACGCCGCTACGTCCGAGTTGGTGCATCGCCTGGACCTGTTGCAGCAGATGTTCGGCGAGGGGCCGTGCCTGGAGGCTGCGGTCGATGAGCTGGTGGTGCGCACCGATGACTTCGAGCAGGAGCCACGGTGGCCCCGCTATTCTCGCGCCGTCCTGGAAGCCGGCATCCGCAGCGGGCTGTCGTTCAAGCTGTACACCACTGAGGTGACCGCTGGCGCGCTGAACCTGTTCTCCGATACGCCGAATGTGTTCACCGCGCAATCCGAGGCGACCGGGTCGGTGCTTGCCGCGCACGCGGCTGTGGCCATTCTGGCCAGCCGACGCGGCGAGCAGTTGGAGTCGGCGCTGGCCAGCCGTGACCTGATCGGGCAGGCGAAAGGCGTCATCATGCAGCGCTACAAGGTCGACGCCATCCAGGCCTTCGAGATGATGCGGCGGCTGTCGCAGAACAGCAACACCCGGCTGGTGGAGATCGCTCAGCGGGTGGTCGACAGCCGTGACGAATAGGCCCCGCGCGAGCAGGGCGGTGGGCCGTGATCTCGCCGGGAGTTACAGGCCGTGGACGTAGGCCGCGGGCGGGGCGGATGATGATGCGGAGGGCGCCGAATGGTTTGCCGGGGCGTCGTATATGGTCTGAGCCGGCCGTTAGCTGTCGGCCGGTCGGTCTGGCTGTGATTTCGCCGGCGGTGCTGTGGAACCGGCGCCGCTCGCTGAGGTGCAACCGAATATCAGCCGCCGCCAGCTCGCCCAAGGGGAATGCGTAGAAGCACGGCTCGCCGTCGACACGATCCGGTTTCCCTGGGGGCCGACGAACTGTTCGACCGGGAGACTTCCACCGATACGTCAATCATGACGGCGACCCGGCCGCTTGGGCGTTCAAGTTCTGGATGAACCCGCGGCAAGGGGAAGCAGATAGCTTAGAGAGCTTGAGGCCAAGTCCACGGACGCGCCAGGCTAGCGGGTCGTCAATCGGCTGCTGTCGAAGGTCGAGGCGACGCAGCGTCACGAGCGTGCATTGGCTGCGAAAAAATTGGCGAATTTTCGCGATGGATGCACGTTCGCGTCGCCGCCATCGGAGTGAACGCCACGGTGCTGAACAAGACGTCGACCAACCGCCCGACCAGACAGGAGTCGGCGAGAGTGCGACGGTCAGAAGGTCTGGATCACAACGCACGGTATGCCGACAAGATTCTCTTGCTGGTGTGATCTCCAGCGCCGGCACATTCGACTTGCCTGCCGCGACGAACCGCTGTGCGCCCCTGATCAATGCCGCAGGGTGCGTTGTTTGCGTCCGCTCAAAACGATTCTGCGGCTCCCGCGCCGCGTCGGTCATCCCTTCACCCAGATCCTCGACGAGCCATCGGCTCAACCGTTCCTGAACGAATCAGTTCTGAATAATTCGTCACAATCCTTGACTGACGGTGTCATCGTAAGTGATGATATCGTCAGTCACTTGGGGAACAGCTTGTACGCCCAGTGATCGTGACGCCGGTTGCCCTAGCCGGAGCCACCAGCACAGGTGAAACACCTTTCACCTAATCCCGTTGACAGGAGAGGAAAACGTGATGACGAACACTCGTTTCGAAAACCAAGAAGTGCCTGCGAGAAAACTCGAACCGCCGGGTCCGCTGCGGCAACTGTGGAAGCCAGGGCTGGTGTCCGGGCTGCTCACCCTGGTCGTCGGCGGCCTGATTCTGGCACTGCCCGGGACTTCGATCCTGGTCGCTGCAACGTTGCTCGGGGTTTTCCTGCTGGTCGCAGCCCTCGCCCAACTGTTTGTCGCCTTGGCCCTTCCCGGATCCACCTCCGGGCGGGTGCTGCTGTTCATCAGCGGCGCGATGTCGCTGGTCTTGGCCACGTTGTCGTTCCGCCACTTCGGTGACGCCTATGCCGTTCTGCTGCTGGCAGTGTGGATCGGGGTCGGCTTCGTCTTCCAAGGTGTTGCGGAGACCGTGACGGCAATCAGCTACGACGAACTGCCCGCGCGCGGTTGGCACATTTTCAGCGGCATCGTCAGCTGGATCGCCGGTTTTGTGGTGCTGGCGTGGCCGTTCGATTCGATTGTGGTGCTGGCGATGGTCACCGGTGTTTCCCTTGTGACGCTTGGCATCGTGCAGATCGTGCGATCCCTTCAAGTCCGCCGGCAGATCCGCCGCGCGCCGCAGCTGCTCGCTGCGGTGGCTGACACCTCGGCGCCGGCGACGGTTCTGGACGCACGACACGAAAACACGGCCGCAGCCGTCTAGGTCGTCACTGCTGGCGGTCGGTGTCCAAGCGCTGGCCGCCAGCAACGGTCCCAGCTGCCCTTGGGACTCTTGGTTATGGCCACTTTGGGAAAGCAAGTAGGAAAAAGGGATTTGGAATGTCCGACCTCATCAAACCCGAGCAGATCATCGACCGCTTGCACCCGAACCCCGGAACCCTCGACGAGGTTAGGCAGGAGATCCGGTATGCGACAGGCATTATCAACTGCGAGCTTACGAAACTTGAAGGCGCTCAAATCTAATGCGGAGTACGGCACGGCGCAGAAATAATCACCAGCCAGTCAACAAGCGGGCATGTCGCCGGGGGCTGCGGCAACTTAGGGTCCGCCCCGGCACAGGCGATGACCATTTCGTTCCTCCGGTCTTGGCGCGTCGATATCCCATCGTCGATGCGCTGCACGATAAGCGGCCTCGCGCGCATGGCGAGGGAGTGGTGCTGGTGGTCAACCCCGCAGCGGGCAGCGGTACCGGGCAGCGCGTGATTGCCCGTGTCCACAACGAGCTGCCGAAAGCAGAGACCTGCATGCCGTTGGCCGCTGATCCGGCGGTTTACGCGAGCGCTCGCACTGACAGTCGACTAATTGCTCGGCTTTCAAACGCTGCTGGCTGGACGACCTGCGCCGCACGAAAAGCGGTCGACTAAACGGGGAAGCGAGCTCCGCCGCTTGGTCGGCTCAATCAAAGCGGTCGCCGCAAAGACCTCAATGGCCCCTGTTGGCGACCAGGTGCTTGGCGCCACCGGTGTCAAACAGGATTTGGATTGCGACGGTGGTATTGAGGCTGGGGTCGAATGTCACCGCTGAGCGCAGGCCGGCGGCCAGGAGCTGGATCATGTACTCGACCATCGTCTCTTCAGAGAACTGTTGGTGGTTGTTGAGCCAATACACGGTGGCTTCGTCGATTGCGGCGACGGCCGCCCGCCCCGTGATGCGCAAGGCGTGATTTTCGGGATCGAGTCCGAGAATCGCCAAGGTGGCGCCGAGGGCGCGCCAGCGGGCCGCTTCGAACACTTCCCATGCTTCCGGATCTGCGCCGCGTCCACCTAACACCAGGCGCAGCGCCAGTCCTCGGCGGCGGCTCAGGTAGCGCAGATTCGAGGCCAGCGCGCCAGGTATTTGTTGTGCCGGTGGAAGACCCTCCTCGAACGAGAACGCTTCGTCCAGTTGGTCGACCGCCTCGCGGATGGCTGCCAGGAAGATGCCGCGCTTGTTGCCGAAGTAGTGAAATAGCAGACCATGCGCGACCCCCGCGGCCTTGGCGATGTCGGCAACGGCGACGTTGTCGTAGCTGCGCTCGGAGAAAAGGTCAACCGCGGCGGCGATGAGGCTTTGCCGCGTCTCGGCGGCCTGTGCCGCGCGGGTTGTGACCGGGCGCTTCGCGGTTTTGGTGGGCACCGATGTCCTCCCTCGCCGATCACTTCGACGGTCCAACGCGGCTATGCAGCTTATTGATTCTATGTCATTGACTCACAGTCAACAAGCCGGTAGTCTGTGACTGTCAGCCGCGGCGGCGGCACGAATGCAGTCAGGCGGACGCCGTGCGCAGGTATGCGGTTCAACGAAGGGTCTAGAGGATGTCCGGGATACGTGTTGGAGTGATGGATACAGCCGTTGCTGCCCGACCAGCAGTGGATTCACTTACCCGGGCCAACTACATGGGGGCGGTTGCCAGTCGCGTCGACTCGTTTTGGGTTCCCGACCATCTCAATGCGTTGTTGCCGCGATCGATATGGGCGCCGAAACATTGCGGTGCAGCACGGCTAGTTCCGAAGGCGGACGCGTGCCTGGAGCCGTGGACCATGCTCGGGCACCTGGCCGCCCGCAACCGTGTAGGCCGCCTCCGCCTCGGTGTGAGTGTGACGGATACCGGACGACGTAATCCGGCGGTGACGGCGCAGGCCGCCGCGACGCTACACCTGCTGACCCGCGGCCGAGCGATTCTGGGCATCGGTACCGGTGAGCGGGAAGGCAACGAGCCCTATGGCGTGGATTGGTCGAAGCCGGTCGCGCGGTTTGAGGAGGCGTTGGCCACGATTCGTGCGCTGTGGGGCTCCGGTGGTGAACTGGTCAAGCGAGACTCGCCGTTTTTTCCGCTGCGCGACGCGGTGTTCGATCTTCCGCCGTATCGCGGGAGATGGCCGGAGATTTGGATCGCTGCCCATGGTCCTCGGATGCTGCGGGCCACGGGACGTTACGGAGACGCCTGGTTTCCCGCCTTCCCCCATCGGCCCGAAGACTACGGGCAACGTCTGGAAATTGTTCGGGCTGCGGCCTCTGACGCCGGGCGTGACCCGATGGCGATCCTCCCTGCCGTGGAGTTCTTGGTCGTTACCGGCGCCAGCCGCGGCGCCGTGGAGGAGGCACTCAATTCCCCGGTTCTTAAGGCGCTGTCGCTGACTGCGTCTGACGAGGTGTTCGCGCGCCACGGTGCACGGCATCCCTTGGGAGAAGGATTCTCGGGCTCGCAAGACCTAGTGCCACACGCGTTCGACGAGCAGACGGCACTGTCGCAGGCAGCTCAAGTTCCGTCAGCTGTCGCGCGAGAAGTGTTCTTAAGTGGCACTCCTGATGAAGTGATTGAGCAGGCCGCACAATGGCGCGATCAGGGAGCCCGCTATGTCGTTGTGGCCGACGTCAGCTCGCTTCAGCGCAGTCTCCGAGGAGGGCTGGCCGCGATGATGCCATTTGCTAGAGTCCTGCGCGGACTTAAGAAGCTGTAGCTCGCGCCCCCACCCCTCGTCTTCGACGGCGTACTCGCGTTCGGCGATAACCTCGGCAACGCATCTGGGTCGTGCTGGTGCACGCGCTATAGCCGACGATGTGATCGCGGAACCCGGGCCGGTCCGCGATCGACTCCATCAAGCTCTCGATCGAGAACCTCGACGTCCACAACGACGAGTATCGGTCGGGCGGCGCTGCAGCTGGCCAGAAGCAAGCCAACGGCGGGAGCCCGGCTGCTGCGCAGCCTACCGTTCTCGCAGCAAATGGTGCCCAATTACATCTGCACGCGGGCGTTCAGGTTGCGCTGCGCCGACTGAGGCGATGGACTACCTACATCACTCACCGCATCACTCGTCGATGTGATAGTCGGAGTGGAATCCCTGGCCGCTCTTCACTCCGAGATGTCCGCGAGCGATGTACTCGCGTAAAAGCGTGCGAGGGCCTTCCGGGATGCCGTCGCGGATCTGCGCGTAGTGCTCCTCAATGTCGAGCACAACGTCGAGGCCGACCTGATCCATCATGCGGAACGGCCCGGCGGGCGAGCGCAAGGCCTCCTGAAAGATCCGGTCGACGTCCTCGGGCGTGGCGACGCCCTCTTGTACCACCATCAGCGCTTCGCGCTTGATGGCGGCCCAGATGCGGTTGAAGATGAAGCCAACGCTCTCGCGCCGCACCCGAAACGGCGCGAGCCCGTAGCGGGGCAGGCGTTGCATAAGCGCGTCGATGATGGTGTTGTCGGTCTTTCCGCTGGACATCAATTCGACGCTGTTGGCCTGTGGGGGCATCAGAAAATGCATGTTCAGTAGTCGCTCGGGGTGCTCGACCGCGCTAGCCATCTCGCTGCTCGGATATGACGACGAGTTCGTCGCCAAGATCGCGTCGTGGTCAGCGAGCCGGTCCACGGTGGCGAGCAGTGGGCGCTTGATCGTGAGATCTTCTGCCACCGACTCGATGACGAGCCACGTCCCGGGAACGGCAGCCTCAAGCTGTGTGACTACCTTGACGGCTGCCTGTGATGTGCGGGGAAGGCCAAGCGCGTCCCGGACTTGCGGTAACTGTTGGTCAACGAAGCACTTGGCGGATTCCGCGCGATCCCGCGTGCGGTTGTAGATGCGTACGGGGCTGCCACCAGCGGCGAACATCAGGGCGATTCGAGCGCCGAGGGTGCCTGCTCCGATGACAAGGACAGGGCGTCGCTCGACGTCGGAGGGAAGTGTGTAGGTCATCGATTCATCGGTCATCGCGTGATACTTGGCACCCACTTTCTTTCCATTCTTCTGAAAACCCGCCTACTTCTGTGAATTCGGCCGTGTTGTGCCCGCACATGCCGTGCAGTCATGCCGTGCACGCGCCGCGGGTCAGCAAGCCAGGGTCGGCAGCAGTTTTTCCTATCAGTGCTGATGATTGCGCGCAGAGCGCGTCTATACCGTGTCGCCGGGGCACCGCTCCTGGACGCCAAACATTTTGCTGTCGCTTCGGCAATGACTCCATAGTATGACGGCGCGGATAGGGGCGGCAGCGCCGACCGTTGGTGGAGGGCCTCCGGTCACGATTCGTAGCCCGCCACGCGCCGAACCAACACGCCAGCAACGCCCGCGCTATGACGATGCGTTGAATCTGGTTGGTGCCTTCGCAGATCTGGGTAAATCTTGGCTTCGCGCATCATGCGTTCGACCGGGAAGTCGACGGTATAGCCGGCCTCGCCGTGTGGGCAAGCCGAACATGACGAGCACGTCCCGGGTGACGCGGTCGGCGGCCTCGGCGACGTCACGCTTCGGCTGGTCGTGCAGCAATTGACCGAGCCCCATCAGCGCGCCACCGGCGACTGCCAACGCCAGCATCGGGTCGTCGACAGAGAATCGGCCTGCCCGCACCGCGGCGTCAATGTCGCGGAGGGCCCGCGGAGCGAGGCCGCGGTTCGCGGAGATCAACGTCAACCTGGTGTTGAGAAGCACCCGGGATATCGCCGGGCGCTCAATGAACAGCCGCCCGACTAGCCGGAAGCTTCGTGCGAACGTCTCCGCTGGATCCTCGCCTTCAGCGGTGAGCTTGTCGAGTATCGCGCCGAGTTCATCGAGGACCTCGTTGACCGCGGCCTGGAACAACTCTTCCTTGCTGTGGAAGTGGTTGTAGAACGAACCCATCCGACGTCCGCGGCCTGGGTGATCTCGAGTACGGGCACGTTGAGCTTGCCGGCCGCGACGAAAGTCTGCGCGGCGCGAACGAGTGCCGCGCGGGTGCGCATCTTGCGGCGCTCCAGGCGATTCTCGGCGGCCGGTTGAGGGTCGGTCATACGGCGATGTTAGCAAAAAACTTCAATGTTGAGTAATTCGTCAGAAAGCCTTGACAGCGGGCCACCGAGTAAGTGACGATATCGTCAGTCAATCGAGGAGGTGCCGTGACATCACATGTCGACGCACACAAAGGCCTGCATAGCGCGCAGGGCGCCCTGAGCGGAGAGCACCCGGGGCGTTCTCGCGACCCGCTGATCAAGGTTCGCGATCTGGCATGGCTGGAATTCGAGAAGCCGGATTTGGTCCGCGCGGAAGCCTTCGCGCGGGCGTTCGGCTTCACCACAGTCCTGGACACCGCCGACGAGCTGCACCTTCGCGGAACGGACGCCGGCTGGCCGTGCGTGATCGTCCGCCGCGGAACCCACTCGCGGTTCGTTGGCCCCGCGTTCGCCGCACAGGACAAGGCAGACGTCGAGCGGCTTGCCAACGCGACCGGGCGAAAGATCCGCAGGCTGCCAGAGGCCATCGGCGGTGTTGCGGTGGACCTCATCGACCCCAACGGGCTTGCGGTGCGCGTAGTCGCCGGGATGCATGAGTTGGCCGAGCTGCCCGCGCAACAGCCGCACACCTATAACTTCGGGCACGAGTTGCGCCGCGCGAATTCCACCCAGCGGCCGCTGCGTGAGCCTGCCCGCGCGCAGAGGTTGGGGCATGTTGTGCTGCAGAGCACCACCTACATGTGGTCGCTCAACTGGTACCTGGACCACTTCGGCCTGATCGTCAGCGACTTCCTGTACTACCCGGGCCAGCGTGAGCGCGGCCCGGCGATGAGCTTCATCCGCTGTGACCGCGGGTCGACCCCGGCCGACCATCACACGCTCGCGATGGTGCTGGGCCCGTCGAATCGTTATGTGCACTCGGCCTATCAGGTGTGCGACCTGGACGCGATCGCGGCCGGCGGCGAATATCTGCGAGAGTTGGTATACAAGCGCTCGTGGGGGATCGGCAGGCTAGTCAAAGGCAGCCAGATCTTCGACTACTGGCGCGACCCGGACGGGTTCTTGGTCGAGCACTACAGCGACGGTGACATGTTCGACAACACCCTCGAACCCGGCTGGGCGCCGCTGACGGCCTCAGGCCTTGCCCAGTGGGGGCCGCCGGTGACCAAGGATTTCCTCGGGATTGCTCCCGGCAAGGAAGCAGTTCGCGAACTGCGGTCGATGCTGACCGCGATCCGTGACGACAACGAATTCGACATCACCCGCCTGCGCGGACTCCTGAAAGTGACACGGTCATGAGCATTTCCATCTATCGCACCCCCGACGCCTGGTGGGCGGGCACGGCTGACGCGGTGGCCAAGGTCGAGACGGCGGCGAAGACGACAGCGCACCTGCTGGCCGACCGGGCGGCGATTGAGCGAGCGGTCGCGAGCGCCGAGACCGTGGCGGTAAAGCGCTTGGATCTGGTCTCGCCGGTGACCGCTCCGTGCCGCGTCGTCGCGCAGATGACGAACTTCGCCTCCCACGTCGCGGACACGGGCGGAAACCCGAAGACGGTGCCGCTCACCTTCTTTCGCAAGGCATCGGCCTCGATCACCGGCCCCGTCGACGACATTGTCAAGCCAAAACATGTGCGCCTGCTCGACTACGAGGTGGAGATCGGTCTGGTGATCGGCCGCGAGGTTCCAGTGGGCACCACGGTCACCGCTGACAACCTGCCCGACTACGTCTGCGGGCTGGTTGTGACGAACGATGTATCTGCGCGCGACGTGCAACTGACGAAAACCCAGTTCTACGAATCCAAGTCGTATCCGACTTTCACGCCGGTGGGCCCGGTCCTGGTTCTCCTCGACGCTGATGAGCTCGGTCGTTTCGGCGAGCTGCGCCTGCAACTGCGGGTCAACGGCGAACCGCGCCAGGACCGCACGGTCGAGGGCGACATGATCTATCGGCCGGTCCAGGCGCTCGCCGGGCTCGCCCGCTTCCAGCCGCTGTCCGCCGGCGACCTGGTGATGACGGGCACACCTGTCGGGACGGCCCTGTCTGCACCTCCGAAGCCGGTGCAGAAACTTGTGTCGCTGTTACCCGACAACGTCAAGTGGAAGATGTTCTTCGCGGGACAGGCCAGGAACGCCAAGTATTTGCACGACGGTGATGTCGTTGAGGCCAGGGTGGCCACCGACGACGGCAAGATCGATCTCGGCACGCAGCGCACCCGGGTCCGGTACGCATGAAGGACAGTCCCGGCTTCGTCCCGGTGGTGATCGTCGGCGCGGGGCCGACCGGAATCGCCGCGGCAACAAAGCTTGCGCAGTACGGCATCGACTGCCTCATCCTCGACCGCTGGCAGGACGTTTACCCGCAGCCGCGTGCCGTTCATCTGGATGACGAAATCTACCGATTACTGGCCGGACTGGGCATCGGTGATGAGTTCTCGGCGATCTCCCGACCGGCGCGCGGTCTGCAGCTGCGGGACCGCAACATGCGGGTGATGGCGCAGTTTCACCGGGAGTGCGCCGAAAGCGCCAACGGCTATCCGCAGGCGAACATGTTTGACCAGCCGGAGTTCGAGGCGCTGCTGCGGGCGAACCTGAAGCACCACCCCCACGCCGTTCTCCGGGGCCATGCCGAGGTGACCGAGGCCGTTCAGATAGGCCCCGCCAGAGCGCAGGTTACCTTCACAGATCGGGTCAGCGGCGAGGAGCACCGGGTGGAGACGACATATCTGCTCGGCTGCGACGGCGCCAACAGCCTGGTCCGCACGGCGATCGGCGCCTGCATGGAGGACTTGAAATTCCAGCAGCGTTGGCTCGTGGTCGATATGGCGACAGCCGCAGAGCTGGATCAGTGGGAGGGCGTCCACCAAGTCTGCGATCCGCATCGAGCGGCTACATACATGCGGATCGGCGATGCCCGCTACCGGTGGGAGTTCCGGCTCCTGCCGGACGAGACCGCCGACGACTACAGCACCATGGCGGCGCTCTATCCGCTGATCCGGCCGTGGGTCGAAGGCGTTGCGCTCGAAGAGCTGGAGCTCGTGCGAGTCGCCGAGTACACGTTCCGCGCGCAGGTGGCCAACCGCTGGCGCCGAGGCAACATGTTCATCCTCGGCGACGCCGCCCACCTGACGCCACCGTTCATCGGCCAGGGCCTGTGCGCGGGGCTGCGCGACGCGATGAACCTCGCGTGGAAGCTCGCCGGCGTGGTCAACGGATGGTTGCCGGAAAGTGTGCTCGACACTTATGAGCAGGAGCGCATGCCGCACGTCCGGTACATGATCCGGTTTGCGCTCGCAGTCGGCGCGGCGATGACCGCGGGCGGCGAGGCCGGCAACTTCGTTCGCCGAGTGGTGGTTCCGCGCCTGCATCTGATCCCGGGGGTGAGGGAGAAGATCGTCGACAGCACAACGCCCGCGTTGCACAGCAGTGCGTTGGTACAGAAATCCCGCGGACGACGGCAATTGGCGGGCCAGTTGTGCCCGAATCCTGTTCTGGTCGACGGCAAGCGGCTCGACGAGGTCGTCGGCGCCAGGTTCGCCCTCATCACGGCCGTTCCGCTCAGCCCGTCCCAGCAGGACGAGATGACCCGCCGCGGCACGGTCCTCGTGTCGGCTCATCCGGCTACGGAACTGGCGCTCTGGTTGCATGCTGCCCGGGCCCGGGCCGCGGTAGTGCGGCCAGATCGGACGGTGCTGTGCGCCGGCCGCGATGCGGCTGAAGTCTGCCGCGCAGTACCGGTTTTCGCACCGCCCGTCGATACCGGCGCTGATGCGTAGGGCCGCCGACGTCCCGGCCTACGAACCGGACCTGTAGTCGACGCAGGCGATCGTCGACCCATATCCGCATTACGCGCACCTGCGGCGATTAGGGCCGGTGGTGTGGCTGAGCAAGCAGCGGGTCTACGCCCTGCCGCGCTACGCCCAGTGCAAGGCGGTGCTACGCGACGACACGATGTTCATCTCCGGCGAAGGGGTCGGGCTGAACCGGATCTTCAACAGGATGTGTCGCGGCACGACGCTCAACAGTGACGGTGACGAACACGACCAGCGGCGCAAGCTCGTCGGACACCGGCTGCTGCCACGCGCCTTGCGGACGATGAGCGACGTCGTCACCCGCCAGGCCGAGCAGCTGGTCGCCGCGGCTGTGCGACGTCAACACGTCGACGGTGTCAAGGATCTGGCGACCGCGCTGCCGCTTTCCGTGGTGCCCGATCTCGTCGGCTGGCCGGAGGACCGCCGCCAGCACCTGCTGCGGTGGGGCGGGGCCACATTCGATGTGCTTGGCCCGCTCAATCGCAATGCCGTCAAGTCGGTGCCGGCCAGCCTGCAGATGCTGCGGTTTTCCAAGGACGTGGTGCGCCGCCGGTCGGTGATCCACGGCAGCATGGGTCATGACATCCTCGCCGCCGCCGACGCCGGAAAGCTTCGGCCCAGCGAGTGCTCGGCGCTGATGATCGACTACCTGGTTCCGTCGCTGGACACCACGATCAGCGGAATCGCCGCTACGCTGGCCCTTTTCGCTTCGCACCCGGGCCAGTGGGAGCTGCTGCGCGCCGAACCTCGCCTGCTGCCCAATGCAATCAACGAAGTGCTGCGATACGAATCGCCATTGCGGGCGTTCACCCGAAAGTCACTGCAGCTAACTGAAATCGCCGATGTCGGTATCCCGGCTGGATCGCGGGTGCTTGTGCTGTACGCATCGGCGAACCGCGACGAGGAGGAGTGGACAGACCCCGATGTGTTCGACATCCGTCGTAACGCCAGCCGCCATCTCGGCTTCGGGCACGGCGCGCATGCGTGCGCCGGGCAGGGCCTCGCCCGACTCGAGATGCAGGCGATGCTCACTGCGCTGATGCAGCAGGTGAGCCAAATCGAACACGCTGGCGAGCCGACATGGGCGCTTAACAACATCATTCACGGTTACGAACGACTGCCGCTCAAGCTGATCGCGGGCTGAGCTGACTCAGCGGTCGCTGAGACTGCGCAAGGACCTTTAGGGTGCAGGCGCAGTCTGCTGCTGCTGAAACGCGGCGCGTTCCCGAGTTCACCCAAGCACACCAGGCACCATTCTCGCGCCATCGCGGCGGCCGCCGGCCATGCCAGTCTTCACTGGATCAAAGTCTCCCAATTGCTGTAGGCGATTTTCTACAACAGGTCGCCCACACCCGCAATAGCACCCCCGATGAGGATAAGGACAACTCCGAGGAGGATGAGTTGCATACCCTGAGATGCTCCCAGGATGGTCTTGTACAGCTTCGTCAGGGCGTTAATCGTTTCGGCGGCGGACTGGGCTTGGATTCCTACGGTGTTCTGGCGCTGGCGAGCGCGCGCTGACTGCCAGTCGCAGACATGCATGATCAGGCCGACGATGCTCATCACGCCGCCGAGGCACATAATCCCAAGACCTGCAATGTGTACGGCCGTCATTGTTTGGCCTATACCTCTCCTGCAGCTACAGGGCCTTGGGCGTCTCGACTCGTTTTATCACGATTTCGATTTCCCCGATGCGGTTTGGTACGTCCGTAGCCTCCGGGTCTACGAGCAGGAGCGCTGCAAATATAGGATTGCTTCTCAATTGGCCCCAGCCGTAGACATCGCCCCTCGTCGCGAGTCGTGACTGATAGTACTCAGCGACGGGGCGGAAAATTGATTCGAGCTCAGGATCATGCCGCATCAGCTCAACCGTACCCCGGCTTGGGTCAATAGCGACCGCTGGACCGAGTCGTGATCCTGGACATAGTGGAAGCCATATCGACTTGAACCTCCCTGTTGCGCGCCGCCGACCAACATTCCGACCAGCTCCCGACCTGGCGTCGTGACGACGCAGGCTCCCGAATCGCCGTCTTTGGCGGACCGCGCCGGCACCATCACCCAGCAGTCCTTCCACTGGCGGCTCGGATGCCCACCAGCCATAAGACTGGCGCAGATCATGCCCGGACCATCAGGGGTAAAACCGCCGCGTACGCGAACGGGCACCGGTTGTGGCGGCGAGGACGGTAGCTGGGCCACCCCGCTCGACACTGCTCGGAACGGGCGCTGGCCTGAGGCCAGATCTACCACGGCGATATCAAAGCCTGGCGGCGCTGGCATGCCATATGGGACCACCGGATCTCGGTGCAAAAAGACGCGGCCTAGCGGCGCCCTGCGAGATGGCCACATCCGTCGGCTTTGAAGGATTTGGGCACCACGTCCGGCCACCGCATGGCCGGCGGTCAGAAACCCCTCTACGATGCGTCCGTCATCGTCGGTCCGTATAACCGGGGCGCCGACAGTGCCTCTGCCGCGGGTGACTGGGTCGAACAGAACCGAGCCGACCTTTGCGAGGGCTTCCGGCGGCCCGCTGGTGATGACCAAGGCCGAGCCAAGGAAGTTGCCGAGTCGCTCGCGTACCCGATCCGACGCATCTGCTATTCGGCCGACAACAAGCCCGCCATCTTCGCCTGGACGCGGATACCTTGGCATTAGCCGTGGGTATGTTCGCCTCAGCCGAGAGCCGCCGACGTTGGGATACCTCTGCCCTAGCCCAGCGCTGCCTACTACGAATTTGTCCTCGACTGCCACCTCTTCTTCGTCAACGATAAATAACGCAGTCGGTGCCTTGACCTCGGGCCCGAACCAAGTGCCGACACCGTAGAGGAATGGGGGCAGTCCCCGGGGGTCTCCGAGAAACATCTCACGCAAGTTGGCAGTGAGACTACGATCCGGGCTGTCGTCCCAGCGCATTACTTGCCCCCAACATTCCTAGAAACGGCTCCAGTCTTGCTCACCTAACGCCCTTACGATTGGAGTTTCCTCAAACGAGTCTTGCCATGGGGCGCCATTGGCGAACATTAGCGTTGCCGCGAGGAGCCACATTGTGCAGCGGCCTCACAGCTTCTGGCTGAGATCTTGTCGTCCTAAGGTCTTCAGATCTTGGGGTAAGGGAAGACGTCTCGCACTTCGACAGCATGTGGGTCGTGAACCGCCGCGCCACAACCGGGGGGCAGTTTCAGACGCAAGCTCCGTATGCGAGATGCTTCACCTATGAAGCGTTACCGCCGCGATGACCTGGTCTTTGATGTGCGCGATGCCGGACCGCCCGAGGGATCTGTTGTGGTGTTGCTGCACGGCTTCCCGCAACGCAACGACAGCTGGAACGCCGTCATCGATCGGCTCGCCGCTCAAGGCTACCGGTGCCTGGCGCCAAACCAGCGGGGCTATTCACCGGGTGCCCGGCCACCCCGCCGCCGCGATTACCGCATGTCCGAACTCGTCGCCGACGTCGGCGCACTGATCGACGCCAGCGGTGCGCGCCGGGTGCACCTCGTTGGGCACGACTGGGGCGCCGCGGTCGCGTGGGCCGCCGCGGCCGAAATGCCCGAGCGGCTGGCAACTGTGTCGCCGATATCAGTGCCCCATCCCGCCGCGTTCATCAAATCGATCACGACCAGTCGTCAGGGCTTGGCATCCTGGTACATGTACTTTTTCCAGTTGCCGCGGATACCGGAATGGCTGCTCATGCGCCGCAACGGCGCTGTGGCCTCCGAATTCCTGCGGCGGGGCGGGCAGACACCGGCCGGGGTCGAGCGCGATGTACAGGCCATGAGTGAACCCGGGGCCCTGACGGCGGGGATCAACTGGTACCGCGCGATACCACTGTCCGACCTGCGGGCCAGCAATCAAAAGATCTCTGTGCCAACGATGTACGTGTGGAGCGACCGTGACATCGCGTTGCTCCCCAAAGCAGCCCACGACACCGCTCGATACGTCAGCGGGGAGTACCGATTCGAGATCCTGCCCGGTGTCTCACACTGGATACCCGAGGAACAACCCGACACGCTAGCCGACCTGCTGCTCGGCTGGTTCGTCGCTCACGAACCCGACTGACCAGCCACCATGGCCCATTGTTGGCCGACGATCTGACGATGAGCGACTCATCGACACGGCGCTGGGGCGGGGGATCATACGCGACAGTTCGCCGTCGGCGTCGGACCAATCGTCGAAAGTGGTGACATCGCCAGGCGGGGCGTGGGTAATGAGCAACGCTCGTCGGGCGTTGCTCACTGTCTGCTCTGGTCTTGGTTTCGACCGTAATCGTTTACCAGGAAACGAGTTTGCTGTGGTCTTCCGCCTCGTCTATCGGGTTGATGCCGCCAACACCTTCGGCAGCAAACCGTGGGTTTGCGTAATTTGGCGTAGTTCAGGTGACTCGTACTGCCGTACACGTCGGTGGGGATTGGGCTGCGGCTACGGACGCATCTGGTAGGCGCCGTCGTAGGCCTTCACCTGTTCCCAGACCCGATCGAAGCGCTGTGCGTCCGTGACCGGTTTACGCACCGCCGATAGTGCCCATTCCTGTTGTGCCGAAGTGGAACTCGGCTTGCCATGCAACGCGACCGCATGGGCGGAGAAGTCGCGAATCTGGACATCGAAGATCTGGTCTACCAAGTCACGATCCAAGTCGATCAGGCTGGCCTGCTCGAGAATCAACTGGCCATAGACCACGAGTGTGAACAGGTGCCCGACGACGAGGATGAAGTCGAGGTCGCGCCCTTGTTCAGCGTCTGGCGCAGCCGTGGTGAGCAGCTCCTTCAGCGCCCTGGCCTGTTCAACGAAGCGGGCAATGTTCGGTATGTCCAGGGACTTCTCGTAGACGGGAGTCCAATCCATGAACTGCACCTTCGATGCGCCCCCAGCCGGACCCTGCGCCCAGAAGAACACGTCGTCCGCCGGGTCGCTGCGCTTGCCGATCTCGGGGTACTCGGAGGGGTTGAATAGGTAGTTCGGCATGAATTTCAGGATCTGCGCGACGTTGACGTGCACGGTACCCTCCAGCCTGGGCAAGGCACCGATTAGCCGCGCGACCTCGCAGAAGTACGTGTTCTTCTCGAAGGCTTTGGCGGCGAGGACATCCCGTAGCAGAGTGACCAATGTTTCGCCCTCGGAGGTGACCTTGGACTTGGTCACTGGATTGAACAGCAGGTATCTCCGGTCCGCTCGGCTGGCGCTGCGAAAGTAGTCGATCGCGCGGTCGCTGAACAGCTTCATCGCGACCAACCGGGCGTAGGCCTCGACGAAACCGGCACGCACGTGTGGGAAGTTGGTCACCGG
Organism: Mycobacteriaceae bacterium; assembly: GCA_019245755.1. GTDB lineage: Bacteria > Actinomycetota > Actinomycetes > Mycobacteriales > Mycobacteriaceae > Mycobacterium. Next base: position 10,780 of record JAFARC010000004.1, on the reverse strand, counting down.
GTCGCCATACAGAATTCGGTTATTCGCGTGCGTGATCGCCTCGTAGAACGCATGCTCGCACATCCCGATCGAGCCGCTGCATAGGTTGAACTTGCCGACATTGACGGTGTTGAGTGCGACCGAGAACGCGTCAGGCCCGGTGCACAGGATGTCTTCTTCGTGCACCGGGTAATCGTGTAGCCGGAAGTTACTCACATACATCTGGCCATGGACGACGTTATCGATCAGCTCGTAATTGTCGTGACGGCTGTCGGCGACAAACCACACATAACCGCCCGCGCCCTCGACGTCCGTGCGGCGCGAGAATACCGAAATCATACCCGCCACGTTGCCGTTGCCGATGTAGTACTTCTCCCCGGAGGCGCGGAACACGATGTCTTCCTCGTCGGTGGGCGTCAGCACCATGTCGGTGTTGTAGATGTCTGCGCCATGCTCCCGCTCCGAGAGCGCGAAGGCCATCACGCCGCCTGCCTCGAGTTGCTCGGCCGCGCGCTCCTTGGCTTTGATATTGTCGCTCTGCCAGATCGGCCCAAGGCCGAGAATCGTGACCTGTTCGGCATACCAATACGCCAGCCCGTAGAACCCGAAGATCTCGCTCAGCGCGGCATTGCGCGCGGTATCCCAACGCTTGTTCGGGTCACCGCCGCCATAAGCCGATGGCGTGAGGAAGGAAGCGAAGATTCGCTCCCGCTTGATGAAATCCAGGAAGTCCGACACCCATACCGCGTCGAGGTCGTCCTGTAACAGCCTTGCCTTGCCGCGCCGCTCGAACCAGTCGATCACCGCCCGGAGTTGACGCCTCGTCTCGGGGTCGAACTGCACCGGGTCATAGGTGTCTGGATTGAACAACAGTCCGCTGGAGTTCACCATGGCGGGCCCCTTCCCGTCGCGGCCGGTTCGGCGTCGAATCTAGCACCGCGGTTGAGATATCAGCACCGGCGCAAAAGACCGCTGGTAGGCGCCTCGACTGTGGGTCAGCCTCACATACTCAAGCCATCTGGCGCCCACAGGAGCAGGCGGTTGTGCCGACGAGTGGTGGCGGGGTCGTAGACCGTGGGTAGCGGGCAGCGGGACGACGGCTGGCTCCGGAACCTTGATCCGAACGGAGTTTGCCGGCTGGCTCGGGCAGACGTTCGCGAGTGCCGGCGAGAGTGCTGCTGAAGGAGCACGGCGATGTCGGCCGGCGCCGCTTAGGTGTGATTAGCAAGCAACCAGTACCGATCGCGACCTTCCAAGCACGACGCACCCGCGCGGACATCGCGCTCAGGTCGCCGAAGACCGACCGCTGTCAAGCATCAGCTGGGCACAGCACCTCGGCAGTGTGCCCTTTAATGCTGGTGCCCCCGGCAGTGCCCCCGCTGGGCTGACAGCGCTGGGCTGACAGCGCTGGCCTGACGGTCGGGCTGACGGTCGGGCTGACACGGTCGGGCTGACATAGTAGCGGGGACATAGTAGCGGGGACATAGTAGCGGGGACAGGATTCGAACCTGCGACCACTTGACCCAGTTAGCGGCGCTGCATGTTTGGTTACTCGCTGACACCACAACAACGTCGCGCTACTACGCCGCCCCTCAACCGATGTCGAGGACGATGCGGAAGCGCGCCTTTCCGGACATCATCCGTTCGTAGGCCTTCGGTGCCTCCGAAAACGGCATGACCTCGTTCATCGAGCGGATGCCGCGCCGCATCGCCAGCCGAAGGTTGTCCTCGTTTTCGATGGAGCTACCGGTCAGCGAACCGATCACCGAGTGGGTTCCGAAGATGAGGTCGACGGTCTGTACCTCAATGGGTTCTGCGGCGGCGCCGACGACGATCAGCTTTCCGCGCCGCGCTAGGCCGGCAATCAGCGGCGACATGGACGCCCCGTTGGAGGCGGTCGCGACGATGGCCACGGCTCCACCGAGTTCCTGCAGCGCCGTCGCCGGATCTATGGCCACACTGTCGATGTAGTGATCGGCTCCGAGTCGCCTAGCGAGCTCGGCCTTTTCAGTACCACGGGCGATCGCCGCAACGCGATATCCGAGTTTGGCGGCGTACTGGATTCCGAGGTGACCCAATCCGCCAATGCCCTGGATGGCTACCAGCGCGCCAGGCAGGGCGTCGCGACCGGCCTGCAGCAGGGCGCTGTATACGGTCAGGCCCGCGCACAGCAATGGCGCGAGGTCGGCAGGGTCTATCCCGTCGGGAAGTCGAACCAGTCCGCTGGCGCGGGCGTACGCTACCTCGGCGTATCCGCCGTCGACGGTGGTGCCAGTCTGTTGCTGATTGTCGCAGTTGATGAAATCACCACGACGGCATGGCTCGCATTCGCCGCAGTGGCCGTTGAGGAATCCCACGCCGACCTGGTCACCTTCGCGCCAGACGGTTACCCCTGGTCCCACGGCCTCGATCACACCGGCGATCTCGTGGCCTGGCACGATCGGTTTCGACGGATCGGGCCGCTGGCCCTCTACTGCGATGAAATCGCTGTGGCAAACCCCGCACGCATTTACTCGCAAGCGGACCTCACCGGGCAGCGGTTCCCGCCGTTCCCGCTCTACCATCCGGAACTGCCGCTGGCCGGTGACCTCGAATGCGCGATAAGTGGACACATTGCCTCCTGAGTCTGTTCCCGCACTCAATACCGTCGCACTGATCGTCGCTCGGCGGTAGCAGGTAGCGGTGGCTTACGGCTGACTGGTCGGGGGCCCCGACCGGCCAGCACCGGCCATCGAGTGACAGGCCGAGCCAGCCGACCAGCAACGACGGCCAGTCGGCGGCGCAGTGAGCTAACGAATTGCCGTTAGGCAGCGATTAGGTTCCGGGCGGGCCGCTCGGACTCGAAAACATGCCCTGAACTGCGTAAATACTTGTGCCCCCGGCAGGAATCGAACCTGCGACACCGGCTTTAGGAGAGCCGTGCTCTATCCCCTGAGCTACGAGGGCCGGGAACGTCTTTGAATACCTGACCAAACCTCGCCAGCGGGGGCGCTGGGCGGTTTTCGGCGGTGCTTCTCGGCGCCCTGGTGCCGCTCCCGCCGATTGGCCTGGTTGTCGGGGTGCGGCGAGTGTGAGTGTAGCGGGCACGGCGACATCCAACGACGCCCAGGGCGCGCGTGGGCGGCGTGGGGTGAGCCTCGGCGTGGTGGGCGGCGTTAGGCAAGCTCGCTCAGGAGCTTGTCGTAGTCGATGTAGGTGCGCTGTGATTGCTTTGCGGCCCAACGCGAATCCGAGAATGAAGGTCAGCTGACGAATGGCGGTGTAGGCGATCGTGCGTCCGCCATAGAGGGTGCGGTCAAGGGTGTTGTTGAGGCTCTCGGCATCTTCACGCCAGCCATAGCAGCGGTCGTAGACGCTGTCGCCGTTATCGGTTTTGACGTGCTTTTGAAGGTGCTCGTCCCGGTTGTAGCGATGTTCGCGATCGGCGTCGGTGGTGTCGATGCGATTACGGTGCACCGTGCCGCACAAGTGGGTGGCGAACTCGACATACCAGGGGTTGCCGTCGGCGTTGCGCCGCGGGTAGATCTTGGTGACCGGGCACGATTGTAGGTGCTTGTTCCCGGTGTCTAGGACCTGGCGTTCGCAGATGCGTCCACCCTTGTTGATTGGAGGTCGAGGGGCGTGCGGCCGCCGTGGTGCGTCGCTTCTGTTGTCGGTATTGCTGCGGGCCGCTGCACCGCACCGGGTGACCGGGTTACGCCTCGGCCCGGCCAACGGGTGCCTGTTTCGTGTCGCGGCCGAACTGATCGCGTCCTCGAAAGGGCCCCTAGGTTTCTGCCGCTCAGAACACCGGCCGAACCGACCTGATGCTGCTCGCCATCCTGCTGTTGGCGCTGCTGGGCCGACCCAACGTCATCAAGCTGTCCCGCGCACCTGCAGCGCTACCGCGATCTGCTCACCAAGCGGCTCGCCGAAATGAAGCCCGCCCCGGCGACCCAGCACGACTCGCCTGTCAGCTGCTGTTCGTCATCGAGGGCGCGACCGTCGTCGCGTCGATCGATGGCCACGCCGGAATCGGCGACGACGCGCACGCCACGGCAACGATAAGCGCGACGATGTCCCGCACGAAACCGATCGGACACCGCGCGTCGGGATCCCCTCGTGACGGCCAATCCGGCGCGTTCCCAAACCGGCGTGATCAGTTTCTTGACCCCGCGATCTCGTCCCCACAGACCAACACCGGCAGGCGGGTCCCGTCAGCGCAGCTCGGCGATGACTTTCGAGAAGCCTTCGGCGTGGTGTTCCTGCACCGTGAAGTAGGTCAGGCCGTAGGTGTCGCGGTGGCGGCGCAGCCGGTCAGCGATGTCGCGGGGGGAGCCGCTGAGCACGCCGGGCAGTTCGAGCAACTCGGCGTCGGACAACGTCGGTGCGTACCTACGGGTCAGCGACAGGTCCGGCACGCCGCTGTTGTCGTGCGGCACGGCGGTGATCGCCAGGTTCAGCTCCAGCTCATTGAACCGGTCACCCGCGGCCCGCCGCACAAACTCCGCCCGCTCGGCCAGCGGATCGGGGGCCGCGCTGTCGGGGCGGCCCCCGGCGATGCCGATGATGTCGGCCTGCTGGGCCGCCAGGGTGAGCAGCCGGTCGCCTGATCCCGCGATCAGGATCGGCACAGTGCTCATCCGCTCACGCAGATGCCGGGTGACATGTCCAAGGTATTCGACGCGGCGCCCAGCGCTGAGAAACGGCAACTCAGCCGCCTCGAACTCCTCGCGGACATACCCGGCGCCGAGGCCGAGCTCGAAGCGGCCGTCGGTCAGCATGTCCAACGCGCCGACATCGCGGGCCAGCAGCGCCGGCTTGTAGAACCCCGCGTTGAGGACGAACGTGCCAACTTTCACCGACGTAACATCCGCAGCCGACACCAGGGCGGGGAACGGCGCGGGCGCACCCAGATGGTCGGGCACATGCAAGACGTCGAACCCGAGGCCCTCGGCGCGGCGCGCGGTGTCCTGCCATGCCGCGCGGGTGGTCTTGGGCCACAGACCCACACCGAAACGAAAGTCCTTCACTGTCACGGGCTCGATGGTAGGCCCAGCTATTGACCAGTCTGAACCATCGGTGTCCTGACTCCGCGGCGGCGAGCGGTCGGTGGCAACATGTGCGCCGTCAAGGTTTCATGATGTTGTCGTCGCGGGCAGTAGATCACCCCAGTGTCGGCGCGCCACCTCGGCAGCGTCCAGGTCGGACGGCGCGCGGCCTTCGGCCAGTTCGACCAGCGCGCGGGCCACGCGCAGCACCGGTAGCACATGCTGCTGCGACACGCCGATGATCTCGTCGAACGCCGACTCGACCCGGCAGCGCCGCAGGCCCACCAGAATGCCCTCCGCGCGATCCAGCGCCCGGACGCCTGCGGCGCATCCCTCGGCACTGGGGGTAAGCGCGCTAATCACGGTGACTCCTCTCTATCCCTGGGCTTCCCCCGCATCTGACGGCGCAAACCCCGTTTCGGTGGTCGCACCGGGCGAAAATCCATTGGGAGACAGGCTTCGAGGGACAAACCAGACGAAAGTACGACACGGCGATGGGTTCAGCCGACACCGCACGGCACAAGGCCGATAGGCTCGCCGGCAAGGCCAACAGAAGATCGGCCAGGTCACCGGCAACCAGCGGATGGAGACGAGGGCAGAGCCGACTGGGTCGAGGCGAACCTCAAGACGAGGGGGGAGAGGTCAAGACGCCTCCCGCCGCTGAGAAACCCGGGACGCTCGACATGCGATGGACGAGCATCCAACCATCGGAGTCGAAGAGGAGTTCCTGCTCGTCGATCCCGACACCGCCGAACCGATGGCGGCCAACCGGGCGGTCGCCGACGAGGCCGCGCGGCGTGGCGTCAAGCTCCAGCTGGAATTGACCAGCTGCCAGGTCGAGACCACGACAGGCGTCGTCGCCGACGGCGCAGAACTGGGCGAGGAGCTGACCAGGCTTCGCCACATCGCAGCCGAGGCCGCGCAGGCCCGCGGCGCCCAACTGCTGGCTGTGGCGTTGCCCCCAACGGTGCCCCGCCAGTTCCCGGTGACCGACACACCGCGATACCGCCAGATCGCCGAGAAGTTCGGGATGATCGCCCACGAGCAAGGGATTTGCGGGTGCCACGTGCACGTCGCGGTGCCCGACCGGGAAGCGGCGATTTACGTCAGCAACTGGCTGCGCCCGTGGCTGCCGTTGCTGCTGGCCCTGACCGCCAACTCGGCGGTGTACCGCAACACCGAAACCGGATACGCCAGCTGGCGCAGCATTCTGTGGGCCCGCTGGCCCAGCGCCGGACCGCCACCGTACTTCGAGTCCGTCGAAGACTACGACCAAACCGTACGGGTGCTCCTGGACACCGGCGCGGTACTCGACGACGCGATGGTCTACTGGGACGTCCGCCCGTCGTCGAACTATCCGACCATCGAAGTCCGAGTTGCCGACGTGCCGTCGACGGTCGCCGAATCGGTGCTGCTGACGACGCTGATGCGGGCGGCGGTGATGACGGCTCTGGACGAGCGGCGGCGGCGGCGCACGCCGCCGCGGCTGGCGCCCGGCGCCCTGCGTGCCGCCTACTGGAAGGCCGCACACGACGGCCTCGCCGGGCGGGCGGTGGATCTGACCGGAGGTCTGCGATCGGCGCCCACCCGTGACCTGCTCGCCGGTTTCATTGAGCGGATCGGGCCGGCGCTACAGTCACTCGGCGAGCACCGCAGGGTGGCCGACGAGCTCGCCCGCGTCGCCGAGGTCGGCAACGGCGCCATGCGCCAGACGAAGGCGTGGCGGCTGCGCAACAACGTCGCCGACGTCATCGCCGCGGCGGCAGCAGCAACGATCAGCTAAGCGGTAACTCCGCGACCATCTGACCGGTCGGCTGTGCCGACCCGCTCCCCGGCTCCACGGTGAACGCCAACGCGTTCGAATTGCCCAGGTCGGGCAGCACCGCGGTGGTCGATGGTGCGACTGCCTTGGCGTCCATCGTGCCCGCCGATCTGGGACCCTTGTCGCCCAGCAACCACATCTGGTACACGGTGCCTGGCGCCGGCGGTGCGACATTGTTCATCACCAGCACGCCGGCGTTCCTCTCATGCGAGTACACGACCGTCGCGGTGCCACCGGTGGGAACCGCGCCCGAGGCCGTGCGCACATCCGGCGCGGAGAACACCTGCTGGGCGGTCGACGGCGGCGGCGCGGGGCGCAGCGCCAACCCCGCGCTCAGCGCGCCAAGCCCGATCACCACCGCGGCGACCGATGCCAGCAGCATTGCGCGCCAAGGAAAGTGACGCTCTGAATGGATTGCAACCGCGGCCAGCAGCCGGTCGCGGAGCACCGCCGGCGGCTCGACTTGTGTCGTCGCGGAGACCGCGGCCAACGTCTCGCGAACCGCGCGCACCTCGTCGTAGAACGCCTCGGCAACCGCGTCGGGGGCGGCCGCCACGCGTCGTTCGATGTCGGCGGACTCGGTGTCGGACACGGCGTGCAGCGCATAGGCCGTCGCCAACTCCAGCAGCTCGAAATCCGACGGTCCGGTCATGTCATGCCCAGACAATGACGCAGGCCCCGCAACGCGGCACGCATCCGCGATTTGATCGTCGCCAAGTTGGCCGACAACCGCTCGGACACCTGAACATACGTCAGACCGTCGTAGTAAGCCAATTCGATGCACTGACGCTGGGCGTCGGTCAGCGTACGGAGGCATTCGGCAACCCGGCGGCGTTCCTCGCCGAGGATCGCCGAGTCGGCGACCACGTCGGTAGGCGGATCGGTGTTGGCCGCGCCGTAGCGAGACTCTCGTCGGGTGGCTGCCTGCTCGGTTCGCACGCGGTCTATAGCGCGCCGATGTGCGAGCGTGAGCAGCCACGCCAGCGCCGAGCCCGCGGCCGGGTTGTAGCGTTCAGCGTTGCGCCAGACGTGCAGGTACACGTCTTGGGTGGTTTCTTCGCTGTAGCCGGGATCACGCAACACCCGGGTCACCAACCCGTACACGCGCGCGCGGGTGTGATCGTAGAACTGGGTGAATGCGTCGACGTCCTTGCGGGCCACCCGTGCCAGCAACGCGTCCAGCTCGCTTCTGTGCTGCGCCGATCCGCTCATCGGGCGGTAGCTTATCGCCAGCGGCTGCGGTCGTCATGCAGTTTCCCGCTGCGGCGCAAAGTATTTCACGATGCCACGCTTGGGTCGGGTAATTCTGTCACGTCGACATGGCTAGCGGCGTTGGCAATCCCAATGTGGCCATTGACCGTTGGCCGCCACGGCACCCGAGGGACCCCACGCAGCCACAAGACAGCAGCCTGCACCCCCATGTCGAGCCGGGCCAACAGCGGCGCAAGCGGCGCGGCAATCTGCAACCACAGCACTTGGGCGGCGACGGCGCGCCTGCGGGTACCCCGCATGGTGGCGACGAACGCGGGCTCGTCGGCGCGGTGTAGCGACACGGCAATGTCAAGGAAGCGGTCGGGTCGTGGCGCCCGCACCAGGTAGTGCCCGTCGACGGGGTGAAACGGCGACGCGTAGAGCCTCTTGGCGGCGAGGACGGGGCTGTCCGCCCGCGGCAGCAGGTAGCCGTGCTGTTCGCCGCGGGTGTTGTGGACCTCGGCGACCACGTTTCGCAGCACGCCGTTGCGGTCGTGGCACCAGTAGAGGGTCAGCGGATTGAACGCGTAGCCGAGCACCCGGGCCTGCAGCAATGCGGTGATCCGGCCGCCCGGCACCGCCGCACCGTGGGTGGTCAGGAAAGCGTCGATCCGCTGGCGCAGCGAGTCGTCGGCGACACCGTCGAAGTGGTCGCGCGCGTCGAAGCGCGCGAAGGGGCGGAGCCACCGCGGCAGCCGGGGCAGGTTGTCGATGTCGAGGTACCAGCTGTAGCTGCGGTGCTCAAAGTAGTGGTGAGCCGGCGCACGGCGCATATGGGTGATCCGGGTACGGTAAAGCGCCGGGGTGTCCATGCGGTCCACATCCGGTATTCGGAATGGCAGGCCGCGCGGATGGCGTCAGGCCCAGCCCCGCGCGGCCGCGACGAGACCGCGCACCAGCGCGGACGTGATCGGGGAGAGACCGTCACCGCCCGGCATTTGGCTACGCGGACCGATCCCGCGCACCCGCGGCGACAGCTCGAGCTGGGTGCCGCCGCCGCGCACCCGATTTACCGGGTTGTCGGGATGTAGGCCGCGAAGCTCCGGTGGAATCGCGTCGAGGTCGAGGATCACGTGGTAACCGGGCAGCGCGATGTGGCGTGCCACGTGCGCGGCCAGCTCGCGGTTGCGGCCCCCGGCCAGCAATTCGGTGCTGCGGCCGATACGGCCGTATCCGTGCAGCGACACCGCGACCTCGACGTGGTCGAGGAACTGCGCGAGCGCTGGTGACTCATCGGCAAGGAATCGTGCCGACGGAAGATGGTGCGGGTAGCGGTGGGGATGGTGCAGCGCATACAGCGAGGCGCCGGCCGCCTCGGCAGCCCTCTCGGCGATCACGTCGGTCATCTCCTCCAGACCGCCGCCGTGGATGGCCAGAAAGCCGAACCGCGATCTCAGCCGACTCTCCTCGGTGACGCCGGGCTCGCTGAGCAGTTCGGAAAACGTTTGCGGACCTTTCGAATCCGACGTCGTGGAGCGTTGCGGCCACAGTGCCGGATCCCAGCGACGCAGAAACTCCACCCACCGATGCGGCAGGCCGTGGTGCATGGCTGCGGCGACGATGCGTTCCAGATAGCCCGGTCGCGGCGCTCCGGTTTCAACACGATGATCGATGTACACCCAGGCGTCGGACGGCCCGTCGTCGGTGTTGACGGTCAGCCGGTCGCGTCGATAACGCACCGGCACACCCTCTGCGTTGTCCAGCGTGGCCAAGTCGCGGTCGGTGACCTGCCAGATCACCCCGTGCACGTGGGTGCCGGTGAACGGTTCGATGGTGGCAACGCCGCGCTGGTTGATCAGCCAGTCATGGTCGGCCAGCAACGCGGGTCGGGGGTCGGCGGCCCCGGGGCATCGGTGCGCCATCTGCATGACGCACAGGTTGGAGCCGTACGCGAAGTACGCGTGCCGCCGCGCCGGCATTCAGGCGGTCAGGGTCAGATTGATCAACACTGGGGCGGACCTAAACGCTGTGCTCAGGTGGCGGTTTCTTGTCATCGCAGGAGCCTATGGCGTCAACATCTTCGACATCGCTACGGCCACGACGTTGAGGGTCACGACATTGATGTTAGCCGCACGGTCCGTGAGGGTCCGCCCGCCAAGGGTCCCGCGCAGCCATGAAACGGTGACGGCGGTGCGAGCGATGCGGCGTCGACTGGCGCGGTCGAATTCGTCACATCGACGGGCCAAACCACGGCACCGCCGGATTTGCGCCGTCACGTGGTCTGGTCGGAGCCCTTTGCGACAGTTGCCTACCAGTAAATGGCCCGGACGTTGCGGCTTTAATGGTTTGGATTATCGTTTTGCTGTGCCCGAGATGGATCGTCGCAGCGTGATGTTGATGGCGGGGATCGCCCTGCTGGGCGCCGCGATCCCCGGACCGCAGGCCCGGGCTTACCCGTCCGCTCCGGTGCCACCGCCTCCCACCCCGCCGCCTGATGGCGCTGCCGGTCCCTACGTCTTCCAGGACGAGTTTGACGGTCCCGTCGGCGCACCCCCTGATTACTCCAGGTGGAGGGCTTTCAACTGGGACGAACACGTCACACCGCCGATTCTGGGTCATTGGCGCGACGATCGCCGAAATGTCTTCCTCGACGGCAATTCCAATCTCGTCATCCGCGCCACCCAAGAAGGCCCCGACTACTACAGCGGCAAAATTCAAAGCCCGCAGAATGTGGGCATCGGCCACACCTGGGAAGCCC
>JAFARC010000082.1 GCA_019245755.1 Mycobacteriaceae bacterium | reverse complement strand
ACGACGCGAGGCGTCGGTGAAACCGGTACATCGACGGCTCGGAGTCGATCGAGTCAATCGGGATGAACGGCCCGGACAGCGCGAGCAGGTCGACCGGGCCATCGCCGAAGACCTGGTAGGCGATGTCCATGTCGCCGCACTTGGCGTAGCGAGTCCTCGGGAACTGCGCCACGGCCACAGGCGTTTTGGTTTGACCCTGCCCTGCCCGTTCAGTCGTTACCGAAATCGTCGGGTTCGGAGTGGCTGTGCCCGATGTCGTGTCCCTCGCCTGCCCTGACGCAGGTGGCGGTGCAGTCTTGCATCACGGTCGTTTCGGTCTTGCCGTGCACGACGTTCCACCGCCAGGCCGTTTGGACGATGGTGTGGTCGGCGAGCAGGGCGTCGCGCTCACCGACGGTGCACTGCAGCATCCGCTGGGTGCTGTCGCAGGTCTCGTGGAGCAGTTGGTGCTCGGCCAGGCCCAGCGGGTTGCGGATCAGCCGCACCCCGAAGCGCTCGGTCTTGCCGTGGGCGGCCAGCCGCTCGGCGATGCCGGCCAACACGGCCTCGTCGTCATCGCTTAGTGGCGAGATCTCGCCGAAGTCGCCCGGCTCGGCGAACTCCATGCCGATCACGCCCAGCCCGCTGCTGACCGAGTCGTCGAACCGGATCGCGGTCGTGTGCAATGCCTGCTGGCCGAACGCCGAGCGCGCTACCGGAGTGGTTTGGGTCTTTCGCGCCGCGGTGCTGGCGCGTTCGACGAAAACCTCTCCGGGGGCCGGTTCGAAATGCTTGTGCAGCAGCCAGACCCCGAAACGCTGCCAGGCATCGGCGTCGGCCAGGTAGTGGCCCAGCTCCTGCAGGCAGGCGCGGTCGTCATCGCCGAGCACACCGACGTCGGTGGCGTCCATGTCGGCCAATCCCGCGTAGTCCTCAACGCCGTGATCGCGCATCGTCAACATCGCTTATCTCCTTCGTCGCGAAGAGAATTCCAAAGAGCAGGGCTAGCCGGATGCTAACAGCGTGACACCCGTCACCGACACGATTGGTCAGATAACGATCATCGCCAACCGCCGCCATCCCCAACGTTCACCCGCCGTCGGCGCGCCGTTAACGGCCGACGGTGGCTAGCCGGCCACGGCCGCACCCGCGGCGGCGGATCATGCCGGCTTGTCGAACTGCAGGTGGTGCAGTTGGGCGTAGACCCCGTCGCGGGCCAGCAACTGCTCGTGGCTGCCGTTTTCGGCCACCACGCCGTCCTTGATCACGATGATCTTGTCAGCGGCGCGCAGGGTGCTCAGCCGGTGGGCGATGGTGATGACGGTGCGGCCTTGCATCAGCCGTTCCAGGGCTTCGATCACCAGCTCTTCGGATTCGGCGTCTAGTGCCGCGGTGGGCTCGTCGAGGATGAGGATGGGGTTGTCGCGGATGAGGGCTCGGGCGATTCCGATGCGTTGGCGTTGCCCGCCGGAGAGCGTCATGCCACGGTCGCCGACGAGGCTGGCGTAGCCGTCGGGCATGCGCATGATGAACTCGTGTGCGTTGGCCAGTTTGGCCGCTTCGATGACTTCGTCGTCGGTGGCGTCGGGCCGGCCGAAGGCGATGTTGTCGCGCACGGTCCCGCGCAGCAGCACGGTGTCCTGCAGCACAAAGCCGATCTGGCAGCGAAGTCCGTGCAGCGTGAAATCACAGATGTCCACGCCGTCGATCTTGATCGACCCGGCGTCCGGGTCACGGAAGCGTGGGATCAAGCAGACGGCGGTGGATTTGCCACTGCCGGTCGGGCCGACGATGCCGACCATTTCACCCGGGCTGATGGTGAAGCTGACGTCGCGCAACACCGGCACCGCCGGGTCATAGCCGAAGGCCACCCGATCGAAGGCGATCTCGCCGCGAAACGGCGGCGGATCGGTAGGCGCGGCGCGCTCCGGGATGACTTTGTCGGCGTCACAGACCGCCAGGACCCGCTGAAACCCCACCGAAACCTGCGCGATGGTGTTGGTCATCTGGGCGAGGTCGCGCACCGGTTGGAAGAATTTGGCCAGGTAGGTGAGGAAAACGGTGAGCGCGCCCAGCGTCATCGTGCCGGCCAGGATCAGCAGTGAACCCCGCCACAGCACCAGGCCGGTGCACATCGCAACCACCAGGGCGACGATGGGGGACAGCAGCGAGGACACCCGCCGCGCCTTGAGCCAGGCCGTCACGGTCTCCATGCTGACCTTGCGCAGTTGCTGTTCCTCGAGGTCCTCGCGCCCGAACGCCTGCACCACTTCGATCGATTGCAGGCCCTCCTGCAGCGTGGCCAGCAGATCGGATTGTCGGGTGCGTACCTCCTTGACGGCCGCGCGGACAGCTTTGTTGACCCGCAGGACGAAGATCGCCAGCACCGGTGTTACCGCCAGCGCGATCAACGCGAAATCCCACCGCAGCAGGAACATCACAACGGTCATCCCGACCAGCGTCAGGGTGTCGGTGACGATGTTCAGGGTCGACACCGACGCGAAGCTCTGGATCGTCTGGACGTCACTGGTGAGCGTGCTCAGGATGCTGCCGACCCGCGTGGTGTCGTAATAGGCCAGGGACAGCTGTTGTAGGTGGTGATAGAGCCGCACGCGCAGATCGTTTCCGATGCCCTGACTCAAGCTCTCGGTGAAGTAGCTGGCGACATACATCGCGGCTCCGGTCGCCGCGGCGATCACGACGGTCACGATCCCGGCGGCCGCCGCGATGTGGGCCTTGCTGGGGCCGCCGAGGATCGGCAACAGCCAAGCGATCCAGGCCGGCGGACGGTGGTTTCCGACGACGTTGTCGATGATGACCTTCAGTGGCCAGGGCGTGGCCAGGCCCATCGCCATCTGCACCAGCATCGCGGCCAAAATGACGGCCAGCATCCGCCGGCGCGGACGCAGCAGTTCACGAAGCAGCGGCGGCACGGCAGGCGCCTCCTCGTTGCGGTCCCCGTCTAGGAGAACCGTAGCAGCGGTCGGCGACCGCGCGGGCCGTCTTCGCCGCCCCCGCGAGATCGCCATCAGCCGTGTTTCGACATTGTTCACAACGGGAGTCGATACTCATCCCTCAGGTAAACCGCCGGCCAGGGACCGTTAGTCCCCAGCGCCACCGCTCAGGAGGGTGATCCGTTGGAGAAGTTCAGGCCCTCGATCGATTGGGGCAACGAGCTGGTCGCGTCCCTGCTGTGGATCCTCGGCGCCTGGGCGATCAGCGCCGGATGCGTGTTGGTGTTCGCGGTCCTGCTGATCCGCTACAGCAGATGGGGATGGCGGTTCTGGCGGATCACCGGGGAGTATTTCACCGGCGCGGCGAGTGTGCCGGTGTGGGGCATGGTTGCGGTGTTGCTGCTGTCGGTGATCGCATCGGTGCGCCTCGAGGTGCTGCTCAGCTACTACAACAACGACCTGTACTCGGCCCTCCAAATGGCGTTCCAGGGTGCTGGCGCGCACAACGCGGCGCTGCGCGGCTCGGGAGTGCACGGCTTCTGGGTCGCGATCGGGATCTTTTGCATCCTTGCGACGATCCACATCGCGCGGATTGTGTTCGACACCTACCTGACCCAGCGCTTCATCATCCGTTGGCGGGTGTGGTTGACCGATCGGCTCACTGGCGACTGGCTTGCCGGCCGCGCGTACTACCGGGGCCGCTTCGCCGAGCCCGCCATCGACAATCCCGATCAACGCATTCAGCAGGACATCGACATCTTCACTACCGGGGTGGGTACCGGCCCCAACGTTCCGTCGTACTACTCGCAGAGCACGTTGCTGTTCGGCGCGGTGGATTCGGTGGTTTCGGTCGGGTCGTTCGCGGTGATCTTGTGGAAGCTTTCGGGGCCGCTGAGCCTGGTTGGGCTCACCATCCCGAAGGCGCTGTTTTGGATTGTTCTGGCCTACGTGCTGGTCGCCTCGGTGATCGCGTTTCGGATCGGTCGCCCGCTGATCCGGCTGAGTTTCCGCAACGAGCAGACCAACGCCGCGTTTCGCTACGCGCTGGTGCGGTTGCGCGACGCCGCAGAGGCGGTGGGGTTCTACCGCGGGGAGCAAGCCGAGCGCGAGCAACTCGACACCAGGTTTGCGGCCATCATCTCGAATTACCGGCGCTACGTTCGCCGCACGGTCGGCTTGGTCGGGTGGAACTTTTCGGTTACCCAGGCGATCGTCCCGCTGCCGTTCCTGCTGCAGGCACCGCGGCTGTTCGCCGGCACCATCAAGTTGGGCGACGTGACGCAGTCGGCGACCGCGTTCGGCAAGATCCAGAGCGGATTGTCGTTCTTCCGCAACGCGTACGGCCAGTTCGCCAGCTACAACGCCGCGATCATCCGACTGTACGGGCTCGTCGAGGCCAACGAGCGCGCCCGCCGACTGCCGGTGCTGACCACCGAGCCGAGCCTCGGTGACACGGTTGAGCTGGACGGCGTGGAGGTGCGCACACCGGCAGGCGATCAGCTGATCGACCCGCTCGACCTGCGCCTGCAGCCGGGGGAGTCGATGGTGATCACCGGCTCGTCGGGGAGCGGAAAGACCACGCTGCTGCGCAGCCTGGCCGAGTTGTGGCCGGCCACCACCGGCCTCTGGCTTCGGCCCGCCGGCGACCGCCAGACCATGTTCGTGTCTCAGCTGCCGTATGTGCCGCTGGGGAATCTGCGCACGGTGCTGTCCTACCCGAACACAGCGGGTGACATCGACGACGAACGGTTGCGCGATGTGCTCACCCAGGTTTTCCTGCCCCACCTGCGCGACCGGCTTGACGAGAAGCGGGACTGGGCCAAGGTGCTCTCACCCGGTGAGCAGCAGCGCATCGCGTTCGCCCGTGTTCTGCTGACCAGACCGAAGGCCGTGTTCCTTGACGAGGCCACCTCCGCACTGGATGAGGGGCTGGAGCACGCGCTGTACCAGCTGCTGCGCACGGAGCTGCCGCAAACCATCGTTGTCAGCGTCGGTCATAACAGCTGCGTCGAACAGCACCACCAACACCACTTGGAGCTGCTGGGCGAAGGCGCCTGGCGGGTTGGCCGCGTCGCCTACAGCCAACAAGGCCGGCCCGTCTGATAGCAAATGGGCCGGCTTCCGCGGCGCGGGAATATCGCTGCAGGCAAGCATGTTCAGCGGACATGCCAAAAGATTTCACCGAAGCCGAACGCCAGGACTTTCTCGCCGAAAAGCACGTTGCCGTCCTGTCTGTCGCCGCAACCGACGGCCGCCCGCCGGCCAGCGTGCCGATCTGGTACGACTACACACCAGGCGGCAACATCCGGATCAACACCGGCGCGTCTCGACGCAAGGCCAAGCTTATCGAGCGGGCCGGCGCGGTGACGCTCGTCGTGCAGCGCGAGGAGTTGCCCTACCAATATGTGGCCGTCGAGGGCACGGTGGTCGACGCCGTCACGCCCTCCCCACTGGAGGTACGGGAAGCCATCGCTATCCGCTATCTCGGCGAAACGGGCGGACGTCAGTTCGCCCGCGCGCTTGATGGCCGGGAGAGTGTGCTGTTCACCGTCCGTCCCGACCGCTGGTTCACCGCCGACTACTCCGCAGATCTTTAGACCCCGAGTGTCTGACTGGCCGCCGCGCACGAACCGCACAAATGGAGGGTGTCACCATGTCGGAGGACTACACGACTTTGCCGGCCGATCTCCCTGTGCCCGAAGACGATGGTCGCGCGGCGCACTTGCCGGGACTGCCAATGCCCAGAGTCGTCTTGTCCACCAGCGACGGTAACCGTGTCGACCTCGCCGCTCTGCCCGCGGGGCGTACCGTCATTTATCTGTATCCGCTCACGGGCCAACCCGGTGTCGACCTTCCCGACGGATGGGACTCGATTCCCGGCGCGCGTGGTTGCTCCACCGAAGCGTGTAGCTTTCGGGACCACTACGACGAACTACATCAAGCCGGGGCCGCCGAAATCTACGGGATGTCAAGCCAGTCTCCGCCGTATCAGGCCGAAGTTGTCGAGCGGCTGCACCTGCCGTTTCAAATGCTCTCCGACCCCGAGTTCACCGTGGCCGATGTCCTCGACCTCCCGACATTCGCGGCACCGGGCCACAGCCGCCTGTATTCACGCCTGACGTTGATCGTCAATAACGGGACAGTTGAGCACGTCTTTTATCCCGTCTTCCCGCCGAACACGCACGCCGGGCAGGTGCTCGACTGGTTCCAAAAAAATCCGGCATAACGCCCAATAGCGGTTTTCCACTGGAAGTTTCAGTTGCGGAATAGCCGCGGACCGTCGTCCACCACCCCCTGTTGGGTGTGCCGGTCTTCCGGCCTGGAACCCGAAACCGTCACACACGCGTTGTCGCCGGTTCACCCGTGTGATCCGCCGGATGCGCAGTCTCTGATCTCAAGCCGCGGTGGCGGCGTACATGTCGGGGTAGTTGCCGGTCCAGCCCCACCCATTGCAGGTCATCGGCAGGCCGTCGGGTGACTGTGCCGAACCTGCGCTTCCATAGCATGGCGCCCCTAGGGGCCGGACACCGGTCAAGGCTCTGGTCGGTGCCCATTTGCCTACCGAAGCGCAGATCAACGTGGCGCCCGACGAGTCCAGGCCGAAGTCGTACCGGGTGCGAGCCGAGCACTGCGCGCCCGCCGTGACATTCTGCGCCACGTACGGGACGCAGCCCGCGCCATCACACGACGACGGCTCGCCCGACGCAGGACCGGCACCGATCACCGGCGCGGCCAAGAGCCCGCAACCCAACACGACCACAGCCATGATTTTCATGTCCCGCCCTCCGTCAGGGTCCGCTTCTCGCCAGCTCATTCTGAACCATCAGCGTAGGTCGCTCCAGACGCCGTTGAGCCCCTATTGCCAATCGGCATTGGCCAATCGGAATTGCCAATCGGCCGATGGCGCAGCCTGATCACCGACTCACGTCCGGCGATCGGTTCTAGTGCCCTTCGGGTTCCGGGTTGGGTGTACCCGAACGGGGCCGCCGCGTGGAATCCCCGCATGTGTGCGACGCGTTGCCGCGGCTGGAATGCGTCGCGATCAATTGGAAGATGCGCGTCGTGAAGCCCATTCCCGATGTGGCGCAGGCCGCTCCCGGCTGCTCAGTTCACGTGAGCTGTAGTCACGGTGCCCCACCATGCGGTGTGCTGAGCGGCTTAAGGTAGCGATACGCGGCCCATGATGAGGTCGATGAGGGGCTTACCAGGCGCATACGATCCCGTCAGCGACGACATCACGTGACCGTTGTCAACCAGCAAGGTGACCCCGCTGATGGCGCAGGCCGCCGCGCTGTTGAGGAACACCATGACGTTGCCCATTTGCTCGGCCGTATGGACGTCGCAGCCAGTGGCATCGCGATAATCCTGAGCGAACGATAGCCACAGGTCGGCGTTGGCGCGGGCCAGCGGCGTATCGGTGGGACCGGGGCAGATCGCGTTGATACGCACACCCAGCCTCAACAACGGATACGCCTGCGTCGCCACGTAGGCGTTGATGGCCTGCTTGGAAAAGCCGTAGTGGATGATGCCCTCGGCCTCGTGGTCGGAAACCCACGCGTTGGCCGCCTCGTAGTCGGGCGTCGCCAAGAACTCCTGCAGCCGAGGCAGATCATTCTCCCAGCCGATGCCGGCAACCGACGAGATGAAGCAGATCGCCGAGCCGCGGGGCAGGTGCCCAGCGCTCAGCAGCCGCTCGATGAGGTAGCGGTGACCGATGAAGTTGACTTTCATCAGATCAGGCCCACCAGCAACACCAGCCGCGGAAAAGAGTGCATCGATCGGTCCGTCGAGTTCATCGAGCGCCGCATCGATGGAACCAGGATCCGTGAGGTCGACGTTCACTGCGTCGGCTACGTCGTACGTCACCGGCGCGCAGTCCATTACCACGACCTCGGCGCCCAGCGCCGCTGCCGTTTGGGCCGCTGCCGCCCCCATTCCGGTAGCACCACCCACCACAAGCGCCCGCTTACCGTCGTAGCGGAACTGCTCGATGCTAGCCACCATTGCACCCCTCCCAAACCGTCGGGTAGACCACCAGACGCACTCTAGTCAGGACCATATGTTTGGCGAAAGGACCGCTGCCGCGAAGACGCTGTCAGCGGAGGCGAGCAGTCCTACCGCACACGGCACAACGTTCGGTTGAGCGCTAGGGGACGCCAGTGTTCACGATCGGGCCTCGACATGGGTGCTCCGGCGGTAGGCGCCCCAAACCCACGCCGCCAGCATGGGGGTCATTTCTTGATGGTCTTGAGCCCGACGCCGGACTGGCCGGGTCCGCTGCGTGCGGTGACTCCCCGCAAAACGGTGTCGCGGACGTGGATCAGCGAATTACGGGTTCCCAACTCCTGAAGGATATTCTCCGGAATCCATTGCACGGCGATCACGCACCGAGACAAAACTTCGTTGGATGGTCCGTCGATGCGTATCTCGCCGGAGCGCATTCCCTCGGACAACAGCGATTTCATCTGCCGCACCCGCGTCGTGAAGGACCAGCCTGGGTTGGGCGTGTCCGGAGGCGACTGGCGCATCCAGGCCAGCTGGATCCTGAACTCGTCGGCGAACTGATCCAGCGCATTGATATTTACCCAACTCAGCGCGTCCAGCTTTTCGACGGGTGTGGCCTCCGAGCGCAGCACACTGATCCACCCGGCCGCCACTTTCCTGCCGAACGACCGCATGATCGAGGCCAGAAGCTCGTCTTTTGAGCCAATCGACCGGTACACGGTGCCGGTGCCCAGTCCCGCTGCGGACGCGATGTCCCTGACCGTGGTGACCTCATATCCCCGGCGACCGAACTCGACTCTGGCCACCGCACGGATATGGGCGGCCTTGTCATGAGGATCGGCTTCGCTGTCGTCGGTCCACGTCTGGATGGCCTCGTCGGCTGCTTTGAGCGCGCCAGACCGATCCAACTCAGCGTCGTTAGGCGGCCGGCTCGCTAGTCCGTCCAAGATGATGCGGCACAGCAGCGTGGCCACCTGGTCTGTCGGGCTGTTGCGCCGGATGATGTCGAGCCCGACTTGCAGCATCGTCTGGCAAATACGGTCGGCGAGGGTGGGCAGATCGATGTCTGACCCGATGTAGCCACTCCACCTGCCGGCGCGCAACGTTTGCAGCATCGCCTCGATGATCGCTGTCGGGCGCCGTTGCGCTAATCCCGTCAGTTCGGGACTGGTGCTGGGCCCCTCATAAAAAGACATCTGCAGGGCGGCGCGATGTCTCACGGCACATTCGGCGATCGCCGTGCCGAGTTCGATAATTTGGTCGGCAACGGGTCGGGAGTCGGGTTCGTCTAAGCGGCTGATCGCGATTTCGGCGATGCGATCCAAATCAGCGTGGTACCGCCTCATCAGCTCGACGAGGATTAGCTCTTTGGATTCGAAATGGTGATACAAGCTTCCGGGGAGAATGCCTACGGCGTCGGCGATCTCCTGCAGTGACGTGCGCAGGCCCGAGGCGGCGATCAGCGATGCCGCAGTCTGGAGAATCTCGCTGCGGCGGGTGGAATCGGCGTCGGCGCCGGCGAGCCGATCCTCATCGTCGGTGTTGCCCGGACGGAGGTTCCGCCGCGTCGAGGTTCGGGCCGACCGCGTGGGTTGGCCGGGTCTCAACGCTTCAGCATTGGACATGCGAGTGCTGCAACGCTTCAGACGCGTACGCTCCGGGATAGCTGCACAAGCCGGACGCCTTCTGCACGGCCATCGACTCCCGTCGTGTATTCGTCAACCTGAATTGCACTTTCTCATGATCGTGGAAAGTGACGCCAATCGAAATTCTACGGTCCGCGATCCTCACGACTGAGATGGCAGTGGTGTACTGCAGTCGCCCGGCCAAGCTGCAGACCGATTTTCTCTCGGTCACCCTCTCCCGTAAACGTTGTCGCTGTAACCAAATATATGTTTGAGGCTACCAGACCTGCCGCGCGCGTCGCGGGGTAGCGGCGCAGGCCGAATAGTTCTGGTGGCTGAAATCGCAAGTTCGACTTGCGAAAAGCCACCGTCGGCACCACCAGCTCAGGCTTGATCACTTTGAGAAAGCCGGCTGGTGAAGATGCCGGCGTTGGTGACACTGCTCGATGACCTACCGACGCCCACATCCCCCTTTAAGTTCTTGATGAAAACCGGACCTGCTCAGCGATGCGCCGACCTCCCGCAGGTAGCGGTCCGGTCCGCCGAGGAACGCGTTCCAGCTCAGTAGGCGCTTGAGGTACAGGTGCGCGTCGTGCTCCCAGGTGTAACCGATACCGCCGAGGACCTGGATCGCGGTGTCGCCGACGGTGGCCAGCCGCCCGGCGTAGGCTTTCGCCCGCACCGCGGCCAAATGCCGCTCGTAAGCGTCGCCGCGGTCGGCAGCCCACAGCGCGTGAAGCACACCGCCACGGGCCAGCTCGACCGTTTCGTACATATCCACGCACAGGTGCTGGACCGCCTGAAATGAACCGATGGGCTGACCGAATTGGCGCCGCACTTTGGCGTACTCGATCACCAAACCCAGCACCGCCGTAGCCGCGCCCAGCGCGTCGGCCGCCCTGGCCACAAGCACGTCGTCGATGAGCGCCGCGACCGCGTCGGGCGACGGGGTGGCGAGACGCCGAGCCGGCGCACCCTCGAATGTCACCCGAAACTCTTTGCGCGTGCCGTCGACACCGGCCTCCGGCGCCACGACGATGCCCGGCGCCGACATGTCCACCCCGACAAGCGCCGCGCCGACGCTATCGCGAGCCAACGCCAGCATGACGTGGGCGGCGGCCGCGTCCGGGACGGACCGGATCTCGCCGCTGAGCACGGTGCCGTCGCCGCGCTCGGCGGCGGTCGGCCACCCGCCGCTGAGGGGACCCACTGTGGCGATCGTGGAGCCGTCGGCGATCCCGGCCCACAGCGTGGCGGCCGTGCCGTCGACGCCCAGCCGTGCCAATGCCCGCGGCGCGACCACCGCGGTGGAAATCCACGGCCCGGGGTGAAGCGCAGCACCAAGCTCCTGGGCGACGATGCCGGCCTCGACCATCGTCATCCCGGCGCCGTCGTATTCCTGGGGGACGAGTAGCCCCGTTGTGCCGAGGCCGGCCAGCCCGCGCCACACCGCATCCGTCGTTCCCGTCGGGTCGTCGAGCAGCGGGCGCACATGCCCGGGGATAGACGCCTTCTCGGCGAGGAAGCGCCGGACGGTGCCGCGCAGGGCCACCTGCTCATCGGTCAGCTCGAGGTTCATCCGCGGGGCAACCCGAGGACCCGCTGAGCGGTGATGTTCTTGTTGATCTGCGTCGTGCCCCCCGCGATGGTCAGCGAGCGCGACGTCAGGCGGTATTGGCCCCACCGGCCGTGGGCAGCGTGCGGTCCGAGCACGTCAAAAGCCAGCGCGGCGATGTCTTGGCCGATCTCACCCCACACCGTCTTGGCCAGGCTGGCCGATGCCAGCGGATCGCCGCCGTGGATCGTCGCGGAGATCGACCTCTGGCACAGCACCTCCAGATATTTGATTTGCACGGCTATTTCGCCGAGGCGCCGCAGCGTGGTGGGATCGTCGAGCGGGCGGAGGCCGTCGATCCGATTGCCTGCCAGGTCTGCCACCAGATCCTCCAGCCGTACCTGCATTTCTGCATACAGGCGCGCCGCCCCGGCCCGTTCGTGGCGCAGCGTGGTGGTGGCGACCTGCCACCCCGCGTTGAGCGGGCCCAGCAGCGCGTGCGCCGGCACGCGCACATCGTTGAAGAACAGCTCGGCGAAGTCGGCGTCGCCGTTGAGGGTGACCAGCGGGCGGACCTCGATGCCGGGCAGTGCCATGTCGACGATCAGACAGGAGATGCCCTTGTGCTTGGCTGCTTTTGGATCGGTGCGCACGTACAGCTGACACCAGTTCGCGCGGTGCCCGAGCGAGGTCCAGATCTTTTGGCCGTTGACGATGAAGTTGTCGCCGTCGACCTTCGCGCCGGTGCGCAACGAGGCGAGGTCGGATCCGGCCTCGGGCTCCGACATCCCCTGGCACCAGATGTCGTCTGCCCGGATCATCCGGGGCAGTAGCCTGCGCTTTTGAGACTCGTTCCCGTATTGCATGATCGCCGGCGCGATATTGTTCATCCCGATCACGTTCAGCGGAAGGGGGGCGCGAGCGCGAGTGGTCTCTTCGGCGTACACCAGTTGCTCGAGCACCGTGGCACCGCGCCCGCCGTACCGCTGCGGCCAGCTCACGGCCACCCAACCAGCGTCGGCCATCGCCGAGTTCCACGCGCGCAGCGTTTCGAACGCGGCATCCTCGCTGCTGCCGCGACGCCCGGCCGCCACCACCTCGTCGGTCAAATTGCTGGCCAGCCATGCATGCAGCTGTTTGCGGAACTGCTCCGCCCGCGCCGGATATGAGAAATCCACGTTCCCGTCAACTTCATAACATTGACTGCGGCCAAGCCAGAACTCTACCCTGGAACAGATATTTGGTCAAACTCGCGCGGTGGTATGGGATGCAGCAGGACGCGTTGACGACGGATCGTAGCGACGATGGGAACAGGGGGTTGAAGCGGCTTGACCTGCTTGCCTCGGCGCTGGCCGGCGCGTCCCTGCAGGTGGCCCCGGTCGAATCAAGCGAGCCGGCCTGGACGGATGGCCGCACAGTCTACGTCGACGCCGAGGCCGATCCGGAAGAGCAGATCGCAACGCTTTCTGTCCAGGCCTCGCTGCTCGCGGCCGGAAGCCTCGAGCAGGCGGTCGTGCGCAGGTTCAGGGGGCGCCCGGGAGTGGCTAGGCGATACCTGGCCGTGGAAGGGCACCGGGCGCTGGCAGCCAACGACGAGCTGCTGCCGCCGATGGTGCGCTCGATGATCGACTCGGACGTCGCTCGTCGCACCGATTCGCCCATCGCATCGCTGGCGGTGGCGCTCAGCCGGGAGACGGTCCCCAGCCCGCCGGCAAGCTTTGGGGTCATCCACGCCCGCAAACTGCTGGGAGCCGGCACACGCACCGGCGATTCAGCTTCGGCGGGTGAGCATATTCCGCGCCGCCGGCGCGACGCGGTGCTGAGCGATATCGACGAAGACGACGACGGCGGCGACGCCCTCGACATCTTCTCCAGTCCGGTGGGAGGAGGGGGCGCACTGGGCAAATTTCTCCAGAAGATGCTCAGCGTGGTGCGTTCACTGGGTGACGGCGGACCGCCGGGCGCCGACGCGCCCACCCACCGGGCCCGCTCTGGCATCCGCGGCGCCGCCGCCGTGTCCTCGACCGCGCAGGCGGACGCTTTTGCAGAACACACCGGCGACCCGCACGCGACCACATACCCCGAGTGGGACAGTCACCGACGGCGCTATCGGCCCGATTGGTGCACGGTCTACGAGGTACAGCCGCGCCCCAAGGCCGAGGACACGTCGCTGGGCGCGATGAACGGATATGGGTTGCGTCGGCCGCTGGCGCGCCTCGGCATGGGCCCCCAGCGTTGTCACCGCCAGTCTCAGGGCGACGACATCGACATTGACGCCGCGGTCGAGGCCCAAGTGGAGGTCATGGCCGGGTCGGCGCCCGATGATGCCGTCTACCTCGACAATCCGCGGCTGCGGCGTGACCTGGCGGTGCTGATCCTGCTCGACACCTCGGGCTCGGTGGCCGAACCGGGCAATGTCGGCCAGACCGTGCACGAGCAACAGCTGTCGGCGGCCGCCGCCCTTACCGTCACGCTCCATGACCTGGGAGACCGAGTAGCCCTGTATGCGTTTCGTTCACACGGGCGCTTTGCCGTGCAATTAATGCCGGTCAAGCGCTTCAACGACCACATCGACGTGCTGGCGATGCGACGTCTGCGCGGCCTGACACCCGGCGCGTACTCGAGGCTGGGCGCGGCGATCCGCCACGGCACGGCGGTGTTGGAGCGCCACGGCGGCACGCCTCGCCGGCTGCTTGTGGTGCTGTCCGACGGCCTTGCCTATGACCACGGCTACGAACGCGTGTACGGCGCCGCCGACGCCCGTCGCGCCCTCGCCGAGGCGCACCGCCGGGGAACCGGCTGCCTGTGCCTCACGATCGGCGCCGGCACCGATGCCCACGAGCTACAGCGGGTGTTCGGCACCGCGGCGCACGCCACGATCCCGCGGCTTGACCAGTTGAGCCATCTGGTGGGCCCATTATTCCGTCAGGCGCTCGGCTCCGCCGAACTTCGCCGACGGGTGTCGTAGGCACCCCTCAGCAGCGGTCGGTCAACGCGGTCGCCGGAGGATTGGCGGCGATCCACTGGCGTACTTGAGCCAAACATCTGTTCCGCGCTACGCTGCCCGAACTGGCACGGCAGCAGAATTGACTAGGCGGAGCACACAATGTTGGATGGCGGGGGCGTCGGCACCAAAACCGTCGCTGAAGCGCTGAAGGCCCGATGCTAGTGTCGGGCGACCGCATTCCTACCGCGCGTCCCGACACGGGTACGCCGGCGCAGCGCCCGTACTACGTGCCGATCGGCAACGAGGAACGCGTGTTCAAGGCGGCGTTCCGGCAAGGCCTCTCGGTTCTGCTCAAGGGCCCGACGGGCTGCGGGAAAACGCGCTTCGTCGAGGCCATGGCATATGACCTGGAGCGTTCGCTCATCACGGTGGCGTGCCACGACGACTTGACCACCGCCGATCTCGTCGGGCGCTTTCTGCTCCGCGGCGGCGAAACTGAATGGGTCGACGGACCGTTGACGCGCGCGGTGCGCGAAGGCGCCATCTGCTATCTCGACGAGGTCGTCGAGGCTCGGCAGGACACCACGGTCGTTCTTCATCCGCTCGCCGATCACCGCCGCCAGCTTCCGATCGAGCGGCTGGGCGTGACGCTCGACGCGGCGCAGGGTTTCTGCCTCGTCATGTCCTACAACCCGGGCTACCAAAGCGTCCTCAAAGACCTCAAGGACTCGACGCGCCAGCGCATGATCGCCATCGAGTTCGGCTTCCCGGCACCGGACATCGAAGAGAAGATCATCGCCTATGAGGCCGGCGTCGACCATGCGACGGCCGCCGAGCTGGTACGGCTGGGGCAGGCGATTCGCCGCTTGCAGACAGCGGGGCTGCGCGAGGTCGCATCCACGAGGGTGCTGATCGCGGCCGCACAGCTCATCGCCGAAGGGCTCAACCCGGGCGAGGCCGCCCGAGCGGCGGTGGCCGCGCCACTGACCGACGACTCGATCGTGACGAGCGGGCTGGTGGAAATGATCGACGCCTACCTAACCGGCCACTGAGCCACGCCGAGGCGATTGACGATGAGACACTCCCGGGTCTAGGGTCAGAACAAATTTTAGGTCTAGATCGCCGGGACTGACTGGCTGGTCCACGGAGGGTGGAATGTCAATGTCCTACGAGAGCACGGCGGAGCCGATCAAGATTGGCTACCTCTTTGACTTTCTGCTGCCGGAGGGCTACCCGCAGGAGATGCGGGACGACCTCACCATTCCGTTCGAATTGGTGTTCGGCGAAGGCCTGGAGCAGGGGATTATCGACCGCCCCGTCGACATCGTGTACCGGGAAGTCGAGGGCCTTCCCAAAGGAACGGTAAAGGCGGTTATCGATGCCTACGGCGAACTCGTTGATGAAGGTTGCCTCGTCGTGTTCGGTCCGCACATCACCGACAATGCCGTGCCGACCCGCGAGGCGATCGAGGACCGATTCCGGGTGCCGGCGATCAGCGTCACGGGCACCGACGACTGGCTGGGGGAGTGGACGTTTTCGTTCCCGCAGGGATCGATGACCGATGAACCCATCTTCTGGGCCGACCTGCTCGCGAAAGGCGGCCACACCGAGGTCGGTGTCCTGGTCGAGCAGTCGCTGGTCGGCGAGAGCTATCTCAAGAATTTTCGAAACGCCTGCCGGCGTAAAGGCATCCGGATCGTCGCCGAGGCGCAGATTGCACAGACCGCGCAGGACGTCAACGACGCAGTGCGCACGTTGTATGAGGCCAAGGCACAAGCGGTTGTGCACTGCGGCTTCGGGTTCGGGATTGTCTTCATCAACCCCGCCCTGCAGGCCTTGAACTGGGATCCGCCCCGGTACACCAGCACGGCTTTCCAGAACGCATGGGTCAATCCGGTGATGTGGAAAGCATTCATGGGATGGACCGGCATCGATCAGTACGACGAGAGCAATCCGGTCGGCCAGCGGTTCCTCGATCAATACCAGGGCAACCACGGCCGCCGCCCGCAGTATTGCGTGCCGGTGGTGAACCGTGACGTGGCGGCCACGCTGTTGCGTGCGTTCACCGATGCCCACCCACTGAGTCCCCGTGGGGTCAAGGAGGCTTTGGAGCGGGTCAAGATGCTGCCCGCTGCGGCCGGCGCGCCCGGCACCCGGGTGTCGTTCGGAAAGTGGACGCGGCGGGCCTGGATGGGTGCTGGTTATCTGGTCGCCCGCACGCTGGATACCGACGGCATCAACTCCCATCTCGTCGACCGGTTCGGTCAGGAATAGACCCATGACCACGGAGCAGACCACGCCGTCCGCCCTCGCTCAGCATCCCAAGCCCAGCACGCGCTCGGCACTCACCGCGCTGTGGGCCATCCTCGCCGTCGCTGCTGTCGCGGTGGTCGCCTACTACGCCCGCTCGGGCGCCGTGTCCGACCGGATCCGCAATCCACGGGTCAGCGGCGCACCACGCCCGGTGCACTACCTGCTGGGGTTGAACAGTTCGACGTGGCTCACGATTAATCAGATCGGCACCGCCATCGCGATGGCCATCGTCATCGGGGTTTTCGTGATCGCTTGGCGACGACATCCCGCTCACCCCGTCCTGCTGATGGTGCTCGTCACGACATTGATCGTGTGGCAGGACCCGATCATGAATTGGGCGCCGTATGCGGTCTACAACCCGCGACTGTGGCACTGGCCAGAGGACTGGCCGCTGGTGTCATTGTCGCCCACTGTGGAACCGTTTATCGTTTTCGGGTACGCGATGTTTTATGCGACGCCGTACTTCCCGGCAGTCTGGATACTGCGCCGGATTCAGGGCCGCCGGCCCGTCGATTCGTTCGTGTGGCGCCACCCGCTGATCTGTCTGGCCGGGCTGATCCTGGTCGTCGGTTTCGTCTTCGACGCGTTCCTCGAAGTTTCGATGATCCGTACCGGGCTCTACATCTATGACCAGATAATCCCCTTCGGGTCCATCTTCACCGGCACGCCCTTCCAGTTCCCGCTGCTGTGGGAGTCGCTGTCGGTGACCTTTGTGATGATTCCGGCGGGGGTGCTGGTGTACCGGGACGACACAGGCCGCACGGTCGCCGAGAAACTGGCTCGGCGGGCAGCCATCTTCGTCGGACGCCCGGTGCTCGGCACGTTCGTGGTGTTGTTCATCGTCCTCAATGCCGCTTACTTCTTCGCTTACGGCGGCTGGTTCACGGCGATCAAGTGGTCGCGCACGGCGACCTCCGTGGCCTGCCCCTGGCCGTATCCGGAGGCCAAAGTCTATGACCCGCAGGGCTTCTACGAGAAGAACGGCCAGCCGGGCCCGTACTCTGTGGGGATCTGGTCGACCTGGATGAGCGGCCAACCGCACGGACGCCCGGACGTGACGCCGCCGGCCGACGGCGGGCGGTGCGGGGCGGCCCATGGCTGAGCCACGCACCGTGGTGATCACCGGCGCCTCCCGCGGACTCGGTCTCGCAACGGCCATCCGTTTTTACCAGCAGGGCTGGCGGGTGGTGGCGGCCATGCGCTCGCTGGACACGGGACTGGCGGCGCTGCGGGCGGCAGCCGGCGCAACCGCCGACGATCCACGCCTGATCGGCATCCAACTCGACCTGGTTGACCGGGCATCTGTCGACACGGCCGCCAAAGCCATCGAGGCGGCCGTCGGCGCGCCGGACGCCTTGGTGCACAACGCCGGGATCGCCGCCGCCGGGTCTGTCGAGGAGCTGCCGCGCGACGTATGGGAGCAGATCTTTTGTACTCACCTTTTCGGGCCGGTGGCGCTCACTCAGGCGCTGCTGCCGGCCATGCGGGCTGCGGGCCGAGGCCGGATCGTGATGATATCCAGCCAGGGCGGCGTGCGGGGCATGCCGGAGATCGCAGCCTATTCCGCCGCCAAGGGCGCGCTCGAGCGGTGGGCCGAATCCCTGGCGGGCGAAGTCGCCCCGTTTGGACTGGGCGTCACCGTGCTGGTAGCCGGAACCTTCGACACCGACATCATCACCGACAACGGTGTCAAAGACTACCGGGACTTCACCGGCCCCTACGCCCGGCACCATGCCACGATCGACCGCCGGGGCCGTTTCGCGATGCGCTTCGCCGCCCCGCCCGACCGCTTCGCCACGCGACTTACCAAGGCTGTGGAGGACAAGGCCCCGTTCGCCCGGCATGCGGTCGGCATCGACGCGCGCATGCTGCTGATCAGCAATCGCCTCCTGCCCACACTGGTCCTTCACCAGCTGACCCGGCTAGCGATGGGCATCCCGCGCCCCGGCGCGCTGCGGGACGGGTCGGCAGCTGCCGGCGCGCTGAGTCTGCGCCAGCGGACGATGCTGCTCGCCGCTCGCGTGCTGCCGGCACCGGTGGTGCAGCGGGCAGCACCGCTGGCAATGAGGTTTTCGCGTCACCGCCCGGCTGACGGCATGGCCGCACCGGTCGGCGACAACCCGCCGACTGAAGAAAGCGAGAACGATGGCTGACACTGCGAAGGTCGATCACGAGTCGCGGATGCTCATCGACGGCAAGCTCGTCGGCGGCGCTGCGGGCACGTTCACCAACATCAACCCAGCCACCGAGGAGGTGCTCGGGGAAGTCGCCGACGCGTCGACGGCCGACATGCACCGTGCCATCGACTCCGCGCGGCGGGCGTTCGACGACACCGACTGGTCCACAAACCACGGTTTGCGCAAGCGCTGCCTTGAGCAGTTCCAGCAGGCACTGGAGTCTGAAAAAGAAGCGCTGCGTGAGGAACTCATCGCCGAAGCCGGCTGCCCGCGCGCAATCACCTACGGGCCCCAGCTCGACGCGCCACTAGCCGACGCGCTGACCTATCCGGCCAAGCTCATCGATGAATACCCATGGGAGACCGACCTCGGCGATGCCTTCGTCGCGTTGACCGCTCAGAACACCACCCGTAAGGTCTGGCGCGAACCGGTCGGGGTGGTTGGCGCGATCGTGCCGTGGAACTTTCCGTTCGAGGTCACCATCCACAAGCTGGCCCAGGCGCTGGCCACCGGTAACACTGTGGTGCTGAAACCCGCACCCGACACCCCGTTTAACGCCACTCGAATGGGACGGTTGATCGCCGAAGCCACCGACATACCCGACGGGGTTGTCAACGTCGTTACGGCGTCGGATCACCTGCTGGGCGAGGAGCTTACGCTCTCGCCGAAGGTCGACCTTATCTCTTTCACCGGTTCCACCGCCGTGGGGCAGCGGATCATGGAAAAAGGCGCGGCGACGATGAAGCGCCTGTTCCTCGAGCTGGGCGGCAAGTCGGCCACCATTGTGTTGGACGACGCCGATTTCGGGCTGGCGTGTGCTATCGGGATCGCACCGTGCATGCACGCCGGACAGGGTTGCGCCAATCCCACCCGCCTGCTGCTGCCCCGGTCTCGCTACGACGAGGGCGTCGCGATCCTCAAGGGGATGTACGAGAACGTCTCTCCGGGCGATCCGCAGGATGCCGCTACCTTGTGCGGACCGGTGATCTCCGACAAGCAACGCAAACGTGTTCTCGGCTACATCGAAAAGGGCATCGACGAGGGCGCCACCTGCTTGGTCGGCGGCACCGAGGCGCCGAGGGGATTCGACAAGGGATTCTGGGTGCCGCCAACGCTTTTCGTAGATGTCGACAACGCGATGACCATCGCGCAGCAGGAGATTTTCGGTCCGGTGCTGGCAGTGATCCCGTTCGACGACGAGGAGGATGCGATCCGCATCGCCAACGACAGTGCCTACGGCTTGGCCGGCAACGTTATGTCGGGCTCGGTGGAGCACTCGCTGGCAGTCGCGCGCCGGCTGCGGGCCGGGTTCATCGGTGTGCAAGGTGCGGCGCCCTACGGCGCCGACACCCCGTTTGGGGGCTACAAGGCCAGCGGTGTCGGGCGTCAGAACGGTGTCGCCGGTTTCGATCAATACACCCAGATCAAGTCGGTGGGCTACCCCGCCAGCTGAAGGAGCACCAGTGGAGCTGTTCGACGATCTCGAGGACTTCGGCACATTCGACGACGTTGTGTCGGGCGATGTTCGCGACCCCTATACCGAGCTGGCCCGATTGCGGCGGGAGGAGCCCGTGCAGCGCATCGACATGTCGGGCATGCCGCATGCGGAGTCAAAACCGGTCTTCATGGTGTACCGCCACGAAGAGGTGGCCCAAATGTTGCGGGACAACGAGACGTTCTCCTCTGCCATCATCATCGATGCGTTCGGCGATGCCCTGGGCAAACACGTCATGCTCGGGATGGATGAGCCCGAGCATGGCCGCCACCGCGCGCTGGTGTCAAAGGCCTTCTCCCAGAAGGCGCTTGCGCGGTGGGAGGACGAGCTGGTCGGCAAGGTCGCCAGCGAGCTGATTGACCGGTTTGCCAGAAACGGGCGTGCCGATCTTCGGCGGGACTTCGCCTTTCCGTATCCGACGCAGATCATCGCCAGCCTGCTGGGCCTGCCGCGCGAGGATTATCCGCAATTCCAACGTTGGTCGCTCGCGCTGTTGGCCATCCTGTTCAATCGCGAGCGCGGCCTCGCGGCTTCGGAAGCGTTGCGCGAATATTTTGTTCCGATCCTGGCCGACCGGCGCCGGGAACCACGCGATGACCTCATCAGTGGCCTCGCCCAGGCCGAGATCGACGGGGAGAAGCTCACCGACGAGGAAATCTTCTCGTTTTTGCGGCTGCTGCTGCCCGCCGGAGTGGAAACCACATACCGCTCGCTGGGAAATCTGCTGTTGGGCTTGCTGACCAACCCGGATCAGCTCGACGCCGTGCGTGCCGACCGCTCGCTGATCCCGCAGGCGATCGAGGAAGCGGTCCGCTGGGAGGCTCCCCTGCTGACCATCACCCGCGTGGCGACCCGCGACACCGAACTGGGCGGTGTGCCGATCCCCGCCGGCTCTTCTGTGATGCCGGTGCTGGGGGCGGCCAACCGGCAGGAGGAGCGCTACCCCGATCCGGACCGCTTCGACATCTTCCGCTCGGCACGTGCGCATATCGGCTTCGGGCATGGGGTACACGTCTGCCTGGGAATGCATCTCGCCCGGCTCGAGATGCGCGTCGCGCTCAACTTGCTATGTGATCGGCTACCCAATCTGCGACTGGATCGCGAGGGCGACGACCCGCACATCCGCGGCCAGGTTTTCCGATCACCAACGTCGTTGCCGGTCCTGTTCGACCCGCAGGCAAGCTAGGCATACGACACGTGTGCGCAGGATATCGGCACGAGGGGAGAAGGGACCGCTCACCGCCGAAGACGTCGCCGAGAACCTCGATGCCATCACCAGCGATGCCCGAGTCGCGACCACCAACTCCGTTTCACAGTGACCGACCACCCGACCGCCTCCACAAGAGCACCACCTTGACCTAATTTTTGTTCAGTCCTACATTGACGTTGAGGCGAGCCGACCACGGCCGTGTACCGCAGCGTCGCGTGAACACCCAGGAGGCTTTTCGTGCGTGATTTCGAATCGGTTGACTTCTTCACCGACGAGTCCCTCATCGCCGACCCATATCCCTACTTCGATTACCTGCGTTCGAAGTGCCCGGTGTCGCGGGAGACGCCGTTTGAGGTCATGGCCGTCACCGGATATTCCGAAGCGCTGTCGGTGTACAAGGACGCAGCGTTCTCCTCGTGCGTCGCCGTGGCGGGTCCATTTTCGGGTGTTTCACTCTCAGCCGCTGGGGATGACCTCGGCGAGCTGATCGAACAACGCCGTGATCAAATCCCGATGAGCGAACACATCGTCACCCAAGACCCGCCGCATCACACCCGCACCAGAGGCCTGTTGAGCCGGCTGCTGACACCCAAGCGCCTCAAGGAAAACGAAGAGTTCATGTGGCGGTTAGCCGATCGGCAGCTCGACGAGTTCGTGTCCCGCGGAAATTGTGAATTCCTGCAAGATTACGCCAAACCGTTCACGATGTTGGTGATTGCGGATTTGCTGGGTGTCCCCGCAGAGGACCACGAACAGTTCCGGGAAGTTTTGGCCCATCAGCTTGTCGGGGCGATCGACGACGAGGCCATCACCCACCATCCGCTGGAGTGGCTCGACGACAAATTTTCCGGTTACGTCGTCGACCGCCGGCGCGAGCCCCGTGGGGACGTGCTCACCGAGCTTGCTGAGGCAAAATACCCCGACGGATCCACTCCGGAGATCATCGACGTCGTGCGAGTGGCGACGTTTCTGTTCACCGCAGGCCAAGAAACCACCACCAAGTTGCTCAGCGCCGCCATGCGGGTGATCGGCGAGCGTCCCGACCTTCAGAAAACGCTGCGCGAGGACCGCAGCCGCATCCCGGTCTTCCTCGAGGAAACACTGCGGATGGAAAGCCCCGTCAAGAGCCACTTCCGCTTGGCGCGCACGTCAACCACCGTTGGCGACGTCCCCATACCGGCGGGCACCACGATGATGCTTTTGCCCGGCGCGAGCAATCGCGACCCCCGCAAATTCGATCAGCCACACGAATTTCGCGTCGACCGGCCCAATGTCCGTGAGCACGTGGCGTTCGGGCGCGGCAACCACTCCTGCCCCGGCGCACCCCTCGCCCGCGCTGAAGGTCGTATTTCTTTGAACCGGATCCTCGACCGGATGTCCGATATCAAGATCTCCGATGCGTCGCACGGGCCGGCGGACAATGTGCGCTACAGCTACGAACCGACATTCATCTTGCGCGGCCTGACCGAGCTGCACCTCGAGTTCGATCCGGCGCGGTGAGCGTCAGGATGCGCGCGCTGATGCGGATGACTAATCGGCACAGACCGGAACAGCGTTGAGCACCCATGGCAACGCGGGCCCGGAGATCGTCACGTGGGACCCCGGGCTCACCCAGAAGATGATCAACACGGCAGGACCACTGGCCCGGCGCTGGTTTCGCGCCGAGGTGCAGGGCCTCGAGTCGTTCCCATCCTCGGGCGGCGCGCTAGTGGTGTCCAACCACTCAGGCGGGATGCTTACCGTCGATGTGCTGCTGTTCGCCGCCGCCTTCTACGACGCGTTCGGCTTCGACCGTCCCCTGTATACGCTCGGCCACGACGCGCTGTTCGTCGGCCCGCTCGCACGATGGCTTACCGGCATTGGCGTCATCCATGCCGGGCCCGACAACGCCGCACAGGCGCTGCGTTCCGGAGGAGTTGTGCTGGTGTTCCCGGGCGGCGTCTATGACTCTTACCGTCCGACGCTGACCCAAAACGTCGTCGACTTCAAAGGTCGCACCGGGTACGTCAGGACCGCCCTTCAAGCCGCTGTTCCGCTCGTGCCGAGCGTCTCGATCGGCGGGCAAGAAAGCCAGCTTTTCCTGACCCGCGGGACCTGGCTGGCGAACAAGCTGGGCCTGCGGCGTCTGCGCTCGGACATCCTGCCGCTCACCGTGGGATTCCCGTTCGGCCTCAGCGCAGTGCTGCCTGTCAACATCCCCCTGCCCACCAAGATCGTCACCGAGGTCCTCAAACCGATCGACCTTTACGCTGAATTCGGCCCTGACCCCGATGTTGACACAGTCGATGCCCGGGTGCGGTCGTTGATGCAGTCGGCGCTCAACTCCCTGGCCCGCAAGCGCCGGTTGCCTGTTCTGGGATGACCGCGCTACGCCGCCAAGTGCGCCCGCACTGGCTCCAGGGGAGCATCGAGGTGCACCACCAGGGACACGCTCAGTTCATTGGCGGTGATCCGGTGCGCCGATTTGCGGAGCGACACCGTCCTGGGAAGCTGCGACTTTCCGGACCAAATATATGTTCTCTGATAGCGTGAGACTCTGAACTTTCGCGAAAGGACTGCGCGTCATCTCAGCCAGTTCAGTGTCGTCGCATCGACACCCATATCGCCCAGCGAAACCACCAGCACAGCGACGTTCAGCACCAAGAACCCATTTGCCAGATAGAACTGCGCGCCGTAGTCGCTGGCCCGCACATGCGTGTACACCGCGCAGACGAAAAACAGCACCAGCCCGATCGCCGCCGCCACGCCGACCGGGCGCAACGCCAGACCGGCCGCGAGGCCGAGCGCACCGGCGGTCTTGAGCGTTCCGATGGGAAACGTCAGCCAGGACAGCGGCACGCCGGCCCGTTCCATACCCGCCAGGATCGGCTTGAAGTGTGCCAGCGCCGCGATGCCGGAGAACCCGTCGGCGACCACGGCGATCAGGGTTACGGTGAAATAGGCGGTTGTCATGAAGCCAAGGACGACGCAGCCGCACGGAAAGTGACAGCCCAATCAACTGACGACGTACCGCGTACCCCGCGGTTCGCGCACCCACAGCTCGCCGGAGCCGGCAGTAGGTCCTTGTGCGGCCAGCTGGCGCTTGAGGACCTTGTGCGTTGCGGTGGTCGGCAGGTCGGCGGCGATACGCACGTACCGCGGCCATGCCTTCGGTGACAGGTCGGGTTGCGCGGCCAAAAACGCCTCGAATCCGTGCGGAGTGAGCCGCGATCCATCCCTCAAGACGAGCGCGGCCATGATCTGATCGCCCACGTTCTCGTCGGGCACCGCGTAGACGGCGACCCTGCTGATCTCCCCAAGCCGGACCAGGATCCTCTCGATCGGGGCCGCCGCGATGTTCTCGCCGTCGACGCGCATCCAGTCGCTGGTACGGCCGGCCAGGTAGATCCAGCCGTCGGCGTCGCGATACGCCAGATCACCCGACCAGTACATGCCGTGCCGCATGCGCTCGGCAGTCGCCTCGTCGTCTGAGTAGTAGCCGCTGAAAAAGCCGTATCCGGATGTGTTGACGAGCTCGCCGACCGCTTCGTCGGCGTTGACCAGCGCACCGGCGGCGTCGAAACGGGCCGGCGGGCACTCCGTGATCGTCTCCTGGTTGTACACGGCGACGCCCGGAAAGCCCTTGCCGAGCGAGCCTTTCGGTGTCCCGGCTTCACGGGTGATGATCACGGCGTTCTCGGTGGAGCCGAAGCCGTCCCAGACCACCGCGTCGAAGCGGCGCCCGAACTCCTCGATGTCGCGATCGCTGGCCTCGTTCCCGAACGCCACCCGAAGAGGGTTGTCGGCGTCGTCGGGTCGTTCCGGCGTGGCCAGGATATAGGCCAGCGGCTTGCCCACATAGTTCATGTAGGTGGCGCCGTATCGGCGGATGTCGGCGAGAAACCCGGAGGCGGAGAACTTCGCCGGCGCCATCGCGGCGCCGGTTGCCACCGCCACCCCCCATCCGGCGACCAGCGCGTTGGAATGAAACAGCGGCATAGCGAGGTAGCAGGTGTCATCGGCGGTCACCGCGAAGCGCTGCACCAGGTTTCGTCCCGACATCAACACCATGAAATGGGACACCCGCACGGCCTTGGGGTCGCCGCTCGTTCCCGACGTGAAGATCAGCATGAACGTGTCCATCGGCTCGACTTCGCGGTACGGCGTCAATGTGCCGGCCCCCTCGATGAGGCGCGTCCACTCGCCACCCGACGAGTCGATCACCCGGATGTTTTCTAGCTCAAGACCTTTGAGTAGACCTCGATGTTCGGCATCGGTGACGACGATCTGGCAGTCGGCCCGCCTGATGTCCGACAACAGGCCCTCTCCCCGGCGCGTGGTGTTCAACCCGCAGAGCACATACCCGCCCAGCCCCGCGGCGGACAGCTGGTACAGGAACTCCGGGGTGTTTCCCAGCAGGACGCCCACGTGTGCCGGCCGGCCCGGGTCGGCGACCGCGAGCAGGGCGGCGGCACGAGCCGACGCGCCTCGTAGGTGCTCGCGCCAGGTCCAGCGCTGATCGCCGTACTTGACCGCGACGGTGTCCATGATTGCGAGTTCCCGCAGCAGCTGCTGGATGGTCTCGGTCACGCTTGCCGCACCCGCCCCTCCGTTTCCCGGCGCACCGGATACTAACATCGTTAAAATTGGTGGTTAGCGAGTGCTGGGGGCGGATGGAGTCGAGTCGAGGTGGGTCAATCTGACCGGCACCTGGTTGACACTGCGGGCCGGCGCACAGGCGATCGTCGATGCGGGAGTCGGTGGGTCGAAGGTGGCGGCCGTCGAGTGGGGCCGCTACGGGATCCGGGTCAACGCCGTGGGCCCGGGGTGACCCGGACACCCATGCTCGCCGAACCGGGGCGATTACCGGGCTGGGTGGACGGCCTCAGCGAGCGCACCGCGCTCGGTCGGCTGGGCGAGCCCGCCGACGGCGGCCTGGCACGGCACCGCCCGATCGACGCGTACGGACAGGTGCAGCGCCTCACTGCCGCATCCACCGGGCACCGGCCGACTCCGCGCACACCGACATGATTCCGCTGCATCACGCCGGTCTGTGCGCCGCGGATTTCGACTCGTCGCTGCGGTTTTACCGCGATGGGATCGGCTTGACGGTTCTCGCCGACTTCACGGTGGATGCCGATCTGGAGCCGCTGCTGGGCCGGCGTACGAGCCGGGTCCGAGCCGTCTTCCTCGGTTCGGGCACCAGCCGCGACGCCGGAATGCTGGAACTCCTGGATTTGGGTGGCGCAGGGTTCGCCGACGACCCGATAGGCACGGGAACGCCTGCCCGCGGGGTGTTTTTGCTGTCGTTCCAAACGCCGGTGCGTGCGGCGCTGGATCGCCTCGCCGCCCTCGGGCTGGGCGGGGCGCCGCGGGTGCTGACCGGACCCGGCGGACAGCTCACCGCCACGGTCGTCGACCCCGACGGGGTGACCGTCGAATTGCTGAATCGTCCGATGGCGCAGTTGTAGTCGAGGTTGTGGAGGGACGTATGCGAATCATCGACGCCGACGGGCATGTCGCGGAGGCAGCGTCCTTCGCGGTTGAGGCGATGCAGCGCTGGCCGCGGCACATCAGCCCGCGTACCGATGCGCCCGGCCTGGTGATCGAGGGGCGCAACTATCCCGAGTCCAGCGGCCCGGGTGCCGGCTGCCCGACTGAGCACGGGCTGAGCACCGCGCCGGGCATAAACCTGGCGTCCGCCGAAGGCGTGCTTGGCGACGCGGATCGCGATCAGATCGACACGATGGTCCTTTATCCCAGCCTCGGGCTGGCCACCCCCACCCTCGAGGATCCCGAATTCGCGGCCGGTTTCGCCCGCCTCTACAACGAGTGGATCGCCGACTATTGCCGCCCGGCCGGTGGCCGGCTACGCGGCGTCGCCGTGACCCCGATCGAGCACGGCGACGTCGCGATCGACATCATGCGCGAGGCGAAGGGCCTAGGCCTGGTGGCGACCCACATCCCGCCGGCACTCAAGGCCCGCAACCTCGATCACCCCGACCTCGACCCCTTCTACGCGGCCGCGGTCGAATCGGAGATGCCGCTCGGAATTCACGGCGCGCCGGGCATGCACCTGCCCAAGATCGGCGTGGACCGCTTCACCAACTACATTCAGGTCCACTGCATCAGCTTCCCGTTCGACCAGATGACCGCGATGACCGCGCTGGTCTCGGGCGGTGTCTTCGACAGACACCCCGCACTGAAAGTCGCCTTCCTCGAGGCCGGCGTCGGCTGGGTTCCCTTCTTCATCGACCGACTGCATGAGCATTTCGAGAAACGCGGCAACTGGATCGAACGCGGTTGGCGACGCGATCCGGTGGAATACCTGCAAGCCGGCAACATCTGGACAACCTGCGAGCCGGAGGAGCCGATCCTGCCCGGGGTCATCGACGTGCTCGGTGCCGACTTCATCATGTTCGCCAGCGACTATCCGCACTGGGACGGCGAGTGGCCCGAGAGCACAAAGCATCTGCGTACCCGCCGCGACATCAGCGAGCAGACCCGAGAAAAGATCGGCGCGTCGAACGCGCAGCGCTTTTACGGCCTCGATTGACTCAACTCAGCCGAGCCCGAAGTCGATGACACCGCGGATGATTTCGCCGTTCAGCAGGTCGCGGTAGGCCTGGTTGACGTCGTCCAGCCGGTAGCGTTGGGTGATCATCTCGTCGAGCAGCAGCTGGCCGGCGTCGTACATGCGGGCGAACCGCGGTATGTCGGCCCTGGGGTTGCATGACCCGAACACGGTGCCGAGCAGGTTCTTGTTCCACAGGATGAAATCCTGCAGTGCGATCTTGACCGATCGCGTTGTCTGCGGTGTCATCCCGGTGAGCACGCACGTTCCGCCCTTGCGGGTCAGCTTGACCGCCGCGTGGACGTCGTCGCTGGAGATCAGCGAGGGTGCGACGACGACGCTGTCGGCCATCACGCCATAGGTCAGCTCCCGGACCAACTCCGTGGCCTCGGCCGCACCGGCGACGCTGTGAGTGGCGCCGAAGCGCAGCGCGGCCTTCTGCTTGAACTCGACCGGATCCACCGCGATGATCTGTGCCGCGCCGTTGATGCGGGCGCCCTGGATAGCGGCGGTCCCGATTCCGCCGGCGCCGATGACCACCATGGTGTCGCCGCCGCGCACCCCGGCCCGGTTGACGGCCGATCCGTATCCGGTCGGGATCGCGCACGACAACAGGGCGCTGGCGACCAGGGGCAGGTGCGGCTCGATCTTGACGAGCGAATTCGCCGACACCACGGTGTGTTCGGCGAAGGCACCGATCTTGGAGATGTGACCCAGCGGCTTGCGGCCGGCGGTGTGGTGGCGAAACGTCCCGTCGGTCGGCATCCCCGGAGTCAGGACCTGTCCGCCGTTGTCGCACAGGTATTCCATGCCGGATGCGCACCAGCGGCACCGGCCGCAGACCGATATGAACGACATCACGACGTGGTCACCGGACGCGAAATCCGTCACGTCGTCGCCGACTTGCGCAACGATGCCTGCACCTTCGTGCCCGCCGATCAGCGGGAACATCGTTGGCAGGCCGAGGGATCGCAGCACGTCGTTCGGCGCGGACATGTCGCCCTTCAGGACGTGGTCGTCGGAGTGGCACAGTCCCGCCGCCGCCATCTGGACGAGGACCTCTCCGGACCGCGGGGGATCCAGTTCGAACTCCTCGACCGACCACGGGCCGCCGACGTCGTGCAGGATGGCCGCGCGGCTCCTCATGAGCCGATCATGACACCGGACGCAACGTCACGGGAAGTTTGATCGGCGAGCGGAACGGCATTCCGGTGATCTTCGTGTCGTCGTCGGCAACCAGCTGCAGATCGGTTACCCGGTCGAACAGGCTGGTGAGCATCGCGCGGGTCTCGACCCGGGCCAGGTGCATGCCCAGGCAACTGTGGATGCCGCCGGCGAACGCGATGTGCGCGTGCCGCGGCCGGTGGATGTCGAACGCGTTGGCCTCCGACCACCGCGTCTCGTCGCGGTTGGCCGAGCCCGTGCACAGGTTGACCGTGGCACCCTCCGGGATGGCGACGCCGCGCATTTCGACGGCCCGCGTGGTTGTCCGCGGCACGCTGACCAGGGGAGTCTCGTAACGCAGTGCTTCCTCGATCGCCGCCGGGATCAGCGAGCGCTCGTGCTGCACCGCATACAGCTGGTCGGGATGGGTGAGCAGCAGGTACAGCAGGTTGCCCGAGGACCGGTAGGTGGTTTCCAGCCCGGCCGGAAGAAGCAACCGCAGAAACGAGATGATTGCGTCGTCGGTGAGCTTTTCGCCGTCGATCTCGGCGGCGACCAGGTCGCCGATGATGTCGTTGGTCAGATGTTGGCGGCGCTGTTCGACTTGGTGGAGAAAGTAGTCGTGCAGCTCGAGCGACGCCCTTAGCCCGGCTTCGATGTCGACCTGGATCGAGATCAGCTCGAACGACAACCGCCGGAACAGGTCCAGGTCGTCGTTCGGCAGCCCGAGCAACGCGGCCGTGACGCGGGTCGGGAATTCGAACGTGATGGCCCTGACCAGATCCGCCGCTCCGTCGTTCTTGATCTCGTCGACCAGCTCGTCGCAGATGGGGTCGATGACCTCGGGCTCCCACCGCTCCAGCGAGTGCGCCCGGAAGGCCTTCGAGACGAGGTTCCGGTGGTCGTGATGCTGCTTGCCGTGCATGGCGAGGATCGTCGGCCCCAGCACCAGGCCGATGGTCTGGTCGTAACCGTGCGAGCTGAACACCTCGTCGTTGCGGAACGCGTGGAAGACGCTGTTGAAGTCGAACAGCGTCCACTCCTCGGCGGGTATCAGCTCCGGAGGGGCGTTCGAGTGGTCCATGAGCGTGCCGCGCCAAACCGGCTCGGTCTTGCGCATGTATTCGAAAAACGGGTAGGGATCACCGGACATGTCCAGACTGATCGGTCCCTCGTCGGGATCGGTGCTGATCGTCACCCGCGCCTCCAGAGCAGCAGAGCCGGGCCGACGCGCAAATGCAGCGACGAATCACCCCGCTCTTTCGACCTCGCTGTGGTCCTATCTTTACTATTTTAGGTATTCTAGGTCAAGCAATGGCCACAGCCGTGGCAATCGGCCTGCTCGCTGGTTGGTCGGTAATCGGTTTGCGATGAGGCGGTGAATGCCGGTGATGCGCCGACGGCCGGTGTGTGCGGTCGAGGATCTTCCGCCGGGGACCATGAAATTGGTCCCGGTGGGCAAGTACGGTGTCGGCGTGTACAACATCGGCGGTTCACTGCATGCGATCGCGAATTACTGCGCGCACGAGGGCGCGCCGCTGTGTGCGGGTTTTGTGGGTGGCACGAACGAATTCGCGCCCGACGCGCCCGGTCATCTCCGCTACGTGCGGGAGGGGCGGATCCTGCGGTGCCCCTGGCACCAGTGGGAATTCGACATCACCACCGGTCAGACCGTCGCCGATGCGGCCAAGCGGGTCCGTATCTACCAGGTCGACGTCACCGATGGGCAGGTGTATCTCACCGCATGAGTAACCCCTACCCGGTCATCGACGCCAACGTCTCGCCGCACTTCCGCTACAACGCCGAAATCCGGCGATACCTGCCGCCGTCCTATCGGCTGCGCGCGATTCCCGACGTCGAGCAGCAGTGGTATCAGGCTCCCGGTGGCGATTACCGCCAGGATCTCTACGGCGAACACTATCCGGCTTCTGACCGGGAGACGTTGTGCCGGCACCTGTTCGACGAGGGCGGTGCCGCCTGCGCGATCCTCAACCCGCTGACCCGCGGCAACATCGCCGACTACCTGCTGAACAGCAGAATCTGCGCGGCGGTCAACGATTGGCTGGTGGAGCGGTGGCTGGATGCCGACGCGACGGGGCGGCTGCGGGGCACGATCCGCGTCAATCCGGAGGACCCCAGGGGCGCCGTCGCGGAGATCGA
Source organism: Mycobacteriaceae bacterium (assembly GCA_019245755.1). Lineage (GTDB taxonomy): Bacteria > Actinomycetota > Actinomycetes > Mycobacteriales > Mycobacteriaceae > Mycobacterium. The sequence goes on along the minus strand of JAFARC010000082.1, from coordinate 95,203 downwards.
AAGGCTTGCCGCCCATCCGAAGATGGTGCAAGTCGGCATTCCGCTGCAGTCGCGGGAACCCTACGGCAAGCCGGTGTTCGAGCCGATCTGGGCGGCGGCCGCCGCGCACAATCTCCCGGTCGCCGTGCACATCAACGGCGGCAACGGCGTCGACCACCCGCCCACGTTCGCCGGCCACGCCCACACCTATCCCGGCTACGCGGCGTTCATGCCGTTGAACTCCTTCGTGCACCTGGCGACGCTGATCATCGAGGGAGTCTTCGGCCGGCATGCCGATCTTCGGTTCGTGTTCGCCGATGGCGGCTACGACATCCTCACCCCGCTGATGTGGCGGCTGGATACCTTCTGGGTCTCGATGCGTGACCAGACGCCCTGGGTGGACCGCTATCCCAGTGAATACCTGCGCGACCACGTGCGATTCTGCTCGTCGGCGTTCGACGGGCCCACCGATGACACGCACGCCGCGCGGTGGCTGGACTTCACCGACAAGACCGAGCTGCTGATGTACGGGTCGGCCTACCCACACTGGTCAACGACCAGCCCAACCGCCGCCACCGCGGGGCTGAGCGACGTGCAACGCGAAAAAGTCCTGTCGCGCAACGCAAGAGAGCTCTACGGGGTCGGTGCCGAAGTCGAAGGAAGTCTGTCATGACGAGCGTGCGACCAGCCGAAGACGACGTACTCACCAACGACATCGAGGTGACGATCGTCGACACCGACGTGCACCCGTTGCCCGTGTCGGCCGACGTGCTGAAGTCGTACGCGCCGGCCGAGTGGCGTGACACGGTATGGCCGAGAGGCCATGCGGTAACCCCGACCCCGCATTTCTACGACACGCCCGACTCCTACAAGACGATGTCCCTGCGGGTCGACGCCACTCCGCCCGGCGGTGGCATGGCGGGCAGCGATCCCGACTTCGCCGCAAAGCAGTTGCTTCTCGACGCCGGGGTCGGCATCGCGACGCTGGAGCCGATGTGCGACGCGCAGCTTCCGCAGGCCGAACACGTCCTGAAATCGGCCTACAACGACTGGCTCGCCGACGTGTGGCTGTGCGCGAACAACTGGCACGGACGCTGGCGGGGGTCGATCAGCGTCAGCGCGCAGGTCCCCGAACAGGCGGCACGTGAAGTCGAGCGGTGGGCCGGTCACCCGTACATGGCCCAGGTGCTGATAACCCCCCAGACCAGGGGCATCCCGTTCGGCAGCCCGCACTTCGACCCGCTGTATGACGCCGCGGCGCGACACGGCTTACCGGTCGCCACCCATCTGATGGGACAGACACCGTTCGAGCTGATTCCGCTCTACCCGGTCGGAAATCCGGCGCACTGGCATGACTTTTTCGCGTCATGGCCGCTGCTGTATGTGTCGCACCTGATGAGCCTGGTGTTCGACGGCGCGTTCGACCGGCACCCCGATCTGCGGATCGTGTTCGTCGAGGGCGGCTTCACCTGGGCAATGCCGGTGATGTGGCGCATGGACCGGATCTGGGAGCAGCGCAAGGGTGACCTGCCGCACGTGCGCCGCCGGCCATCGGAGTACGTCCGAGAACACGTGCGGTTCACCACGCAGCCGCTCGAAGATGTCACGCTCGGCGATTTCCGGGATTACCTGGAGCTGATGGACCTGGGCGGCAACATCATGTTCTCGACCGACTACCCGCACTGGAGTTACGACTCGCCGGCCTGGGCGGTCAACCGGTTCCCGCCGGCTCAGCGCGAACGCATTATGCGCGGCAACGCCACGGATCTTTACGGCCTGCCTTCAACGGTGAAGGCGCTGCCCGGAGAACAGGCTGGCGCCGGTGTCCCTGCCGTCTGAGGCTGACGCCGTCGCGGCGGCGCTGGCGGATGTGGTGGCTGAACACGACAAGCGCTGGTCCAGCCTGGATTTCGGTGGCATCGCCCAGCTTTGGGAGCACGACAGTCCTGCACCGATGTATCTCGGCGACGAGTACGCCGCGCCGCTGATGGGTGCCGACGAGCTCGACCGGCATTGGGCCCGGGTCAGTAGCCGGCTCAAAGCGGCAACCCTCTCGTCGACCCTGCACGCGTTCGACGTGGTGGACGATGCGATCGTGCGTGCCCTGCTGCTTTCTCGGTGGCGGCTGACCGGCCGAGAATCAGACCGGCAGCGCACCGGCGCGAGCTGGATCACCTGGCTGCTGATCCGCCGCCAAGGCCGGTTGCGGATCTTTCACCAGATGGAATCGCAGGTTTATCTTGGGCCGGATGACCGCGAGCGGCTGCGATGACCGCCGGCGAAGGAAATGCGAACCAACTCGACGTTCGTCCCGCCCCGATCCCCGATGCGGTGAGCGAATTCTATTGGCGCAACGCCAAAGACGGCAAGCTGACTATCCAGGGTTTCGAGGGGACCGACATCCTGCAGCACCCGCCGAGCCCGGTGCCGGAGGTGCCGGGCGGTGCCGAAGGCAAGCCGATCGCGGTCGAGGTGAGCGGCCGTGGCACGTTGTTCGCGTTCACGATCCTTCACCAGCCCTTTCACCCTGGCTTCGTGGACGCGATGCCGTTGATCATCGGGCTGACCGAGCTCGACGATGCGCCGGGAGTGCGGATACTCACCAACATCGTCGACGCCGAGCCGCGTGAACTGCGTTGCGGCCTGCCGATGGAGGTGGTGTTCGAACAGCGCGGGAACTTCGCGCTGCCGCAGTTTCGCCCGGTCCGCGAGCCGCGGGCGGGTGCCTGACCGACCTGACCGGCCAGCGATCATCCGCCCCGCTCTTCGATCATGGCCGACCGGTTCACCTTGGTGGCCGCGGTGCGCGGGATTTCGTTGACGAATTCGATGGTCTTGGGAACCTTGTAGGCGGCGAGCCGACTTTTCGCGTACCGGATCACCTGCTGCTCGCTCGGGGGTCGGGCCGGATCGGCCGGCTGGATCACCGCGTGAACGCGGCGGCCCCACTCCGGGTCCGACAGCCCGATCACGACGACGTCGGCGATGTCGTTGTGCTCGGCGAGCGCCGATTCGACCTCGGCCGGATACACGTTCGCCCCGCCGCTGACGATCATGTCGGTGCGCCGGTCGGCGATGTAGAGGTAGCCGTCCGCGTCGAGGCGGCCGATGTCGCCGGCCGAATGGAACCCGTCCTCGGTCGCGGGCAGCGGCGGTGCGCCGCCGATGTACCGGTATGCCGCACTCATCGGGGCGCGAAGGTAGATTTCGCCCAGTTCCCCGGTGGGCACCGGCTCGCGGTTCTCGTCGAGGACGCGGACCTCGGTGTCGCGGAAGCCGCGGCCCACACTGCCGGGGTGGGCCAGCCACTCGTCACCCCGCAACGCGGTTAGTCCCAGGTTCTCGGTCATGCCGTACGCCATCACGACTCGCTCCGGGCCCAGCAGTTCGAACCATTTGCGCAGCAAACCAGTGGGCATCACCGCGGCGCCCTGCAGAATCCACTCCACACTCGACAGGTCGCGGCGTTCCACCCCAGGGACCGCCGCCATACGTTTGAGCATGGTCGGGGTCGCGGTGAAGTTGGTGACCCGATGCCGCTCGATGGCGTCGAGAGCCGTTTCGGCACCGAACTTCTCCATGACGATCAGCCGGTCCCCGCCGAGCAGGTAGTGGAAGGTGTTGAAGCCGTTGGTGTGATACATCGGTGCCGGCACGAGGATGACCTGCGGCTGGGACACGTCGGCCCAGTGCGCGAGAAAGGGTTCGCTGTGCTGCGGTGTCCACAGCGCGGGTGTCAGGTTCACGATGACCTTGGGCAGACCGGTGGACCCGCTGCTGCAGATTCCGTTGACATTGGGTGATACCACGTCCGGGAGCGGACCATCCGGAAGGCCTGCCGCGGTGGTCGCCACTGCCTGGCGATTCTGCTCGTCGAGGATGACCGCGGGCGCGATGACGGCGAGCAGCCTGTTTCGTTCCCAGCCCGGGATGTCCCATCGCATCGGGACCGGCACCGCTCCGATCTTCCAGCAGCCCAGCGTGGCCAGCACCAGATCCGCCGAGTTGGGGATCGCGAGCGCGACCAGTGCGCCGTGCTGCGCGCCGCACGCGGCCAGCGCGCGTCCCCACTGGTTGGCGCGGCGGTCGAGTTGGTCCCATGTGAGTGCGTGTTCCGCGCCGTCGGGTGCCACCGTGACCACGCCGATGCCATCGCGGTCGGCGACGGCGCGGCGGTGCAGCTGTGGTCCGAAACCGACCGCGTCGTCGGTGCCGGGTCCGGGCGCGAGGACCTCGCGTTCAGTCACGTGTGGTTCCATACCGCTACGACGTGTTTGCCGACTTCGCCGCGCGGCGCGCAACCTCGATCGGCACCACCGGGTCGCGTGCGGCGGGACCTCGTGTGACCGCGTTGAGCCGGATCTCTGGCAGGTCGACGGACGGGTCGACGGTGTCCAGCCACGCGACGGCCTCGGCGACGTCGGTGGCCCTGATCGCATACATCTCGAACGGAACGTCTTGCAGCATGCCGGTTTCGACCGGTCCGGGCGTGACGATGTGGACGTTGATGCCGTCGCGGTCCACCTCGAGGGCCAGCGCACGGGCGAACGCGTTCATTCCGGCCTTCGACGCCGAGTACGCCGTTCGCGCCCGCATCGGTTCGTGGGCGGCCGACGACGAGATGAACACGAACCGAGAGCCCGCCTTCATCCGGGGCAGCGCGGCCGATGTTACAACGAAGCACGAGTCCAGGTTGGCCGACATTGTGGCGCGCCATTGCTCGAAAGTCTGCTTGCGCGCGTATGTTCCGCCGAGTATGCCGGCCGCGTGCACGAGCAGATCGATCGAGCCCGCCGCCCGCACGGCCGGCTCGAACAGCGCCGGGTCGGTCGCGTCGGAGACCACATACCGGGCACCCATCTTTTCCGCGGCCGCCCGTAGCGGCGCCTCACGCCGGGCCGTCAGCACCACGTCATAGCCGAGCTCAACGAGCTTGCGACCGCAGGCCTTACCGATACCGCCGCTGCCGCCAGTGACCAACGCTGTTCGCACACCGCACCTTTCAGCGGCGACGGCGCGCCAGCGCTTGGGGCGACAGCGCCACAATTCGCTGCTCGGGATCGCCGGCCAGCAAGTAGGTGCGGGTGTCGCAGAGATGCCGCGCGGCCAGCCGTCGCGCCCGTTCGGCGTCGCCGGCCTCGATCGCGTCGGTGATCTTGTTGTGGGTGCTCAGAGCGACACGACGCTTGCTCAGTGACGGGTACTCGCCACGTGCCGAGGTCTCGTCGGCCCACTGCTGCAGGTGACCGGTCCACAGCGTCTCCAGGCTGCCGACCACCGCGATCATCGTGTGGTTGCCGCAGTTGCGCACCACTTCGTCGTGGAACTGGCCGCCGATTTCGGTGAACCGTGCGCCATCGTCGATATGCGCGGCCATCGCCTCGTTGATCTCCTTGAGCCTACCGATCAGCGCGTCGGCCCTGTCCGTGCGCCGGGCCGCCATGGCCGTACAGATCGGCTCCAGCTCCTGCAGCGCCATGCCGAGATCGCCCAGCGGCACGTAGTCGCTTTGCAGCAACAGCCCCAGCATGTATGCGGCGCTCGCCTTGGCGGGAGCATGCACGATGGCGCCGCCGCGGTTGCCTCGGCGGACCGACACCAGGCCTTCGGTCTCCAGGATCCGCAGCGCCTCGCGCAGGGATACCAGGCTGACGTTGAACTGCTCGACGAGCACTTCCTGGCGCGGCAGCAGGTCACCGTCGGCCAGTTCCCCGTCGATGATCTGTCGGCGCAGCTCGTCGGCGACGATCTCGGCGATCCTGCGCGCCGACAACCGGCGCCGGGCCTCCGGGCCGATTCCAAGCGTCGTCATCCGAGTCCCGCAACAGCGTAACTGGGTGAGCGCGGCGGTGCTGCAGCCGTCACGCCCATTGTCTTGACAATCGTAACGTGGTGGGCCCCCGGGCAGCGGCATATGGGGTGGCTATTCGGCAAAAGTAACTAAGATGACAAAGAAACGTTGGAGGTTGTGCGCGTGAGCGACGGGCCACGCACCCCCCTGCGGGATCTGCGCGTCCTCGAGATCAGTGACCGGATCGCCGGCGGGTACTGCGGCAAGCTGCTGGTCGACGCGGGCGCTGATGTGCTGAAGGTGGAGCCGGCAGGCGGAGACCCGTTGCGCCGCTACACCCTTACCGGTGCCGAGCCACCGGGTGGCAGTGATGCGCCGCTCTTCGGCTATCTCAACGCCGGAAAGCGCAGCGTGACAACCGGTTGGCAGGATCTGCTACAACGCGCCGACGTCGTGGTCATTACCGCGACGCGGTCCTCGGCGATCGAGTGCGGCATCGATCCGCAACGGATTTTGCAGGAGGCGCCGACCTGTGTCGTCGTGACGATCTCCGATTTCGGCTGGACGGGTCCCTGGGCGCAGCGCGCCGCCACCGAGTTCACCCTGCAGGCGTGGGCGGGGTGCACCGGCTTCCGTGGCGACCCCGCCGGCCCGCCGATCTCGATCGGCGGCGACTTGGGCGAGTACATGGCCGGCGCGTTCGCCGCGTTCGGCGCACTGGCCGTTCGTCGGCGCGTTCGCCGCGGCGGTAACGGTGAACACCTCGACTTGTCGATGCTGGAAGCGATGACACTGATGCAGAGCGGTGAGTGGCTGCACTCGCAGCTCATGCGGGTGCCCCCGGTCACGCGCTCCATCGAGGTGCCGTCGATCGAGCCGGCCAAGGACGGCTACGTCGGCATCACCCTGGTCACCGGCCAGCAGTGGCTGGACTTCGCGGCGATGGTTCAGTGCCCGGAACTCACCGACCTGCCCGAGCTGCGCTTCCAGCTCGGCCGGTGGAAGCACCGCGACCGGATACGGCAGCTCATCGGCCCGTGGCTGCGGGAACGTACGGTAGTCGAGATCGTCGAGCTTGGCCGGCTGTTCCGGTTGCCGATCGCCTCGCTGGGCAATGGCGCGACGATTCCGGGCATGGAATACATGCGCGAACGAAACGTCTTCGTGGCCAACCCCGCCGGCTTCCACCAGCCACGCACCCCGTGGCTGATGTCGGCCGCGCAGCCGGCGCCGGTCCGCCGCGTGCCGGCCGTGGGGGAGACCGACAACCGAACCCCCTGGCCGCCAAGGCCGCAACCGCCGCGTGCGTCCGGGTGGGCGCTGCCCCTGGACGGGCTGCGGATCGTCGATCTGACCGCGTTCTGGGCGGGGCCGTCTGCGACGCATTCGCTCGCGGCGTTCGGGGCTGACGTGGTGAAGATCGAGTCGATCCAGCGGCCCGACGGCATCCGGTACTCGGGCGGAATGCGCACCGACGTGGACGACTGGTGGGAGTACGGGTGGCTGTTTCAGGGCGTGAACACCAACAAGCGCTCGGTGACGCTGGATCTGCGGTGCGCCGAAGGCGTAAGGCTTTTCCTGGAGCTGATCGGTGACGCCGACGCGGTGATCGAAAACTTCTCACCCCGGGTGATGGAGCAGTTCGGGCTCGACGCTCCGGTCCTGCTCGAGCGGAACCCGCGGCTGGTCATCGTGCGGATGCCGGCGTTCGGGCTGCACGGTCCGTGGCGCGACCGCGTCGGGTTTGCGCCGACGATGGAACAGATCGCCGGCCTGGCGTGGGCGACGGGGTTTCCGGACGGGCCGCCCGTCGCGCCGCGCGGCGCCTGCGACCCCCTGGCCGGCGTGCACGCCGCGTTCGTGCTTGTCGCGGCGTGCGAGTTCGCCGACCGCACCGGTCGCGGCCAGCTGGTGGAGCTGCCGATGATTGAGACCGTGCTGAACGTGACCGCTGCGCAGCCAATCGAATCCGAGGTTTTCGGGGTGACGCTGCAGCGGCGCGGCAACAGGGGCCACCCCGGCACGACGCAGAACATCTACCGCTGCGGTGGTGATGACGATTGGATCGCGCTGACGGTCCGGACCGACACGGAATGGCAGTCGCTGACCGAGCTGATGGGCCGGCCGGCGTGGGCCGCCGACCCGACCGTGTCGACGGTGGCCGGCCGCCGCGAACACGCCGACGAGATCGACCGCGGGCTGTGCGGCTGGTTCTTGACGCAGGAGTTGACCCAGGTCGTCGAACGTCTCGCGGCGGCCGGCGTCCCCGCGGCCGCGGTGGTGTCGCCGTCGCTGGTCACCGAGAACCCGCAGCTGCGCCACCGCGGGTTCTTCGAGCGCCTGGAACACCCGCGCACCGGTCCCGCCTGGTACCCCTGTCCGCCGTTCACCCCGCTGTCCGGGGCGCGCAGGTGGCTGTTTCGTGCCGCGCCCACCTTGGGCGAGCACAACCGGGAAGTGTTGAAGAAACGGTGCCGGCTCACCGATGAGGACATCGACCGGCTTGCGGCCCAATCGGTGATCGGCACCCGACCGAAGGGTTTGTGAAAACCGTGGGCGTGGAAGTCGAAAAGTCGCGGTGCGAAGCGAACTGCGGTTCCCGCGCCTCTGCGCCGCCGAAGGCGCTGCTGTTCGACGTGCATGGGACGGCGACGGACTTCCACACGACCGTGCGCGACGAGGCGCGGCGGATGGCCGCCGGCCGCCACCCCGACGTCGACTGGGCGCAGTTCGTGTCACGTTGGCGCGACGGTTACTTCGCCGCGTTGAACAATTCGCCAAGCGCCGCCACGCCATGGGTTTCCGTGCATTCGGTGTACCGGCGGGCGCTGGACACTCTGCTGAACGAGTACGCGATCACGGACTTGTCCGGCACCGACCGCGAAGAACTCACGTTGGCCTGGCAGCGCCCGGCCCCGTGGCCCGATGTTGTCCCCGGGCTGGTGCGGCTGAAGCGGACGTTCACACTGGCCACCCTGTCGAACGCGGATGTTGCCGCGGTGGTGAACCTCTCCAAGCGGGCCGGCCTGCCCTGGGACGCGATCTTCACCGCGCAGATGGCTGGCGTCTTCAAACCCGATCCCGCCGTCTACCACATGGCCGCGGCATACCTCGGTGTGCGGCCGGCCGAGATCATGATGGTCGCCAGCCACAAGTACGACCTGCGTGCCGCCGGCCGTCTTGGGTTTCAGACCGCCTTCGTCGCGCGGCCGTTGGAATTGGGTCCCGCCGTCCCGGTCGACCTTCGCTACGAGCAGGACTTCGACGTCAACGCTTCGGACTTCCTGGATCTGGCCGACCGGCTCGGCTGCTGACATACCTAGCGGGGCGTCAACGAGATCGCCATCGCGTCGAAGATGTACATGTTGTTGGTCAGGCTGGGGTAGGCCACCTGCGCCGGCCCGAGGCTGATGTCGTCGGCGCGCAGGAGCAGCTCGTCGAACACGGCGCGGATCTCCGCGCGCGCAAGCATCGCACCGAGGCAGTGGTGGGGTCCGCCGCCACCGAACGCGACGTGCGGATTGGGTGTGCGGCCGATGTCGAACACGAAGGGCTCGGCGAAGACGTCCTCGTCGCGATTCGCCGAGCGCAGCATCGACACCACCCGATCGCCCTTGGGAATCGTGAGGCCGTCCATCTCGACGTCGACCTTCGCGGTGCGGGTCCAGAACGTCACCGGGGTCGACCAGCGCAGCACCTCTTCGACGGCGCCGGGCCGCGTCTGCTCGTCGGCGCGATACCGCTTGATCTGCTCGGGGTTGGCGACAAAAGCCTGCAGGCCGGCGGCTAGGGCGTTCTTGGTGGTGTCGCTGCCGGCGAATGCCAGCACGAAGAAGAAGATTTCCAATTCGTTCGCGGACAGCGACAGCTTCTCGCCGTCCTCACCGGTGATGACCGCCGAGGCCAGGGTGCTCCAGATGTCATCGGAGGGGTTGCGCCGCTTCTCGGCGGTCAGTTCCTGCGCATACGCGAAGACCGTGCCGAACAGCTCGAGCTGTTCCCGCTCGCTCAACCGCGCCTTCGGCGAGTTGGCCTTCAGGATGCGGTCGAAGCACTCGAAGATGCGGGGACGGTCTTCCTCCGGCATGCCGATGATGTCGCCGATGACCGTCATCGGGAGCGCGTCGGCGACATCGGCGATCCAGTCACCCCCGCGATTGACCAGCAGTGTGTCGACCATCGATGCCGCCCGCGAGCGGATGCCCGCTTCCAACCTGGCGATGGCGCGTGGGGTGAATGCGCTCGAGATGACCCTGCGGCGCCTGTTGAGCTCGGGCGGATCCATGTTGATGATGGTCGGGACTGACGAGACCGGTCCCACGCCCTGGATGAGTGGTCCGTCCACGGCGGTGAACGCGTCGGTGTCGCGGTGGAGGCGCACCGCGTGCTGATGCCTGGTCGTCATCCAGAAATCGCGCCGCACGGTGCGAGCCACGCTCTCGGTGAGTTCGTGGTGGAAGATGGGCTTGTCGCGGCGCAATTCGGCGAACAGGTCGTCGGGAAACCCATTCCGCCACAACGCGATGTTCGAAAGGTCCACCCCAGCGGTCGTGGTCATCTGCCATCCCTCGGTCCGCGCTGCGCTCCCGCCGCTACCGACCGGGAACCACCTTGACCTAGACTGCCTAAAATAATAAAGATACGCAACGCGCGAGTCGTTGAACTGGAGAAGACAGTGACGGACACAGTCTCGGACTCGGCCATCGATCCTTCGGAACGGGAGTTCGGGCCCAGCGGAATTGGGTTGTCGCCTTATCGGTTCCCGACCGGCTGGTTCATCGTCGGGTTCGCGTCGGAGTTGGCCGCCGGGCAGGTGAAGCGAGCCCATTACTTCGGTCAAGAGCTGGTGATGTTTCGCACCGAGTCCGGCCGCATCAGCGTGCTCGACGCCTACTGCCAGCACCTCGGCGCGAACCTGGGCGTCGGGGGAACCGTCGAGGGCGAAGAGATCGTCTGCCCGTGGCACGGGTGGCACTGGAACGTCGACGGGACCAACGCGCTGATCCCGTACAGCAAGATCGGCTGCAAGCAGAACGTCCGGATCCGCACCTACCCGACCGCCCAGTGGTATGGCTTCGTCCTGGTGTGGCATGAGCGCCACGGCCGGCCGCCGTACTGGCAGCCTCCGGTGCTGCCCGAGCTGGAGACCGGCGAGTACTACCCGCTGCATCCCCGCTCCCGGATGCTCAACCGGGTCAAGGTGCACGTCCAGATGATCATCGAAAACGCCGCCGATCCGTATCACGTGCAGTACGTGCACAAGGCCGACAGCGCTGCGCACACGGCCTCCTTCGAGGTCAGCGGCTATCACCTGCATGCGACGGTGAACGCCAATTTTGGTGGTGGACGGCCAACGACATGGCTCACCCCCGACGGGCCCGTGGACGCCAAAATCAGCTACGACAACTATTCACTGGGCCTTGGCATCGTGCGCTTCCCGGCGGAGCTCGTCGCGACGATCCAGGTCACCGGCCAGACTCCGGTCGACGAGGACTACACCGATTACTTCTACACCCAGGCCTCCGTGCGCGAACCCGGCGACTCGGGCGACGAACCAGCCGGGCGCGCGGCGAGGTTCTTGCAGCTGCAACAGGAAGTCATCAAGCAGGACTTCTTCACCTGGGAGAACATGAAATACCTGGAAAAGCCGAACCTGGCACCCGAAGAGGCCCGGGACTACGCGGCGCTCCGCCGGTGGGCGCATCGCTTCTACCCGGGCACGGCGGCCTCGCCGCAGGATTTCGGCTACACCCCCGACGGCACGCCGGACCCGGCGGCCGCGGGCGCCTGATGGGTGCCGAACCCGTCGGGGCACCTCGCGCGTGCGCGGGCCCGGCAGCGTTCGGTGTCGACCGATTCTCGGTGCCGGCGGTGCTCGATGCGCGTGCCGAGCAGTTCCCCGACCGGGTCATGATGTCCATCGCCGGCATCCCGGTGACCTACGCGCAGATGCGCGATCGTTCCTGCGCCGCGGCCAACGCGCTGACCCGACTCGGGCTGAACCGAGGTGAGACCGTTGCGTTGTTCACCGGCACGTGCCCGGCGTGGGTGTATTTCTGGCTCGGTGCCGCGCGGATCGGGGCGGTGACCGCCGCCGTGAATGCGGCCAACAAGGGCGAGTTCCTCGAGCACGCGCTGCGGTTGTCCCGGGCGAAGGTCATCGTCACCGATGCGACCCGACGGGCCCGCCTGCATGAGGTGGCCGGCGGCGTCGAGACCGTCGATTCGGTCCTGGTCGAGGGCGACTCGCTCACCGATCTGCTCGACAGCGTGTCGACGCAAGCGCCGCGAACCTTCACCATCGAGCCGGACGAGGTCGGCGCGCTGTTTTTCACCTCGGGCACGACGGGCCCCTCCAAAGCCGTTGCGACGACCTGGCATTACCTGTTCTGTGTGGCCGCGACCGCCGCATCGGCATGGGAGTTCGGTTCCGGCGACGTGCTGTGGACCGCGATGCCGCTGTTTCACCTCAGTGCGGCCCCCACGGTCTTGGCGCCGATGCTGGTCGGCGGGACCAGCGTGGTGGCTGCCGGGTTTCATCCCGGTGGCGCGTCCGCTGAGATCAGAGCCTGCGGCGCGGCCGGTTTCGCGGGGGCGGGCGCGATGGTGTCGATGCTGTGGAATCAGCCACCCGACCCCCGCGACGCCGGTCTGCCGCTGCGTTTCATCTCGGCGGCACCGATCGGCGCGGACATCTACCGTGGCATCGAGAAGCGGTACGGCTGCCGCGTCGTGACCATGTACGGGCTCACCGAAGCCTTTCCGATCGCGGTCAAGGCGGTATCCGACGAGGGGGTGCCGGGAACGTCGGGAAAGATCAACCCGGCGTTCGACGTCCGCATCGTCGACCCGCGCGGAGCGCCGGTACCGGCCGGCGGGGTTGGTGAGATCATCTGCCGCCCAACGTCGCCACACGTGATGAGCGAGGGGTACGTGTCGGCGACTGGCGGGGGGCTGCCGGTCGAGCCACATCCACCGTGGTTCCGCACGGGTGATCTCGGCAGGCTGGATGGCGACCAGAACCTGACCTATGTCGACCGGGTCAAGGATGCGCTGCGCCGCAGAGGAGAGAACGTCTCGTCGGTTGAAGTCGAACAGACGGTGATGCGTCATCCCGCCGTGCTCGAAGCAGCGGCGGTGGGGGTCGCCAGCGAGCTGGGCGAGGACGACATCCTGGTGGTCGTCACACTGCAGCCCGGGGCGACTCTGGACTGCGTCGAGTTGCTGGATTTCTGCTCGGAACGCATGCCGTACTTTTGCGTGCCGAGGTACCTGGAAGTGCTCGACGGGCTGCCCAAGAACGCGATCGGGCGGGTCCGCAAGGACGTGCTGCGCGGCAGAGGTGTGGGCGCCCGTGCCTGGGACCGGGAAGCCCACGGCTATCAGCTGAGCCGATAACACCGTGACGGGAGGACGCATATGACGATGACCTATCAACAGCAGTACCTGCTGAACGGCCTGGCGGGGCGCGCCGCGATACTCGACCTGAGCGCGCGTCACAACCGGTTGTACTCGGCCGGAGACCTCGGCGGCTGGATCGCGACCTTCCGCCATTCCGGGGCGACGTTCGTCCGCGCGGGGGAGACGTTCACCGATCTGCGCGCCGCCTTCGACGGTGGCAGCGGCAAGCGACTGTGCACGCTCGACCACGAGATCGGCGTCGACGGTGTCGATGCGACGCAGCGCTGTGTCGCGCTGCTGTGGAGCCGAACCGACTTGTGCGCCACTGGAACCTTCCTCGACCAGCTGACTTACGAACGGGGTGGCTGGTACTTCACGTCGCGAGAACTCAAGTGGGATCCCGTACCACGCAAAGACGCCGTATCGGTGTGACGCCGCAATGTCGGAGATCAGCTACGAGTTCGCCTTCGGCAGTTTCCAGGACGCCGTGCAGATGGTGGGCGTGCGGAGCCGACCCCGGTTTGCGTGCACCGCGGTCAGCGCCGCGAGCATCCAGCACTTCGCCTCGATGGTGCGTGACGGCAATCCGTCGTACTGGGACGCCACGTTCGCCCACCGGGTGTGGGGCGGTCTGGTTGCCCCGCCGGCGATGCTGATGGGCCTGCTGATCCCACCGCCGTGGCTGCCGTCGGAAGCACCGCGCGTGGCATCGATCGCAATCCGAGTCCCCCTGCCGGGCACCACAATGGTCAACGCGGCCAACGATGTCGAGTTTGTGACGCCGATCCTGGAGGGAGACCGGCTGAGCGTCGTCGAGGAAGTGGTGTCCGTATCACCGGAGAAACGAACGCGACTGGGCATCGGGCATTTCGTCGAGACCTGCGAGCGCTACCACAAAGACGACGGCACCCTGGTCGCGGTCAACCGGAACACGTTGTTTCGATTCACCCCCGTGGCGCCGTCGTGACGGATTATCGCGGACTGGCCTGGGATGAGATCATCGTCCCGGCCGATCTTCCCGAGACGATCGACGAGATCAGTTACCAACGCGTGGTGATGAACGCCGGCGCGACGTGGGATTACTTCCCCGGTCATTACGATCCGGTGTACGCCCGTAACCACGGGCACCCAACGGTTTTCGTCAACACGATGCATCTGGCCGGGTTCGTCGACCGCATCGCCACGGATTGGGCCGGTCCGTACAGCCGAGTGGTGCGCCGCAAGATGGAGCTGCTCGGATCCGTCTACGCCGGCGACTCGATGGTCGGGCGGGGCCGCGTCATCGACAAACGGTGCGAAACGTCCGGCGGCGTACCGCGATACCTGGTGAACCTGAAGATCACGGTCTTCAACCAGCGCGGCGAACTGTGCTGTCCCGCGGAGGTCACCCTCGACGTGTCAATTCAGCCGCGGTAGTTTGCCGGCGCTGACCGTCGATTGCAGCTCCACGTATTCCGCAAGGCCCTCGGCCCCGAACTCGCGTCCGATACCGGATTGTTTGAACCCGCCGAACGGACAGCTGGTGTCGAGCGTATACATGTTGATGCCGTAGGTGCCGGCGCGGATCTCCGCGGCGATCTCGAGTCCGTGCGCGGTGTCGCTGGTCCACACAGACCCGGCCAAGCCGTAATCGCTGTCGTTCGCGATCCGCACGGCATCCCGCTCGTCGGAATATGTCAGCACCGCCAGGACCGGCCCGAAGATCTCCTCGCGCGCGATGCGCATGTCGTTGGTCACGTCCGCGAACAACGTCGGCCGCACGTACCACCCGCGGTCGTGCGGTTCGTCGGTGCCGCCGACCACGATGCGTGCACCCTCGTCCACGCCGCACTGGATGTAGCCCTGCACTCGGTGCTGCTGACGTTGCGCCACCAGGGGACCGACGTCGGTGGCCTCGTCGGTGGGGTCGCCGACCCGCAGTTCGCAGATCATGTCCGCGAGCGCATCGACGACCTCGTCGTGGCGGCGTTCGCTGACCAGGATCCTGGTTTGCGCGACGCATGCCTGGCCGTTGTTCATCAGGCTCGCCGTCTTGAGGCTCTTGACTGTGCGCTCGACGTCGGCGTCATCGAGAATGATCGCCGCGGATTTACCGCCCAGCTCCAGGCTGACCCGCTTGAGCTGCTCGCCGCAGAGCGCCGCGATGCGGCGGCCCACCACCGAAGAACCGGTGAACGCGATCTTGTCGACGCCCGGATGGGTGACCAGGCTCTCTCCGGTTTCGGGCCCGCCGGGCAGTATCGACACCACACCCTCGGGTAAGTCGACCTCGTCGAGCATCTCGGCCAACCACAACGCATCGAGCGGCGTTTCCGGTGCCGGCTTGACCACGACCGTGCAGCCGGCGATCAGGGCCGGAATGAGCTTCGGCATGATCAGGAACTGGGGGACGTTCCACGGCACGATCGCCCCGACGACGCCGACCGGCGCGCGGCGCACCTGAACCTCGCCGAACAGGCCGTGCCGTCGCTCGACCCACGGAAACTCGCGCGCGGTCGCCATCGCCAGGTGCATCTGTGCGGCGGCTCCCGCCGCCTGCCCCAGCCTGCTGAAACTGCGCGGAGATCCCATTTCGGCGGTGATCAGGTCGGCCATCTCGTCCATGTGACCTGCGTAGACCGCCGCAAGCTTCTCGATTTTCTCCATCCGCTGCAATGGAGTCAACCGCGGCCAACCGCCGTTGTCGAAAGCGTCACGCGCGGCCCTCACCGCCCTGTCGACGTCGGCGGGGGAGGCGGCGGGCGTTTCCCCGATCGGTTCCTCGGTGTGCGGCGAGATGACCCGGATCCGCTGCCCGGTGGCCGGCGCCTGCCAGCGGCCTCCGATGAAAAGTTGCTGGTAAGAAAGGGATCTCATGCGTGCCACCGCCCTGTCGCCCGCTGAATGCACTTTTGCTATTTTTGCTAAGATAGCAACCTCTCGCCGATTGCCTCAACGCGGGCAGAAGGGTGGAGCAGATTGGTCCGCCAGTCGAGCACTGTGGATCCCAGACCGCGTCCGGTGCCCTGGGCGGTCCAGCGAGCCGACCGGATACCGAAGCAGCGCTACTACGACCGACAGTTCTACACGCTGGAGGCCGAGTTGCTCTGGCCCCGGGTGTGGCAGATGGCGTGCCGGCTGGAGGAGATCCCCGAACTTGGCGACTTCGTGGAATACGAAATTCTGGACCAGTCGATCATCGTCGTCCGGCTCGAGGGCGCTGACGACGTCCGCGCGTATTACAACTCCTGCCGCCACCGGGGGATGAAGATCGTCGAGGGCCACGGGTCTCGCCGCAGCTTCGTCTGCCCGTTTCATGGCTGGTGTTGGGGCCTCGACGGCAAAAACACGTTCGTGTTGCGGCCGGAGGTTTTCGACGAGAACAACCTGTGCGCCGACGATCTGAGCCTCGCCCCGGTCAGGTGCGAAGTGTGGGGCGGGTGTGCGTGGATCAACCTGGACGACGGCGCGCCGCCCTTGCGTGAATGCATCGAGCCGTTCGCCTCCATACATGACGAATGGAAGGTCGAAGGGCTGCGCACCGAGTGGTGGAAGTCGTGCCTGCTGCCGGTGAACTGGAAGCTGGCGACCGAAGCGTTCATGGAGGGCTACCACGTGCCGCAGACCCATCCGCAGCTGCTGCCGTCGTCGCACCGCCCGAACTCGACGTCCGTGCATCCCGTCGTCGAGACGAGCCTGCATTTCATGCGGACACTGGGCTCCGGAATGGGCGGCATGACACACCAGAACGACATCCGGATCGCCGAGGGATTGCAGAGCATCTCGCTTCCCGACGACCCCACAGCGGCGATGTCGGCCTGGCGCGGCGCGCTCAACGACGCGATCACGCGGTGGCACCGGGCCCGCGGCTGCGACTTCCCCGACCTCAACGATCTGATTCGACGGGGTGTGACGGACGCCATCGGGTTTTGCTTCCCGCACTACTTCATCCTGCCCACCTACAGCAGTGCCGCGTCCTACCGGATTCGTCCACTCGGTCCCGAGCAGACGCTCTTCGAGATCTGGTCTCTCACCCGGTTCCCGAACGACCACTGCCCGGACAAGCCGGTTCCGCCGGAACCGGTGGCACCCGACGACCCGAGTTGGCCGACCATCCCGGCGCAGGATTTCTCCAACCTCCCGCGACAGCAGGACGGGCTGCACGCCAAGCGCTTCGAGTACATGCGGCTGTCCAATCAGCTCGAGGGATTGATCTCGAACTTCGAACGTGTCATCGACGGGTTCCTTGCCGGCCTGCCGTACGAGCGGCTCGTGCCGGCCATCCACGAGACGAACTCCACCATCGACGTGCCGATCGCCGACCTTGGGCTCACCCAGCGCGTCTCGTTCCACGCCTGATCACCCAAGGACGCAGCATGGTCAATTGGCACTCGTCTGTCGACCTTCTCATCGTGGGCAGCGGCGGTGGCGGAATGGTGGCGGCGCTCGCGGCGCTCGACTCGGGCATCGAGCCGCTGATCGTCGAGAAGCAAGCCCTGGTCGGTGGTTCGACGGGGCTGTCCGGAGGCATCGTTTGGCTGCCGAACAATCCGTTGATGCGGGCGCAGGGCATCCCCGATTCCCACGAGGACGGGCTGGCCTACCTCGCCGATGTTGTCGGCGACGTCGGTGCGGCCTCGTCGCCCGCGCGCCGTGAGATGTTCCTCACCGCCGGCTACGAGATGGTCAACTTCCTGCTCCGCAAGGGTGTTCGTCTCGTGCGGTGCCAGGGCTGGAGCGACTACTACCCCAATCACCGGGGCGGCAACGAGGCGGGCCGCGCCGTCGAGGCGATCCCGTTCGATGCCGCCGGACTCGGAAGCTGGCATGACAAAATCCAGCCGGCACTCGCCAGGAACTATGGGTTCGTGGTCAAGACCAACGAGCTGCGTACGGTGCAGTACTTCAATCGCGCTCCGCGCGCGCTCATCGTGGCACTACGCGTGTTCTTGCGCACCAACGCAGCCCGGCTCCGGCGTCGCGAGATGCTCACCAACGGGGCATCGTTGATCGGTCAGATGTTGAAGGTCCTGATCGACCTGAACGGTGGCGTTCCTGCGCTCTGGACCAACGCCGCGATGACGGATCTCATCATCGCCGACGAGCGGGTGGTCGGCGCACGCATCACCCGCGACGGGTCAACGCGCAACGTACACGCCCGTAAGGGGGTCCTGCTCGCCGCCGGCGGCTTCGGCCACAACGCCGACATGCGCCGCCGTTACTGCGGCGACCAGCCCAATGAGGCGCAGTGGTCGATCGCCAACGCCGGCGACACGGGCGAAGTGCTGCAGGCCGCCATGCGCCTTGGCGCCAAGACGGACCTGATGGACGAAGCCTGGTGGTTGCCATCGGTTTTCATCGCCAACGGTGGCACCGCCGCCGCGTCCCTCGGCGCCGGGCGACAGCGACCCGGAGCCATCTACGTCGACTCGACCGGACGGCGGTTCTGCAACGAGTCGAACTCCTACGTCGAGGTCGGCAAGGCGATGTACGCCAATAAGGCGGTGCCATGCTGGATGGTCTTCGACGAGGGCTATGTGGGCAGATATGTGTCCGGTGCAAACCCGCTGAACAAGCGCGGGCTCCCTGACGAGCTCGTCGAGCGGGGCGCCGTCGTGCGCGGCAGAACCGTTGGCGACCTCGCACGCCAGATCGGCGTTCCCGCCGACGAACTGGAGCGCACGATCCAGCGCTTCAACGGTTTCGCGGCCAAGGGCCTCGATCCCGACTTCGGGCGCGGCCAGTCGGCGTATAACGACTGCCTCGGCGATCCGGGGTATCGGCCGAACGCCGCGCTCGGCCCGCTCGAGCGTGCGCCGTATTACGCCACTAGGGTCGTGCCCGCCGACGTCGGGACGTGCGGGGGAGTGCTCACCAACGAATACGCTCAGGTTCTCGACCAGCACGACCGGGTGATCGACGGTCTCTACGCGACGGGCAACACGACCGCCACGGTGATGGGCCGAACCTATCCGGGTGCCGGCGCGAGCATCGCCAACTCGATGGTGTTCGGTTACGTTGCGGCACGCCACGCCGCCGGCCGTAGGGTCGCCGGAGACAGGACTCGCTGACTAGCCGCTGTTTTCGCCACCACGGTCGACGAAATCCCTTGGTTTCAGGCCTGACTGGATGAGCTCTGCCCGTCGCGCCCGGACATCGGATGCCGCGCCCACCATGTTGGTCAGGATGTGGCTCACCTGCAGATGCACTCGCATACCCATCAGTTCCCAGGCCCGCTTCACGTTGTCCTTTACCGCCATCAGGGTGGTCAGCGGGATCTGGCCGATCTTGCCGGCCATCTCCTCGACGGTCTCCTCGAGGTCGCGTCGCGGCACCACCTTGTTCAGAAGTCCCCAATCGAGGGCTTGCTGCGCCGAAAGCGTTGGGGCTAGGAGCAGCCAATCCATCGTGCGGTGCCAGTTCATCATCAACCACGGCTCGATCATGGTGTGCCCGCCGGGCTCGCCGAGGCTCTGCGCAAGGGGCATCTGGAAGTACGCGTCCTCGGATGCGACGCAGAAGTCCGTCAACAGACCCAGATAGATCCCCCCACCGACGCAGTAGCCGTGAATCTGCGAGATCGTCGGCTTCGGGAACTCCCACAAGTACAGCGTCGGCCACAGGAACAGGTCGGCGGTGCCCTTGTACAGGTCCTCGAATGTCTCTCCGAAGTCCGGATAAGGGTTCTCGTCCGGCCCCCACCTGGCCACATGCCCGCCGCAGAAGCCGTTGCCGTTGGCCTTGAGGATCACGACCTTGATGTCTTTGTCCCGGTCGGCCTCGCGCAGGCACCGGTCCACTTCCTGGACGAGAATCGCGTCCTTGGTGTTGGCCTTGTCGGCGCGGTTGAGGATGATCCGCGCAATCGGCGGTTCGCGCTCATAGATGACCGATTCGAGGATGCGCCGCTCCATGCTCATTGGCCTCTCCTAGAGAATCGCACCACTGTCCTTGGCCCGCGTGATGGCCTCCCAGTCGACGTCGAGCTCCAACAGGATCTCCTCGGTGTGTTGGCCATGTTCGGGAGCCCGCGCCGGCGCTGGTGGCCTTTCATTGAATTGCACTGGTGCCGAGACGATCTGGTACGTGGTGCCGTGGTCGTCGAGGTTGTTGACGACGTAGCCGTTCGGCTCGACCTGAGGATCGTGCAACGTCTCTTTCGGGGTCGCCAGGGCCGCCCACACGCCCGGCTCGTCTTCGAGCGCCTTGCGCCAGTGCTGCAGGTCGTGCCCGGCGAACGCGTCGGCGACCAGCGCGCACGCCTCGGCGGCGTTGGCGATGAGATTGCTCGACGGCACGAAGCGTGGGTCGGTGGCAAGCTCCGGCAGGCCGATCCGATCGCAGAAGCCGGCCCAGAAGCGATCCGGCTGCAGGAAGACCAGTTGGATCCACCTGTCGTCGCGCGTCTTGTACCGATTGACGAGGGGGTTGATCGCCAGACCGGGTGGCGCCCCCGGGATGCCGTCGATGTCGAAGAGGTCGGCGACGGAGATCGACGGGGCGATGGACCACATCGCCTGGGCCAGCAGTGACGAATCGACCGTCGATGGCGCGCCGGTGCGTTCCCGGTGAAAGAGTGCGGCGCAGACGCCACCCGCGAGCGTTATCCCGCCCTGCAGATCACCGAATGCCGGACCTTGCACGGCGGGCGTCTCGGCGCCGAACGGCGTCAGGGTGTAGGCCACGCCGCCGCGGGATAGGTACGTGGCCGCGTCGAATCCGCCTTTGTCGCGGTCTGGCCCGCGAACTCCGGTGGCGGTGCCGCGGGCGATGATGATGTCGGGATTGCACGCCCGGATCTCTTCGACCGTCAGCCGCGCCCGTTCCAGCGCTGCCGGCAGCCAGTTGGTCAGGAACACGTCCGCGGTGGCCAGCAAGCGACCGAAGTACGCGTGGCCGGTGTCGGTTTTGATGTCGATCGCGATGCTGCGCTTGCCGCGGTTGCTCAGCTCGAGAATGAAGTCCACGTCAGCGCGGGCCGCCTCGCGAGTGAAACCGCCGATTACCAGTGCCCGGCCCGGGTCACCGGCGGTCACATCCTCCACCTTGATGACGTCCGCGCCCCAGTCCGCCAGCGCTGCGCCGGCAGAGGGCACATATGTCCACGAAGCCAGCTCAACCACACGCACGCCGCGCAGCACCTCCGACATCGCCTATCCTCTCAATCCGATTGCGTCCCTGGCGGACCGGACGAGCTGTTCGCCGACGGAGAGCCCCAGCCCGGCAGGCGCCCCAGGCGTCGTTGCCGTATCTCATGATCGCCGGCGCGATGTTGTTCATCCCGATCACGTTGAGCGCTGTCCCGTCGGGATCGATCCGAAAACGGCATCTTTATAATTTTAGGTAGTATAGCCACCGCAGCCGTTACAGTTGGCTGCAATGGTGCGGCACAACTTCCTGGACGGCGTTTCGATGGCGTGCACCCTTCCCCGAGTGGGCGGCGCGGCTGGATGATCAGATCGGCCGGCCGGTCAGCCATCGTGGGTGTCGGTTATTCGAGAATTGTCCGGGATAAAGGCATCGACGGGCGGCCGCTTGCCGTCGAGGCCTCGCGGACCGCGATCGCCGACGCGGGTCTGACTGTCCGGGACGTCGATGCGGTGTTCGAATACGCCGGCAACGAGCAGGCGATGGACATCGCCCGCATGGTGGGGATCGACCGCATATCCGTCTACGGCGACTACACGCCGCGCGGGCCGTCCGGTCTCGCCGCGGCATTGGGCGCGCACATGGCTGTGGTCTCCGGAGCGTGCGATGTGGCGCTGGTCGTGCGTTCGGTGACCCGGGAATGGGGCCAGATGAGCGGACGGGCCCTACCGGCTGCGGCCGGCCCGTGGCAGTGGGAGTTTCCGTACGGGATGGCCGGCGGGATCATCCCGATCATGGGCATGAAGAAGCAGCGTCGAATGGCCACGTTCGGCACCGAAGAACAGGACTACGGCCGGATCTCGGTCAACGGGCGACGCTGGTCAGCCCTCAACGAGCGCGCGGTCATGCGCGAGACGCTGACCATGGACGACTACCTGGGTTCGCGTTACGTCTCCGAGCCGCTGCGGCTGCACGACTGTGACTACCCGGTAACGGGTGCGTGCGCGGTCGTCATCACGACCGCCGACCGGGCGGCGGACGCGCCGAAACGCCCGGTCTGGATCGACTCCATCGCCATGGGGATGGGGTGGAAACCGGATTTCACCTACTCCGACGACTTCCTGTTCGGGGGCACCCGGCAGTGCGCGTCGACGATGTGGAACCGATCCTCGGTCACCGTGGCCGATGTCGACGTAGCGCAGTTGTACGACGGGTTCACCCATGTCGCGATGGCATGGGTGGAGGCGATGGGCCTCTGCGGGGTCGGCGAGTTCGGGGACTGGGTCGAGGGCGGCGCGACCATCGGTCCCGGCGGTGCACTGCCGCTGAACACCAGCGGCGGGCAGCTGGCGGAGGGACGGCTGCACGGTCTGGGCTTCCTGGCCGAGGGTGTCGCGCAACTGCGGGGCGAGTGTGGGCCGCGGCAGGTGCCTGCGGCGCAGGTCGCGGTGGTGGCGAACGGCTTCGGGCCGCAATGCGGGTCGTGTGTATTGACGGTGTGAGAAAGGACGGGCCATGGGCAGGGTGACGGACAAGGTAGCGCTGATCAGCGGAGCCGCGCGCGGTCAGGGGCGATCACACGCGCGGATGCTCGCCGCCGAGGGCGCCGACATCATCGCCGTGGACATCTGCGCGGACATCGAGACCAACGAGTATCCGCTCGCGCGGCCCGAGGACCTCGATGAGACCGCCCGGCTGGTGGAGAAGGAGGGCCGGCGCGCGTTCACGGCGATAGCCGACGTCCGCGACCGTGCGGCGCTGTCCGCGGCCATCGATCGGGGCGTCGCCGACTTGGGACACCTCGACATCGTGGTGGCCAACGCCGGCATCTGCCCCTTGACGGCCGGTCTGCCCCCGCAGGCGTTCGCCGACGCCGTCGACGTGGACCTCGTCGGCGTGATCAACCTCGTGCACGCGAGCCTCAAACACCTATCAGCCGGCGCGTCGATCATCGTAACGGGATCCGTTGCGGCGTTCATGGCCTCGATGAACACCAGCGGTATCGACGGCGGTCCCGGCGGCGGCGGTTATGCGTTCGCCAAACAGGTTGTGGCCCATTACGTCAACGACTTCGCCCTGGCGCTCGCCCCTAAGTACATCCGCATGAACGCGATCCACCCGACGAACTGCAACACCGACATGCTGCACAGCCCGCCGATGTATCGCGCGTTCCGCCCCGATCTGCAGCACCCGAGCCGCGAGGACGCCGAAGTGGTTTTCCCGGTGATCCAGGGGATGCCGATCCCCTACGTCGAGCCCGAGGACATCAGCGAAGCGGTGGTGTTTCTCGCCAGCGACGCGGCCCGTTACATCACCGGGCAGCAGCTGCGCGTTGATGCGGGTGGCTTCTTGAAGGTGAAGCCGTGGTCAGGGCCCTAGGGCCGCGGAGGGGAGACGCGAGTATGCCCAAAGGCATCATCTACGTGGAGACGATGCCGGTCTCACCGGACCGGGAAGCCGACTACCACAAGTGGTACAACGACACGCATTTGGCGGAGATCACCTCGGTCGACGGGATCGTCTCCGCCCGCCGTTTCGCGCCGACCGACGGGAACGGACCGTTCATCGCCATCTACGAGCTCGACTGCGACGACCTCGACGCCACCACGCAGCGGCTGGCGGAGCTGGGTGCGCGCGGGCAGCTGTCGTCCCTCGAGCTGCTCGCGATGGATCCGCCGCCGATCCCGCGCGTCTTCCGTGAGATCGGGTCGCACGGACCGTGACGCAGCCCGCAGAAGTCCAACGCCGCATCTACGCGCTGATGGTGCTGATGAAGGCGGCCGACGACCGGCTGTCCACGGGCATCGGCACCGGTGAGTTCCTGTGCGTGTACTGGCCGTCGCGCGGGCAGGAGGCGATCGCCGCCGCGATGGGCGTCGCGCTGCGGGCAGACGACCAGCTTGTGACGACCTACCGCGGACTGCACGACCTGATCGGCAAAGGCGTTGCGCTGGAGGAAATTTACGGTGAGATGATGGGGCGCACCGTCGGTGCCGGTCGCGGCAAGGGCGGCACCATGCACATCGCCAAACCGGAGGCGGGTGTGATGCTCTCGACCGGGATCGTTGGGGCCGGCGCGCCGGTGGGCGTCGGGCTCGCGATGGCGGCCAGGCGCAAGGGGCTTGACCGCGTCACGGTGGTCAGCCTCGGCGACGGCGCGACGAACACCGGCTCTTTCCACGAGGCGGCGAACATGGCCGCCCTCTGGGATCTGCCCGTGATTTTCCTGTGCCAGAACAACCTCTACGCGGAGATGACGCCGACCGCGGACACGATGAAGCTCGAGCACGTCGCCGACCGGGCGGCCGGGTACGGTATGGCCGGAGTTCGCGTCGACGGTAACGACCCGCTGGCCGTCGTGACGGCACTGGACGAGGCGCTGGACACGGCACGCCGCGGCGACGGTCCGACCTTTGTCGAGTGCGTGACGTTTCGGTTCCGTGGGCACTACTTCGGCGACCGGATGCCGTACATCCCCAAGGATCAGCTCGAGGCGGCCCTGGCGGCCGACCCGGTGCCGCGGTTCCGCGCTCACCTCGTCGACGCCGGCCTCGCCACCGATCAAGAGCTCGATCGTGTCGAGGCGCGCGCGGCCGAGCGGGTCGAAACGGCGTTGCAGACGGTGATCAGCGCCGGCGCGCCGTCGATCGAGGAACTCGACCGTGACGTCTACGCCACCCCGATCACCTTCCCCGTCTGAGGACAACATGCACGAGCAGGAGATGACGATGCGCGAGGCGCTGAGCCTTGCGCTCGCCCAGGCGCTGGATACCGACGACCGGGTCTTTCTGCTCGGCGAGGACATCGCCGACCCCGGCGCGGCCGGCCCGACCGCCGGCCTGTCGACCAGGTACGGCCGCGAGCGGGTGCTGGACACGCCGATTTCGGAGGCGGGGATCGTCGGCGCCGCCATCGGCGCGGCGATCGGCGGTCTGCTGCCGGTCGCCGAGATCATGATCATGGACTTCATCGGCATCGCCGCGGACCAGATGATCAACAACGCGGCCAAGCTGCGTTTCATGACCGCCGGCCGGACCACGGCACCGATCACGGTCCGCACCCAGGTGTACGGCGGACTGGCCACCGGTGCGACGCATTCCCAGACACTCGAGGCCTGGTTCATGCACATTCCCGGAATGAAGGTCATCGTTCCGTCGACCCCGCGCGACGGCAAGGGCCTGCTGACGTCGGCGATCTTCGACGAGGACCCCTGTCTCTTCGTCGAGACGATCCGCCTGCAGGGCAAAAAGGGCTCGGTGCCGGTCGATCCCGGCTTCGCGATCCCGCTCGGTCAAGCCGACGTCAAGCGGGCGGGCACCGACGTCACGCTGATCAGCTACGGGCGCAGCGTGCACGACGCGCTCGCGGCCGCGGCGACGCTGCAGCACCAGCACGGGGTGAGCGCCGAGGTGGTCGACCTGCGCACGCTCGTGCCGCTCGACGTGCAGACCATGGTCTCCTCGGTGCGCCGAACCCGACGGGCCGTGGTGGTGCACGACGCGGTCCGGTTCGCCGGACCCGGGGCCGAGATCGTCGCGATCCTGCAGGCCCAACTGTTCGGCGAACTCGAGGCGCCCGTCGAACGTGTCGGAGCACGGTTCGTCCCGGCTCCGGCCGCGGCGGCGCTGGAGGCGCAGATCTACCCGTCGCCGGCGGGTATTGTCGCGGCCGCGCAGCGAACACTTGATCGGTCCAGGGCCAGAGTGCATGGCTGACTTCGTCATTCGCATTCCGCGGGTATCGGTGGCCGTCTCCGAAGCCGAGCTGGTGGAGCTGCTCGTCAACGGCGGTCAGCATGTCGAGCAGGGCACGCCGATCTATGTCATCGCCACCGCGAAGGCGGAACAGGAAATCGAAGCCGGTGCGTCGGGCACCGTGCATTGGACCGGGGAGGTCGGCATCACCTACGACATCGGCGCTCGAATCGGCGTCATAACGCCATAACGAAAAACCCACGCCCGAGGAGGAAGTATGGATCTCAACGAGACCCGCGAGAGAATCATCTACGAGAAGGCCGGCCCCATCGCCAGCATCACGCTCAACTGGCCGGAGAAGGCGAACGCCCAGGACCAGAAGCTGGCCGAGGAGGTCGACGCCGCACTGCTGGACGCCGACCGCGACTACGACATCAAAGTCCTGGTTTTGAAGGCCAACGGCAAGGGGTTTTGCTCCGGGCACGCCATCGGCAACAACGCACACGACTATCCGGCGTTTGTCGAAGGCCACCGGCGAATGGGTACGCCCTGGAAGCCTCAGACCGACCTGTTTGTCAAGCCGACCCTGAATCTGTGGGAGTTTTCCAAGCCGACAATCGCGCAGGTTCACGGCTACTGCGTGGGTGGCGGCACTCATTACGGGTTGACCACCGACATCGTGATCGCCTCCGAGGACGCCTACTTTCAGTACCCGGCCCTGCAGGGTTTCGGCATGCCGTCGGGCGAGTGCTCCATCGAGCCGTGGGTCTTCATGAACTGGCGCCGTGCGGCGTATTACCTGTACCTGGCCGAGGTCATCGACGCCAAGAAGGCCTTCGAGGTCGGGCTCGTCAACGAGGTTGTCCCGCGCGAGGAACTCGACGCGCGCGTCGACGCGATCGCCCGCCACATCGCCCAGGCCCCGCTCACGACACTGCTGGCGACCAAGGCGAACATCAAGCGGGCCTGGGAGCTGATGGGCATGCGGGTGCACTGGCAGAGCTCCAACGACCTCGTTGCCCTCGCCTCGATCAGCGCCGACGTGCAGGCCCTGATTCAGCAGGTGTTCAAGGGGCGGATCCTGCCCGCGGAGATGGCACAGCGCCAGGCCGCGGCGGCCGCACCGACCGACGTTTCGGCCCCCAGCTCGACCTGCCGGTGAACTTCGTCGATCACGCGATCAGCTCCGCGCGGCGCCCCGCGCTGATCCTCGCGGACGGCGACACCATCTCGTACGGCGAGTTGTACGCCAGCAGCCAACGGGTTGCCGCTGTGCTGTGCGAGGCGGGGCTGCGCCGCGGCGATGGGGTGGCTCTGGTACTTCCCAACCGCCGCGAGTTCCTCGAAATAACCTGGGGCTGCCAGCTTTCGGGGTTGTACTACACGGCGGTGAACACCCATTTTACCCCGGATGAGGTCGGCTATGTCATCGACGACTCCGACGCGAGAGCGGTGTTCATCGACGTTTCGATGGCAGAACTCGGGCAGCGAATCCTGCAGGGGAACGACGGTGTCGATGTGCACATCGAAGTCGGGGGCAGCTCACCCGGCTGGCGTTCGTACGTCGATGCCCTTGCTTCGGCGGGTGACGCGCCGCCGGCCTCCGACGGATCCGAAATGCTTTACTCTTCCGGTACCACGGGCCGGCCCAAGGCCGTGCGGCGGCCGCTTCCGACGGACGGCGACGGCTCGTGGGCGCAGAAGGTGCTTCAGTACTCGCTTACGCAGCGATACGGCATGACGGCGTCGAGCGTGTACCTCTCGCCGGCGCCGCTGTACCACGCGGCCGGGGTGAACTTCACCATGGCAGTCCACCGCGTCGGTGCCGCCTCGATCCTCATGCCCCGGTTCGACGCCGAGGCCGCTTTGCGCTTGATCGAGACCCACCACGTGACGCACGCCCAATTCGTGCCCACCATGTTCGTGCGGATGCTCAAGCTGCCCGTGCCGGTCCGGCGCAAGTACGACGTGTCGAGCCTTCGGTGTGTGATCCACGCGGCGGCCCCGTGCCCGGTGGACGTCAAGCACCGGATGATGAACTGGTTCGGTCCGATCATCCACGAGTATTACGGCGGGACCGAGGGGTTCGCGGGCACGGTGATCGGGCCGCAGGAGTGGCTTGCCCACCCCGGTTCGGTGGGCAAGCCGTTCAGCCCGGTGCATGTGCTCTCCGATGACGGGACAGAACTGCCGGTGGGGGAGTCCGGGGAGCTGTATTTCGAAGGCGGCCCGGCCTTCGAGTACTTCAAAGATCCGGACAAGACCGCGTCGGTATCCAATGAGCGCGGGTGGCGGTCGCTGGGGGACGTGGGCTATGTCGACGAGGACGGGTATCTGTACCTGACGGACCGGTCGACGTTCATGGTCGTCTCGGGTGGCGTGAACATCTATCCGCAGGAGGCGGAGAACGTTCTCGTCATGCATCCCAAGCTCGTCGATGCGGCGGTGTTCGGTGTTCCGAACGACGAATTCGGCGAGGAGGTCAAGGCCGTCGTGCAACCGGTCGACGGCGTACCGGCGGGACCTGCGCTCCAAGCCGAGCTCATCGAGTACTGCCGAGCGCACCTTGCCGCCTACAAGTGCCCGCGAACCGTCGAATTCGATCCGCAGCTGCCTCGTGACCCGAACGGCAAGCTCTACAAGAGGCGTATTCGCGAGCGCTACTGGCGGGGGCGCATGTCTCGGATCGTGTGAGATTGCCGAATAACGCCGTATGAGATAACTCCGTATGAGCGAAGGGGCCACCGTGAGTGATGACTGGCGTCGGTATCCGTTCGAGCTGGTGCCCGGCGACCCACAGCTGCGCTTTCCCGCCGCCGAGGCCAGCCACCCCGACTGCGAGTCCGATACCTGGTTCCTGGCCGGTGAGCTGGTCGGGGAAGCCGGGCGCAGTTTCGCGTTCCTGACGATCTTCAACAAGAACCGTCCTGGGCGCTCGATCGTGGCCGACTTCTACACGCTGGCACTGTTCGATCTGCAGAACGGCACGTATGCGACGTATACCGACTACGACATGCCGCCGGGCAATATGCGGCCAGGGGCGCGCCCGAAGTTGGCGGTGGCCGACGACCACCTCGACATCGCCTACGACAGCGGCGCGGGCACCGCCGTCTGGCGGACCTGCCGCGATGAACGGGGCCGATTGGTGCCCTACACCTACGACGTCGATTTCGTCGGCTCCGATTCCGTCGGCACCGCCATGCGGCTGAACCTGCACATCACACCATCGCGCGCGCCGGTCCCGGTGGGCGCCGCGTCCCATGCCGGGAAGATCGAGTGCTTCGGGCAAGCCGGGACGTACTCGTACTTCCAGACCCGCATGAAAATGACCGGGACGCTGTCGTGGGGATCGTTTACCGAGGCGGTCACCGGCTGCGCGGGGCACGTCGACCGGCAGTGGTTCCCGCTGGTCGCCAACGGGGGCGGTACCGACGGCGACGTCCGCGCCCGTGCACACGAGTGGCGGACGATCAACCTCGACAACGGTGTCGACCTGAGCATTTGGCGCCAGTTCGACCGGACGAATCGCAACACGGCGCAACCCTTCTCAGGTGCGACGACAAGCCCGGCCGACCCCGACGCCCAACCGGAGTGCGCCGAGGACATCGAGGTCAGCGTCACCGGTTACGTGCGGTGGCCGGAGTCGGTACGCCCGCTGGTCCCGCCGTTGGCCGCGGCGCGTTACCTGCCTGATCGACACCGACTCACGTCACGCAAGCTTGAGCTCGACCTGACCGGAGAACCGTTGGTGCCGGCGCCCGCCCACGCCCTACCGATCGAATACATGGAAGGGCCGTATCGGTATCGCGGCACGCTGCACGGAACGCCGGTAAGCGGATTCGCGTTCTACGAGCGATCGATCGCGCTGTACCGGGACTGGGAGCTGATCGATGTCCTGGCGGCCGCGGTGGCCAATCTGAAACCGCAATCCGCACAACTGGCGTCGATGGTCGCCGGCGTTCGTGAGGTGATCGACGGCGGTCGCCGCCCGGCGGCGCTGGACTATCTGGTCGACCAGATAGCTCCGGTCACCGAAGGGCTGCCCAACGGCGGCGCCGTTCGACAGATCGTCACCGATCTCGTGAACGCCCTACGCTAACTCTTCCACCGCCTGCGGCCACGTCGAATGCCGATCTACACCCCGGGCTCGTTACTCGTTGAACGGCCATTGTTGTCGTTTTTATAATATTTTTATAATGATTGCCACCCTGCCGAGGAAGGGCTTGTGATGAACGTCAACGACATGGTCATGGTCAGCGTCGACGATCACGTGGTGGAGCCGCCCGATCTGTTCGAGGGGCGATTGGCGTCGCGCTACGTTGAGTTCGCACCGCAGTTCATCACCAACCCCGACGGCACCAACGTCTGGAAGTACAACGGTGAAACGGTGACCAACGTTGCGCTCAATGCCGTGGCCGGCCGGCCCAAGGAGGAATACGGCATCGAACCGACCTCGATTGCGCAACTGCGGCCGGGAACCTACGACCACAACGAACGCGTGAAGGACATGAGCGCCAACGGCGTGCTGGGCTCGCTGTGTTTCCCGTCGTTTCCGCAATTCTGTGGACAGCTCTTCGCCCGCACCGAAGACAAGGACGTCGCGCTGGCGATGGTGCAGGCCTACAACGACTGGCACCTCGACGAGTGGTGCGGGAGCCATCCCGGCCGGTTCATCCCGTGCGCGCTGCCGGCGATCTGGGACCCCGACGTGTTCGCGGCCGAGGTGCGCCGGGTCGCGAGGAAGGGCTGTCACGCCCTGACATTCAGCGAGAACCCCTCGAAACTGGGTTGGCCCTCGATTCACTCCGAGCACTGGGACCCGGTATGGAAGGTGTGCAGCGACGAATCGGTGGTGGTCTGCATGCACATCGGCTCGTCGTCTCAGCTGACGATCACCTCGCCGGACGCGCCGATGGATGTGATGATCACCCTGCAGCCGATGAACATCGTGCAGGCGGCCGCCGACCTGGTGTGGTCGCCGACATTGCGTAAGTTCCCCGACCTGTTGGTGGCGCTGTCGGAGGGTGGGATCGGCTGGATCCCGTATTTCTTGGAGCGGATCGACTACAACTACGACCGCCACCACGCTTGGACCGGTCAGGACTTCGGCGCCAAGCTGCCCAGCCAGGTTTTCAACGAGCACGTGCTGACCTGCTTCATCGACGACAAATTCGGGGTGGCCAGCCTGAACACGCTCGACAAGGACATGGTGACCTGGGAATGCGACTACCCCCATTCGGACTCCAACTGGCCCGAGTCGCCGGAGGTGTTCGCCCAGTCCATCGGCGGCGTCAGCGACGAAGACCTCGACAAGATCACCCACCGCAACGCCATGACGCACTACCACTACGACCCGTTCTCGGTGCTGGGTGGCCGCGAGAACTGCACGGTCGGCGCGCTGCGCAAGCAGGTCGAGGGCCACGACGTCTCGATCAGGTCACAGCGCCGCGACGGCGAGCAGAAAGGCCCGATCAAGGCATCCGACCTCCAGAGGATGGCGACGGCAGGCGCCACCGAATAACCGGTCGAGCCGAGGCCCGCTACGGAGCCGGCGAAACCGGCACGATCGGCGCGGCCGGTGTGCCTCCGCCGTCGTCGTCCGAGCCGTAGTCGATGGCCGGCGGCCAGCTGCTGTCCCCCGACTGCGATGACGCGTCGGTGCCCGCGTTGTTGTCCGAGGGGCCGCAGTTACCGGAGATGATCACACCGGGGCCAAACCCGCCGCAGATGTCCGCGTTGCCGATCCCGGCCGGGGCCACCCCGGACAGCGCGGCCGCGACAGTCGCCGCGGCTACGGCCGCTACCGGAGCGCGCCTCATAGCAAAGATGGTATTCCGCGGCCGTCGCCGGTGTCAGCCGGACCGTCGAATTGCCCTTAGTGTGTATGCCATCCATTTCGCCGCACGAAGGAGCCCACCGACGGTCAACAGAGGCAAGACGCCACCGACCGAACCGCTGACTGGTCGCGAACGCCGCGTCATGGTGATTGCGACGGGGGTCGTCGCGGCCGCCATCGCGGTGGGCGCGGCGGCCTGGGCGCTGACCACTCATGAACGATCAGAGGATGGCTGTGTCAATGTGTCGATCGCGAGTTCGATGGGCGGCGCGGTGGAGCATGCCTGCGGTGCGGCCGCGCGCGACTGGTGTCACGCCGCCTCGGTCCAGCACGATGCCCACGCCCTTGCGGTTCAGGCTCAGTGCCGGGCGGCCGGAATTCTTCCTTAGATCCCGGCGCCGGTGCAGTTCGGTCCGCAGTACCCCGCAATGACCGCCTCGCCGGTCAGGTTCATGCGCGGCTGGCTCGTCCGTGCGGAGCAGACGCTGATCGAGCAGGTGCCGGCGGCGCCGGCGGCGGTCCGCTGCTTTTACGCGGACCTCAACAACATGAAGCTCGTCCACCCGCTCGTGGTGAAGGTCCGCTCGACGGCTCGCAGCGAAACCGCCGACGGCTACACCCAGAGCTATCGGGTTCGTGATCGCATCCCCCTGGGTTGGTGGGTGATCCCGACCAGCTACTCGGCGCGGCTGTATGTGCCACTGACCGGTGCGGTGGCCGCCGAGGCGCGGCAATTTCCCCGGGTACGCCTGCGCAGCACGGTGACGTTCGAGGCGATCGAAGCCGGCACCCGGATCGTCGAGCACCTGCGCATCCAAGCGCCCCGGCCACTGGCGGGCTTCACGATCCGCGAGGCGGTCAAGGCTCACCGCACGATGCTCGCGGGCATCCGGCGTTACTTTGACCTTCCGGCCTGACGTGCGACCCGCGAGTCCGTGACGCGGCCCCGGAGCTCACGCTTGAGCACCTTGCCGTAGCTGTTCTTGGGCAGGTCGTCAACGAACACGTAGCGTTTCGGCCGTTTGAACCGGGCGATGCGTTGCAGCAGATGTGCATCCAGCTCACCCGCATCCAGCTCACCCGCATCCAGCTCACCCGCATCCGGCTCACTCGCACGGCCCACGATGAACGCGACCACGATTTCACCCCACTCCGGGTCGGGCGCGCCCACCACGCACGCCTGCCCAACGCGCGGATGCTCCAGCAGCGCTTCCTCCACTTCCCGGGGATAGATGTTGCTTCCGCCGCTGATCACGACGTCCCTCGACCGGTCGCGCAGCGTCAGGTAGCCCCGCACATCGAATGAGCCAATGTCGCCGGTGTACATCCAGCCGTTCTTCAGCGTGTCGGCGGTGGCCCCCGGATCGTTCCAATACCCGCACATGACGACGTCACCGCGGCAGACAATCTCACCCACCTCGTCGACACCCGCCGGCGTGCCGTCGTGGCGCAGCACCGCAACCTCCACGCCCGACCGCGCGTACCCGACCGAACCCAGGATCCCGTCGTCGGCCGCCTCGTGGTCGGCGCGGCGCAGACCGGTGATCGTCATTGGCGACTCGCCCTGCCCGTAAATCTGGGCGAACACCGGACCGAACGCTGCCATCGCCTTCTTGAGGCTTTCGACATACATCGGGCCGCCGCCGTAGACGATCGTGCGCAGATTATGGGGCCGACCCCGTCCCGTCTCGACCAGCCGCTGCACCATGGTCGGCGCCAGGAACGCGGTGGAACCCGGGTGGTGTTCACACAGGTCGAGGAATTCGCCGACCTCGAAGGCCCCCGAGTCCGGCACCACCTGGCGCGCGCCGCGCAATACGTAGGGCGCGATGTAGAGCCCCGACCCATGCGACATCGGAGCGCCGTGGATGAGGCTGCAGTGCTCATCCGGGTCGTCGATGTCGGCGAGATGGGCGATCGTCATGGCCATCAGGTTGCGGTGGGTGAGCATCGCCCCTTTCGAACGCCCCGTCGTCCCGCTGGTGTAGAAAAGCCAGGCGAGTGTCGACGAGTCGGTAGCCGGCGGCTCCAGCGGCGCCACCGACAGCCGCCGCGAGTATGGCTCACCCCCAAGGGTTTCGACGGCAACGCCGGTGACACCGGCGAGTTCGGCGGCGATCTGCGGCGACGCGAAGACCCGCGAGACGCCGGCGTCCTCGACGATCTGCACCATCTCGCGCGGATGCAGTTTGTAGTTGATCGGCACCGCGACGCACTCCGCGGCCCAGATGGCGAAGAGAAGTTCCACGATCTCGGCGCGGTTCTCGCTGGCGATCGCCAGTCGGGCGCCGGAATTTCCGACCGCCGCCCTGATCGAGGCGGCCAGTCGCAGGGCGCGCTCACGCAGCTCGCGCCATGTGCAGACCGGGCGCCGTCCCTGATAGAGCGCAGCGCGATCGGGAAAACGGGCCGCGGTCTGGTTCAGGATCGCGAACAGGTTCACCGCGGAACCCAATCCGACGTCAGGGCGAAGTCCGACAGGTACCTTGTCGCGCTCCAGCCACCATCGACCACGATGGTCTGCCCGTTGATGAAGCTGCCGCCGGGCGAGCACAGGAACGCCACGGTGCTCGCGATGTCGTCGACCGTGGCCAGACGCTGATGTGGGGTCATTTCGACGTTGATCTTGCGGAATCGCTCGTCCTGCAGCCGCTGCTCGACCATGGCTGTCCGTGTCACCCCGGGAGCCACCGCGTTGCACCGGATTCCCTGCGCGCCGTACTGGCAGGCGATGTGGGTGGTCAGCGCCGTCAGCCCGCCTTTGGCGGCGCTGTAGGCGCCGCCGCGAAG
Organism: Mycobacteriaceae bacterium; assembly: GCA_019245755.1. Lineage (GTDB taxonomy): Bacteria > Actinomycetota > Actinomycetes > Mycobacteriales > Mycobacteriaceae > Mycobacterium. Next base: position 60,645 of record JAFARC010000082.1, on the reverse strand, counting down.
CCCGCCCACGACGGCGAACGTCGAGGTCACGTTGACGATGCCCGAGCCGGGCGGCATGTGTGGCAGTACCTCACGGGCCAGCCGGAACGGCGCGCGCAGCATCAGGCCCAGGAAGTAATCCAGTGTCTGGTCGTCGGTTTCGTGCAGGGGCTTGGGACTGCCCACGCCGGCGTTGTTGACGAGGAAGTCGATGTGCCCCCACCGGTCGACGGCGGCGTCCACGATCCTGCCGGGCGCGTCGTCCTGGGTGAGATCGATCGCCAGCCACCCGACGCGATCGGGATCGTCGATCGCATTCGTTAACCGGGCCAGCCTGCTCTCATCGCGGCCGGTGCCCATTACCGCCATCCCGGTGCCGGCGAGTTTCGTCGCGCAGGCGAAGCCGATGTCCCCGCTCGCGCCGGTCACGATCGCTACCTGCATCCGCACCTGCCCGCCGTGTCATCGGCCAGCGCGGCCCGGATTCGATGCTTGAGCACCTTTCCGGCGTCGTTTTTCGGCAATTCCGTCAAAATCACCACCTGTTCGGGCACTTTGAACGTGGCAACTCCCCGGCCTTCCAGAAAGCTGCGCAGGCTTGCCACGTCGGGACCCGGTAATGCCGTGGGCACGATGGCGGCACATGCCCGTTCTCCGGTGCGGGCGTCGGGCAGACCGACGACGGCGACCTCGGCGATGCCGGGATGGCCGCCGAGAATGTCCTCGACTTCCTTCGGCGAGATGTTCTCGCCGTTGCGGACGATGACGTCCTTGGCCCGGCCGGTGACGACGAGGTAGTCATCGTCCACCCACCGGCCGAGGTCCCCGGTGCGAAAAAAGCCCTCCGCATCGAAGGATTCGCTTTCGTCTGCGGGGTGCAGATAACCGACGAGCATCTGCGGGCCGCGGGCCCGGATTTCGCCGCCGCCCGGCTCCGCGGTGTCCGCGCCGACAAGCCTGATGTCGGCGATTCCCGCGCGCCCGTCGGTGTCTGCGGCGTGCTCCACGTCGCCGGGTGCTGTCGCACCGATTGTGGTGACCGGCACCTCGGTGGAACCGTAGACCCGCGTGACCACGGCGTGGTCGAAATACGCAGCCGCGCTGCGGATCAGCGACGGCGACACGGATGCACCGCCGCAGATGAACACCTTCAAGTCGGGCAGCCGGGTGCCGGCACGCTGGGCGGCGGCGAGCAGCTGCTCCAGGAACGGTGTTGCGCCCGCCATGTGGGTGCACCGCTCCGACTGCATCAGTGCCACCGCGTTGTCGCGGTTCCACCGGTCCATCAGAACCGCGGTCGTGCCCAGCAGTAGTGGACACTCGAACGCGTAGATGGAACCGCCGATGTGAGCGATCGGCGACGGAACCAGGAACGTGTCGCCGCGCTCGACCAGCCACTGATCCCCTATCTGGCGGATCAGCGCGTGTATCGAGTTATGGCTGTGCAGAACGCCTTTCGGTCTGCCGGTGGTACCCGATGTGTAGAGGATCATCCTCACCGCGTCGGCGTCGATCGCCGCCAGTTCGCCAGCCATGGGCTCCAGCAGGGAGGTGAACCGCGTGAACGGCGTCTCGTCGTCGCGGACCACGACGATGTGCGGCGGCGAATCCAGCTGGGCGCTAACCCGGCTCAACATCGATGTGTAGTCGTGCTTACCCAGGCGCGACGGCACGAACATCATCCGGCTACCCACATCGTCGAGGATGAAGAGCAGTTCATGATCCCGAAGTGTGGGCAGGATCGGGTTGGCCACCATTCCGGCCAGTGTCGCCGCGAGGTAGATGACGGCTGCTTCGTGCCAGTTCGGCAGCATGAACGACACCACGCTGCCGGCGGGCATGCGAGCCGTCAGCGCAAGCGCCAGTGTGGTTGCCTGGGTATGCAGCGCCCGACAGTCGAGACGGCACTCGCCGTCGACGACCACCACCCGCCCCGGTGTGTCTCGAGCAGCGTCGCCCAGCGAGTCGGCGAGGGTGCCGTGGATCCACAGCCCGCGGGCGTAGGCGTCGGTCGCGCGCTGGTCGTCCCACCGAAGCCACCGGCCGCCGATGAACTTTCGGCCGGTGTTCATGTCTGTCGGCACGGCGCCCACACCGGACAGACCTTAGCCCCTCACCCGCCGCATCGTCATCGAGTGCCGGAAACGGGACGCGGGATGGGTGTTGATCGTGAGCTGGGCAACCTCACCATCGGATGTCTTGTAGGTCCGGTGCACCTCCAGCGCGGGCGTTCCCGGCTCGACCGCCAGCGAAGCTGCCAGCTCGGGCGTGATCAGCACGGCCGCTATTTCTTGATGAACCTCCATGATGCGCAGTCCGAACAGGTCTTCGATCAACGGGAAGATGGGGCCGGTATGGCGCTGCAGCAGCCGGCCCACCGCAGCGAAGCCGCGGTTGATGTAGTACTCGGTCCGGCACAACGGAACCGCGCCATCTTCGGTCCGCCGGAAACCGCGGACGGCCAACCATTGCTCGCCCTCGGCCAGCTCGGTCCGGGTGGCCAGTTCGTCGTCGATCACCACCATCGCGATCGACTCGATGGCGAAGCGCGCATCGATGGCGAAGGCCACCAGGTCGTTGATCGACATGACGTCGTAGGAATCCGACGAGTTTCGGGGAACGACGAGAGTGCCGGCCCGCGGGCGCGAGGAGACGAGGTTGTCGTCACGCAGTCGGCGCAGCGCTTCCCGTACCGTGTAGCGACTGACCGAGAACCGTTGGCAGAGCTCGTGTTCGGTGGGCAGTTGTGAGCCGACGGGGTACACCCCGTCCACGATGTCTTTGCGCAACGCTCGCGCCACTTGCAGATAGCGGTGATCGCCTGACGTGGTTTCGGACATGACCTGCAGCCCTAACTACGCCGGATCCCCAGAACGCTGCCGTCGGCGTCGGCCGAGACGTAGAGCGTCCCGTCGGCGCCGGCGGTGATGCCGGCGAACGGGCCCTGCGGCCCGGAGAACGGCGGCATGCCCCGCAACGGCTTGGGCACCACCCCCGGCGGCGCGCCGATCGGCAGGTTCCAGGCGATCGTTTGCCGTGCCATGGTGTCCAGATCGAACCCGACCAGTGCCTTGGTGCCGGCGTCCACGACATACAGGCGTCGGTCGCACACGACAATCCCCTGGGGCCTCTGCAATCCGTCCAGCACCGTTTCGCGGCCCGACCCCCTCAGCGCGACGACCCGGCCGGCTTCCGCTGCCAGCACCACCCCGTCGGCAGCGATCGCGACGCCGATCGGTTCATGCAGTCCAGCGGCCAACACCTCGACGCGGCCCGACCGCAGCGACACCACCCGGCCCGTCCCCAGTTCGGCGGCCACCACAACTCCGCCCGGGGCGATCGCCACGCCGTACAGCTGGTCGAAGCCGTCGGCCAGCACCTCGCTTTCGTTGCTCGCCGGCCGGTACCGGGATATCTGGCCGCCCGATGTGGTGACCACGAAATCACCGGCTCCGGTTGGCGCCAGGCCGCGCAGGAAGCCGGGGTAGCCCGGGGTGAACAGCATCCCGACCGTCCGCAGCACCCCGTCGGCCAGCAGCACATAGCAGAAGGTGCCGTCGGCGATGTACAGCTTGCCGTCGTCGCCCACCGCCAGGTCCAGCGGCCAGTTCAGGCCGCCCGGCAACAGCGTCCGGGTTTCTCCTGCGCCGAGGATCTCGGTGATCTCGCCGGTGAAGTTCGAGACGAACAGCCGACCCGCCACGAATGTCAGGTTGTCCAGGCCCGGGCTCAGACTGGCCAGCACGGTGCGCGCGCCGCTGCGCGGGTCGATGCGCAGCACCTGTCCGGTGTGCACCTGGGTGGCGACGATCTGGCCGTCGGAGTCGAACTTCACCGCGTCTGGCACGCCCAGGTCCGCGGCAACCCGCTCGACAACGCCGCCGTCGGGATCGATCCGCCAGATTTCGTTGGCGCCCATCACTGGGAAGTACAACAAGCCGTCCGGCCCGACCTCCATCGCGTTGGGTGACGGCACGTTTTCCAGCAGCACGCGCGGTGTGCCGCCGGCCGGGTCGAGCTCGAGCAGGCGGCCGCCGTGCCGGCACTCGCCGATGAACAGCCGGCCCCGGTGCACGGTGATGCCGTTCGCCGAAGGGACATCGTCGCGGAGCACCCGCGCCCGGCCGCCGGTGTCCAGAACGCTCACCCGTCCGTCCATGACTTCGGTGGCGTACAGGTTGCCGTGCGGGTCGAACGCCACGTCGTCGGGCGCGATGATGTCGCCGCCCTTCGCGCTCACCGTGCCCAGCCGGCCGGTGTCGACATCGATCGCGCTGATCTGGCTGCCGGTCACCTGGGCGACGTAGATGCGCCCGTCCGGACCGGTGCGCAGGCCGTTGGCGCCGAAGAGTCGGCTGGGCGGGGTGAGCCTGGCCAGCCGCCAGCCTTCGGCCACCCCGGGCCGTTCGGCCACCGCATACCGGCCCGTCTCGCTCGACGTTCCCACCGTCATCGCTCGGACGATAGCAAGCACTGTTGGTCCAGACAATATACAACGCGAGAACATGGCGAGCCCTTGACGTGCGAGTCACCTCTGGAGAATCATGTTCTCCTATATGTACATGACACTATCTTGTCCGGACAATTGTCCATGGCCCAGGACCTCCTGAGCCTCGGTGGCCGCACCGTGGTCGTGTCGGGCGCCGGCGGTGGCGGCATCGGCACCACCGTGGCGTGCATGGCGGCTCGCGCGGGCGCAACCGTGGTCGCCCTCAGTCGGTCCGTGGAGAATCTGCGCCGGCACATCGGCCCCTTGCTGGACCAGGGTCTGTGCGTCATTCCCGTCGCGGCGGACGCATCCACGGACGACGGAGTGGCCGCCGCCCTCCAGGCGGCGCGGCGCACCGATACAGATCTGTACGGCCTTGTCAACGTCGCGGGCGGCGCAGCTCCCTCGACGTGGATGGCTTCCACGCGGGTCAGCCGCGCCGACTGGCGGGAGCTGTTCACCCAGAACCTGGAGACGACGTTCTTCATGAGCCAGGCCTTCGCGACCGAGCTCAAAACGCGACATCGCCCGGGCTCGATCGTCTCGATCTCCTCGATCAGTGGCATGAACACGGCCCCGTTCCACATCGCATACGGGACGGCGAAAGCGGCGGTCGCGGCGATGACCCGCACGCTGGCGGTCGAACTGGCCCTCGACAACATCCGGGTCAACGCGGTGGCGCCCGGCGTGACCGAAACCCCGGCATCGCAGGCCTACGTCGACCACGACGTCGATCGCGACCGGCGCGCCATCGCGATGGGCCGCCGCGGCCGCCCCGAAGAGGTCGCCGGCGCGATCCTTTTCCTGCTGTCGGACCTGTCGGGCTACATCACCGGCCAAACCCTGCTCGTGGCTGGCGGCCTGGACCTGCGGTGGAGCCACCTCGACGCCGACAACACCTCCCTGTTTCTCAAGGACGAATCCTTCCGAGCCGCCCTGAGGAGGCCATGAATGAGCGCAGACCAGGAGCTCGCCGCGCCGGTGACCATCGGCGTGGAGGCGTATCTGGCCGAGGACTACGCCCGCGCGGAGCGCGACAAGCTGTGGCGAAAGGTCTGGCAGCAGGTCGGACGTGTCGAAGAGATCCCCGAGGTGGGCGGTTACCTCACCTACGACATCCTCGACGACTCGGTCATCGTGGTCCGCACCGCGCCCGAGGAGATCAAGGCCCATCACAACGTGTGCATGCACCGTGGCCGCCGGCTCGTCGACGCCCCGGCGGGCGCCAGGAACGCCAGCGGCCGGGCCAAGAAGTCCTTGGTCTGCGGTTTCCACGGCTGGAGCTACGGCCTCGACGGCCGCTGCCTGCACGTCCCCGAGCAGCCGGACTGGCGGGGCGCGCTGACGCCGGAGAACACCCACCTGGGCACGGTGAACGTCGATACCTGGGGCGGCTGGATCTGGATCAACATGGACCCCGGCTGCGAGCCGCTGCGCGACTTCCTCGAACCGGCCGCGAGCATGCTTGATCCGTTCGGGCTGCAGAACATGCGCTGCAAATGGCGGCGGTGGCTGCACTTCGACTGCAACTGGAAGGTCGCGATGGAGGCCTTCAACGAGACCTACCATGTCGCGACCACCCACCCCCAGTTCAACAAGTTCGGCGAGTTCCGCGGCTGGGCCAAGGCGCAGGGCAAGCACAGCAACATCGGCTATGACGCGCCCACCGATCTGGCGGAGACCAAATCCAAGATCCGGCTGGGCACCGGCGCAGACCCGCGGGTGTCGACGGCTCAGATGCAGCTCTACACCCTGGCCGAAACCAACGCCACCACCACCGACACGCTGGTGAATGCGGCGGTCCGGCTGGTCGACGAGCTACCCGAAGGAACCCCGGCCGACAAGGTTCTCGAGCACTGGCTGGCGTCGGCGCGCCGCGACGACGCCGCCCGCGGCGTGATCTGGCCGACGATCGACCCCGAGCATCTGGGCCGCAGCGGCACCGCGTGGCAGATCTTCCCGAACTTCCAGATCGGCCAGGGCCTGACCAGCGCGCTGTGCTACAGCGCCCGGCCCGACCCCGGTTACCACCCCGACAAGTGCATCTTCGAGGTGTCGGTCTACGAGCTCTACCCCCCAGGCGAAGAGCCGCACACGGAATGGCTGTACACGCCGCCCACCGACCCGAACTGGCGCGCCGTGCTGCCCCAGGATTTCTCCAACATGGCCGCGGTGCAGCAGGGCATGAAATCGCTTGGCTTTCCCGGCACCAAACCCAATCCGTATCGCGAGGGCAGCACCGCCAACTTGCACCGAAACCTAGCCAAGTACATGGGCACCGGCGCACCGAAGCAACTGCCGCAGCAACCGACCAGAAAGAACGATCGATGAAGTGCAACATCGGACTTGGTTCGCACAACTCGCGGGATTGGGAACGCGTCCTGAGCGGGGACTTCAGCCGTCCGTCGGAGGTGCCCGACGCCGACTGCGTGCTGGCGACGTTGGCGATCGGCGACCTGGCCGAGCCGCTGGGGTTCGACGGTGTCTGGTTGCCGGAGCACTGCGGCACCCCATACGGCATGACGCCCAACCCGATTCAGGCGCTGTCGTATTTCGCGGGGCGAACCGAGCGGGTCAGTCTCGGCACGTTCGTCGTCGTCGCGCCGTGGTGGCATCCCGTCCGGCTCGCCCACCAGATCGCCTACCTGGACATCCTCTCCAACGGGCGCTACACCACGATCGGGATTGGCCGCGGCGTGTCGAAAGGCGAGTTCGAAGCTGTCGGCGTCCCACGTGAAGAGAGCAGACAGCGGTTCAATGAAACGCTGGACATCTTGGAGTTGGCGCTGACCGGCGAGCGGTTCTCCTACGATGGCACGATATTCAGGGTGCCGGAGATGGCGCTGCGCCCCCGGCCGCGCAGTGCGGACCTGTTCACCCGCATCTACAGCTCGTCGTCGACGCCCGAGTCCCTTGAGATCCTGGCCCGGCGGGGATTGGTGCCGCTTTTCGTCGGCAACAAGCCGATCGAGGATGCCGGCCGAGAAGTGCAGCGGGTCAACACGTTGCGCAAGGAAGAAGGCCTGCCGCCGTGTCAGCCGAAGAACGTCATGTTCATGTACTGCACGGCCGATGCGGACGGCGTGGCCAAGACCGAGGAGTGGATCTGGACCGCCAATCGCGATGTGACCGTGCACTACGGCTTCGCGGACGCGTCCAACTTCAAGGGCGTGAAGGGATACGAGGCCTACGCCGCCCGGGAGGCCAGTGCGACCGCCGTGCTGGCCTCGGCGGTGACCGGCGACGCCAAGCCCACCGTTCAGAAGACCCCTGGGTACCACGCGTCCAACCTGCTGATCGGCACTCCGGAGGAAGTCTTCAACCGGCTCAAGGCCGCCCAACAAGCCTGCTCGTTCGGCGAGGTCACCATCGTTCCGCAGTTCGGCACGATGCCGTACGACGAGGCGATGGCCAGCACCAGGCTCTTCGCCGAGGAGGTGCTGCCGGCGGTACACCAGATGGACGCCCCGTTGCACCCGGCCGCGTCGCCTCAGAGCGCGCTCGCATGACCGCCGACAACCACTGTGGCCCGAGCCGGACGCCCGGGGACATCGACATCGGCGCGCTGCGCGAGAAGTACCGTGCCGAGCGGGAGAAACGGCTGCGAAAGGAAGGCTCGCAGCAATACGTCGAACTCACCGACGAGTTCGCCGGCTACTACGAAACCGACCCGCACACCCCCGCGACGGCCCGCGATCCGATTTCCCAGGACATCGACGTCGCCGTCCTCGGCGGCGGTTTCGCGGGGCTGTTGTCGGCGGCCTACCTGAAGAAGGCCGGCGTCGACGATGTCCGGATCATCGAGCTCGGTGGTGACTTCGGCGGTGTCTGGTACTGGAACCGTTATCCCGGAATCCAGTGCGACAACGAGTCCTACTGCTACATACCGCTGCTCGAAGAGCTCGACTTCATGCCGTCGAAGAAGTTCGCCGACGGCGCGGAGATCTACGAGCACTGCCGACGCATCGGAAAGCATTTCGGCCTCTATGATTCGGCGATCTTTTCCACCCAGGTGCGCGAGCTGCGCTGGGACGAATCGCTCAAACGCTGGCGCATCGGCACCAGCCGCGACGACGACATCCGGGCCCGGTTCGTGGTCATGGCGTCGGGCCCGTTCCACCGGCCCAAGCTGCCCGGCATCCCGGGGATCAAGGACTTCAACGGCCACAGCTTCCACTCGTCGCGCTGGGACTACGCCTACACCGGCGGGGATACCACGGGGGGCCTGGTCAAGCTGGCCGACAAGCGGGTCGCGCTGATCGGCACGGGCGCCACCGGAGTTCAGCTCGTGCCGTTTTTGGGCCGCCACGCCAAGCACCTGTACGTTTTCCAGCGCACGCCGTCGACCGTCGACGCGCGCGGCAACGCGCCGACCGATCCCCAGTGGGTGAGATCGCTGAAGCCTGGCTGGCAGAAGGAGCGGCAACGCAACTTTCACGGCTGGACATTCGAGGGCATGGCGCTCGGCCAGCCGGATCTGGTCTGCGACTTCTGGACCGAACTCGGACGCAACACGGCCGCCCGGGTCCTCGCCCACGACGATCCCGCGTCGCTGACCCCGGAGCAGTTCATCACGATCCGGGAGGAGGAAGACTACAAGATCATGGAGCGGCTGCGGCGCCGGGTCGGCCGCATCGTCGCCGACGAACAGACGGCCGAAGCGCTCAAGCCCTACTACCGGTTCCTCTGCAAGCGGCCGTGTTCCAACGACGAGTATCTGCCGACGTTCAACCGGCCCAACGTCACGCTGGTCGACGTGTCGTCGTCGAAGGGAGTGCAACGGGCCACGCCGAAGGGGCTCGTCGCCGACGGCGTCGAGTACGAGCTCGATTGCATCATCTATGCCAGCGGATTCGAGATCACCACGCAGATCAGCCGCCGCTATTCGATCGACGCGATCCGCGGTCGCGACGGGCTGTCGCTGTTCGATCACTGGCGCGACGGTTACCGGACGCTGCACGGAATGACCAGCCGCGGGTTCCCCAATCAGTTCTTCACCGGCTTCACCCAGGTGGGCATCTCGGCCAACATCGCCGCCAACTACGAGCTCCAGGGCGAGCACATCGCCTACCTCATCTCCGAGGCGCTCGCCCGGGGCGCCGCCACCGTCGAGCCGACCCAGCAGGCCCAGGACCAGTGGTGCGCGACGATCCGCGAGACCGCCGTGGACAACTCGGCGTTCGACTCCCAATGCACGCCGGGCTACTACAACAACGAAGGCGGTGGCGGTGGGGAGGGCATCCGCTCGCACCTCGGTGAGCCCTACGGCCCGGGTTTTTACGCCTTCGGCGATCTGCTCAAGAAGTGGCGCGACGAGGGCGATCTGGCCGGCCTCGTGCTCGGGACGTGAATGGCTGAGCTGCGGTTCGACGATCGGGTGGCCGTCGTGACCGGTGGCGGCCGGGGACTCGGTCGCGCCTACGCCCTGTTGCTGGCCGCCAGGGGTGCCAAAGTCGTCGTCAACGACCCTGGCAGCGGCCTGACCGGCGGCGGCGTGGACACCGGTCCGGCGAACGACGTGGTACGCCAGATCCGGACGGCGGGCGGCGAGGCGGCCGCGTGCCCGGAATCGGTCGCCACACCCGAGGGCGGCAAGAACACCATCGAAGCCGCGCTGACCGAATACGGGCGGATCGACATCCTCATCCACAACGCCGGCAACGTTCGTCCGGGGTCCCTCAAGGAGATGACCTACGCGGATTTCGACGCGGTCCTCGACGTCCACTTGCGGGGGGCGTTTCACGTCGTGCGCCCGGCGTTCCCGCTCATGTGCGCCGCGGGCTACGGGCGCATCGTGCTGACGTCGTCGATCGGCGGGCTGTACGGCAACCATGGCATCGCGAACTACGCGGTCGCCAAGGCAGGTGTTGTCGGACTGTCCAATGTCGTTGCGCTGGAAGGCGCGGACGAGGGCGTCAAGTGCAACGTCATCGTTCCGGCGGCCGCGACCAGGATGGCCGGTGGCCTTGACATCTCGGCCTATCCGCCGATGGGTGCGGAGCTGGTGGCACCGGTCGTCGGCTGGCTCGCGCACGAGTCCTGCTCGATCACCGGCGAGATCCTGGTCGCCCTGGCGGGCAGGGTCGCGCAAGCGGTGATCGCGGAGACGCCGGGCGTGTACCGGCCGTCCTGGTCGATCGAGGAGGTGGCCGAGCAGATGCATGTCGTCCGCGACAGGGGTACTCCGCTGATCTTTCCCGTCGTGCCCGACGGCCACGGCGACCACCTCCGCTACAGCTTCGGCATGGCCGTGCAGGGCGCGCGCCATGGCTAGCCGAGCGCACGCCGGCCCGCTGGCCGGCGTGCGGGTCGTTGATCTCACCGCGATGGTGATGGGGCCGTACTGCACCCAGATCATGGCCGACATGGGCGCAGAGGTGCTCAAGATCGAACCGCCCGAGGGTGACAACACCCGCTACATCTCGGTCGGGCCCGCCCCGGGGATGAGCGGTGTGTTCGTCAATGTCAACCGCGGCAAGCGCAGCATCGTCCTCGATCTGAAGTCCGACGCCGGAAAGACCGCGCTGCGTGCGCTGGTCAAGGACGCCGACGTCTTCATCCACTCGATGCGGTCCAAGGCGATCACCACGCTCGGCTTCGGCTACGCCGAGGTCGCCGCGATCAACCCGGCGATCGTCTACACCAACTGCTACGGATACGGGCGGCGTGGACCCGACCGGGATCGTCCCGCCTACGACGACACCATCCAGGCCGAATGCGGAGTACCGGCGGTTCAGCAGCAGCTGACCGGCGAGGTGAACTACATCGGCACGATCTTGGCCGACAAGGTCGCCGGGCTGACCGCGCTCTACGCCACGACGATGGCGTTGTTTCACCGCGAGCGCACCGGCGAAGGCCAAGAGGTGGAAGTCGGCATGTTCGAGACCATGGCGTCGTTCATGCTGGTCGAACATGCCAACGGAGCCATGTTCGATCCCCCGCTGGGCCCGGCCGTCTATCCTCGGACGGTGGCCCCCAATCGCCGGCCCTACCGCACCAGCGACGGCTACATCGCCGCACTGATCTACACCGACAAGCACTGGTCGGCGTTCATCGATGCGGTGCGACCGCCGTGGGCGAGCGATCTGTACGCCACCCTTCAGCGCCGCGCGCGCCGCATCGACACCGTGTACGCGCTGGTGGCCGAAACACTTCGGGAGCGCACCACCGAGGAATGGTTGACGTTGTTCCGCGAGCTCGAGATACCCGCCGCCGCCCTGCAGAATCCCGATGCGCTGTTCGACGATCCGCATCTCAACGCTGTCGGCTTGTTCGAGACGGTACAGAGCCCGCACGGCCCGGTGCGCTTTCCCGGCGTGCCGACCTGGTTTTCCCGCACCCCCGGCCGGGTGGCCGGCCCCGCCCCCGAGTTGGGGGCCGACACCGCGGACGTGCTCGACGAACTCGGCCTTAAGGCCGCCGACGTGGAACCGGCATAGCTGCAACCAGGAGCGGCCGTGGACTTCGAGATGGGTGAGGACGCCAAGCTGCTGCGCAGTGAGCTGCGCAGCCTGGTCAAGGCGCATGTGCCCGACGATTTCCTGGGCGCGTTCACCGATGACCCCGCCGATCTGGAAACCGCCCAGCGATTCTGCCGGATCCTCGCCGAGCGTGGCCTGCTGTGCTTGTCGTGGCCGACCCAGTTCGGCGGTGGCGGGGCGTCGATATGGGAGCAGACGGTGGTGCGCGAGGAGATGTGGGCGCACCATGAGCCGCGCGGCGCCCAGTACATGGGGGTGAATTGGGTCGGGCCGACGTTGATGCGCCACGGCACCCCCGAGCAGCAGCGTAAGCATCTGCCGCTGATCGCGCGCGGCGAGGTGATCTGGTGTCAGGGCTTCTCCGAGCCGGAGGCCGGCTCCGATTTGGCCTCGCTGCGCACCATGGCGCGCCGTGACGGTGCCGGCTGGCGGATCAGCGGCCAGAAGATCTGGACGTCCTACGCCACGATGGCGCAGTGGTGCTTCCTGCTGGCCCGAACGTCGAAGGGGGAGAAGAAGCAACACGGCCTGACGATCTTTCTGGTGTCGATGGATGACCCGGCGATCCAGGTCCGGCCCATCCGCTCCATGTTGGGTCCGCACCACCTCAACGAGGTGTTCTTCGACGACCTGCGGGTCACCGAGGCCGACGTGCTCGGCCAGGTGGACGAAGGCTGGTCGATCGTGCAGGACGTGCTGTCCTTCGAGCGGGTCGGCATCGCTCGCTACGCCCGGTGTGAACGGCTGCTCCAGGCCGCGCCGTCGGCGCTGGGCGACCGCTGGGATGACCTTCCGGCGGAGTTGCGGGGAAGGTGGGCCAGGATGCTGACCCACTGCCGGCGGGCGCGCCTGCTGGCCTACCGGGTGGTGTCGCTGCAGAGCGCGGGCCGCATACAACCGGGCGACGCGGCGGGTTACCGGATCGCGGTCACGAAGCTGGACCAGGACAGCGCCGAAGTGCTGATGGAGATTACCGCGGCTCTGCCGCGCAACAACCGCGCGGCTCTGCCGCGCAACAACCGAGCGGCGGTATCAGAGGCTGCCGCCGAGCATTTCCGCGCCGAGGTGCAGGATCACTGGCGTTATTCGCAGGCGTCCACCGTGGCGTCGGGCAGCATCGAAATGCAGCGCATCCTGTTGTCTCGGGCGCTGTTGGCGGCGTCATGATCCTCGACCTGAGCGATGAGGCCAAAGAATATGGGCGCCATGCTCTTCGCGCGTTCCAGGCGGCCGGCGGGGATCAGCTGGTGCAGCAGGCCGAAGCCAAGCCCGACACCCGTGAGGCGCTGGTAGCCCCGGTGCTCGCCGGGCTTGGCGCCTGGGAGCTCGAGCCCCGCGCCGATCCGGACGCGGCCGAAGCCGCCGCCGCGCTGTGCCGAAGCGCGGGGTACTGGGCGCTGCCGTATCCGGTGGCCGAGCGGCTGGCACGGCCAACCGATCTGGACGTCGACGGTTTGACCGTGGTCACCGCCGCCGCGCCCGGGGGCACGATCGCCGGTCTCGACAACGACTGGGCGACCGTGACGACCGACGGCGAGCGGAGCGCGGTGGTGGGCCAGTCCGCGACCGGGCCGGCTTTCACGGCCGCGCTGGAGCTCTCGGCCCTCGACCGCGACGGAGCCGACGATGTCGCCCTCGCACTCGTGCTGCCATGCTGGACGCTGCTCGGCATGCTCGATCGGGCGATGGAGCTCACCACCGCACACGTGCGTCTGCGCAAGCAGTTCGGCCAGCCGCTGTCGGCGTTTCAGGGCGTACAGTTCCAGCTGACCGACGCCGAGGTCGAACGCAGCGGGCTCGACATGCTGGCCAAGTACGCGCTGTACAGCGTCGCGACCGCCGGCGACGATGCGCTCGACGACGCACTGGCGTTGCGGCTGGCGGCGATCGAGGCGGCCGAGACCGTTTTCCGGGTATCCCACCAGCTGCACGGCGCCGTCGGGTTCTGCGACGAAACCGCCCTGTCCTGGCTGTCGCGCTACAGCCAGCCGCTGCGCCGGCTGCCGCTGGGCCTCTCGGCTACCCGCGACGAGTTGACCCGCCGAATCGGCACGCGCGGTCTCACCGGGCCGTTCTCGTGAAATACGAACTTCCCGAAGAGCTTTCCGTCGAGGCCGACGGCGCGGTGCGCACCGTGGTCCTCAATCGCGCCGCCGAGCTCAACTGCGTCAACGAGAACCTGCACTGGGGCCTGGCCAACGTGTGGCGGCAGCTGGCGGCTGACCCGGCAGCCAGGGTGGTGATTCTGACCGGCGCCGGACGCGCGTTTTGTGCCGGCGGCGACCTGGGCTGGATCACAACGTTTCTCGACGATCCGATCGCCCGCGACGAGAGTGTCCGGGAGGGGGCGCAGATCATCGAGGAGATGCTGCGCTTTCCGCTGCCGGTGATCGCCGCGGTGAACGGTCCGGCGGTGGGATTGGGCTGCAGCCTCGCGCTGTTGTGCGACATCGTGCTGATCTCGCACACCGCGCACCTGGCTGACCCACACGTCGCCGTGGGCCTGGTCGCCGGCGACGGTGGCGCTGCGCTGTGGCCACTGCTGACGCCGATCATGCGGTCCCGCGAATACCTGTTCACCGGTGATCGCGTTTCCGCCGCCGCCGCCGTCGAACTCGGGCTCGCCAGCCGCGCGGTGGCACCCGACGACCTGCTGCCGGCGGCGCGCAGGCTGGCGGAGCGCCTCGCCGGTCAACCCGACCAAGCACTGCGCGGCACCAAGCGCGTCGTGAACATGTACCTGTCACAGGTGCTCGCCGGTGCGATGCAGGCCGGCTTTGCCGCCGAGGTCGTCACCATGCAGTCTGACGAGCATCGACAGCGGCTGCAGCGGTTACGGCCGAAGTCGACATGACCGCCGGTCTCGAAGATTTCCGGACCGGGGTGCGTGGCTGGTGCGAAGCGCACGTCCCGGCCGGGTGGCGCGAGTCGCAGACCGGAGCCGACGACGACGAGTTCGTCAGATTCCAGAAGGCGTGGTTTGCCGAGCTGCACCGCGCCGGCTTCGCCGTGCCGCACTGGCCGCGCGAATGGGGCGGCGGAATGTCGGTTGCCGAGCAGATCGTCCTGTATCAGGAACTGGCCGCGCACGACGCGCCCAGGCTGGTTCTCGCCTTCGTCGGAATCCACCACGCCGCAGCGACATTGCTCGCGGCCGGCACCGACGAGCAGCGTCGCAGGCATCTGCCGGCCATCCTGGACGGCGAGATCTGGGCGCAGGGCTTCTCCGAACCCGAGGCCGGATCCGATCTGGCCGGCCTGCGCACGACGGCCCGCAGGGAAGGGGACTGCTACGTCGTCAACGGTCAGAAGCTGTGGGCGAGCGGCGCCCGCCATGCCGACTGGTGCCTGCTGCTGGCTCGCACCGACCCCGACGCCCCCAAGCACCATGGCATTTCGTACTTTCTGCTCGACATGACGACACCCGGAATTGAAGTCCGCCCGATTCGTAACGCCATCGGTGAGTCGCACTTCTGCGAGATCTTTCTGAACGACGTGGTGATTCCGGCGGTCGGCCTCGTCGGTCCGGAGAATGCGGGATGGCAAGTGGCACAGGCCACTTTGGGCGCCGAGCGTGGTATGACCATGCTGGAGCTCGCCGAGCGGTTGGGCAATGCGGGATTTTACTGGCTGGTGCAGGCGTGCGCCCGCCCCGACGCGCGGGGAGCACGCCCGATCGATGATGCCCGCGTTCGGGATCAGTTGGCGCGGTTCGAGACTGAGATCGCCGGCTTGCGTTTCCTGTGCCGGGACTTGGTGGAAAATAACGACGCCGGGACCGCCGCAGCGGCGGACGCCTCGGTTGTGAAGTTGTACTACAGCGAACTGCTGCAGCGGATGACCGATTTCGGCGCCGAGATCGGTGGCCTCGCCGCTCACACCGGACTGGTCAAGCCGATGTCCAGCGGATGGGAGTCTGGTTTGTGGGTGCTGGATTTCATTGGTTCGTGGGAGTGGACGATCCCCGGTGGAACCAGTGAAATTCAGCGCACCATCATCGGCGAGCGCGGACTGGGGCTGCCCCGTGAACCGGGCGCGACCTGATGGCGGGCCGGTACGCGGACATCCACGACGAACTCAGGTCGGTGGCCGGTGACCTGCTGACCAAGGACCGTCCCGCCCGCTCCGAGGTCGCGTGGCCGTTGCTGGCTCAAACCGGATGGATCGGGCTGGAGGCACCCGAAAGCCTGGGCGGGGCGGGCGCCACCTTCGAGGAGGTGGCGATCGTCCTGTCGGAGATGGGCCGCGCCGCGGCCCGCACCTCTTATCTCGGCGGCGCCGTCCTCGGCGTCGGCACACTGATGTCGTTGCAGCCCGGCGAATCCCGGGACGCGCTGCTGCAGGGCGTTGTTTCCGGCGCCGTCCGAGCCGCGGTCGCGTTGTCCGGGGACCACGAGAGCGCGGTCGTCGACGTGCCGTTCCGCGTCGAGCGGACCGGCGGTGCGTTACATGTCCACGGCCGCTCGTCGTTCGTGCCGGATGCCGCCGACGCCGGGCGGCTGCTGTTGCTGGCCGACGAGCCCGGCGGCACGCCGGTGGTCGTCGGCGTCGCCGCGCGGGCACCGCGGCTTTCGGTGACCGCCCAGCCCGTCCTCGATGAGACGCGCCGGTTGGCCGCGGTGGCCGCCGACGGCGTGCCCGTTGAGGACTCGTCGATGTGGCGCTTCGACGGGGATCCGCGACAGCGGCTGCGCGGGTTGCTGGACCGGGCGTGTGTTGCCGTCGCCTGCGACAGCCTCGGTCTCGGTGACGCCATGCTGGCGGCCACGGTGTCTTACGCCGGCCTACGACGGCAGTTCGGACGCCCGATCGGTTCGTTCCAGGCGGTCAAGCACGCGTGCGCCGACATGGCTGTCCAGGTTTCCGTCGCTCGCCGGCTCGTGCGTGCCGCCGC
Source organism: Mycobacteriaceae bacterium (assembly GCA_019245755.1). GTDB lineage: Bacteria > Actinomycetota > Actinomycetes > Mycobacteriales > Mycobacteriaceae > Mycobacterium. The sequence goes on along the minus strand of JAFARC010000082.1, from coordinate 43,802 downwards.
GGCAGCCGTCGCCGATGGGCGCCCCGATGCGACCCGGGCGGCGGCGATGGCGAAGTCGTACGCGTGCACTGCGGCGGTCGAGGTCGTTGGCAAGGCGATGCAGTTGCACGGGGGCATCGGCTACACGTGGGAGAGCGGCATTCACGTCTACCTCAAACGCGCCGCACTGAATCGCTCGCTGCTTGGCTCGCCCGCGGCCCACCGTGCACAGCTCGCCCTGGGGTACTTGGCGCGAGTCGACACATAATCCGCCGCCCGGCTTCACACTGTGAAACGTGGTTGTCGTGGACCGGGCAGGCCAGCAGGTGCAGGTGCGGCGCGCGGCGTCGGCCAGCGCGATCGGCACCACCATCGAGTGGTACGACTTCTTCCTCTACAACACGGCCGCGGCGTTGGTTTTCCCGCACCTGTTCTTCCCCGCCTCCAGCGCCTACGCGGGTGCGATGCAGTCGTTCGCGACCTACGCGGTCGGGTTCGCCGCCCGCCCGGTGGGCGCTGCCATCTTCGGACATTGGGGTGATCGCATCGGGCGCAAGGCCACCCTGATCGTCACGTTGCTCGTCATGGGCGTCTCTTCGGCGCTGGTCGGGTTCCTGCCCGGCAGGTCCACGATCGGCTTGGCGGCCCCGCTGCTGCTGGTGCTGCTGCGGCTGGTTCAGGGCATCGCGATCGGCGGGGAGTGGAGTGGATCGGTGCTGATCGCCATGGAGTGGGGCGACCAGCGCAAACGCGGGCTGCTCGCGAGTTTCGCCCAGCTCGGCGTGCCACTCGGGCTGGTGCTCGGCACCGGCGGCATGACCCTGCTGTCCGCGACGCTGTCGCCCGAGGCGTTCACCTCCTGGGGCTGGCGGGTGCCGTTCGTGGCCAGCCTGGTGCTCGTCGCGGTGGGCCTGGTGATCCGGCTGAAGATCCTGGAGACGCCGATGTTCGCCAAGGTGCGGGCCGAGCAGCGGACCGCCCGGGCTCCGGTCGTCGACGCGATCCGGCACCACTGGCGCGAGATCCTGCTGTCGGCGGGCCTGCGGTTCAGCGAGCAGATGCCGTTCTACCTGTTCACCACCTTCGTGCTGATCTACGTCGTCTCCCGGCACGGCTTTTCCAAGACCTTCGTGCTCAACGCCGTCCTGGTCGGGGCGGTGTGCGAACTCGTCGCGATCCCGCTGTTCTCCGAGTTGTCGGACCGGCTCGGCCGCAAGCGCGTCTACCTGACCGGTGCGGTCCTGACCGGGCTGATCGCCGTCCCGTACTTCGCAGTGTTGACCCACGGCGCAGCCGTGGCGATCGTCGCCGTGATTGTGGTCTCGCTCATCGTGCACGCGATGCAGTACGGTCCGCAGGCCGCGCTGATCGGGGAAAGCTTTCCTACGCACCTGCGCTACGGCGGGGCCGGCCTCGGCTACCAGTTGGCGTCGGTCTTCGCCGGCGGCCCGGCACCGCTGATCGCGACGTGGCTGCTGCACGAAACCGGTACGCCGTACTCGATCGCGGCCTACATCGTGCTCGCCGCGATCATCACGATCGGCTGCGTGGCGGCCCTGCCCGACCGTTCCCGGGTGGATATCGAGGAGACCGCCGTCTACAGCCGCGCCGAACGTTGACAGCGCAAGGACCATGACGGGACATGACCCGAACAGATACCGGATGCCGTGATGTCGCGATAACCTGAACCGTCAGGCCAGTGAGAAGCGGTCCTTGGGCTGGGGGCAGCGATGGCGGTTTCGTCGCATTTGCGCTTTGCCGCTGGCGTGTGCCTGCTGTCAACTGGCCTGTTCGTCAGCGGCGCCGGGAGCGCGATCGCCGTGGCCGCTCCCAACACCCACGGCTCCACCACGCATGCCCACGACGGTGCGGGGTCGAGCCCGGGCGGCAGCTCGGCGGGCACCACCCTGAGCAGCCAGGCCAGCAGCCAGGCCAGCAGCGTTGCCAACGCGGTCCGAAACACCCTGCAGGCCGTGGCGACAACGCTTGGCTCGGGCATGAAGCTAGGCCTGCCCGCTTCCCCCGGCGCGACCAGCACGACCACCGTGGCCGGCGGCACGACCCCCACCCAGGCGCAGAACGGCGCGAGTTCCGTTGCAGCCGCTCCCAACGTGCCCGCGCCGCTCACCGATGCGGTCGGGCCGGCTCCGCAAGCCCCGGCCCCGGTCACCGATGCGGTCGGGCCGGCTCCGCAAGCGCCCGCCCCGGTCACCGATGCGGTCGGGCCGGCTCCGCAAGCGCCCGCCCCGCTCACCGATGGAGTCGGGCCGGCTGCGCAAGCGCCCGCCCCGGTCGGCGATGTGGCCGGGCAGGCTACCGTTCTGCCCACGCCGGTCACCGATGTGGTCGCGCAGCTGTCGGATCTGCTCGTGCCGGCCTCGGCTGTGGTCGCGTTGGTTCCTAGCCTGCTCGCGCGGGGTTTTGAGCTCGCCGTGGCCGTTGAGGAGACCTTGGTCGCCGGTGGGCTCATCACGCTGATGCAACTGCCGTCCGACCTCTCCTCCCTGCTCGGAGCTTCCGCGGCAATGCCGGCCGTAGCCGGACCGCCGGGCATCGATGGTTATCGCCCCGCCGCAGCGGCGGACCCCTCGGTGTTGGCCGCCCCGCCGACGGCCTCGCAACTGCTGCTGCCCCTACCGCTCGCCGACAGCCCGGGCCCGGCGATGGTTCCAGACGCCCCCGCGATTGCGGCGTTCGATGCAGTGCCGACCACTCATGTAGGTCGGGACTCGTCGGTTGCCGGCACCGCGGTGCCGGCACCCGGCGTGCATGGTTTGACGGCCGTGCTGTCCCATCTTGGCAGCGCCGTGCGCCAGGCCCTGCGATCCGTTTCCCTGGCGGAGCTGGCCGCCGCAGCCCTGCCGGGCCTCGGCGGGCTTGTGCTCTCTACCGCAGCCGGGGTGCGCACCGGACAGCGCCAGGCCAAAGCCGGGTTCGCACTCCAGACGGCGCGCATCGCGCGCTTCGCGCGTCCAGGGCCGTTAGGTGTCGTCCGTTCGGACCGGTTGGTAGCCCTCCGTCGGCCCAAAGCAGCCGCCGAACGTCGTCTCGACATCGCCGCCTGAGCACCCAGCCGTCCGCATGGCCGGCCACCCGCTAGCCGGGCGGCGACGGCGTCGTCGTGGTCGGCCGCGGTGGCGCGTCCGTCGGCACGATCGGCTTCGCGGTGTCGGAGGCGCTCGGCGTGTTGGATGCGCTCGTCGACGAATTGGTGCGCTGCGAGCTGGCCGTCGGCGTCGAGGGATCGCCCGCCACCACAATTGGTTTCGAGGTGCTGTTCGACCCGCCGCCGCTGTTGTCGCCGCCGCAGTTTCCGCCGCCGCCGCCGTTTCCGCCACCACCGCCGTTTCCGCCGCCGCCACCGCCGCCGGCGTTAGGGGGCCAAGAATCGCCGCCCGACGGGGGCCACGATTCGCTCTGGCCGCCACCTCCGCTGCCGCCTTCGCCGTAGCCTTGGCCCTGGCTCTGACTCTGGCTTTGGTCGTTGCTGTTGCTGTTGCTGTTGTCGGCCGTGGCAACCCCAGCCGACGGGACCGACAACACCACGGCGGCAACCGCGCCGGCCAGCCACCCGAGGCCGATGCGGGTTCGTTGCGCCATGCTGTGGGTTTTCATAGGTTCAGGATGTCTCCGTAGGCGTTGACGCTGTCGTCCCCATTGTCCGTGCTGATCTGCGCGTAGGTGAACAGCCGCACCGACACTGGGCCGCCGCACCCGTCGACTTTGACGTGTGCGTCGTGGATGGCGATGTACCCGGAGCGGCCCTTGAGGTCCTTTTTCCCGAGACCCAACGTATCGATCTTTCCGGGCAGCAAGGTCACCGAAATATTCGGGCTGATATCCGCGTAAGGATTCGGGCTGATGCTGGTGGGGTTGAAGCCGAAGCCAAAGCCAATGCCAAGGTCGCCGCTCAGCCCCAGGCTCATACCCTGGCTCAGGTCGACCTGGCAACCCAACTGCGCGCCCAGGACCAGGTTGCCCGAGTTCACCGCGGACTTGCCGTTGCCGTCGATGTCCGCGGTGGCCTTTCCGGAGATGAATCCTTCCCGGGTGAACGCGGTCGCCGCCATGTTGGGCACCGAATTGAGGGTCATCCTGGTCAGTGAGGCGCTCAGGTGCCACCCGTCGTCGGTGTCAGCCGATTGCGTCACGTCGGCGACCGGCACCGGGTCGGCCGCGGCCACCCCGGCGCCGACCGGGAGAAGGGCCAGGACAAACACGCCAATCGGAACAACCGGAACAAGTCTGTGCACGACCGTGCCCCACCTCTCCAAGCGATCCTGGGATGCCGCCGATCCTAAGCGCATAGGCTAGGTGCTGCCTGGGAGTGTGGCCGGTCGCCGCACTCTGCGAGTTCGGTGCGAAGTTCCTGAAAGTACCGCGTGTCGCCTGGCCGCGATTTTCGTCAGCTCGTGGTTTCTCCGTCGGATTGTTCGACGACCTCGTAGCCGGGATCGGACATGTAGATGGGCCGCTTGCCGGTCCCGCGTGCCTTCCCGGTGATCCGCAGCAGCTGGCCGGGCGCAATGTCGGCGCCGCCGTGGCCGGGGCTGAACGTGACCCTGAGGTCGCCGCTCTCGTCGCCGACCATCACGATGTGCAACGCCTTGCCGTCGGTGTTCATCTCTTCGACCTCGCGGACACGCCCTTCGACCGTGGCTCGATGCCCGGGCATCAACCCGCTGATGGTGATCACCGTCGGCGGCGGTTCGGGGTGTTCGTAGCCTTCCAGCATCCGCTGATCACGCTGGGCGATCCTGGCCTGGACCTTCTCGACGCCCCGGGTGACGCGCTCCTCGAAGAGGTCGGGGAAGGCTTCGCGGATCCGCGACTGAACGTCGTAAGGGATGATCGTCGCGGCGGCATCGGGTATCCGGCTGATCGCCCGCGAAATCTTGTCCGCGGTGCGGTCGTGCAGCAGCCGTCCGAGCATCGGCGCATAGCTGCGCCGCGGTAGCAGCAGCGTCACGTTGGTGTTGCGGTATTCGGCACGGGCCTGCAACACCAATTCCTGTGCCGCCCGCGTCAACCGACGGTCCGGGCAGTCGGTCAACCGCAGCGGGGTCTCCAAGCCGTAGTGATCCCAGCGGTCCCGCAGCCGGCCGGCATGCTCGGCGTCGATCACGAAATGCACCGCCGTCAACTCGTCGGCGCGCAGTCCGCGCCCATACCGCAGCGCCTCGATCACCGCGAGGTCGACGGAGTTGACCAGAACGTACACCCGGTGGCGGGCGTATTTCACCATGTCGGGGCGGTTGCTGCGGAACCGCTCCAGAATCGCCGCCTCGGCCCGGTACTCGCGGTTCAGCCGGATCAACACGAACACCAGCAGCGGGAACACCACCACGACCAGCCACGCGCCCTCGGCGAACTTGGCCACCGCGAAGATCGCGACCACCACCGTCGACACTACGCCCGCCGACAGGTTGATCGCCAGCTTGTGCCGCCAGCCCCGCTCCTTGTGCGTCAGATGGTGTTTGGTCATGCCGAAGCCGGCCATCGCGAACCCGGTGAACACCCCGATCGCGTAGAACGGCACCAACGCGTTCACCGAGCCCTGGGTGACCACCAGCAGGACCACCGACAACACCGTCAGCACGATGATCCCGTTCGAAAACACCAGGCGCTGGCCGCGTTTCGTCAGCTGCCGGGGCAGGAACCGGTCATCGGCGACGAAGCTGGCCAGCGTCGGAAAGCCGTTGAAGCTGGTGTTGGCGCCGGTGAACAGGATCGCCGCCGTGGCGACCTGCACCAGAATGTAGAGAACATTGCCCGTCAAACCGCTGCCGAAGACCGCGCGTGCCTCTTCGGACAGCACCGACGGATATCCTGCCGCGTACGGGGTGGCATGGGTGGCGTAGGCAAGGTAGGACACCCCGGCCACCAAAAATCCCAGGATGCAGGCCATCCAGGTGAGAACGCGCCGCGCGTTGCGGCCCTGGGGTTTGCGAAACGCGCTGACCGTGTTGGAGATCGCCTCGACACCGGTCAGTGACGAGCCGCCGTTGGCGAAGGCACGCAGCAACACGAAGATGCTGGCGCCCATCACCAGTCCGTCGCCCCGTTGGACCGGTACCGCCCCGGCGATGTGCTGGGCGTCGTAGACGGGCAGCCCCCAGAAGATTTCCCGGACCACCCCGGTCACGATCGTGACCGTCAGCATGACCGTGAAGAGGTACGTCGGCACCGCGAACGGCCGTCCGGCCTCGCGCAGCCCGCGCAGGTTCGCATAGCACATCATCAGGACCACGGCGACCGAGATCGCGGCGCTGTACGGGCCGAGCGGCCGGATCGCCGACACCACCGCCACGGTGCCGGCGGCGACCTGGACCGCGACGGTGACCACGTAGTCGATCAGCAGCGCGGCGGCCGCGATCTGTGCCACCCGCGGACCGAAGTTTTCCCTGGCTACGACATACGACCCGCCCGCGCGGGTATAGGCCATCACCACCTCGCGGTAGGACGCGGCCACCAGCACCAGGATCAGCAGGATCACCCCGGTGACCGGCAGCAGCAGCGTGAACGCGGCAAGCCCGGCAAACGGCAGCAGCTCGATCAGGATTTCCTCGGTGCCGTAGGCGCTGGACGATATTGCGTCCGGTGAAAGCACCCCCAGCGCAACGGGATTCGACAGCTTTTCGGTCTCGAGCCGCTCGGTGATCAGCGGTTTGCCGAGCACCAGCCGCTTGAGCGCATAGCCGAGCGTCTCCGGGATGCGCAGCCGGGTCGCGTTCGGTGTGACAGCCACGTACACACTGTGCCAGCCCGTCGGTCTTCTCATGCCGAAAAGCCGGATGCCAGGGGCTGCCGATACAGTGGGGGCGATGACTTCCGTCGTAATCGTTGGCAGCGGGTTCACCGGCTTCGAATGCGCGCGGCGCCTGGCCCGGCGGATGCGCAGGCACAACGCCGCGGTGGACGTGACGATCGTGTCGCCGGTGGACTACATGCTCTACACGCCCCTGCTGCCCGACGTGGCCGGCGCCCTCGTCGACGCCCGGTTCGTCACGGTCCCGCTGGCCGGAACGCTCAAGGGTGTGCGCGCCGTGCGAGGCCGTGTCGACAGCGTCGACTTCGACAAACGCACCGTCTCGTTCACCGATCCCGAGCACCGGTCGCTGTCGCTGGCGTGGGATCGGCTGGTGCTGACCCCGGGGTCGGTGACCCGCCTGTTCGATATTCCCGGGCTGGCCACCCATGCGCGCGGGCTGAAGTCGACCGCCGAGGCGCTTTACCTGCGTGATCACGTCCTCGAGCAGCTGGAGGTGGCCTGCATCGACGATGACCCGCAGGTCGCCGACGGCCGCCGCACCGTTGTGGTCGTCGGCGCCTCCTACTCCGGCACCGAGCTCGTCGCTCAGCTGCGTGCGCTGGCCGACGCCGCGGCAAAGCAGATGGGCTTCGATCGCGCCGCGGTCAAGTTCTTACTGCTCGACGTCGCCGAACAGGTGATGCCGGAGGTGGGCGAGAAGCTGGGCGCCGCGGCGATGCGGGTGCTGCGCAGCCGCGGCATCGACGTGCGGCTCGGCGTCACGCTGAAGGAGGTTCACCCGGACCATGTTGTGCTCAGCGATGATTCGCGGGTGGACACCCGCACCGTCGCATGGGTCACCGGGGTCACCGCCGCCCCGCTCATCGAGACACTGGGGCTGCCGACGGAGAAGGGCCGGCTCAAGGTGCAGCGCGACCTGCAGGTGCCCGGCCATCCCGACGTGTTCTCGGCCGGTGACGCCGCGGCGGTCCCCGACCTGACGCAGCCTGGGAAGATCACCCCGCCGACCGCACAGCATGCGATCCGGCAAGGCAAGGTGCTGGCCCGCAATGTGGCCGCCAGCCTGGGCTACGGCACCAAAACGGACTACCGGCACCGCAACATGGGTCTGGTCGTCGACCTCGGCCCGCGCTACGCGGTGGCCAACCCGCTCAACATTCACCTGGCCGGATATCCCGCGAAATTCGTCACCCGCAGCTATCACCTCTACGCGATCCCGCGGTTGGTCAACAGGTGGGCTGTGGCGCTGGCCTACCTCACCGACGTCTTCTTCGCCCGGACCGTGGTGTCGATGGGTCTGTCGACCCAAGGCGACGCCAAGTTCTCCGCCAGCGAAGGCATCCCGTTGCCCAAACTCCAGTGACCGCGGCGATGCAGCCCGCCGGCGCCGAACTACTTGCGGCCGTTGAGCGTTCGCCGCAGGCAGCCGCCGCACACGACCGCGCGGCCTGGGTTGGGCTGTTTACCGGCGACGGCCGCATCGACGATCCGGTGGGCTCGCGTCCGCACATCGGCGGTCAGCAGATCGGTCGCTTCTACGACACGTTCATCGACCGCCGGCAGATCACCTTTCACCCCGACGTGGACGTGGTGGCCGGCACCACCGTGGTCCGTGACCTGACGCTCGAGGTGGCGATGGGTTCGTCGGTGACCGTGATGATTCCGGCCGTGCTGCGCTACGACCTGCGGTCGACCGATGACGGCTGGCGCATCGCCCGGTTACGGGCCTATTGGGAATTGCCGACGATGATCCGGCAGTTCCTCGGCCACGGCGCCGTGTCGCTGCCCGCGTCCCTGCAGCTGTCGTCGGCGCTGCTCCGCAACCAGGGCCTCGGCGGAACGGCGGGATTTCTGCAGGGGTTGCCCGGCCCGCGGCGGCGGGCCAAACGGCGGGTGCGGGAGCTGCTCAACGCGCTGGGCGTCGCCGGCCGCGGCAAGCTGATCGCCGTGGCGCATTCGGTTGCGGCCCCCGTTACCACGCCGACCGGGCCCGGGATCCTGATCGCCAACGTGGACTGTCGCGGTCGCCGGATCATCGCGCACAACCTCTTCACCGACAGCCGACCGACGCCACACCATGCCAACAGCGTTGGCCTACACTAGTTGGTATGGTGTTCACCCCGCGGTCCGAGAAGACCCGCACGGCGATCCTCGCTGCGGCCCGGCGCCTGCTGGCCGCCCGCGGCTACGAAGCCACCACGATCCGGGCGGTGGCGGCCGAGGCGGGCATCGACCCCTCGATGGTGATGCGCTATTACGGCAACAAGGAGGGATTGTTCGCCGCCGCGGTCGACGTGAATCTGCGCTTGCCGAAGGCCGGCGACCTGCCACCCGACCGGGTGGGGGAGTTGCTGGCCCGCCACTACATCTCCCGCTGGGAAGGCGAGCTGTCCGATGAGTTCATCACGCTGCTGTTGCGCTCGGCGGGCACCAACAAGGCGGCCGCCGAGCAGTTCCGGTTGATATTCGAACAGCAGCTGCTGGCGTTCGTGCGTGAACTGTCCGGCGACGCCCCCGACGCCGCCCGGCGGGCCGCGATGGTGAGCTCTCAGGTGCTCGGCTTGTCGTATTGCCGGTACATCCTGGAACTGCCCGCGGTCACCGAGCTCGATCCGGAGACGGTGGTGCGTGCGCTTGCGCCGGTGCTGCAGCACTACCTGACCGGCGACCTCGGCGCCGAGCCGACGCCGGCGTCGCGCTGATCGCTACTGCGGCGTGCTCAGCAGATGGCTCATGTACGCGATTTCGCGCTGCTGAGCCTTGATGATCACGTTGGCCAGGTGAACCGCATCGGGATTCTGGCCGTGAGCCAGTTCGGCCTGCGCCATCGTGATCGCGCCCTCATGGTGCCCGATCATCGCGGTGAGCCACAGCTGGTCGAAGTCGGGACCGTCGAGCGATTTCAGCCTGTTCAGGGTGGCCTGATCCACCATGCCGGCCATGCCACCCATGTCGGCGCCGCCGCCCGATGCACCCCACTGCGCGAGCAACCCCCTCAGCGCCTTGATCTCAGCCCGCTGATCGGCGGCGATGTTCGCCGCGATCACGTGCATGGTTTGGTTGGCGGTGCGTGTCGGCACCAGCGCCGCCATGTCGACGGCCTGCTGGTGGTGCGGAACCATGTTCTGGGCGAACACGACGTCGGCCGCGTCGTGGGCCGCCGGCCGGCTGGACTGGCCGGCGCACGCGCTGACCATCGCGACGAGCAGCACGATGAGCGTCCGGCGCAGCGCCATACCTCATGGTGCCCCGCAATCCCGCGCAATGATGGGATCGGCGTCGGTGATCGGGCATTGTTGACGGCGTGACCGTGGACTCGCTTCTGCATACCGTCCCGCCGCTGGCCGTCTACTTCATCGTGGGCGGGGTGATCGGCATCGAGAGCCTCGGCATCCCTCTGCCCGGCGAGATCGTCCTGGTTAGCGCGGCGTTGCTGGCGTCCCATCACGAACTGGCGGTCAACCCGGTCGCGGTCGGCGCTGCGGCGGTAGTCGGTGCCGTGGTGGGCGATTCCATCGGCTACGCCATCGGCCGGCGGTTCGGGATGGCGTTGTTCGACCGGCTCGCGACGCGCTTCCCCAACCATTTCAACCACGGCCATGTCGCTCTCGGCGAGCGTCTCTTCACCCGCTGGGGCGTGTGGGCGGTGTTCTTCGGTCGCTTCATCGCGCTGCTGCGGATATTGGCCGGTCCGCTGGCCGGGGCGCTGAAGATGCCGTATCGCCAATTCCTGGCGGCCAATGCGGGCGGCGCGCTGTGCTGGGCCGGCGGCACCACGGCACTGGTGTACTTCATCGGGGTGGCCGCGGAGCGCTGGCTGTCCCGGTTCTCCTGGATCGGCCTCGCGGTCGTCGTGCTGGGCGGCATCGCCGTGGCGCTCCTCCTGCGCAAGCGCACCGAGCGTGCCCTCGCGCGGCTGGCCGCCGAAGAGGCAGGGCAGACCCCGCAGCGCTGACCCTCCCACCGGCCGCCCTGTCAGCACCGCGGCATGCACCTACCGGGCACCGCTCATGTTTCGATCCTTCCGCCGCGTGGAACACTGCGGCCATGCCGGGCGTCAGCGATGTTCTCGAATGGGCCCGCACCCAGGTCGCGTCCCGGGTGCCCAAGGCCGACCTCGACCAGCGCGATCCCGACTACATTCGCGACCAGTTGCCCGGAACCTGGCTGCTGGCATCTCTGTATTTCCGGGCCGACGTGCGCGGCTTGGACCGGATCCCCGCCGAGGGTCCGGTGCTGCTGGTCGGCAACCACAGTGGCGGAAACGTGCCGCCCGACACCTTCGTGTTCACGCTCGCGTTCTGCTCCTACTTCGGTGTCGAGCGACCCTTCTACCAGCTGGCCCACAACCTCGTCGTGTCGGCGCCGCCGCTCGGCTGGCTGCGCAAGTTCGGCACCGTGGCCGCCAACCACGAAAATGCCCGGCTGGCATTGGAATCCGGCGCAGCGCTGCTCGTCTACCCGGGCGGTGACTACGAGGTATTCCGGCCGTCGTGGGAGCGTCACAAGGTGGATTTCGGCGGCCGCATGGGCTATGTGCGGCTGGCGCGGGAGGCCGGCGTGCCGATCGTTCCGGTCTCCAGCGTCGGCGGCCAGGAGACGGCGCTGTTCCTCGACCGCGGCCGGTGGCTGGCCAAGCTGCTGATGTTCGACAGGCTATTGCGGCTCAAGAGCGTTCCCATCTCTCTGGCGTTGCCGTGGGGACTCAACATCAGCGACCTCGCCGGTCACATTCCCCTGCCGGCCAAGATCGCGATCGAGGTGCAGGAGCCCCTCGAGGTGGACGGCGACGATCAGGCGGTGCACGACAAAGTGATGGCCAGCCTGCAGGCCGGCGTCGACCGGCTCGCCGCCGAGCGACGGTTCCCGGTGATCGGCTGATGCGCGTCGAACGCCGGTGCGTGATCAACGCCGACCGCGACGCGGTCTGGAAGGTGGTCAGCGACCCGGACTGCTACCCGTCGTTCATGACGAATCTGCAGCGGTGGGAGAGCGCGAGCGACAAACCGGCCGGAGTCGGGGCTCGCTATACCGTGCACTGGAAGATCGGCTCCGTGCCCGTGGGTGGCCTCATCGAGGTCGTCGAGTTCGACGAGTCCCGCGACCTGGCCTGGGTGGGCATCACCGGCGTGAACCTGCGCGGCAGGATTCGGCTACGCGACGCGGGTGCCGGACGCACCGGGGTGACGTTCCGGCTGTCGTATCAGGCGCCGGGCGGGATCCTCGCCTACATCGCCGACCGCGTCGCCGTGCGGCAGGTCGGCCGCACCCTGGCCGACACGCTCAAACGCCTTAAGGCCCTGGCGGAGTGATAGCGCGACCGCACCGGTCGGGTTTTGTCACGACATAGCCGGGTAAACCGGCCACGAGTGCGGATGACGAAGGAGCTCGAAGATGCCGAAGACAACCAAGACCGGCGCGGCGAAGAAAAGCGAGTTACCCAGCACGCTACAGAAATCCGACGCCAAGGCGCAGCGGACCTTCGCCAAGGCGCACGATGCGGCCGTCAAGGAATACGGCGAGGGTGAGCGCGCGCACCGGGTCGCCTACAGCGCGCTGAAGCACAGCTATGAAAAGATCGGTGACCACTGGGAGCCGAAGGCCACGAAGGGACCGTCCGACCAGCGTGCCCGCAGCGGCGGCCCGAACGCCACCGGCGCGTCGGAGGAGGGCGTCAACGCCAACTCCAGCAAGAAGCACCTGATGGACGTGGCGCGCCGGCTCGACATCTCCGGCCGTTCGTCGATGAGCAAGGACGAGCTGGTGTCAGCGATCAAGAAGGCGAACCGGCGCGCGACCGCCCGCAATCGCTAACCGGATTCGAAGCCTTCCAGCACGTAGCGTTCCCGCTCCAGCGCCTGGCGCGCCTTCCGCCGGGTGGCGAGGATGCCCGCGACGGCAACCGCCCAGATCGCGTATTGCGCTGTCCATCCGAGCCGGAATCCGCCGAACGAGTAGCCGCCGGCCGCGCCGATGATCGCCCCCATCGCCTGCATCACCACCAGTGCAGCCAGGAAGCCGCCCATGTTCACCATGCCCTGGGCGGTGCCGAGCGTAGTAGTTGGGTTGAAGGTACGCGCGAAGTCGAATCCGACCATCGAGCCGGGCGCGCCCACCGAGATCACGACGACGAGGCCCACCAGCAGCCACAGCGGGGCGCGGCTGGGCAGCGCCAGCACGGCGGTCCAGACCAGCGCATTGCCGGCGATGATGATCAGCACCATCCGAGATCGGCGCATCGGGTAGCGGGCCGACAGCATCCCGAGCACGACGCCCGCCACGATGGCCACGACCACCGAGACCGACAACAGCGCGCCGGCGATCCGGGTCGAGAGGCCCTGGGCCGCAGTAAGGTACGGCACTCCCCACATCAACGTGAAAACCACCACGCTGAACTGGGTGCCCATGTGCGTGAAGAACCCCAGCCGCGTGCCGGCCCGCTTCCACACGGTGCGCACACCGGCCAGCGTGGCGCGCAGGTTGGTCTTTTCGTGGTCGACCGCCGCACCTTCCGGGGTGTCGTGGACCAGCGCCAGCGTCAGCGCGGCCGACACCAGGCCGAGCGCGGCCACCGATGTGTAGGCGACCCTCCAGCCGGAGTCCAGCAGCACCGCCAGGAACGGCATCGCCGACAGCACCTGGCCCAGCTGACCGCAGATGCCGGTGAGCTGGGTGACCATCGGGACCTGCCGCGGCTCGAACCAGTGCGGCACCAGGCGCAGCACCGAGATGAACGTCACCGCGTCACCCAAGCCCACGACCGCGCGGGCGCCGATCGCGGCCGGCAACGATGTGGTCAGGGCCAGCCCGAGCTGGCCGGCCGACATCACCAGCGCGCCGGTGACGATCAGCGTCCTGGACCCGAGTTTGTCCAGCAGCACACCGGCCGGCACCTGCGCCGCCGCGTAGATGACGACCTGCAGCACGACGAACGATGACAGCACCCCGGGGCTCGCCGTGAAGCGGTGGGCGGCCGCCAAGCCCGACACCCCGAACGTGGTGCGGTCGAGGACCGCGACGACGTAGGCGAACAGTCCGGTGGACCAGACGATCCAGGGACGCACCGTGACCGCCTTTCGTCGTGCGCGCTAGCCGGGCCGCAGCCGGCGCACCGGCCGGCTCTCGACCGCGTTGATCGTCAACCTCCGCCGGCGGAAGAGCCAGTTCTGGCCCGTTCGAACGTACTCATCGTCGTACCGCAGGTGCCACACCAGGTCGGTGATCTGTTCGTCGCGGCCGCTCCAGTGGTGTGCCACGCAGGTGATGCGGCCGCATGCCCGCTCCGGCCGGGATCCGGTGTACACCTCGCCCACGATCGCGTGTTCGGTGCGGTCAACCGCTGTGACCGCGGCCAGCGCGTCTTGGATTGCGCTACGGCCGATGTGGTGGGTCACCGGGGTGAGGGACCGGGAATCGGGGACCACGAGTTCCCCGTCCTCAACGAAGAGGTCGGCCGCGGCGGCAAACCGGCGGTCGTCGACCGCGGCAGCATAGCGGTGCACCAGGTCGGCGAGGGCCAGCCGGTCGGCAACGGTCATGTCGACAGCCGGTCCCTGCACGCCGACAGGACATCCATCGCCTCGCCGAGATCGGCCGTCGGCGGCATCGCGAGCACGATGCGTTCGGCGCCCATCTCGGCGAGCCGCGCCGCGCGCTCGGCGTCGATCTTGGTGACCAGGTGACCGAGGGTTAGTTCCAGCACGGACGGGTCCCGCCCGGCCTGGCTGGCGGCGTCCCGCATGTCGCCGAGCAGCGACTGCAGCCGCGCGCCGGCCACGCCCAGCGGCTGGAACCCGTCCCCGAGGCGCCCGGCCCGCCGGGCGGCGGCCCGGCTGTGCCCGCCGACATGGACCGGCAGCCCGGGACCCTGCGCGGGTTTGGGGTAGCAGGTGGCGTTGTCGAACCGGAAGAACTCGCCGTGATGGCTGACGCCGCCGTTGTCCGCCCACAGCGCCCGCATCACCGCGATCTGCTCGTCGGCGCGCCGCCCCCGGGTGGCGAACGCGGCCCCGCACGCCTCGATCTCCTCTTTGAGCCAGCCGACTCCGACGCACAGCCTCAGCCGGCCGCCGGACAGCGCGTCGACGGTGGCCACCCGCTTGGCCAGCACAACGGGATGATGGTTGGGCAGCACCAACACCCCGGTGGCCAGCCCCAGCGTGTCGGTGTGTCCGGCCACGAAGGCCAGCAGATCCAACGGATCGGGGACCGGGCAGTCCGCGGCAAGTTCGACGCGTCCGGAGGCGTCATAGGGGTAGACGCTGTCGTAGCGGGTCGTCAACACGGTGTGTTCGACCGCGACGATCGACTCGAATCCGCAAGCCTCGACGTGCCGGGCGAACGGCACCATCCAGTCGGGGTCGGCGGTGACACCGGCGGCCACCGGCGCGATGACGGAATACTTCATCCGGCGGCCTTCATCACACGACCATCACACGACGCTGTAGCCGCCGTCGACGGCGAGCGCCGAACCGGTGATGTAGGAGGCGTTTTCGGTGCACAGGAAGGCGATCGCCGACGCGATTTCCTCGGGAGTGCCCAGCCGGCCCATCGGGATGTGCTGCAGCTGCTGCTCTTTGATCTCCGGCACCGCGTTCATCGGCGCGGTCATCGGGGTGTCGATCACCCCGGGCACCACGGCGTTGACCCGGATCCCGTCGCCGGCCCAGCGCATGGCGAGGGTGCGGGTGAGCGCGAGCATCCCCGCCTTCGCCGAACCGTAGCCCGGCACCAGCGGGACCGCGCGCAGCGCCGCCATCGAGCCCAGCATCAGCACGCTGGCGCCGCCTCGCGCCCGTGACGCCTTCAACGCGCGGTGCAGTGCCAGCGTCAGCGCGGCCGGCCCCAGCAGGTTCAGCTGCACCGACGCGGTGAATCCGTCCACCCTGGCCTCGTCGAGCCCAGCGGGAAAGTTGGCGCCGGCGTTGTTGATCAGGACGTCCAGCTCGGCGAAGGCCTGGGCCACCTCCGCCGTCGTGGCGCGGTCGGCGAAGACTACCTGGCGGTAGGCCATGCCGGACAGGTCGACGCGGTAGTCGTCGGCGCCCGACTTGGTGCCGGTGACCGTGACGGCGGCCCCGGCCTCGCGGAAGATCACGGCGGTCGCGTGCCCGATGCCGCTCGTGCCGCCGGTGACCAGCACCGTCGACCCGGTGAAGTCGTAGGCGGCCCGATTCGTCATGACAGGTCCGCGATCTGCTTGCGCAGCCACGCCGATTCCCAGAAATTCGTACTGGCGGCCAGCAGGTGTTCGTGGGCGGCGACGAGCACGTGCCGGGCCCCTTCGTGGTGGGGCTCGAGGCTGTGCACGATCTCGGCGAGCGAGATGGCCCGCACCGCGTCGCCCTCGCCCAAAGCCCTGCGGGCCCGCCCGACGATGGCGTCGCCACCGGCCAGATCCAGTAGGTCCGCCGAAACACGCTCGGGTTGCACGGGATACAGTTCGGTCGTCGAGCGGTGATGGAACCAGCCCGCGTAGTTCTCCCAGATCGCCCGGACATCCCACCGCACCATCCCGTAGCCCTCGCCGACCTCCAGCTCCGGCGGCAGCGTGATTTCGCGCATCAGCGTGTACACGTCCTTGCCGGCGTTCATCCCGGCCACGGTCTGGTCGTGAATGTAGGCGACGGCGTCGCGCAGCCGGGTCAGCTCGCTGCGAATCCGCTGCTTGCCGGTGACCGGACCGAAGTGTCCGGTCAGCAGCACGGCGGGTTCCAGCTCGCGCACCGCGTTGATGGACTCGATGACGGTGAGCGCGTCGCGATAGCGGTCGCCGCGCATCGTCACGAGGTTCGGGATGTGGCCGAACAGCGCGCCGAACACGTTGCCGCACAGACATACTTCCTCGTCGGGTAGCCAGATCACCAGGCTGTCGGTTGTTTCGCCGCCCGGTGTCGCGCGCAGGATGAGTCGCCGACGCCCGACGGTCAGGGTCAGTTCGTCGTCGACGACGATGTCCGGAACGGGGCTGCTCTGGGCAGGCAGCTTGCCGCCGGATCGCGTCTTGGCGTACTGCACCGCCGTCGAGATCGCGTCGGTCCAGGCGAAGTAGGCGTTGGCGGTCCGGAAGGTCAGCAGTTGCTCGTTGTCCCGACGCCAGGATTCCCAATTCGCCTGTGCGACGATCTCGGTCCCTGGATCACTCAGCACATCCGTGCCGCCGACGTGGTCGTAGTGGCCCTGGGTGAGGATGATGTAGCGGGTGGGAGAGGTGTCGACCGCGTCGTAGTTGGCGCGGTGCACCGGCGCCTCGAACCCCATCCCGGTGTTGACGATCACGCGACCCTCGGTGGTCACCAGTAGGTACGAATTCGACAGACCCGGCGACACCCAGATGTTGGGATGGACCTCCTGGGCGGCCGGGGCGTTCGCGCCGATGATCGCCTCCGCGCCCGGGCGGGTGCGGTACACGGGCTGAAAAGAGGTCATGACTCGGCCGTGACGTCGAATCGGCTCAAATAGAACTCGAATCGTGACCGGATGTCGTCGGCGGAGCAGCCGAAGTGGCGCTGCAGGTCGTAGCGGACCTGGCCGTGCTTGCCGCGTGGGTGCTCGGTGAGGTAGTTCTGCAACGCGGCGCGGGTCGGCTCCGGCAGGTCGGCGCCGTGGCGGGCATACAGATCCGCCACGATGGCCATCTCGTCTCCGTTGAGTTGGCAAAAGCCGATGTCGACGCTGCGGTCGGCGGAGATCAGGTCGCGGTCTCGCACCCAGGCGCGCAGCAGCCTCTCGATCCGGTCGGTCCAGTAGTCGAGCAGTCCGGCCGGGTCGATCGCCTTGCGTCGCATGCGGTCTCCATACGCCAGCATCGTGATCGCCGACTGGATCACCGCGGCGGGATCGCGGTGGGTGAACGCCACCGTGGCGTCGGGGAAGGTCCTGATCAGCGGCCCGAGTTGCTCGCAGTGCTGCGGCGACTTGAGCACCCACTGGCGCGGCCCGCGCAGAAACGTCAGCGCCCGCAGGACCGTGCGTAGGTAGCCGTAGTGGATGTCCTGGTCCAGACCCAGGTAGTAGTCGCGCCACTGCGGCACCCTGGCATGCCATTCCAGGACGTAGCCGGCGAAGTCGATGTCGAGGAGTTCGACCTCCTCCTCGATGGCCGACGGGTGGCGGTCGTGCATGGCCTCGGTGTATGGCGCGGTCTGCTGCACCATCTGGTGCTCGGCGAGACAGCGGGCGTATCGCGGGTCGACGCCCGTGGCGTCGGGGCCCTCACCGCGCAGCGGGAACGGCTCTTGGCTTTCCCAGTACGGCAACGCGCGCCACCGGGTATCCGCCGCGATCAGGTTCACCAGATATGTTGTGCCGGAACGGGGAAGCCCCACGACGATGATCGGCTTGTCGATCTCGATGGTGTGGATCTCGGGGTAGCGGGCCAGCAGGTCGGTGAGCAGTAGCCGGCTCGACAGCAGCCGGATGATCCGGTTGCGCAACGTCAACCGGTTGAGGTTGGTGTTTCCGGTGTCGGCCTCGATCGCGGCGACCTGCGCCGCCAGCCGCGCCCGGAAGTCGTCGCGGCCGAAATCGCGGAGTCCGGTACGCTGCACGGCTTTTCGGATGAGCGCGTCGGGATCGAGGTCGACCGGCCGCTGCTCGAGGTGATCGAGGATCTGTCGCTGCAGCGGGCTCAGCCTGGGGGCCACCAGGTCGTCGATCACCACTGCCGGCTTCACCGTTGGAAACTAGAACTTGTTCTATCGGCTGGTCAAGTGTCGTCGTCGGGCGCGGTCTGCGCGCGCATCGCCGCGGCCAGCCGCGTCGCACGCGGGTCGGCGAACACATCCTCCAGCAGCATCTGCCGTCGGTCCGGCCCGGCGAGCGGCACCCGCCAGTTCGGGTACTCGTCGGTGGTGCCGGGCTGGTTCTGGGTGCGGCGGTCGCCCACCGCGTCGGTCAGGGACATCAGCAGCAGCTTCGACGGCGTCCGGCCCAGGTATCTGTGCAGCGCGAGGACCGTCTGCTCGGCGTCGGCGTGGTTGCCGAGCAGCCCGACTCGGCGCAGCTCGGCCCGCCAGGCGGCCTGCTCGGCCTCGTCGTTGGCGAGCTCCTCGTCGAACGGGCGGGTCAGCAGGCCGAGCCGGTCACGCAGCCTGACGTGGTCGCCGGCCAGGTAGCCCGCGGTGGGCGGCAGGTCGTGCGTGGTGACCGAGGACAGGCAGTACTCGCGCCACCGCTCGGCCGGCAGCGGGCCGCCGTCCCCGTCGCGGTCCAGCTCGAACCACAGAATCGAGGTGCCGAAAACTCCGCGCTCGTGCAGGTAATCGCGCACCCACGGCTCGACGGTGCCCAGATCCTCGCCGACGACGAGCGCATCGGCCCGGTGGGCCTCCAGCGCCAGGATGCCGATCATCGCCTCGTGGTCGTAGTACACGTACGTGCCTTCGGTCGGCGGCGCGCCCTTCGGGATCCACCACAGCCGGAACAGCCCGATGATGTGGTCGATGCGCAGGCCACCGGCGTGCCGCAGCACCGCGCGGATCAGCGCGCGCAGCGGTGCATACGCCCGCTCGAGCAGTCGATCGGGCCGCCACGGGGGTTGTGACCAGTCCTGCCCTTGCTGGTTGAACGCGTCCGGCGGCGCCCCGGCCGTCACCCCCAGCGCCAGGACGTCCTGCAGCGCCCAGGCGTCCGCGCCGTTGGGATGCACGCCGACCGCGAGGTCGTGCATGATGCCCAGGCTCATGCCGGCGTTCACCGCGTGCGCCTGCGCCGACATCAGCTGCTCGTCGAGCTGCCACTGCAGCCAGCGGTGGAAGTCGATCTCCTCGGCGTGCTCGGCGGCGAATGCCGCGACGCCGTCGGCGTCCGGGTGCTGCAGCGGGTTCGGCCACTCATGCCAGTCGCTGCCGTATACCTCCGTCAGTGCCGACCATACGGCGAAGTCGTCCAGGGCACGCCCCTGGCGGGCGCGAAATGCGCTGTAGCCGAGCTCCCGGCCCGCGGACCGTCGCACCCGGTACACCACTTCCAGCGCGGCACGCTTGGCCGCCCACGCGGCGTCGCGGTCGACCGCATCCAGCCGCTTTGCGCCTATTTGCACGTCGGCACGCAGTCGCTGAAGCCGTCGGCGGTGCGCGGTGTGGGCGTACTCATCGATGGCCTCAACCCGCAGGTAGAGCGGGTTGACGAAGCGCCGCGACGTCGGCAGGTACGGCGACGGCTCCATCGGTGCGGTCAGCGCGGCCGCGTGCAGCGGGTTGACGAGCACGAAGCCCGCGCCGTGGCGGGTGGTTGCCCACACCGCCAGGTCGGTCAGATCGGTCAGGTCGCCGATGCCCCACGACCGCTTGGACCGCACGCTGTAGAGCTGGGTTGCCAGGCCCCAGGCGCGCCGGGTTGCCAGCCGGCGCGGCGGTGCCAGCGAGGCCGGCGTGACGATGACCGGCGTGCTGGTTTCCCGGCCGCCCGCGTTCGCGTGCAGCCGGTGATATCCCAGCGGCAGGTCGGCAGGTAACTCGAAGCTGGCCTCGCCGATCAGCCGGCCGTCCAGGTCGTAGGGCGGGGTGAAGTTGTCGAGTTGGCGCAACCCGGTGCGGACTTCACCGTCTTCGAGATGCATCCACAAGCCCACCGGGTCGCCGTGGGTAACGTGCACCCAGAACGGCATCGGCGCACCGGCCCGCGTCACGATCACCCGAGGCAATGCCCGTGACCAGTGCGCACGGTCGTACTCCTGCAGCGCCACGAGGCGCTCCTCTTCGGTCCCCGCGGCCACGTCGAGGGCAGCCAACACCGCGATCAGCGTTTCCTCGGTCACCACCACGTTGTCGCCGTTCGCGTCTTCGTACGCGGACGCGACGCCGTAGCGGCAGGCCAGTTCGGTGAGCGACCGCGGATGCGGATGCGAAGTCATACCGGCAATCTTCGCTCACCGGCTACTCCTCGTCGTTCAACGGCGGCGGTTCCCAATCGCTCACCACCCCTCGTTAGTGCGCCTTCATAATCGACGGTAACGTGGATTAGAACCGCAGGTGTACAGGAATCGTGAGAGTGATATGACCGGCAACGCCACCGTGGTCGAGACGAGCTACGGCCCGGTGCGGGGCGGCGACGACGGACGGGTCAAGTCCTGGAAGGGCGTTCGCTACGCCGCCGCACCGGTGGGTGACCTGCGCTGGCGCTCGCCGGAACCGCCTCGGCCCTGGGATCGACCAGCCGATGCGACGACATGCGGTCCGGTCTGCCCGCAACCGACCGAGCCGTCGATTCCCATCGATCTCGGTGCGCCGCAGGGCGAAGACTGCCTCACGCTGAACATCTGGGCATCGTCGGGCACGCAGCCCGGCGACGCCAGGCCGGTGATGGTGTGGGTGCACGGCGGCGCCTACATCTTCGGTGCGGCGAGCCAGCCCCTCTACGACGGCAGCGTGCTCGCGAGCGGCGGGGATGTGGTCGTGGTGACCGTCAACTATCGGCTCGGCGCGTTCGGTTTTCTCGACTTGTCCTCGTTCAGCACACCCAAGCGCCGGTTCGATTCGAACGTCGGGCTGCGCGACATCGTGCACGCGCTGCACTGGGTGCGCGACAACATCGCCGCGTTCGGCGGAGACCCGCAGCGGGTGACGTTGTTCGGCGAATCCGCCGGTGGCGGTGTGGTGACCACGCTGCTGACCACGCCGGCCGCCGAAGGGCTGTTCGCGGCCGCGATCGCGCAGAGCGCGCCGGCCACGTCCGTGTACGACAGTGCCCGGGCCCGCCGCGTGGCCCAGCTGATTCTCGACCGGCTGGGCGTGGACTCGGCCGACGTCCACCGGCTGCCCCGGACCCCGACCGCGTCACTGATCGCCGCGTCGAAATGCGTGTTCGACGCGGTGCCCGTGCAGACACCCGGCACGTTGGCTTTCGCGCCGATCGTCGACGGCGACCTGGTGCCGGACTATCCGGTCAAGCTCGCCCGCGAGGGCCGCTCGCATCCCGTACCGCTCATCATCGGAACCAACAAGCACGAGGCGGCACTGTTCCGCTGGATGAAATCGCCGCTGATGCCGATCACGCCGCCGGCGATCAAGGCGATGTTCACCGAAATCGCGGCCGAGCAGCCGGGCCTCCAGTTGCCCACCGAAGCCCAAATCGTTTCCGCATATGCCGGGCTGCGCGTGAAAGCGCGTGGCATGGGTGTGGCGCGCGATGTCGGTTTCCGGATGCCGTCGGTGTGGCTGGCCGAGGGGCACAGCACCGTCGCGCCGGTCTACCTGTACCGGTTCGACTGGGCGACGCCGATGCTCAAGCTGATCCGGATCGGCGCCACCCATGCGACCGAATTGCCCTACGTCTGGGGCAATCTCGTGCAGGGGCCCAAGGACGTCACTTTTCGGCTCGGCGGCTTCAAGACCGGCACGGCGGTGTCGGCGCGTATGCGCGCCCGCTGGCTGAACTTCGCGACCCAGGCCAAGCCGTTCGGGCTGCCCGGCGAACCGGAATGGCCGCCGTACCACGACACCGATCGCGCGTGCCTGATCCTCGACAGGCGCGATGAAGTGGTCAACGACATCGACGTGCACATCCGCGCGGCCTGGGGGAACGAGGTGCTCAACTTCAGGTAGGCGCCTACGCCGGAATTCGGGACCGGATCTTGGCCACGATCGTGCTTGCCTGATTGTTGATCGCTTGACCACAGGCCGCGACATCGATGATCACGTTGTTGTCGACCGCCAGAGCCCGCTGGCAAGCCCGGCCACCGTTCCGTGACCGGCTCAGCGGCATCGTGAGCTCGGTGTCGGTGTCGGTGAGCGGCCCGAAGCCCCAAGCGGTTTGCGGATAGCCGGTGTAGGCGATGCTCACGTGGTGGTTGCTGCATTTTGACCACCTGTCGGTCGACTCGGCATAAAACTTCTTCGCCGCATCCGCAGACGGGTAGGACACCACCGCTTGTTCCACAAGGGAATTCCAGTCGTCGGCGTCGGGTTCCCGCAGCACCTGGTCCCGCACGGCAACATAACCGCTCGACCCGTAGATCGCCGCCTCACCGATCTGCCAGATGCCGAGGCAGTTCAAGTTGGGCAGCAGGTTCCGGTGGTCGGCCATCTGGGTAAAGGTCGGATGCGGCGTGATATTGGTGGTTCCCATCACGGCGTTGATCTCGCCGGCGCTGAGCAATAGCCCGTTGAGTGCCGGCGTCGGCACCGGCGGGGGCGTGGGCCGCTGTGTGGAGCCGCCCGCGCATCCCGCCAGGGTGATTCCCACCGCGAGCGCGGCGGCTGCGTGTCTGTACAAGCGACCTCCCTGAGTCAGAATACTGATAGCCGCCGCCGGTTAACGGCAGGTGACGTACAGGTCGCCTGTTTCAATTGTTTCAATTCGAACGCGTCGTGATAGGCTGGTGCTATGTCCAGCGCCGTTGCTCCGCTCGCTCGGGAGATTGAGGAACGCGCACGCCACGATTCCGGGTTTGCTCGTATCATCGACGCTCTGCTTGAGGCGCCGACGTTGCCGCAGGGCCGGCTGGAACGTGTGGCTGCGAGCCGGCTGAACGAGCAGCGCCGCGCCGCGGTCGTGCGGGATTTCGTCGACGGCGCCCTGCCTACCCCGAAGGTCCAGGAGCGCCTCGGGCTCCGTACGCCGCAGGCGGTCCACCGACTACGCTCGCGGGGCAAACTCCTCGGGGCCGCCATCGGCAATCAGACCTGGTTCCCGGCCTGGCAGTTTGACAACGACAGGGTCCGGCCAGATCTGCCACGGATTCTCGATTTGCTCACCAGATTCACCTCCGACCCGTTGGCCTGCGATCGCATCATGCGCCTCACGCACGAGGAGCTGGGCGGCGTGTCGATCGCCGAGGCGCTGCGCCGCAGGAAGACCGCGGACACTGCCTGGGGCATGCTTGCCGCCGCGGGTGCCTGAGCTTCCGGCCGGCTATCTGGCACCGTTGCCCGACTCGCGGCCCGTCGGACTGCGCCGTCGTCGTATACCGGCTGGCACGCAGGTCTGGCGGGTTGACGCGACCGGGCCCGCGGCGTGGACATGGGAGGGCTTTCCCGAGCCTCGTCACCGTTTCGATCCGGCCTCAGGCGCGTTTCGCACGCGCTACGCGGCAAGCACGCTTGTCGGCGCGTTCCGCGAGCGGTACCGCCCGACGGGGCTCGTGATTCCTTCTGATCATGCCGCCCACCAGTTGGTGCGCCTGGTGGCCGCTCGGCACTTCCGAGTGCTCGACCTGCGCACGGAGCAAAACCTGGATGCCCTCGACGTGGACGACCAGATCAGCACGAGCCAGCATCCCGAGGTGTGGGCGACCTGCCATCGGCTCGCCGATGCCGCCAGGCGGTGGTGGATCGACCTCGACGGCATCGTGTACCGGTCACGCACCACCCCCAAGACGTCGTTCAACATCGCCTTCTTCAGCGGCGACGCGTTCGCCGCGCAGTCGTGGGCGCTCGCGGACCGCATCGACGTCCTCGCCGATCTGGTGCTGCGCCATCGTTTCACCGTTGGCTGGGAAATCAACGGCGCCTAGCAGGCCTGCGCGACACCTCGGCTACGTGTTCGGGCCGCCGGGCTGGCAGCCGGTGCCCACGCTGCAGCCCGCCATACCCATGCCGACCACCGCGGATCGAGGTACACGGAGCGTCCGTGCGCGCCTGGGCGTAACGAGCTGGCTAATTAGGCCGATGTGCCTACCAGTGGAGTACCAGCGGAACCATCGGGGTATCACGTCGGCTGGCCGCCGGGTGCTCGCGCAGCGAACCGCCGGTACCGTACGGGCAACGCCGGCCGCCATTCAGGCCCCCGACCGATCGGAGACGACGTGCGCCGACCGTGTTTGCGCGCCATCGCAACGACCACGGCCGCCGTCGCCACGCTGGCGGTCTCGCCGCCGACGGCCCAGGCGGCCTCCGTGCCGGTCTATCCCGGCATGGAGATCCACCAGGACACCAACCTGTGCACCCTGGGTTACGTCGACCCCGGGCTGAGGGTTGCGTTCACCGCCGGACACTGTCGAGGCAATGGCGCCGTCACCGACAAGGACGGCAACTTTATCGGCGGGATGGCGGTGTACCGCGACAACACGCCGGACGGCTCGACGGTCAAGACCACCGATTCGATCTCCGACTACGAGGGCATCGGGCTGGCCAACGACGCGCTGCCCAACAACGTGCTGCCCGGCGGCCGCGTCCTGGTCTCGGACCCGAGCATCGTGGTCAAGCCGGGCGAGTCGGTCTGCCACTTCGGCGTGACCACCGGCGAAAGCTGCGGAACCGTTGAAGCGGTCAACAACGGCTGGTTCACGATGGCGCACGGCATCGTCAGCCAGAAGGGCGACTCCGGCGGGCCGGTGTACGTGGTGACCGACGACGGGCGTGCGGCGCTGGTCGGCCTGTTCAACAGCACGTGGGGCAATTTCCCGGCCGCGGTGTCCTGGCAGGCCATCCGCGAGCAGGCCTCCGCTGACGTGCGCGCCGCGACGGCAGGACAGCCCCCGCCTGAGCCGCCGGCGACCTGATGTCCGGCACGCTCACGCGTGGGCCCCAGCAGAACTAGAACGCGTTGCAGTCCAACCGGCTATTCTTCACTGGCGATACCCCCAGATCATGCATATCCCGCCGGAGATCCGATCGTTCTTCGACGACGTGACGCAGGAGCAGCAGTGAGCACCGGCACCGACATTCCCGCCACCCGGCGCGCCGCCGAAGTCGACTCGTGGTCGGACGACGTCGACGTGGTGGTGATCGGGTTCGGCATCGCCGGTGGCTGCGCGGCGGTCAGCGCGGCCGCGGCGGGCGCGCGGGTGCTGGTGTTGGAGCGCGCTGCCGCGGCCGGCGGTACCACGGCGATGGCCGGCGGCCACTTCTATCTCGGCGGCGGCACGGCGGTGCAGCGGGCGACCGGGCACGCCGACAGCGCCGACGAGATGTATAAGTACCTGGTCGCGGTGTCCTTGCAACCCGAGCACGACAAGATTCGCGCCTACTGCGACGGCAGCGTCGAGCACTTCGACTGGTTGGAAGAGTTGGGCTTTCAGTTCGAGCGCAGCTTCTACCCGGAGAAAGCGGTGATACAACCCAACACCGAGGGGCTGATGTTCACCGGCAACGAGAAGGTGTGGCCGTTCAAGGACATGGCGGTGCCCGCGCCGCGCGGGCACAAGGTGCCGGTGCCGGGCGACACCGGTGGCGCCGGCATGGTGATCGACTTGCTGCTCAAGCGGGCCCACCACCTCGGGGTGCAGATCCGCCATGAAACCGGCGCGACCGGGCTGGTTCTCGACGACGACCGCGTCGTCGGCGTGGCGTGGAAGCACTTCGCCGACACCGGAACCATCCGGGCCAGGGCGGTGGTGATCGCCGCCGGCGGCTTCGTGATGAATCCCGAGATGGTGGCCCGATACACGCCCAAACTCGCCGAAAAACCGTTCGTGCTAGGCAACACGTACGACGACGGGCTCGGCATCCGGCTCGGCGTCTCGGCCGGCGGCGCCACCAAGCACATGGACCAGGTGTTCATCACCGCGCCGGCGTACCCGCCGGCGATCCTGCTCACCGGGGTCATCGTCAACAAGCTCGGCCACCGCTTCGTGGCCGAGGACTCCTACCACTCGCGTACGTCCGGCTTTGTGATGGACCAGCCCGACAGCGCCGCCTTCTTGATCGTCGACGAGGCGCACCTGCAGCGCCCGCAGGTGCCGCTCGTCCCGCTGATCGACGGCTGGGAGACCGTGCTGGAGATGGAGAAAGCGCTCGGTATCCCGGAGGGCAACCTGGTGGGCACGCTGGACCGCTACAACCGATACGCCGCGCGCGGCGAGGACCCGGAGTTCCACAAGCAGCCGGAATTCCTTGCCGCCCAGGACAACGGCCCATGGGGCGCGTTCGACCTGTCGCTGGGCAAGGCGATGTACGCGGGTTTCACTGTGGGTGGCCTGGCGACATCGGTGCACGGCGAGGTGCTGCGCGAGGACGGCAGCGTGGTGCCCGGTCTGTATGCCGCGGGTGCCTGCGCGTCCAACATCGCGCAGGACGGCAAGGGGTATGCCAGCGGCACCCAGCTGGGGGAGGGCTCGTTCTTCGGCCGCCGCGCCGGAGCGCACGCAGCCACGCCGGCACGGGTTGGCTGACTAAGTTGTCGGAAGGTTGCGCCGCCTGCGGGCTCGCACCGGTGAGCAGCGGCCCGGCACAAAGCTTTGATCGTTAAAGCAGGGTTGACCTCAGACGAGAGCGGGTAACTCCCCGACCCGGCCCAGCCGCCATGCGCCCTCACCCAGCAACTGCAGGTGGTGCTCGTGGTGCTGTTCGACGGTCTGGCGGTGACTCACGCTGACCACGATGCAGTCCGGGCATTCGCTGCGCAGCATCTCGTACAGCGCGAACTCGAGTCCTTCGTCGAGCGCGGAGGTCGCCTCGTCCAGGAACACCGCTTTCGGCTTGGTCAGCAGAATGCGCCCGAACGCGACGCGCTGCTGCTCGCCCGGCGACAGCACCTTGGCCCAGTCCCGCTCGTCGTTCAGCCGGTGGCTCAGATGTGAAAGTGCGACCCTGTTCATCGCGCGCTGCAGGTCGGCATCGGGAATCTCGCCGGGCGAGGCGGGATACGAAACGACCGCACGCAGATCGCCCAGCGGCACATAGGGCATCTGGGACAGGAACATCGTCTCCTGGTCTTCCCCGGGGCGGCGCAGGGTGCCCGACGCGAACGGCCACAGCTGGGCCAGGCTGCGCAGCAGCGTGGTCTTGCCGCTGCCGGATTTGCCGGTGATCACCAGGGATTCACCGGGCTCCAGGCGCAAGTCCAGGGGCTCGATGAGTCGCACTCCCGACGGGGTGCGCACCTCCACGTCGACCAGTTCCACCGAGCCGTCGCGGCTGGCGGCGGTAGTCAGCTCCGGCAGTTCGCGGGCCTTTTCGTTGGCATCGATTAGCCCGTTGAGCCGCAGGATCGACGCGCGGTAGCCCGCGAAGGCGTCGTAGGCGTTGCGGAAGTACGACAGCGAGTCGTGAATCTGGCCAAATGCGGTCGCCGACTGCGTCACGTCGCCCAGCCTGATCGCGCCGGAGAACAGCCGCGGTGCCTGCACGATCCACGGCAGCGGGTTGATCGCCTGGCTCATGCTCAGGTTCCAACCCAGGAACCCGACCTGGCGGCGCAGCCACCGGCGGTAGTTGGCGATGATGGCCACGAACCGGTTGCTCAGCTGCACCTCCTCGGCGGGCTCGCCGCGATAGAAGCCCACGGCCTCGGCCCCGTCGCGCAGCCGGACCAGGGCGTAGCGGAACGCGGCGTTGAGCAGCTCATTGCGAAAGTTGAAGCGGATCAGCGGATGGCCGATCCAGAACGCAACGACGGTGGCCACCAGCACGTAGGCGATCACCACCCAGAACAGCGCCTTGGGAATCGTCATCCCGTACATCCTCAGCGGGCCCGACAGGTGCCACAGGATCGGCACGAACGAGCACACCGAGACGACGGATTGCACCGCGCCGAACACCAGCGGGCTGGAGGTGTCGTACGACGGCAGGTTCGGGCCGCTGCCGACACCGGTGGTGAAGATGTCGATGTCCTGCTGGATGCGCTGGTCGGGGTTGTCGATGGTGTGGTCGATGAAGCGGCTGCGGTAGTACGCCTTGTCGCTGAGCCAGTCGCCGGTGAGCCGCCCGGTCAGCCACACGCGCCAGCGGATGATGAACCGCTGCAGCAGATAGAGGTCCACCATTGTCCGAATGACGTGCACGGTGGCGATCACGCAGAACGTGAGGATCGACATCCAGAATCCGTGCTTGCCGGAGTCGCGTATCGCGGCGTTTCCGGACGCGAGGCCCTGGACCGCGACCTGGGCGCCCGACAACATGTCATTGCTTTGATAACTGAGCAGCACGTTGATGCGCACGGCCATGACCACGGACAGCAGTAGCACCGCGAACAAGCCCCACACCGGCAGGCTCTGGCGGCCCTTGAAGTAATCACCGGTAATGCGCCAGGACTGCCTGCCCCACCTGGTGTATCGCAGAATAAGCGCCAAGACGATCAACAGGCACACCACGCTGATCGCCCACGCTTTGACGATCCACACCAGCGTCGGGACGAGCTGGTGACCCCAATCGAGGGATGGCGTAAATGTCTCCAACGGACAAGCCTCCTGTTCCCCAATCCTGCGGCGAAGCTACCGCAGCGTCCGCCAGTCAGCCCGTTCACAGGCGTTAGGCTCCCGGCCATGAGCATTGACGCTCCGTCCCAGACCGTCCACGCAGGCCGCCTCATCGCTCGCCGTCTGAAGGCCAGCGGCATCAACACGGTGTTCACCCTGTCCGGTGGTCACCTGTTCTCGCTGTACGACGGGTGCCGCAGCGAGGATATTCGGCTGATCGACACCCGCCACGAGCAGACCGCCGCGTTCGCCGCCGAGGGTTGGTCGAAGGTCCGCCGGTTGCCGGGCGTCGCGGCGCTTACCGCGGGTCCCGGTGTCACCAACGGCATGAGCGCGATGGCGGCCGCCCAGCAGAACCAGTCGCCGCTGCTGATCCTGGGCGGCCGGGCGCCGGCGCTGCGCTGGGGCATGGGCTCTCTTCAGGAGATCGACCACGTGCCGTTCGTTGCGCCGCTGACCCGCTTCGCCGCGACGGCCGATTCGGCTGCCGCGGCCGGCAGGCTGGTCGACGACGCGCTGCGTGCCACCCTCACCGCGCCATCGGGTGTCGGGTTCGTCGACTTCCCGATGGACCACGTGTTCGCCGAGGCGCAGGATCACGGCGGGCCCGGCGCGCTGTCCGACCTGCCCGCGCCGCCGGCCTGCGACCCGGCGGCCCTGGAGCGCGCGGTGGGGCTGCTCGCCCAAGCCGAGCGGCCGGTGATCATGGCGGGCACCAACGTCTGGTGGGGGCACGCCGAGGCCAAATTGCTTCAGCTCGCCGAAGAACAGCGGATCCCGGTGCTGATGAACGGCATGGCCCGCGGCGCCGTGCCCGCCGATCACGACCTGGCGTTCTCCCGGGCACGCTCCCGCGCGCTGGGGCAGGCCGACGTGGCGTTGGTCGTCGGGGTGCCGATGGACTTCCGGCTCGGATTCGGCGGCGTCTTCGGCGCGGACACCCGGTTGATCGTCGCCGACCGGGTAGCACCCGACCGCGAACACCCCCGGCCCGTCGCGGCCGCGCTCTACGGCGACCTGCGGACGACCCTGGCCGCGCTCGCCCAGGCACCTCCCGCCGACCGGCAGGGCTGGATCGCAGAGCTTCGCACCGTGGAGATCGAGGCCCGCGCCGCCGAGCGGGCGCAGCTGGCCGACGACCGCGCCCCGCTGCATCCGATGCGGGTCTACGCGGAGCTGATGCCGCTGCTCGACCGCGACGCGACGGTCGTGGTCGATGCCGGCGACTTCGGCTCCTACGCCGGCCGGGTCATCGACAGCTATGTGCCCGGGGCGTGGCTGGACAGTGGCCCGTTCGGCTGCCTCGGCTCGGGTCCGGGGTACGCGCTGGCCGCGAAGCTGGCCCACCCCGACCGCCAGGTTGTGCTGCTGCAGGGCGACGGCGCGTTCGGGTTCTCCGGCATGGAATGGGACACGCTGGTGCGCCACCGCGTGCCGGTGGTCTCGGTGGTGGGCAACAACGGTATCTGGGCGTTGGAGAAGCATCCGATGGAGATGATCTATGGGTATTCGGTGGTGGCCGAGCTGCGCCCGGGCACCCGCTACGACGAAGTCGTTTCTGCGTTGGGCGGGCACGGCGAGCTGGTTTCCGCCCCCGGCGAGCTGCGCCCGGCCTTGGACCGGGCCTTCAACTCCGGACTGCCGGCCGTGGTCAACGTGCTGACCGATCCCGCGGTGGCCTACCCACGGCGTTCGAACCTGGCCTAGCAGTACAGCCCGCGCACCCCGCGTACCGTGAATGTGTGGCGAAATCGACCAGCGCGCGTCCCGGCCGGCTGAGCAGCACGTTCTGGAGAATGCTCGGCGCCAGCACGGAGAAGAACCAGAGCCGGTCCCTTGCCGAGGTGAAAGACTCGGCCCGCTACGACGACAAGGCGCAGGGTCTCGACGACGAGCAGCTGGGCAAGGCCGCGCAGCTGCTGGACCTCGACGATCTCGCGGACTCCGAAGACATCCCGCAATTCCTGGCCATCGCCCGCGAGACCGCCGAACGGTCAACCGCGCTGCGGCCGTTCGACGTTCAGTTGCTCGGCGCGCTGCGCGTGCTGGCCGGCGACGTGGTCGAGATGGCCACCGGGGAGGGCAAGACGCTGTCCGGCGCGATCGCGGCCGCCGGTTACGCGCTCGGCGGCCGCCACGTGCACGTGATCACGATCAACGACTACCTGGCCCACCGGGACGCGGAGTGGATGGGACCGCTACTGGAGGCGATGGGCCTCACGGTCGGCTGGGTCACCGCCGAATCGGCGGCCGCCGAACGGCGCGCGGCCTACGCCTGCGACGTCACATACGCGTCGGTCAACGAGATCGGGTTCGACGTGCTGCGCGACCAGCTGGTCACCGATGTCGAAGATCTGGTGTCGCCGAACCCCGACGTCGCGCTGATCGACGAGGCGGATTCTGTGCTCGTCGACGAGGCGCTGGTGCCGCTGGTGTTGGCCGGCACCACGCACCGCGAGACGCCGCGGCTGGAAATCATCCGGCTGGTCGGCGAGCTGACCCCGGGTACCGACTACGACACCGACTCCGACCGCCGCAACATCCACCTCACCGATGCCGGGGCGCGGAAGGTGGAGGCGGCCCTCGGCGGCATCGACCTGTACTCGGAGGAGCACGTCGGGACGACACTGACCGAGGTCAACGTGGCCCTGCACGCGCACGTGCTGCTGCAGCGCGACGTGCACTACATCGTCCGGGACAACGCCGTGCACCTGATCAACGCCTCCCGCGGCCGGATTGCGCAGCTACAGCGCTGGCCCGACGGGCTGCAGGCCGCCGTCGAAGCCAAGGAAGGCATCGAGACCACCGAGACCGGCGAGGTGCTCGACACGATCACCGTGCAGGCGTTGATCAACCGCTACCCGACCGTGTGCGGCATGACCGGCACGGCGCTGGCCGCCGGCGAGCAGCTGCGCCAGTTCTACAAGCTGGGTGTCTCACCGATCCCGCCGAACACCCCGAACATCCGTGCGGACGAGGCGGACCGGGTGTACGTCACCGCAGCGGCCAAGAACGACGCGGTCGTCGAACACATCACCGCCGTCCACGAGACCGGCCAGCCGGTACTCGTCGGCACCCGCGACGTCGCCGAGTCCGAGGAGCTGCACGAGCGGCTGCTCAAGTCCGGCGTGCCGGCGGTCGTGCTCAACGCGAAGAACGACGCCGAGGAGGCGAGGATCATCGCCGAGGCCGGCCAGCTCGGCGCGGTCACCGTGTCCACCCAAATGGCCGGGCGCGGCACCGACATCCGGCTCGGCGGCTCCGACGAGGCCGACCACGACAAGGTCGCCGAGCTCGGCGGGCTGCACGTGGTCGGCACCGGGCGCCATCACACCGAGCGGCTGGACAACCAGCTTCGCGGCCGTGCCGGGCGGCAGGGCGATCCCGGCTCGTCGGTGTTCTTCTCCAGTTACGAAGACGACGTCGTGACGGCCAACCTGGAGCCCAACAAGCTGCCGATGCAGACCGACGACGACGGCCGGATCGTCAGCCCGAAAGCGGCCGGGCTTCTCGACCACGCCCAGCGCGTCGCCGAGGGCAAGCTGCTCAACCTGCACGCCAACACCTGGCGCTACAACCAGCTGATCGCCCAACAGCGCGCGATCATCGTCGAGCGTCGCGACACCCTGCTGCGCACCCCGACCGCGCGCGAGGAGCTCGCGGCCCGCGCACCGAAGCGCTACGAGGAACTCTGCGAGTCCCTCAGCGAGGAGCGGCTGGAGCAGATCTGCCGGATGATCATGCTGTATCACCTCGACCGGGGCTGGGCCGATCACCTGGCGTACCTGGCCGACATCCGCGAAAGCATCCATCTGCGCGCGCTGGGCCGGCAGAACCCGCTCGACGAGTTCCACCGGCTGGCCGTCGACGCGTTCGCGCACCTGGCGGCCGACGCAATAGAGGCCGCGCAGCAGACCTTCGAGACCGCCGACGTCGTCGAGGAGGAGCCGGGACTGGACCTGTCCAAGCTGGCTCGGCCCACCTCCACGTGGACATACATGATCCACGACAACCCACTGGCCGACGACACCCTGTCAGCGCTGAGCCTGCCTGGGGTTTTCCGCTAGGTTTACGCCCATGGAGCAGGCACCCGCGCCGCAACGCGAACGGGTGCTGACCGTGCCCAACATGCTCAGCGTGGTGCGGCTGGTGCTGGTGCCGGTTTTCCTGTACCTGCTGCTCGTCGCGCACGCCGACGCGTGGGCGACCGGGATTTTGATGTTCACCGGCGCCTCGGATTGGGCCGACGGCAAGATCGCGCGGCTGATGAACCAGTCGTCGCGGCTGGGGGAGCTGCTGGACCCGCTGGTCGATCGCATCTACGTGGTGACCGTGCCCATCGCGTTCGGGCTGCGCCGTTTCGTGCCGTGGTGGATCGTCGCGGTGCTGATCGGGCGTGACGTGCTGCTGGCCGCCACGCTGCCCGCGCTGCGCCGTCGGGGGTTGACCTCGCTGCCGGTCACCTACATCGGCAAAGCCGCGACCTTCGGGCTGATGTCGGGCTTCCCGCTCATCCTGCTGGGCCAGTTCGGGGCGCTGTGGAGCCGCGTCTCACTGGCCGTCGGCTGGGGATTTCTGATCTGGGGGCTGGCGACCTACCTGTGGAGCTTCGTGCTCTACATGGTGCAGTTCGTGCTGGTGTTGCGCCGGCTGCCCGTGGTGGACCCGGGGGCCGATGACCATGGCTGAGCCGGACCGCCTGCTGGGCGGATACGACCCGAACGCCGGGATGAGCACGCATGGCGGCAAGCGTCCGCAGCTGATACCCGTGCCGTCGCTGCTGCGCTCGCTGCTGTCCGAGCACCTCGATCCCGGCTACGCCGCGGCCGCCGCCCGGCGGGCCGGCGGGGCGTCGCGCGGGCCGAAGTGGGGCACGTGGGGCTGGCAGGTGGCCGCGGCGCTGTTGATCGCCCTGGTGTTCGGGGCGGCGGCGGCGCAGGCCCGTTCGGTCGCGCCGGGCGTCAAGCAGACCCAGCAGATGCTGATCTCCAGTGTGCGGGCGGCCGAGACCGGCACCGACGGCCTGGCCGCGCAGCGGGCAAACCTGACCTCCGATGTCGACAACCTGCGCCGCAGCCGGCTCCAGGACGACGCCACCGGCCGTCAGCTGTTGCGCGGCCTCGACCAGCGTTCGGTCGCGGCGGGCGCCACCGCGGTCAGGGGCCCGGGGTTGATCGTCACGCTCACCGACCCCGGCATGTCCCGGAATCTGTCCGACGTCTCCAAGGAGCGCATCCCGGGCAGCCGCCAGGTGCTGCTGGACCGGGATCTGCAACTCGTCGTCAATTCGCTGTGGGCCAGCGGCGCGGAGGCGATCGCGGTCGGTGCGGTCCGGATCGGTCCCGGCGTCACGATCCGGCAGGCGGGCGGCGCGATCCTGGTGGACAACCAGCCGATCTCCAGCCCGTACGTGGTCGTCGCCCTCGGGCCGCCGCACGCGATGCAGGACAGTTTCGAGGCGAGCCCGGGATTGATCCGGATGCGCCTCCTGCAGGCCACGTACGGCGCGGGGGTGACGGTGAGCACCGGGGAGTCGCTGTCGGTGCCGGCCGGCACCACCCGAGATGTCCGATACGCCAGATCAATAGGAGCCCCATGATCGGTATCGCCGCGCTGGTCGTCGGCATCGTGCTGGGGTTGGTGTTTCACCCCAGCGTGCCCGAGGTGGTGCAGCCGTATCTGCCGATCGCCGTGGTCGCTGCGCTCGACGCGGTGTTCGGCGGGTTGCGTGCGTACCTGGACCGCATCTTCGATTCCAAGGTGTTCGTGGTCTCGTTCGTCTTCAACGTGTTGGTGGCCGCGCTCATCGTCTACCTCGGCGACCAACTGGGCGTGGGCACTCAGCTGTCGACCGCGATCATCGTCGTGCTGGGCATCCGCATCTTCGGCAACGCGGCGGCGTTGCGGCGCAGGCTGTTCGGGGCATGAACGAGCACTTCACTGAGCACGGTCGCCATGAATTCCCGCCCGACGCCCCGGCGCGGCGGCGCGTCGGGGTTTTCGGCGTGCTCGGCGTGCTGCTGTGCGTGCTGCTCGGCGCGGCGATCGTCACCCAGGCCCGGCGGACCCAGTCCGGGGACGCGCTGGAGTCGGCCCGACCGGCCGACCTGGTGGTGCTCCTCGATTCGCTGCAACAGCGCGAAGCGTCGTTGAACAAAGAGGTCGGCGATCTGCAGCGGACCCTGGCCGCCCTGCGGGCTTCGGGCAGCGACGACAAGGCGGCGGTCGCGGACGCACAGGCACGGCTGTCGGCGCTGTCGATCCTGATCGGCACGGCGGCCGCGACCGGGCCGGGTGTCACGCTCACCATCGACGACACGGCGAACGGTGTCGCGGCGGAGACGATGATCGACGTGATCAACGAGCTGCGCGCCGCCGGTGCCGAAGCGATGGAGATCCGCGGCGGACCGCCGACCCAGCCGACCGCGGTGCGGGTTGGTGTCGACACCTGGGTGATGGGCAATCCCGGCGCGCTGTCGGTCGACGGCCAGACCCTCAGCCCACCGTATACCGTTGTGGCGATTGGTGATCCGCCGACCCTGGCCGCCGCGATGAACATTCCCGGCGGTGCGGTCGACAGCGTGGAGCGCGTCGGCGCCACGATGAGCGTCGCGCAGTCCGACCACGTCGATGTCACCGCCCTGCGTCAGCCGAAACCCCGCCAATACGCTCAGCCCGTCAAGTGACCGACCCGCCCCGTCAAGTGACCGACCGATACCGACAGATACCGACAGATACCGACAGATGAGGAAGCCCGTGAGCGAGATCCCAGCCGACCTGCACTACACCTCCGAGCACGAGTGGGTGCGCCGCACGGGTCCCGAAACCGTCCGGGTGGGCATCACGGACTTCGCCCAGTCGTCGCTTGGCGATGTGGTTTTCGTCCAGCTCCCCGAGGTGGGTGCGCAGGTCACGTCGGGGGAGTCGTTCGGCGAGGTGGAGTCCACCAAATCGGTGTCCGACCTGTATGCCCCGGTCACCGCCAAAGTGCTTGCCGTCAACGGCGATCTCGAGGGCAACCCGCAACTGGTCAACTCAGAGCCCTACGACGGCGGCTGGCTGGTCGACCTCCAGGCCGAGGAAACGGCGCTTGAGCAGGGCGTGGCGGCGCTGTTGGACGCGCACGGCTACCGCGACACGATCACCGAGTGAGCCGATTGTTAAGGTTCCTGCGACCGATGGCCCGTCATACGAACTCCGCAGTCACAATCAGCATGACGCGCGGTACGGTCATAGGAGCACGTGGGGGCCGGGAAGCCAAAAGGAGCAGCGGGTGACCGACAAGGACAACGACCAGCCGTCTGACGAAGTCACCGTGGAAACCACCTCCGTTTTCCGCGCGGACTTCCTCAACGAGCTGGATGCGCCAGCCTCGGCAGGCGCCGAGAGCGCGGTGTCCGGCGTCGAGGGATTGCCGCAGGGTTCGGCGCTGCTCGTCGTCAAGCGGGGCCCCAATGCCGGCTCACGGTTCCTGCTGGACCAGGCGGTGACGTCCGCGGGCCGCCACCCCGACAGCGACATCTTCCTCGACGACGTCACCGTCAGCCGCCGCCACGCCGAGTTCCGGCTGGAGACCGGCGAATTCCAGGTGGTTGACGTCGGCAGCCTCAACGGCACCTATGTCAACCGCGAACCCGTCGATTCGGCGGTGCTGGCGAACGGCGACGAGGTGCAGATCGGCAAGTTCCGCCTGGTGTTCTTGACCGGCCCGGGCGGCGACGACGGCGAGACCGGGTCCGGGTAGCCGGATGACCGCCCCCGATACGCCCGCGCTGGCCGGGATGTCGATCGGAGCGGTGCTCGACCTGCTTCGACCGGAGTTTCCCGACATCACGATCTCCAAGATCCGCTTCCTGGAAGCCGAGGGCCTGGTGGCCCCCCAGCGCAGCGCGTCGGGATATCGCCGGTTCACCGCGTACGACTGCGCGCGGTTGCGGTTCGTTCTGACCGCGCAGCGGGACCACTACCTGCCGCTGAAGGTGATCAAGGCCGAACTGGACGCGTCGCCCGACGGGGAGCTTCCCGAGACCGCCAGGTTCGCGTTCAGCGCACCGCGATTGGTCACCGTCGCCGGCCGCGAGGAGCCGGCCCGCCAACGCGTCAACGACCACGCCGACCCCGCCGCCGTGGCGCCCACCAGGGTCAGGCTGAGCCGGGAGGACCTGCTGGAGCGCTCGGAGGTCGACGATGCGCTGCTGACCGCGCTGGTCAAGGCCGGCGTGCTCACCGTCGGGCGGGCCGGGTTCTTCGACGAGCACGCCGTGGTGATCCTCAGGTGCGCCAAGGCGCTGGCCGAATACGGGGTCGAGGCCCGTCACCTGCGGGCGTTTCGGTCGGCGGCCGACCGCCAGTCCGACCTCATCGCCCAGATCGCCGGGCCGGTGGTCAAGGCCGGTAAGACCGGCGCCCGGGACCGCGCCGATGACCTCGCCCGCGAGGTCGCCGCGCTGGCCATCACGTTGCACACCGCGCTGGTCAAGTCCGCGGTGCGCGACGTTCTCCACCGCTGAGGACTAGACTTCCCCACGACGGCATCGTCACGTCAGGTCCCGAATGGGATGAGGCGCACGTTCGTGCGGAGGGCAGGCACAGATGGGTGAGGTTCGCGTCGTCGGCATTCGTGTGGAGCAACCCCAGAATCAACCGGTGTTGCTGCTGCGCGAGGCCAACGGCGACCGCTACCTGCCCATCTGGATCGGTCAGGCGGAGGCGGCGGCGATTGCGCTGGAGCAGCAGGGCGTTGAGCCCGCCCGGCCGCTGACGCACGACCTGATCCGAGATGTGATTGCTGCGCTTGGCCATTCGCTCAAAGAGGTGCGCATCGTCGACCTCCAGGAAGGCACGTTCTACGCCGACTTGATCTTCGACCGCGACATCAAGGTGTCGGCGCGGCCGTCGGACTCGGTGGCGATCGCGTTGCGGGTCGGGGTGCCGATCTATGTCGAGGAAGCGGTGCTGGCCGAGGCCGGGCTGCTGATCCCCGACGAGAACGACGACGAGGCGGGCGGCGCGGTCCGCGAGGACGAGGTCGAGAAGTTCAAGGAGTTCCTCGACAGCGTGTCGCCCGACGACTTCAAGGCGACCTAGGGCGCGACATCACGAATGCGTCTCAACTTGTCCGACTGAACCGACACGCGGGCACCGGTCACGATCACGGCAGCCCGCAACGGCCATAATTTTGGTCGCAACGGCAGGCCTAACAGCCCGCCTGGAAGCGTATGCTCGACGAACTCGGGCCGTTACGCAAACCAGGGGTCCCCGGCAGCCAAGCGACAGGCGGGAGGTAGCGCAGTGGGCGATCAGCCACGTCACGAGCCCAGCCAGCCGGTGCAACCCGGTCTGTTTCCTGACGACACCATCCCGGACGAGCTCGTCGGCTACCGGGGACCGAGCGCCTGCCAGATCGCCGGAATCACCTACCGGCAACTGGACTACTGGGCGCGCACGTCGCTGGTCGTGCCGTCGATTCGCAGTGCTGCCGGATCCGGCAGCCAGCGGCTGTATTCGTTCAAGGACATCCTGGTGCTCAAGATCGTCAAGCGGCTGCTTGACACCGGCATCTCGCTGCAGAACATCCGGGTGGCCGTCGATCACCTGCGCCAGCGCGGGGTCGAGGACCTCGCCCACATTACGTTGTTCTCCGATGGCACGACCGTGTACGAGTGCACCTCTGCAGAGGAGGTCGTCGACCTGCTGCAGGGCGGCCAGGGTGTGTTCGGCATCGCGGTCAGCGGTGCGATGCGCGAGCTGACCGGCACGATCGCCGATTTTCCCGGCGAACGCGCCGACGACGGCGAATCGATCGCTGCGCCCGAGGACGAGCTGGCCACCCGGCGCAAGCACCGCGACCGCAAGATCGGCTGATCAGCTGCGGCGGGTAGACTCGAGCGTGCATCGCCCTCGAGCGGGAGAGTTCCGTGACCGCCAGCCACGGACGCCGAAGGAGCAATACCTCTCCGTCAACCTCTCAGGCACCCGGACCGCGCTAGGACACGATGCCTCTGGAAAGCGGTGAGTTCTGCTCGCCCGCCGATGGGGAAAGGCGAACCGGCCGGCGGCGGCTGGAGCCGAATCTCTCAGGCGCCCGGTGCTCGGGTGGACGACAGAGGGGGAGGGCCAAGCTTCCTTTGCTCAGGAGTCGTGACAGTGGCCCACCGCTCGACGTTCGCCGACCGCCACATCGGACCTGACGACGACGACATCGCCGCGATGCTGTCCGTGATCGGCGTCGCCTCGCTGGACGAACTGGCCGCCAGGGCGGTCCCCGCCAAGATTTTCGACCGGATGCGGGCCGGGGTCGCGCCCGGCCTGGAGCCGCTCTTGCCGGCCGCCTCCGAGGAACAGGCGTTGGCCGAGCTGCGCGCGCTGGCCGACAGCAACACCGTCGCGGTGTCGATGATCGGGCAGGGCTATTTCGACACGCTTACCCCGCCCGTGTTGCGCCGCAACCTCATCGAGAACCCGGCCTGGTACACCGCCTACACCCCCTATCAGCCGGAGATCAGCCAAGGCCGGTTGGAAGCGCTGCTGAACTTCCAGACGATGATCGCCGACCTGACCGGATTGCCGATCGCGAACGCGTCGATGCTTGACGAAGGCACCGCGGCAGCCGAGGCCATGACGTTGATGCACCGCGCCGCCCGGGGCGCGTCGAACCGGCTCGCGGTCGACGCCGATCTGTACCGCCAGACCGCGGCCGTCCTGGCCACCCGCGCCGAACCGCTGGGCATCGAAATCGTCACCGCCGATCTGCGGCAGGGTTTGCCAGACGGTGACTTCTTCGGCGCCCTCGCCCAGCTGCCCGGTGCCGGTGGCGAAGTCGTCGACTGGACCGGCCTGGTCGCCGCCGCACATGAGCGGGGCGCCCTGGTGGCGATCGGTGCCGACCTGTTGGCGCTGGCGCTGATCCCTCCGCCCGGCGAGGTCGGCGCGGACGTCGCCTTCGGCAGCGCCCAGCGCTTCGGCGTACCAATGGGATTCGGCGGCCCGCACGCCGGCTACCTGGCTGTGCACAGCCGGCACGCCCGTCAGCTGCCGGGCCGGCTGGTCGGCGTGTCGGTGGACGCCGACGGGTCGCCGGCCTATCGCCTGTCGCTGCAGACGCGCGAACAGCACATCCGCCGCGACAAGGCGACCAGCAACATCTGCACCGCGCAGGTGCTGCTGGCGGTGTTGGCCGCGATGTACGCGAGCTATCACGGCGCCGATGGGCTGACGGCGATCGCCCGGCGAGTGCACGGCCATGCGCGGGCGCTGGCCAGCGGCCTTGCCGGCGCCGGCGTCGAGGTGGTGCACCGCGCGTTCTTCGACACGGTGCTCGCGCGGGTGCCGGGGCGCGGCGCCGACGTCGTCGCAGCGGCCAAAGAGCGCGGCATCAACATCTGGCTCGTCGACGCCGACCACGTGTCGGTGTCCTGCGACGAGGCCACCAGCGACGAGCACGTCGCACGGGTGCTGGCGAGTTTCGGAGCCCATTCCGGAGCCGCAGCGGCGGCGACATCAAGCGATTTCGGCGTAGCCCGGATCCGGACGCGGACATCGCGGTTCCTGACGCATCCCGCGTTCGTTCGCTACCGCACCGAAACCGAGATGATGCGCTACCTCAGAACGCTGGCCGACAAGGACGTCGCGTTGGACCGCAGCATGATTCCGCTCGGCTCCTGCACGATGAAGCTCAACGCCGCCGCTGAGATGGAGCCGATCACCTGGCCGGAGTTCGCGCGTCAGCACCCGTTCGCTCCGGCGGCGGACACCCCCGGATTGCGGCGGCTGATCGGCGATCTGCAGACCTGGCTGGCGGGGATGACCGGCTACGACGCGGTGTCGCTGCAGCCCAACGCCGGCTCGCAGGGCGAATATGCCGGCCTGCTGGCGATCCGCGCCTACCATGCCGGGCGCGGTCAGCCCGAACGTCACGTGTGCCTGATTCCGTCGAGCGCACACGGCACCAACGCCGCGTCGGCAGCGCTGGCCGGCATGCGGGTCGTGGTGGTCGCCTGCCGCAACAACGGCGACGTCGACCTCGACGATCTGCGCGCCAAGGTGGCCGAACACGCCGACCGGCTGGCGGCGCTGATGATCACCTACCCGTCGACGCACGGGGTCTACGAGCACGACGTCGCCGACATCTGCGCCGCCGTGCATGATGCCGGCGGTCAGGTTTACGTCGACGGCGCCAATCTCAACGCGCTGGTCGGCCTTGCCCGGCCCGGCCGCTTCGGCGGCGATGTCAGCCACCTGAACCTGCACAAGACGTTCTGCATCCCGCACGGCGGCGGCGGTCCGGGCGTCGGGCCGGTCGCCGTCCGCGAGCACCTGCGTCCGCACCTGCCCGGCCATCCCCTGGCCGCCGAGTGCAGCGACGCGCCGCCGGTCTCCTCGGCGCCGTACGGCTCGGCGTCGATCCTGCCCATCACGTGGGCGTATATCCGGATGATGGGCGCGGCTGGACTGCGGGCGGCCTCGCTCACCGCGATCGCGTCGGCCAATTACATCGCCCGCCGGCTCGACGAGTACTACCCGGTGCTCTACACCGGCGAGAACGGCATGGTGGCGCACGAGTGCATCCTCGACCTGCGCGGCATCACCAAAACCACCAGGGTGACGGTCGATGACGTCGCAAAGCGGCTGGCCGACTACGGGTTTCACGCGCCGACGATGAGCTTCCCGGTTGCCGGCACCCTGATGGTCGAACCGACGGAGAGCGAAAGCCTGGCCGAGGTGGACGCGTTCTGCGACGCCATGATCGCGATCCGCGGCGAGATCGACCAGGTGGGATCCGGGCAGTGGCCGGTCGAGGACAACCCGCTGCGCGGCGCCCCGCACACCGCGGCAAGCCTGTTGGTCGAGAAATGGGAGCATCCCTACACCCGCGAGCAGGCCGCATATCCGCTGGGACGGGGCTTCCGGCCGAAGGTGTGGCCGCCGGTGCGCCGCATCGACGGTGCCTACGGCGACCGCAATCTGATGTGCTCGTGCCCGCCGGTGGAAGCGTTCGCTTGACGACGATGTCTCCGACGTGTGCCGGTCGTGGTGCGCGCGCTGGCCGGATCGGCGATGATTGGGGTGTACCATCGGGCCCGGCGAGGTTACTCTCGCACAGCGGGGGAGAATCGTTGACATGAACGCGGGCATTCCGCACCGTTCGGCCGGGCCGGCGTCCGTGATCCGGACGCTGTACATATTTCCGCACGCCGGTGGTTCTGCGGGTTCTTATGTTCCGTTTTCCCGGGCCTTTTCCATTGACCTGAAACGTATCGCCGTCCAGTATCCGGGCCGTGCCGATCGACATGACGTACCGGACATAACGAGCATTTCGGCACTTGCGGATGACATCTACAGAATGATGGCGCCGACAATCGATTCAGGCGCGGCTTTCTTCGGCCACAGCATGGGCGGCCTGGTCGCATTTGAGGTGGCGCGCAAGCTGGAAGCGGCCGGCCGGCCGATCGCGGCCCTGTTTGTATCGGCGTCTTCAGCGCCCGGACATATCGGCTATGAATATCTTCAGGGCTCGGATGACGACCTTTTGAAGATGGTGACCGACTTGACCGGTACGGACGCTCAATTCATCGGCGAGCAATTCGGTGCAAAGGTGCTGCGAACGTTGCGGAACTACGGCGCAATCACGGACTACAGCTGTCCGCCCGGAACGACACTATCGTGTCCGATCTATGCTTACGCGGCTGCCGAAGATGGCGCGATCAGCTATGAAAGCGTGCTCGCGTGGTCGGGCTTTACCACGTCCGAGTTCGCGGTTCGCGTTTTGCCCGGTGACCACTTCTACGTAACTGAGGACGTCCGTGAGCTGGTGAAAGACGTTGAACAACGCATCTCGCAATCTGGGAGCGGGAAGTAGCCCGCGCGCGTCGTCTGTCCGGTGTGACGGATGCGCTGCGCTGCGCCGATAGGCCGAGAACTCTTTCCAGAACCGGTCGACCAACGTGGTGTGGCACGCGGGCTCTGCGCGGCCGCTGGGCGCCGGCTGAGCGAACGCTGCGAACTGCTCTCGCCTCGCCGTGGGCCCCGCCGCCGACCGGTTGGCCGCTCGGGATGAACCCGGCCCGGTATCGGTGCGCAGGCGAAGCCCACCGACCTGTGACGCGCCTCATAATTCGTTCGCGGTTTCTGCTGTCATCCGACAGCAATCAACATTTCGTTGGAGGGTAACAATTCATGATCAGCTACTCAGCGCCGATTACGGACAACGCTCGCGATTTCCCCGCTGGGCGGCAGCAAACCCTTTGTCGCGCACGCCCTGACCTAAAGACAGCACACGTGCCTGCGTTGCCCGCAGCCGATCGCTCAGCTACGA
This sequence comes from Mycobacteriaceae bacterium, assembly GCA_019245755.1. Taxonomy (GTDB): domain Bacteria; phylum Actinomycetota; class Actinomycetes; order Mycobacteriales; family Mycobacteriaceae; genus Mycobacterium. Next base: position 659 of record JAFARC010000082.1, on the reverse strand, counting down.
TGTTGGGACACCCGGGACGCACCCTGCAGGTAGTCGACTACCCCAAGTTGTCGATTTCGCTGACGCGAGCGTCAAAGCAGCGTAAATTTCACCGGGTGACCCGCATTCAGGGGGGAGGGCCTGGGCAGGTGAGAGCGCTGATGGCGCCGATCTGCAGAGCCTGACGACCCTATGCGCGGCGAACTCGACACACCCCACGCGGAAGCTGACCGGGAAGGTAATGGGATCGACAATGGCTGAATCTTCTCTGACGAAGCTGCTGCACGAGCGCGCGACGCGGCAGCCCGACGCCACCGCGTACACCTACGTCGACTACGAGGCCGACCCGAACGGCTTTGCTGAAAGTCTTACCTGGGCGCAAGTCCACCATCGGGCGCAGATCGTAGCCGAAGAGCTCAAGGTTTGCGGGTCGAGTGGTGATCGGGTCGCCATCGTGGCCCCCCAGGGGTTGGAGTACATCGTCGCGTTCATGGGTGCGATGCAGGCCGGTTTCGTCGCGGTTCCGCTGTCGGTACCCCAGTTCGGCGTGCACGACGAGCGCGTTTCCTCGGCTTTGCGCGATTGTGCGCCGGCGGTCATTCTGACCACCTCGGCCGTGGTTGACACCGTGGTGCCGTACGCTTGCGCCGACGGTGGCAAACCCGCGCCGGTCGTCATCG
>JAFARC010000025.1 GCA_019245755.1 Mycobacteriaceae bacterium | reverse complement strand
CCTTTCTTGCGAAGCGTTTCCCCGCCACCTGACAACCGCTCGCCGACATCTGGGTTGAACGTCCCATAACCTGGGAGCCCCGCGGCTAACGCCGGGCAATGGCAAGTGTCGACCTGCCCGACGAGCAGTGGCTAACGCCCAAGGGGCCCGCCATCCGCCGGCGGATCGTGAAGGTGGCCGCCCATCAGGGCGGCGCCCTGGTCAGCTATGCCACCGACAGCCCAGAACCGCTGTGCGCAGCCGTCAATGCCGCCGTCGACTACGTGCGCTCCTCCGCACCCGCTCCCACCGCCCCGCAGATCGCGAACCACGTCGCGTCGCACTGACAAAAGCTGAACGCACGAGCCTTTCATTACTGTTTAGCACTATTTAGCTAACTTTATAATAATAAGGTAACCTGCGAATCGAACGGGGGGTATTGACGGGACGGCACAGGTCGTCGGGCACTCGGGGGCGGTGGTTGGCATGAAGCGGCTCTCCAGCGTCGATGCGGCGTTCTGGTTCGCGGAGACAGCTGGCTGGCACATGCACGTGGGCGGCTTGGTGATCTGCGACCCGTCGGAGGCCGCCGACTTCTCGTTCGACGCGGTTCGCGACCTGCTGGCCAGTCGGCTGCCTGAAGTTCCGCAGTTGCGGTATCGGGTGGCCGGTGCGCCGCTGGGGCTGGATAGGCCGTGGTTTGTTGAGGACGCCGAGCTGGACATCGACTTTCATATCCGGCGGATCGCGGTGCCACCGCCGGGCAGCCGCAAGGAACTCGACGACCTCGTCGGGCGGTTGATGTCCTACAAGCTGGATCGCGACCGCCCGCTATGGGAGCTGTGGTTCATCGAGGGTGTCGAAAACGGGCGGGTTGCCATCCTGACCAAAATGCACCACGCGCTCATCGATGGCGTCTCCGGCGCCGGGCTCAGTGAAATCCTGCTCGACGCCACTCCGGAACCGCGCCCGCCGGCGGCTGAGCCCAAGGAATCGTTGGTTGGTGTCGGCATGCCACGGTTGGAGCTTCGCGCGCTCGGCGGAATGTTCAACCTCGCAGTGATGACGCCCTACCGGATGTTGCGCATGGTCGAGCAGATCGTGCGCCAGCAGCTGGCGGTGCGCGGGCTGGCCAACAAGCCGCCCCGTTACTTCGATGCGCCCACCACACGGTTCAACGCGCCGGTCTCGCCGCACCGGCGCATCAGCGGCGCCAGGGTGCCGCTCAAGCGGGTCAAGGCGGTCAAAGACGCGTTCGGCGTGAAGGTCAACGATGTGGTGCTGGCCATGGTCTGCGGGGCGCTGCGCGGCTACCTGCAAGATCGGGGTGAGCTTCCGGACCGGCCGCTGCTCGCCCAAATGCCGGTGTCCACCCGCGGGCAGGACACCGAGGTGGGCAACCAGATCACCTCGACGACGGTCAGCCTTCCCACCGATGTCGGTGATCCCAGTGAGCGGATGAAAGCCATTCACACGAGCGCGCAGGGCGCCAAAGCGATGGCCAAGGCGCTCACCGCACACCAGATCATGGGATTGACCGAAACCACGCCGCCCGGGCTGCTCGCACTTGCCGCGCGCGCATACACCGCCAGCCGGCTCGGCAAAAACGTCGCGCCGATCAACCTGGTGGTCTCCAACGTGCCAGGACCCGATTTCCCCATCTACATGGCCGGCGCGATCCTGGAAACGCTGGTGCCGATCGGTCCGCTGGTGATGGACGTCGGGCTCAACATCACCTGCTTCAGCTACCGCGAATCGGTCGACTTCGGCTTCGTCACCACCCCCGAGATCGCCAACGACATCGACGAGCTGGCCGATGGCATCGAACCGGCACTACGTGAGCTCGAGTACGCCGCAGGCGTAACTTCGCCACCGCGAACCAGGCGGCGCCGCGGTCAATGAGCCGGCACCCTGCGGTTGGGCTGTCCGCCGGATCGGGTCGCAAGGATCCGAGAGGGGATAGAACGAATGGCTGAAGACACCGTCGGGCTGACCGATATCGTCACCCGGCTACCCGGTCTGCTGATGGACGCGCCGGTCATCGTGCGAGGCGCGCTGACCGGCTTCCCGGCGCGCCGGTCGGCCAAGAACTCGGTAGGCAAGGTGTTCCAGGACCGTGCGGCACGCTACGGCGATAAGGTCTTCATCCGGTTCGACGACCAATCCGTGACCTACCGCCAGGCCAACGAGACCGCCAACCGCTACGCGGCGGTGCTCGCCGAACTTGGCGTCGGCGGCGGCGACGTGGTGGGCATCATTATGAAGAACTCGCCGCGCACGGTGCTGCTGATGCTCGCGGCGGTGAAACTCGGCGCGATCGCCGGCATGCTCAACCACCACCAGCGCGGCAGGGTGCTCGCTCATAGCGTCGGCCTCCTGGATGCCAAAGCCCTGATCGGCGAGGACGACCTGCTCACGGCCGTCGAAGAATCGGGCGCGGAGGTCGCCAATCCGATCACCGTCGACGAACTCGAGCGGCTGGCCGCCGACGCGCCCACCGAGAACCCGGCCGTGACCGCGTCGGTGTTGGCCAAGGACAAGGCCTTCTACATCTTCACTTCGGGTACCACCGGCGCGCCGAAGGCCAGTGTCATGACGCACTACCGGTGGCTCGGGGCGCTAGGGGGGTCCGGTGCATTTGGCATGCGGCTGAAGAGCCGCGACACGCTGTATTGTTGCTTGCCGCTGTACCACAACAGCGCGCTGACCGTGGCGTTGTCAGGGGTGCTCAGCGCCGGCGCCACGCTCGCGCTGGGCCGCGCGTTCTCGGCGTCACGGTTCTGGGACGAAGTGATCCGCTCCGACGCAACTGCGTTCGTCTACATCGGCGAAATCTGTCGCTACCTGCTCAACCAGCCCGAGAAGGACACCGACCGCAAACACAAGGTGCGCGTGATCGCCGGCAACGGGCTGCGGCCCGACATTTGGGACCGGTTCACTCAACGTTTCGGTATTCAGCGGGTCTTCGAGTTCTACGGGGCGAGCGAGGGCAACACCGGGTTCGTCAACGTCTTTAACATCCCCAAGACCGCCGGTATCTGCCCGACCCCGGTGGCGTTCGTCGAATACGACCCCGAAACCGGCGAACCGGTTCGCGACGACAAGGGCCGGGTGCGCAAGGCGCGCGGCGGCAAGCCCGGGCTGTTGCTGAGCAAGGTCACCCACATTCAGCCGTTCGACGGCTACACCGACGCCGAGGCGAGCGAGAACAAGTTGGTGCGCAACGCTTTCCGGGACGGTGACGTGTGGATCAACACTGGAGACGTGATGCGTCCACAGGGCTGGCGCCACGCCGCGTTCGTCGACCGGCTCGGCGACACCTTTCGGTGGAAGGGCGAAAACGTCGCAACGACCGATGTTGAGGCGGCCGTTGCGACCGACCCGGCCGTCGAAGCCGTCACCGTCTTCGGCGTGCGGGTGCCCGGCGCCGACGGGCGCGCCGGGATGGCAGCCGTGGTGTGCAGCGAGGGCACCAGGTTCAACGCCACCTCGTTGGCCAACACGGTGTTCGAACACCTGCCCAGCTACGCAGTGCCGTTGTTCGTGCGGGTCGTCGATTCACTGGAGCAGACCTCGACGTTCAAGAACAAAAAGGTCGATCTGCGCGACCAGGGCTACGGGCCCGACATCAAGGATCCGCTCTACGTCCTCAAAGGTCGCGAGGAAGGCTATGTCCCCTACTACGAGGAGTACCCCGGCGAGGTAGCAGCCGGCTCCCGGCCAAAGGGCTGACATCGGCCCACGGAATGCATTTCTGGTGAAGGATAGGTTTGGTGCGGGACAGCGAGCAGACAAACGCCTCGGCTGCCGCAGCGGGCGATGGTGACCCGGCCGGGCGGGTTGTCCGCGAAGTCCGGGGCAGTGCCGGTCCTGTCTGGCAGGTTTTGGGGTCGTTCACCCGGACCGGTGGCTTTTACGCTCGGTCCTGGGCTGACTATCTGGATCGTCAGCCCAGCGAGCTTCCGGTGAGACGACCCACCCTCGCGCTCGCGGCGCAGGCGTTCGGCGACGAAATCGTGCTGCTCGGCTTTCACTTACTGCGATCGGCCCCGGATGCGAGGAGAGTCGAACGGATCATTCGCGAGGTGATCGCCGCTGTTGATTTCTATGGCGAGAAGGGTTGGCTCGAAGAGCCTGAGGGGTTTTTCGCGGCACCACCGCCGCTGAGCGACATCTCCATCAGGCCCGTCACCAGCCTGGGGCGCACCTACGAGCGCTTCTCCTTCGATAGTGAATATGAGCCCAGTGTTGGGGAACCGGGCCGGGAACGGTGGCTGAGCTACACCTCGAATAGCCGGGAGTACGGCTTGCTGTTGCGACACCGCCAGCCGCGACCGTGGCTGGTGTGTGTGCATGGCGCGGAGATGGGACGCGCAGCCCTGGACCTCGCGCTGTTTCGGGCCTGGCATTTGCACCGGGATCTCGGCTTAAATGTCGTGCTTCCCGTGCTTCCCACCCACGGCCCCCGTGCGCGGGGCGTGCCCAAGGGGGCCGCGTTCCCCAGTGAGGACGTGCTCGACAACGTTCACGGTGTCGCTCAGGCGGTGTGGGATATCCGGCGCCTGCTGTCATGGATCCGGTCACAGGACACCGACGCAACGATCGGGCTGAACGGCATCTCCCTCGGCGGTTATCTCACCGCGATGGTGGCCGCCCTTGACGATGGCCTCACCTGCGCAATTCTCGGCGTCCCAATGGCCAACCTGCTCGAACTGGTCGCGCGCCATGCCGGCCTTAGCGACTACGACGACCTTCGTCAGATGTTGGCGTTGGCCAAGCCCATCGGCGCGATGACCTCGCCGCTGGCGCTGAGTCCCTGCGTGCCCTTGGATGGCCGCTTCATCTACGCCGGCATCGCCGACAGGCTGGTGCACCCCCGCGACGAGGCCGCCCGGCTCTGGGAACATTGGGGCAGACCCGAGATCTGTTGGTATCCGGGCGGCCACACCGGGTTCTTCCGCTCGCGGCCGGTGCAGCGATTCATCGACGATGCGCTGGTGAAGTCCGGGCTTGTCGACCCGGCACGGACCCGACGCAACCCCTGAGGCAGCCGGCGGTCGGCGCGCGGGCTCGACGAAAGATGCGGCAGCTGGATTAAGGGTCGCCGTCCTCGGTCCCGGTGAAGTAGCGCTCCGGATGGTGGAAGTTATTGACGTTGGGGACGTCGCGGTCCAAGTGCGGCGGCGGAATCCACTCGGCCTCGCCGCGCTCATTGAGTCTGACGGTCCAGCCTTCGTCGGCGAGCTTGTGGTGAGGTTTGCAGGCTAACGTCATGCTGTTGGGTTCGGTTTTGCCGCCCCTGCTGTACGGAGTGATGTGGTGCACTTCGGTCAGGTAACCCGGTTTATCGCAGCCCGGGAAGGTGCACCCGCGGTCCCTGGCGTACAGCACAATTCGCTGATCGGCGCTGGCGATGCGGGTCCGCCCGAGGTAGAGCGGCCGGTTGGAGTGTTCGTCGAAGATGGCCAGGTAGTGATACGCGGTGGAGGCCATGCGGATCACGTCGCTCATCGGCAGGGTGGTGCCCCCGCCCGTCGTCGCGGCGCCGGCCGCGTTCTGCAGGGCCTGCAGGGTGGTCTGCACGATGATCGTGGTGGGCATGCCCCGGTGCTGGCCGAGCTCCCCGGACGCCAGTACGGCGCGGCCCATCGCGGTGAGCGCGTCATGGGCGCGCTGACCTGGAGTCCGGGTATCACGGTTGACTGCCTGCGGTGGCGGCTCGCCGTCGATGGTCGGGGCGGGGTCGTCGGGATTGCATACACCGGGGGCGCCGAGTTTGGCGATCACGGCGTCGAGGGTGGCGCGCAGCTCGGGGGTGGCCCACAAGGTGGCCAGGCTCATGCCGTCGGCGTCTTGGCATCTCCAGTAGAAGCCTCGTTTGCGGGCCCGGTCGACGTCGGAGAAGCTGCCGTCAGGGTTCAACCGCGCGGCAAGGTGAGCGGCCGCCTTGCGGAGTTGGTCGGGCCGCAGGTCGGCGGCGAACTTGCCGAGCATCTCCTCCGCGCGGTCCCGCGCGTCGAGGCCCACACTGGCCGGCAGCTGCCGAAAGAACTCGCGGATCACCGCCACATGTTCGGGTCCGATAAGCCCGGCGTGTGCCTTGTCGGCGGTGGTGGTCAAGCGCGGCTCCAGCGGTTCACCGGTAATCGCGCGGCGGGTGCCTACGTCGGCCGCTTCCTTGATCATCCGCGCGGCGGCGGCGGGTGTGATCAGCAATCGGTCGGCGAGCACGGAGATCAGCGGACCGCCGATGTCGGTGGGGGTGGCTTCCTCGACGAGCTGGTTGACCACGTCGTAACCACGGGCGGCGAACTTGCGGGCCACCGTGGTCAACCGGCGCAGCACCAATACCCGGTCCAGGTCGCTGAGCGCGTCGAGCGGCAAAGCGAGGACCTGGACGGCGTCGGCCTCGAGCCGATCCAGCGCCGCCATCACCGACTCCCGGCCGATCGAAGCGCTCGAACACATATTCGAACATTAACGACGAAGGCCGACACCGGGAAACACGGTCGTGGCGCTTGTGCACAGCGAACCGGATATGCACAGGCGAGGTCAGAGAGTCGCCAAATAAGTGCACCGGTAGTTGTGGATTCCAAGGTGGTGGGATTCGTGTCCGGTACCGCTGTCTGGGCGGCCGTCCCGAGGCGCTGGGTCGCCGCTCGCCATCCTGCTGTAACCCTTCCCCATGGTGCTGCCCCGGCAACGACAATTCGTGCGCCCTAACTGAAGCCTGGGGCCGAAGTTCGTGCAGATCAGAAGGGTCGAAGGACTTGAACGAAACTCAATCGATGCACGTACCAGCTAATAAGAGTCAAGGGGGCAGCCGAGGAAGCGCTGCAGTTTCGTCACTCGTGGTGCAAACTGAGGGCCCCCCTACCCGCCAGACGCTCGACCACTGTCGATCGAGGCCGTGAAAGGAAACACAATTGAAGAAACACCTCGTCACCGTGATCGGGCTGCCATTCGGCGTGCTTGCGATCGCGCTGGCCCTGGTGGCCATGGCCCGGGCCGACCAGCAGGGATCCGGCTCCACTCCCGTCCCGCCCCCGGTCACCACTACCGTGATGGCTACCCCAACGCCAACCCCCGGGGCAAACAGCGCCAGTCAGTCCAACGTCAGCAGCTCCAGCCCCGGCAACAGCTGCCTGTCGCGCCTGGGCACACGCAATGCCCCACCCACTCCGTCCCCGGTCGATCAGTGGAACACCAACAGCGCCGTGGGGTGGCCGTTCGGCTGGGTGGGCGGTGGGGTGTATGCCGTCGTGCCCTCCACCGCGCCCAACGTCGGTTGCTCGCGGTGAGCGACGTGCCCTCGAGGATGGCGAGAGCACGCGGTCGGGTTTCACGGTAGCGGGGCACCGCAACCCGCAATACCAGCGATAGCCGGCCGCCGGCAGATCCATCAACGACCGTGACGGTGTCACGGTAGCGCCCATCCTGGCCGCGGTCTGGACAGCGCGGGGCGCGGGCCACCGGCGCGCAGAGGATGGTCGTCACACCCAGTTCGATGGTGCGCATGATCGTGAACAACAGCGGGCGGGCAGGCAGTAGTCTCGGGCAAGGGTCACCTCGGTGGGTGTGGCGGGCGAGTGTAGGAGCCCGCATCGTCACCCACCGAGCCCCAACTCAGCTCAGCGACACGAATGGCCGTCGCGGATCGGGTTCGGCACTCGCGTCGAGCTCCTCAGGCGGAACGACGATGGAGGGCTCCTGGTCGCGCCAGCGGAGTAACCCATTCCCATATCTGACGACGGAGCACCCAAGTGGGATGCCTTCGGCCAGGAGCAGAGTTGGGTCGTCGTCATCAAAACCACCTATGCTAAAGGGCGCGCCGACGAATACTGTTCGTGTTCTCACAAGGAGGCACAGAGCTGGCGAAATCGACCTTCGCAGCCGTCACCGTAGAGACTCCCCAACGTGCCGCTCGCCTTCGGACCGTTGAGTGCACGCCGGCGCGCAGTCCTAGCCGGTTGTGTGCGCTGTGACAGGACATACAGCGATGTGGATTAACGCGACGTCATTGTGCGCACGGGGTCCCTTAGCAGAAGTCGCCTATCGTGCCGCCGCTGCTTCGTGAACTGCTACGCCCGCGCCGCGGGACTCTCGCAGTAATTTCGGCCGCGATGCTGGTGCAGATGGTTATGAGCCTTGCCACGCCGTGGCCGCTGAAGATCGTCATCGACTTCGTCGTCGGCCACCGCCGGGTGCCGCCATGGATTGTGTGGCTATTACCGATGCTGCGCGGCGGAAGTAAGGCAAATCTGGCAGCGGCCGCGGGAATCGCGACCGTGGTGATCGCGGTGACGGCTGGCGTCGCGATGTATGTCGCCAGCTACTTCACCGAGAGTTTAGGTCAGAGCATCGGAAACGATCTGCGCGTGCGGCTGTACCACCAGCTGCAACGGCTTTCACTGGCCTATTACGACACCAACCGGGTCGGCACCATTCTCTCGACCCTCACCAGCGACGTTCAGACGATCCAGGGCTTCGCCTCGGTATCCACCCTCAACCTCTTCACCAACACCCTGACGGTTGTCGGGATGATCGTCGTGATGTTGTTGTGCCGTTGGGATTTCACTCTGATCGCGCTTGCCGTCACGCCGCTGCTGGCCCTCTTCGTCTTGCGTATCAACAGGGCCGTCAGGACGGCAGTGAAGGAGGTTCGCACGCACCAGTCCGATCTGCTGGCTGTCCTGCAGGAGGGCCTGCAATCTATTCAAGTGGTGCAGGCGCTCGGGCGCGAGGATCACCAGGAGCAGCAACTGCGCAAGGCGAGTACAGACAGCGTGACGGCCTGGCTCAAGGCGCGGCGGGTGTCCTCGCTCCTTTCGCCGGTGTTCGGGGTGGCGATTGCGCTGTGTACTGGGCTGGTGCTCTGGCGGGGCTCCTTGCTCATCCTCGCGAGCATGATGACGGTGGGCGCGCTGACGGTTTTTCTCGCCTACCTGGCCAAGTTCTTTCAACCGGTGCGCGACCTTGCCCAGATGACCAACACTTTCGCGCAGGTTTCGGTGGGATTCGAGCGAGTCCAAGAGATCAGTAACGCCGGTGAGGTGATCCCGGAGCATCCCGGCGCGGTAGAGCCACCGCCGTTCCGCGGTGAAATCGCGTTCGAGCATGTGGCTTTCGGCTATGACCCCGCGGTGCCGGTGTTGCGCGACATCAGCTTCACGATCAGCCCGGGCCAGATGGTGGGGATTGTCGGGCCGACAGGTAGCGGCAAGTCCACGATCGTCAGTCTGATCCCGCGGTTCCGCGACCCGGACGCCGGTCGCATCTTGATCGACGGGGTGGACGTTTGCGACTACAAGCTTCGCGAACTGCGCGCACAGATCGGCTTCGTGCTGCAGGAAACCGTGTTGCTGCGCGGAACGGTGCGCGACAACATCGCGTTCGGCCGCCCCGACGCGACCGAGGACGAAATTGTCCTGGCGGCCAAACTGGCCAACGCCGACGAGTTCGTCACCCGCATGCCTGACGGCTACGACAGCCTGGTCGGCGACCGCGGGATGACGCTGTCGGGTGGCCAGCGCCAACGCATCGGGATCGCCCGCGCCCTGATCCGCGACAATCCGATACTGATTCTCGACGAGCCGACGGCGGCCCTCGACGCAGAGTCCGAAGAGCTGGTAATCGAGGCCCTGGAACGGCTGATGGAGGGCCGCACCGTGATCACCGTCGCCCACCGTCTGAGTACTTTGCGTAAAGCCGACAAGATCATCGTCATCAAAGACGGTTTGGTCGCAGAAGACGGCACGCGCGAGGAGTTGTTGGAACTCGACCGTGTCTACGCTCAGCTGCACCGGCTGCAATTTGACAGACAAGCGTGAGCCGAACTGACCAGCCATCTCTTGGTCGAACTCATAATGCTGAGCGCCACCCGGCGAAGCTAGTAGCGCTGGCGATCGCCGTTGTCATTGCAGCGCGACGCCGAGTTCGTGTGCAAAGACCTTGATCATGTGTTGGACGCCGATTTCGTTGCGGCCGATGATCATGTGGTCATGTTGACCGTGGAGCACTCCTTGGCCGCATTGGGGAAGCATGGCGAAGTCTTCGTCCCGGACGGCGGCGTGGACGCTTTCGTAGACGGTGTCGTAAGCGGTGCGCTGTTCGTCGGTTGTGGCGGGTATCCGAGCCATCCAACTGTGGCGCACGGCACATCGGGTGGGTTCGCCGGCGGGCAGCATGTCGATGATTTCGACGCCGACGGGGCTGTTGGCCAGGATCAGGTTCGGGTAAATCCAAAAGATGATGCCCATGTTGAGCTGCGGATCCCAGGTTCCGGTCGGGTCGTGGGAGAGATTGGTGATCCAAGTGAACGGAAAACCGATGCGGTGGTGTTTACCAAACTCATCATAGATCGAGGTGTTGGCCAGCGTGTTCTGCCCGATGAGGCTTTGACCGTGCACGTAAGGGAAGTGGTAGCCCTCGGCGAAGGCTTCCAAGGCGCCTTTCCATGACACGCCGGACCCGAATTCGCGCTCAGTGTGGTAGCCGTATGCGGCATAGTTCATGGAAGCCAGTTCCGGCTCAATCGCGCCCAGGTGCGCATCAAGGTCGATACCCGCGTCGGCGGCCAGTACCGCCCAGATGAAACCGTGACGTTCCTCGTTCGGTAGCTCCACCAGTCCATAGTCACGGGTGTTCATCGAGTCGAATCCCGCCTTGCCGGGCACCATAAACAGCTCGCCGCTGTTCTTGTACGTCCACCCGTGGTAGGGGCAGGTGAACCGGGCCGCATTGCCAGAGCCGCAGGCGGGCATGGCGCCGCGGTGACGGCAGTAGTTCAAGAACACGTGACTGCGGCCCGTGCGATCACGCGTCACCAGAAGCGAGTCGCCTAGCACCGAGCGCACCACGAAATCGTTGCCGTGCGGTAGCTGCGCGGACGGCGCGATCGCCAACGGCACCCGGCGCAGAATTTGACACTCCTCGATCTCTGTGAGCTTGGGATCACGGTAGTAGTGCAGCGGAACCCGCAGTTCCCGCTCGGCCATGTCGGTCGTCCCGTCGAGTGCATGGCGCAACGCCCGCCGGGTCAGCGATTCGTCGCAGCTGCTCATTCGACCGTGCGTCGAAGCTGTCATCACATGTCCTTCGCTCAGTCAACCCCCGGCTGACCATACAACACACGAGGTTTGTATGGTAAGGGTTGCCGCCGCCGGTTAATGCCAGCCCTCGAGGCACAAAATTGTGCGAGCATCCCCAGATGCGCAGGCATGGCTGGGCAGGCGATGTCCCCCGTGACGAAGAAGAAGCCGTCGCTCGGATCACTGCTGCTGCGCGTCAGGCCATCGACAGACACGGTGGGGTGAGCCTCTCGGACGTGGCGCGTCAGTTGGGGGTCACTCGCCAGACCATCTACCGCTACTTCCCGACGACGGATGCACTGCTGGCAAGCACCGCCATCTCGGCGGCCGGGGAGTTCCTCGACCGATTAGCGGCCCACCTCGACCCATACACCGACCCTGCGGATGCCGTTGTTGAGGGTGTTGCCCACACCCTCGAACAATTACCGCACGACCGATACCTCGGCTTGGTTCTGGAACCGGGAAGGAGTAGTGCGTTCACCGCCGGCGTGACATCCGATGTTGCGCGCGCGTTCGGGCGTTCCATCCTGCACCGATTCAATGTGGACTGGCCAGGGGCCGGCGTGGACGAACAGGCACTGGACGAACTCGTTGAGTTTATGTTGCGGATCCTGCAGTCGATGATCGTCGATCCCGGCCATCCACCACGGCGCGGAACCGAACTCCGCGGTTTCCTACGTCGATGGGTTGCGCCCGCCATCGCGGCACATCAACGCCACCCACGCAACGTCGCGGGACAGCACTAATCGCAACTAATCGCACCGCTGATCAGGTGCGACATCGGCGCGGACCTGCGACGCCCGTTGACGATGTCAGCCCTCCGCACCGGCCATCGCGGTACCAGTTTCGTCCGCCGTCGAACGATCGCCTCTCAGCCGCTACAGCTCAGGGCGGTGCTGCCTCGGTTTTCATGCGGGCCTCGAACTGATAGACGGTGTCGCCGAGTGTCGTCGAGTTTCGTGTTGTCGTTTACGACAAAAGGTTGGCTCGATAGCTGCAGCTGCGGCGGTGGGCGGACTGCGGGTGGACGCTTACCCGTGTCCGCTGTAGTCCTCCAAGAACTTCATCGGCAGGTCGGGCCTCGCCACTCAGGTTCGCGACCGATGGCGTGGCTTGGCAGCCAAGGCCGACGGCCAAGTATCTCGACATGGTCCAGCTTGGGGTTGTCCAGGCTGGCAGTTCACCCCGGCCCCGCAGCGGTGAGCTCCTGGTAAACGTCACCGGACTGATTCACCCACACTGTTCCCGACG
>JAFARC010000042.1 GCA_019245755.1 Mycobacteriaceae bacterium | reverse complement strand
GGATAGCGCAGGCGGTTTGGTGATGGACGTGTCGGCGTGCAGATGGACGGTGATGGTGCTTGCGTTGGCATCGAGACGGCGTCGGCTCAGCGCCTTGGCTACCCGACAATGCGGTCCTCAATTTCAGCGGTGACCGCGCAGGAGTTGGTGTGCGGGCACCGTGAGTGCGCCAGGAACGCCGCCTTCGCCCTCGGTTTCCTAGCGTTGACCAGTTGCTGCACCTACCAGCGCGACACGTCGTAGTCCGAATGCCAGCAGTGCGCTGCTCAAGGAGCACCCTGAGGTAGGTTTCGTGGGCGGGTAGACGGCGACTCGTGACCTTGAGGGCAGCTCGCAAGGGCTGGGAGCAGATTCATGAAGGCCGGCACGGACAAATTGAGCTTCATACGGATCCTGGCAGCGGCGGCCCTGATCGCCGCGCCGGTCGCCGCATGCGGCTCTCACCCGCCGCGGTCATCGAGCCCGCCGACTGCGGCGACGCTCGTCAAGGCCACCCTCTCCTACCGGCCGAGCGGGACGGCCGCGCTGAGCTGGGATCCGCAAAGCAAGAACATCACCGCCAAGTTGCAGATGGCCGGGTTCACACCGGGCAGTATCCATGCGATACACATCAACCAGGGCGGCTGCGCCGCGATGGGAGACGTTGTTGTCCCGTTCCCAGACGTGACCGCGGACGGCGCAGGGGCGATCAACACCAGCGTCACCAGTGACCAACTCGTCCCCGGAGGTCTCCTCCCGGGCACCGCGCTCAACATGCACCTGGCTGCGGGCTCCCAGCTCGGCGGTCCCGGTCAACTCGGCTACACGCCGATCGCGTGTGCGGACATCACCGCCGCCGTCGCGACGGCCACCCTCACCATGGCACCCATGGGCCCACGCCCTCAGGGTTCGGCCAATCTGACATACGACCCGGGGAACAAGACATTGACCGTTGCCACATCGGCCAGCGGTCTTGCGCCGGGCAGTGCCCACGCCCAGGACATTGGCCTCGGCACATGTGAGGCGCAGGGAGCATCCAAGTACCCACTGAATGATCTAGTCGCCTTGGCCAGCGGCACCGCCTACCAGACCACGGTCATCCAGAATGTCGACCAGGCCCCGCCTCCCTCGGGGTGGTATCTCAACGTCCATCTCGGGTCGGCAGCTCAGGTCCTGGAGAACGGCCAGCCGACCCTCTACTTCCAGCCGATCATCTGCGGAAACATTGGGAAATAGCTGACGCCCCGAAAAATGCGCGGCACGCGGCACGGTCGTATCTGAACGGCTGCGAACGGTTTGGCGCCCAACGGACTAGCGGAAAAAGCTCCGCAGCCGGGCCAAGGGTCCGAGGTCAGCGCCGGTCCGAAGTAGCTCCACAGCCTCCGCGGCCGGAAGCCGGCGCAACTTTTCGGCACGTTTGAGGTGGTCCCGGCAGAATAAGCCGACACCCGGTGGCGCGGTCACGCCCAGGGAATTGGACCAGCCGATAATCGGAGCACCGTCCGAAGAGCGTGGTCCCTGCCAGCCTTTGACATAGTCGGCGAACTCGACCGAACCGGCAACATTCGGCCCACCGGAGAATCCGCAGACAACGCAGTGCGGCATGATCGCCATCACCGCACGATAGTGCAGGTTGCGCCTATTACCACGCCCCTGGGCATTAAGCCTGTCGCGGCACCGGCGGCCGCGGGTGGGACTGGAAAACCTGCCGCTGAGTTCGGAGCAGCTCCGCAAATCGTATTTGCAGCCCAGCCGAAAACGTGCAACTGAGGTAACACCGAAGACTATATGGGCAGTCGTATGAGCCGTCGAATCGTGGGCCCCGAGCGGCCGAGCCCGTCGGCGCCGAGCGCGCCCTCTGCTGATGAGGCTGCAGGATCAGTTGGGCGACACAAGAGCCCGCCACGCTTGACCCTGGACTCCGTTGGGTAGGCCGCCGCCGTCGTAGCGCTCGAAAGCGCGGTCTGTCACACGTTGCGCTGCAACAGCACATCTCCATCGTCGGAAACAATTTGCACCGCGGCGATTTGGTCGATCCGCATCGGCGTGCTCCCGACCGGTCGTACGGTAACGCCGGGCGGCGCCATCCACGTTGTCAGCTGGGCATGGCTACCGTCCCGACCGACGACCACCATTGCGAGCTTGTCGACGTCGTTGTCGTGCTTGTCGGAGTTCTCCGACTCCTTCGGGTATGTGCAGATCATCTCGATGCGGGTACCAGAGCCCTGACTGCTCAGGCTGACCGTTGCGGTGATCGAATTTGGCGCCACCTGGGTCATGGTCAGCGCTGATGCCGATGTCGCGGGCGGCGCCGCGGACCGCATGGAGGAACCGGGATGGGTTCCGACCAGCACCGCGATAGCCACGGCGGCGGCCGCGGCGGCGGCGGTCGTGGCCGCCATCGTCCACGACAACCGCCGCCTGCGCCGGCTTCGCCAGCTGACCTTGGCCAGCAGTGAGTCCAGCAGCTCGGGCGGGGGCTGCGGCAATTCGGGTGAATCCTCATCGAGGGCGGCGGCCTTGTCCGGGTCCAGCAGTGCGAGCAGCGCAGGCATGCCGGTCAGTTCAGCCACGGCCTCGCGGCACCGAGCGCAGGTACTCAGATGGGCCTCGTACTGGCGGCGCTCTTCTGCGTCGAGTGAATCCAATACATACGCCGCGTCCCACATCGCGAACGGGTCGGCGTCGCTCTGCTGCCGGGCACCCCTCCGGTCGAATTGCGTCACCGTGTTACCCCCATCTCTTGCAGGGTAAGCCGCATTGTCCGTACGGCGTAGTGCAGCCGCGACTTCACGGTGCCTTCAGCAATACCGAGATCGTCGGCGATCTGCGTGGTCGTCCACCCCAGGTAATAGGAACGCCGAACCACGGCGCGGTGGTCGGGGCTCAGCTGTGCTAGCGCCTCGCCGATGAGCATCCGGTCCAGCGCCGAGTTCACCTCGTCGGGGCTGGCCTCCTCGGAGGCGGCCGGGCCGTCCAACGAGCTCACTTCGTTGCGGAACCGTGAGCTGCGGCGTTCGTCGATGATCATGTTGCGGGCGACGGTGAACAGCCAGGCACGTGCCGACCTCCCGTTGTCGTCGGTCACCTCGGGGTGCTGCCACGCACGCAGCAGCGTCTCCTGCACGACGTCCTCGGCGCGGGCCTGGTCACCCGTCAGACGCATGGCGTAGCGCCACAGTGCGGCGGCGTGCTCGTCATACAGCGTCCGAACCGAGGTGGCCTCCGGATGCTCCACGTCCATAAAACGAAGTAACCGACCGATCGGTTCAACGATGTCCGTCGCCCCACCGGGTCTCCCGTCGCCCCACCGGGCCTACCGTGCGATTCGAGGCGCCAGGCCTGGCGCCGACCCAGCCCCTGGCGCTGGGGCCGTCGTGCCTGCCCGTGCGTCGCAACGTCACGCTAGGAGGCCGTGTCGCTGTGCAGCCGCACCATACGTGTGGTGCTGCTCTCATCGAGGTCGACGAGATCGCTGCGCGAGCGCAGGAAGTCGCTGAACGATTTAAAGCCCAACGACTTCTCGCTGAATGATGGGTCCATCCGCTTCATCTGGGCCTTGACCACAGAGTTGTGCAGCCACTCGGCGTCATCCTTCTCCTGGCCGATGCGCAGTGCGCGCTCGAGGAGCCCGGTGGCTGCGGCCTGCGGGTCGGCGGCCGCCTGCTCGTCGTCAGGCTGGGCGGCGTTCACGCGTCTGCCACGGCTGCCGGCTTTCGGAGCCTTGGCGACAACGGTGGGTATCCCAGGCAGCGCGTCGTAGCTGACGAACTCGTCGCAGGCGGCGGCCAGCGACCGGCTGCTGGCACCGGCTACGCCGATGCCGACGACGTAGCGGCCGAGACGTTTGCAGCGCTGGGCCAAAGCGATGTAATCGGAGTCGCCCCCGACGATGACGACATGGGTCAGGTCGGGGAGCCGGAACATGTCCTCGACCGCGTCGACGGCTAGCCGGATGTCGGCCCCGTTCTTGCCGTACGCGGCCGCCGGGAACAATTGCACCAGGTCGACCGCCCGGCCGACGAGCTGGGCGTGGTAGCCGGCGTTGACGTCGACGGACCAATCCGCATAGGCACGCGTGAGCACAAGGGTGCCGAACGATGACGCGAAGTCGATGATGGCGCCGATGTCGACGGTGGCCAACTCCAGCCGCTCTTTCTCCAACCCCTTGGCTTTGTCCCGCTGGAAGGAGTTGCGCCCGTGCACCTGGTCGTACCGCGACATCACGATGTTGTCGAAGTCGAGGTAGACCGCCACGCGGGTCACTCCGGATTCGGTCATGGTGCAAGCGTCGCCTGGGTCATGGCCTGCGTCCCCTCTACTGCCCAACGGCTCTGCCTGTCGGCGGCCGCGTAGTCATTAGCCGTACCGACTATAAGCAGGCGACATGCACCGAACCCAATGCCCGCGTCTTGTTGAGCACAACCATCGGCCCCATCGTGCGGCGCCCCATCGTGGGCGACCCAGCCAGACGCACCGAGCTCCAGAGCAGGGCGGCAGCCACCGCGGGATCGATAGCGAAGACCGACAGGCGATTGAAGACCCGCAACACACCAGGCGCTGTGGTTTGGGGCCGAGCCGCCGGGGTAGTCAGCACTGTCTACTTAGGGCCGGGAGGCGAACTGTCTGCCCGAGCGGGGGACCCAGTTGCAGATGCCACGTCCCGCGCAGCTCGTGCTGCGTGGCCTTGAGTACTTCGCCTGGCCGCTGAAGCTCGACGACTACCGCGGGCTGATTACCCCGCCCTGGTCGACGAACGAGCTACCTGGTCGCATCGAGCGGGTGCATCACGAAACCGACGACACGGTCACGGTGTTTATTCAACCGGGCTTCCTACCCGCCGGTCGACGATGAGCAGATCACGCGCGCGCTCGCTGCGGTCTGACGCACGGGCCGCCGAAACACCTCCCGCCCAAGCGGTTCGTCTGAGCATGATGCACGCCGGTCGGCCTTTCGCACCTCGTCGCAGCGGCGTCTCGGAGATGAACGGCGCTGGTGCCTGCCGTGAACGATCGGCAATGGCATCGGCTTTCGAGCGCTGACCACGGGTTCCAGACGTGGTGGATGCGCCGACCGGGTACTAGCGGGCCGGTTAAGTGGGTAGCCTGCGTGGCGTGTCGCCACCGACTCGAGGAAGGGCCGCCATGCCAGAACACTTGCGCGCTTACAACAGTCTGTGGCAGGTCCGCAGTGACTCGTGGTGCCGATTAGAGGAAGCCGCGGACCGATTGACCCGCCCAACCACCGCAGGGGCGCTGAAAGAAAAATGCACCAGCGACTGCCAGGAACTGCTGGCTCAACTGATCCCGTTGGAACCGTACTGGGCCTATCCCGGCTCACCCCTGTTCGCAAGAGTCCAGCGGCTCTTCGCCGCAGGCAGCTGTGACAAATTCGCCCAAGCGGTTGCGCGGATCAACCGCGCGCTGACTACCGAGTCGTACCGCTCAGGGGATGTGGACAACGCCGGCGCCGACGACTTGGACATGTTTCCGCCCGATCCACGTCAGCTCGAGCACCAAACCGAGATGCAGCGCGACCGGCCGTATTTCGAAGTGCTCGTTGTCGAAAAGCTGACGGAAGCTCAGGAAAGGGCGCTGCGCAAGGAGGTTCGCAGCTGGCGACGCCCCGACGACGAATTCATCTACGAGCTTGTGGTGGTGTCGAGCGGCGACGAGGCTCTGATCGCAGCACGGCTCAATGTCAACCTGCAGGCGGTGGTGATCCGGCGGCATTTTTCGCACCAGTCGACCCGCGACCTGTCGACCTTGTCGGAGTTCGTCGATACCGAAGTGTCGCATGAGTTGGCCGATCACCAGTCGCCCGATGAACGCGCCCAGATCCTCGCTGCGTCTCTTGCCAAGCTGCGGCCCGAACTTGACCTTTACCTGATGACCGAAATCGAGGTGGAGGACATTGCCGGCCGGTTGGGGCGCTACTTTCGTCGGGTCTTTCACGCACGGGAGGGCATGCTCGAGCTTCACCTGTCCATCCTGCAGGGTGTGGCGGCCCGCTACCGCACCCCGTTTTTCAGTGCGCTGAAGCAGTACAGTCACCGGCCCACGGGTGTCTTCCACGCCCTGCCAATTTCGCAGGGCAAGTCGATCGTGAATTCACACTGGATCAAGGACATGGTGGGCTTCTACGGCCTGGACGTGTTCATGGCCGAAACATCGGCGACGTGCGGCGGTTTGGATTCGCTGCTGGAGCCGACCGGCCCGTTGCGCGACGCCCAGCAGTTGGCCGCTGAAACCTACGGGTCGCGCCACACGTACTTCGTCACCAACGGAACTTCGACGGCCAACAAGATAGTCACCCAAGCATTAGTGGCGCCCGGCGACATCGTGTTGCTGGACCGCAACTGCCACCAGTCGCATCACTACGGGATGATGCTTGCCGGCGCCAACGTCGTCTATCTTGAAGCCTATCCGCTCAACGAGTATTCGATGTACGGTGCAGTGCCGTTGCGGGAGATCAAGTCGAAATTGTTGGCGCTCAGACGCGCCGGCAAGCTCGACCGGGTCAAGATGATGTCGCTGACCAACTGCACGTTCGACGGAATCGTCTACGACGTCGAGCGCGTCATGGAGGAATGCCTGGCCATCAAGCCCGATCTGGTCTTCCTGTGGGATGAGGCGTGGTTCGCGTTCGCCGGCTTTCACCCGGTCTACCGGACTCGTACGGCGATGGCCTCAGCGCAAGCGCTGCGAGAGCGACTGCAGCAGCGCGACTACATGCGCCGCTATGAGGACTACCTGTTGGCCGACAAGGCTGATGCGCCCAGCGACGACGAGCTATTGAACCGTCGCCTCGTTCCCGACCCGGCAAGAGCTCGGGTTCGGGTGTACGCCACCCAGTCGACGCACAAGACGCTGACCGCGCTGCGGCAGGGATCGATGATTCATGTTTTCGATCAGGACTTCGACCAGAAGGTGGCCGAACCGTTTCACGAGGCCTACATGGCGCACACCTCGACCTCGCCGAATTACCAGATCCTCGCGTCGCTGGACCTCGGTCGCCGACAGGTGGCGTTAGAAGGCGTCGAACTGGTGCAGCGGCAGATAGAGAACGCGATGCAGCTGCGCGACGCGATCGACAACGATCCTCTGCTCAACAAGTACGTGAGCTGCCTGCGTACCTCCGATTTGATTCCTCCGGAGTTTCGGCCATCGGACATCGCCCAACCGCTGCGCTCCGGGCTGCGCAACATGATGAAGGCCTGGGCGCAGGACGAGTTCGTGCTCGACCCGTCGAGAATCACCTTGTCCATCGCGCGCACCGGTTATGACGGAGACACGTTCAAACGTCAGCAGCTGATGGACCGCTACGGGATTCAGATCAACAAGACCTCGCGCAACACCGTGCTGTTCATGACCAATATCGGCACCACCCGAAGCTCGGTCGCTTTCCTGGTGGAAGTGCTGGTCAATATCGCCCTGGAGCTCGACCAACGGATCTCCGAGATGAGCCTCGGTGAGCACGAACGGTTCGAGAAGGCCGTGCATCGGCTGACCAACCGTTCGGTGCCGCTTCCGGATTTCAGCGGCTTCCACGCTGCATTCCTCGATCACTCCGGAACCAAGCCCACGCCCGAAGGTGATGTCCGCCGCGCGTTCTACCTGTCCTACAACGACACCAACTGCGAATACCTCACCGGCGAACAGATCGACGAAAGGCTGGACGCCGGAACCGATGTCGTATCAGCGACCTTCGTCACGCCCTACCCGCCGGGATTTCCCGTCCTGGTACCCGGTCAGGTGTTCAGCCGCCAGATACTGCAATTCATCCGTGATCTCGACACCGGGGAAATCCACGGCTACAAACCGAATTTTGGTTACCGCGTGTACACCGAAAAGGCCATCGAGATGGCGGGCGAGGCCGTCACCCCAATAGCCAACGCCCACCGTCGCAATGTGAGCGCGGCTGGGCCGCAGCCGGACAACAAGCGCAAGAAAAAGCCTGCCAAGCGCACTGAGAGCGGACGCGATCGAAACGTTCCCGAGGTCGGTCACGAGGAACTGCTCGGACAGCGGCAGCCCGGTGACGCGCTGATAGCCGACGCTCCGACCGGTGATGACCGCGTTCCCGAAGCCGGTCAGCAAGAACTCACCGGCGAGCAACATCCCGGCGACGCGGTGCGCGACGACGCCGAGCTCGGCGAGCATGCTCGTGAACGTCGCCCGGCCGCGGCCGCGGATGCCTCCGGCCGCCAATCCGCCACAGACGGGTAAACAGACGCCGGCGTTACCGGCTCAGGGCGTGGTGTGCACGATCAGCACGTCGGTCTTGGACCGGCGCGCGGCGCTGGCCGGCACCGATCCGAGCAGCCGGCCCGTAATCGTGCTCATCCCGACGTTGCCGACGACCAGTAGATCCGCTTTCATTTCCTCGGCGAGGTCGACCAACGCATCGACGGGTGCGCCGGCGACGGCCTTCTCCTCGATGTCGTGAGCCCCGGCGGCCTTCGCGCGGTCCCTGGCCTCCCGCAGGATGTCGTATATCGGGGCGTTGCCGACCATCTTGTAGCCGCCCTCCTTCAGTGCGTCCTCGGCACGGTGGTCTCCGCCGACGCCGCCCCATCCCGGGCGTTCGGTGTGAGGGATGTACGCCGTCGCCAAAATCAGCTTCCCATCCGAGCGCGCGGCGATCTGGGCGGCCCGATCCACCGCACGAAACGACGAATCCGAGCCGTCAGTGCCGACCAGGACTGTTCGATAGGGGCTCATCAGTGCCCTCCAATGTCGGTAGCAGCGCCACCCGTGACAGTAACGCGCTGCCCGCCGAACGGTGGCCCGATTCGGCGGGGGACTTGCCCTCCTGCTACGAGGTAGGGTCGTGTACCGACGATTGGGTGTCAGTCGGGTGGTTCGGGCAACAGCGCGGTCCGCTCGCCGGATCCGGCGTCGAGATGCGCAATCGGCCGGTTTTGCTCCTCGCCCAGCGAAGCTGAACGGAGGTGGAAATCAGCTTTACGCGGCGGTTAACCCAGTTCAATACCGCCACGGCGGGCCGGACCGGGCCGGACAATGGTCTAGGAGCCGACCCTTGGCCTTTCAGAGCCGGTCGAGGCCGAAAGTCGACCGAACGCAATGAGAAGTGTGCACGCGGTGATTCACCGGGGGAACCCGGTTTCACCCCCTCGGCAGATCCGCGGTGCGCCGAACCGAGACGGGTGTTTTTCGAAGAGAGCGGGTAGCGAAATGTGGACGGCTGGATGGCAAGCCTCGATACCAACGACCAAAGATGTGACGCGACGGGGAAAGATAATGAGGCCAACCACCATAGGGTCGGCAGCGTTTGCGCCGCTGTCGATGGCGGCGATCACGATCGCCACCGCCGCGACCGCGGTCGCGGCCAATCCCACGACGGCAGGGTTCGGCACCCGAGAACAGCTTTACGATGCGGGCGGCGCCGTCGTCACCGGCTGGACGGTCAGCCAGCTCACGCCGAGCAGCGATGCCATCCCTTATCCGGTTGCGGGGCGGCTGTATGAAAGCACCGCGACCGTCGAGGCTGACCAGGGCTCGGTAACGCCTGTCGTTTCGAATTTCAACGCCCGCGCGACGGACGGCGAAACGTACCGGGCTTTGTACAACGTCGCGACACCCCAGGGCGTCAACCCGTCAACACTGCCCGCAGGTGCAAAATCCACCGGCAAGATTTACTTTGACGTTACCGGCGCCGCCCCGAACAGTGTCGTCTACAACGACGGGGCTCAAGACCTGCTGGTGTGGTCCGGCGCGGCTCCCGCTGCGGGCGCTGCCCCTGCCGCCGCTCCCGCCTCGGCTGGGGCCCCACCGGCCGCCGCCCCTCCGGCCGCGCCGCCCCCGGCCCCGGCCGCGCCCGCACCCGCTGCCCCGGCGGCCGCCGCACCCACTGCCGCTGCCAGCGTCCCGTCTGGCAACATGCCGGCCGGAGCCACCGGACAGTCCGGCACTGCGACCGGGAGCATGCCGTCTGGTACTTCCCCGGCCGGCGGGACCACAACCGGGGTCACCGGGATCGGCGCCGGCAGCGCCGGCCCGGGCGGCAACCCTGCTGGCCGGACATAACCCGGCGCGCCCCAAGAACTGGTTCCTGACGGCGAACCGGATTTGGGCTGCCGGTAGACCGTTTCAGCGTTAACGCGGGCTTTCTGTAGCCGCGGCGAAGGAGCCAGTGATGACACGCACGATCCAACACGGCAATCGAAACGGTTACGCCTCCCTCGGCGCCGGCGGTTTGAGCCCCGAATCGTTCCTGATGCGCCTGTTCGCCAAGGGCAACGCACGGCAGTGGAACCCCGCCGAGATCGACTTCGCCCAGGATGCCAAAGACTTCGCTGCGATGACTGACGATGAGCGATGGATGACCACCTCGCTTGCCGCACAGTTTCTCGCCGGAGAGGAGTCGGTGACCCAGGACCTGCAGCCGTTCATCGCCGCGATGGCGGCCGAAGGCCGCTTCGCGGACGAAATGTATCTGACCCAGTTCGTGTACGAGGAGGCTAAGCACACGCTGGCGTTTCGGCTGTGGTTCGACGCGGTGGGGCTTACCGAAGACCTACACGAATACATCGAGTTCAACGACCCGTACATGCAGATGTTCACCCGGGAACTGCCGGCCAGCCTGTACGCGCTGGAGCAGGATTCCAGCCCGCGGAACCAGATCCGAGCCTCTGTCACCTACAACCACGTCATCGAGGGGACGCTTGCCCTGACCGGCTATTACGCCTGGCAGAAAGTGTGCACCAGCCGCGGAATCCTGCCCGGTATGCGCAGAGTCATCAAGCACATCGGTGACGACGAACGTCGGCACATGGCGTGGGGCACCTTCACATGTCGTCGGCACGTCGCGGCCAACGACGATCTCTGGCAGGTCGTCCAGGATCGGATGGCCGAACTTATGGGCTTGGCGACGGAAACGGTCGCCGAGACATTCCGCAAGTTCGACAACAGGCCACCGTTCGGGCTCGACCCACAAGAGATGACCGCTTACGCGCTCGACAAGCTCAGCCGCCGGCTCGGGGCGATCGAATCCGCCCGCGGCGGCGATCTCCTCACGATTGACCGCGACGCGTCGCCAGAGGCGCTCGAGGAGAAGTTCCACGCGGAGGACCGGCTGGAGCTGACGGGCTAGGCGCCGGCCGCGCGGCTCCGCCGGATATGTCGAGTGCAGGCGCTTCAGTTGGCGCTCGGGATCCAGTTGCCGTGGAACCCGGCCGGCACCCGATGCGGCAGCTTGATACTGGCGATGTCGTGCAGGGTTCGCGCATCCAGGATCGCCAGCTCGCTGCGGTCGGTGCCCCGGTCGTAGATGTAGCCCATCAGCACGCCATCGTCCTCGGCCGCGTCGACGGACGACGGCTGGAAGACGAACTCGCCCAGTGCCTTTGCGGTGCCGAACGTGCGTGGCTCCGTGCGGCCGCGGACGAAGTCGTGCTTGAGCAGGGCATCACCACCGGCGACACCTTCGCCGACGGCCGGCGCGTAACCGTAACGATGCCGCCTGCCGACCAGACGTTCGTCTACCCGGGGAAACTCCTGCGCACGATCATCAACGCGCGATTCGCGCACCTTCCCGTCGGCGAGATCGACCGTCCAGCGGTCCAGTGTCGGTGGCCCCTCGTTCGGCCCCAGGTGATCCCGGTCGAACATCTTCGGGTGCCGCACGACGTCGAGCACGATCGTGTCGCCGTCGTCGTAGGCGTTCAGTGGGTGAAAGACATAGCACGGTTCCACCTCGAACCAGCGAACGTCGGCGTTGGCACCGTCTCGTGGCATCACTCCGACGCGGGCGGGGTACTTCGGATTCCACGAGTACGGGAACCGGCGATCGGAATCCATCGATCCCGGCTGGCGCGCGGCGATGGGATCCGGGATACGGATTCGGCCGATCAAGGCGGACAGGACCAGCCGGGCGGGCAGGCGCATCCCCGGCGGCACCGTCATCGCCGCGGCTTGCTTGGCGTCGAACGTGACCGGCAAGTCGTAGAGAACGACGTGATGTTCGGTCAGCGAGAAATCGTGCATCATCGGGCTACCGGCGACTTCGATGTCGATCGTGCGGCGCGCCCGACCGTCGACACCAATCACCGAGTATTGGACCCGGTTGCCGCGGTACATGCTGTACGAAACAGCGTGAAGCTCACCAGATTCCGGGTCGCGCTTGGGGTGAGCGGTATACCCGCCGGTCAGTGTCCCGTCGAAGTCGCACACGCCGACGGTGTCCAGTTCGTCGGTGAGCTCGTAGTTCGCGACCCCGGCTTCGACCAGCGCGATGGTCTTGCCGGCATGTCCGATCACGTTGGTGTTCGCTCCGATTGGCGACGTCCCGAAATGCAGGGCAGGTAACCGCTCGCCCAGCGCCGTGGCCGCGTGCGGGCCGCGCACCCACCGGTTGCGGTACCACTCCGCCTTGCCGTCCCGGATTCGGACGCCGTGCACCATCCCGTCGCCCACGAACCAGTGGTAGAGCTCAGGATCGATCTCGCCGATCGGGTTGGGTCCGTTGCGCAGATACCGCCCGTCCAGGTACCGCGGAATCGTCCCGGTGACCTCGAGGTCGGTGAGGGTGTATTCCTCGTGTAGGGGGGCGAACCCGCCCTCCAGATAGCGGTTGGTCATCCCTAACCTCCTATAACGGTGTTATATGTACGGTATAACACTGTTATGGCAGGATGGCAAGCATGACAACCATGAGTCTCGGGCCACGCGAGCAGCTGATCGAGGCGGGAGTTCGGTTGCTCGAGCGCGACGGCCCGCCGGCCTTGCGAGCGCGCAACGTGGCCGCCCAGGCCGGCGCCTCCACGATGGCCGTGTACACCTATTTCGGTGGCATGTCCGGGCTGATCGACGCGATCGCCGATGAGGCCTTCATTCGCTTTGCTGAAGCCCTCGCCGAGGTGGCGCAGACCGACGACCCCGTCGCCGACTTCTTCGCGATGGGAGCCGCCTACCGCCGGTTCGCCCTCGCGCACCCCCAGCGCTACCAGCTCATATTCGGCATCGCGTCGCCGGAGGCGATCACCCGGAACCGCACCGATCTCACTGTCACGGGCGGCACCACCGACCGCACCGAGCGAGCGGCGTCCTTTCAGGCGCTGCTGACCGCGGTGCGCCGAATGATAGCTGCGGGCCGGATCCGAGACGACGGCGAACTGGTGATTGCGGGCCGGCTGTGGAGCCTGATCCATGGAGCGGTCATGCTGGAAATGGCCGGCTTCTTCGGCCAGGAAGGCCACGGCCTCACCCAGATTCTCGGGCCACTCACGATCGACGTGTTCGTCGGCCTGGGCGACGACCGGACCACGGCCATGGGCTCCATGCTGGCGGCCGCCAGGCCGCCCTCATCGCCGACGACATCGTCGAAGCGGTCTATCCGTCGCGGTGGTGCGAATTGAATTCACGCCTCGCATTGCACCATCCGGGCGGTCGGTAATCAGTCGTTGCCGAAATCGTCGGGTTCGGAGTGGCTGTGGCCGATGTCGTGTCCCTCGCCTGCGCTGACGCAGGTGGCGGTGCAGTCGCGCATCACGTGGGGTGCCGTCTTGCCCTGCACCACCTTCCACCGCCAGGCCGTTTGAACGATGGTGGGGTCGTCGAGCAGCGCGTCGCGGGCACCGACGGTGCAGTGCAGCATCCGGTGG
>JAFARC010000034.1 GCA_019245755.1 Mycobacteriaceae bacterium | reverse complement strand
GACTATCAGCGACGCATTGATGCGCTCATGCGCGAGTACAACGCCCTGATGCAGGCGGACGACAGTGGCCGGTAAGGGCCGCCCGCCGCTGCGGATCGGCGAGCATGGAAGCATCACCCGCACCTACCTCGGCGGTGGCGTGTGGCGCGCAGAGTGCCGTTACCGCGACAGTGACGGGGTTACCAGAAAGGTGCGCAGGGTCGGGCCGCCCGACGAGCACGACAGGAAAGGCAAACTCGCCGAAGACGCGCTGATTGAAGCGCTCACCGAACGCCGCCCACCCGCCGGCGCCGCGATCGCACTCGACACCCTCGTCATGGCGCTGGTCGATCAGCACATCGACCGGTTGGCTGATGATGGTCGGGCGGTGCGCACCGTGGACACCTACCGCTACGACGCGACCAAGCTCGCCAAGTTCATCGGCGGCGTCCGGGTAGGGGAAGCAACCCCGGCAAGGATCGACGCGGCCCTGCGGTCGATGCGCACCGCACACGGGCCGACGATGGCACGGCGCGCCCGGACACTGTTACGCGGTGCGCTGCAACTCGCCGTGCTGAACAACGTGGTCGGCACCAACCCGGTCCGCGACGTGTCGGCCATCAAGTCGAAGACCCCGCCGAAAGGCGCGGAAGCGCTCTCAGCCGACCAACTGCGCGATCTGCTCGCCAAGCTGCGCCAGTCCGAGAACTGCCAGCGCCGCGACCTGATCGACCCGATCACCGTGTTGATTGCAACGGGTCTGCGCCGCTCCGAACTGCTCGGGCTGCGCTGGTCCGACTTCGACGCCGACGCAGGAACGATCTCGGTCTGCGGCAAGGTGGTCCGCCAGCGCGGCAAGGGATTAGTGCGTGTCGATGAGACCAAGACGGCGGCGGGACGCCGAACCATCCCACTGCCGGCGTTCGCCGTCACCGCGTTGACCGAGCGGCGACGCCGCCCGTTCATCGGCGAGCAACATGTCATCTTCGCGTCGAGCACCGGCACGCTGCGCGACCCGGAGAACTTCGCCGGGCAGTGGCGCAAAGCGCGCGACCAACTCAGCGCGCCTGACATCACCTCGCACAGCTTCCGAAAGACCGTGGTGACGCTGATCGACGACGCCGGGCTGTCCGCGCGCATCGGCGCGGACCACATGGGCCACGCCAAGGTGTCGATGACACAAGACCGCTACATGAGCCGGGGCCGCGTCCATCGTCAGGTTGCCGAGTTGTTGGAGCAGACCGTTAGCGACAGCGACCCGCGCGCATTAAACGCCGATTAAACGCCGACCTGCTTCGCGGGCGGACCCAAAAACCGCCTCTGACCTGCGCCCCCGGCCCGACTCGAACGGGCGACCTAGGGATTAGAAGGCCCTTGCTCTATCCAGCTGAGCTACGGAGGCAGCCTGGCAAGTCTATCCGCCGGCGCCCGGCCGATAATCGACTCCCGCCGCGCGTGCGCACGGACTAGCGTGGATTGCGCAGAGAGCTCGATGGGAGGGGACGAGTGACGATGACGGGAGGCGCCGGTGGTTGATGCGCTCGACGCGGCCGGGCTGCCAGAGGAACTGAACGCGTTGGACATCCTGTTGCACCGCGGCGAGGCGAACCCGCGCACCCGGTCCGGGATCATGGCCCTGGAGATCCTCGACACCACACCCGACTGGGACCGCTTCCAGAACGTTTTCGAGAACGCGTCCCGTCGGGTGTTGCGACTTCGACAGAAGGTCGTCTCACCGACGGTGCCCACCGCCGCCCCGCGCTGGGTGGTCGACCCCGACTTCAACCTGAACTTCCACGTCCGGCGGCTACGGGTGCCAAATCCCGGGACACTTCGTGAGGTGCTCGATCTCGCCGAGGTGATGCTGCAGTCACCGCTGGACATCTCCCGGCCGCTGTGGACCGTCACGCTGGTGGAGGGCCTGCGCAACGGCCAGGCCGCGGTGCTGTTGCACATGAGCCACGCCGTCACCGACGGTGTCGGTGCCGTCGAAATGTTCGCCAACATTTACGATCTCGAGCGCGATGCGCCGCCGCGCAAGCCGGCGCCACTGCCCATCCCGCAGGATCTCACCGGCAACGATCTTGCACGCGCCGGGTTGAATCGCCTGCCCGGCGCGATCGTCGGCGGCCTGCGCGGCGCGGTATCCGGCGCCGCCCAGGTCGCGGGCCGGCTGGCGCGCGATCCCGTGTCGGCGGTCGGCGGGGTGGTCGAGTACGCCCGCTCGGGCGTGCGGGGGATGTCACCGGTCGCCGAGCCGTCACCGCTGCTGCGTCGCCGCAGCCTGTCGTCGCGCACCGAGGCGATCGACATCGAGTTCTCGGATCTGCGCGCCGCGGCCAAAGCCGCCGAGGGCTCGATCAACGACGCCTATCTGGCCGGTCTCACCGGAGCCCTTCGGCGTTACCACAACGAGCTCGGGGTGCCCATCGAAAAACTACGGATGGCGGTGCCGGTGAATCTGCGGGCCGAGGCCGACCCCGCCGGTGGCAATCGGTTCGCCGGGGTGATGATCGGTGCGCCCCTTGGGATTTCAAATCCCCGGGACCGGATTCAGAACATCCGCACGCAGATGTGCCGACGTCGCGAGGAACCCGCGATCGACATGATCGGCGCAATCGCCCCCATGCTCAGCCTGCTGCCCGACCCGATACTGGAGTCGATGGCCGGGTCGATCGTCACCGGTGACGTCCAGGCCAGCAACGTCCCCGTCTACGCCGGCGACACCTATGTCGCAGGCGCAAAAGTGTTGCGCCAGTACGGGCTTGGGCCGTTGCCGGGGGTGGCGATGATGGCCGTGTTGATCTCCCGCGGCGGAATGGTCACGGTGACCACACGCTACGACCGCGCGTCGGTCACCGACGACCAATTGTGGGCGAGCTCGCTCGTGTCCGGCTTCGACGAAGTGCTCGCACTCGCCGGGCCGGGCCGGGTGATCCCCGCGTCGTTCAAGGCGGCATCGTGAGCAGCCAGATGCGATTGCCCGGCTCGGTGGCCCAGGTCGAGGCCGGCCCGGCCGGCCCGCAGATCGGCGCGTTCGTCGACCTCGACGGCACCCTGGTCGCGGGCTTCACCGGCGTGATCATGACCCAGGACCGGTTCCGCCGCCGCGAGATCGGCATCGGTGAGTTCCTGGGAGTGGTGCAGGCCGCGCTGAACCATCAGCTCGGCCGCGCCGACTTCGAGCAGCTGATCTACCGGGGTGCCTCGATGATGCGTGGCCGGTCGCTCGATGACCTCGATGAGATGGGCGAGCGGCTGTTCATGCAGAAGATCGTCTCGCGGATCTATCCCGAAATGCGCGAGCTCGTCCGCGCTCACCAGGCTCGCGGCCACACCGTCGTGCTCAGCTCATCGGCGCTGACCGTCCAGGTCGAACCGGTCGCCCGGTTTCTGGGCATCGACAACATCCTGTGCAACCGGTTCGAGGTCGACGACAACGGTGTGCTCACCGGGGGGGTCGAAAAGCCGATCCTGTGGGGACCCGGCAAGGCCAACGCGGTGCAGAAGTTCGCCGCCGAACGCGGGATCGACCTGAAGAAGAGCTACTTCTACGCCGACGGCGACGAGGACGTCGCGCTGATGTACCTCGTCGGCAATCCCCGGCCCACCAATCCCGAAGGCAAACTCGCTTCGGTGGCCGCCAAGCGCGGGTGGCCGGTACTGCGCTTCACCAGCCGCAGCGGCAGCAACCCGTTGTCACAGCTGCGCACGATCGCCGGTGTGGCGACGCTGGCGCCGATCGCGGCGGGCGCAGTCGGTATCGGGCTGCTGGCGGGCAGCAGGCGCCGCGGCGTCAACTTCTTGACGTCGAACTGGGGCCGGGCGCTGTTGGCCGCCACCGGCGTGAACATCAACGTGATCGGGGAGGAGAACCTCACCGAGCGGCGGCCGGCGGTGTTCATCTTCAACCACCGCAACCAGGTCGACTCGATCATCGCGGGATCGCTGGTGCGCGACAACTTCACCTCGGTGGGCAAGAAGGAATTGGAGAGCGATCCGATCGTGGGCACCATCGGCAAGGTGATGGACGCCGCGTTCATCGACCGTGACGACCCCCGCGCGGCCGTCGAGGGACTGCACAAAGTGGAAGAACTCGCCCGCAAGGGGCTTTCCATCCTGATCGCCCCGGAAGGCACCCGCCACGACACCCCCCAGGTGGGTCCGTTCAAAAAGGGACCGTTCCGGATCGCGATGGCCGTCGGCATACCGATCGTGCCGATCGTGATCCGCAACGCCGAGGTGATCTCGGCCCGCGACTCGAGCACGTTCAATCCCGGCACCGTCGACGTCGTCGTCTACCCACCGATTTCGGTGGACGACTGGACCGTCGAGAACCTGGCCGAGCGCATCGCCGAGATCCGGCAGCTGTATCTGGACACGCTCAAGGACTGGCCTCGAGACAAGGTTCCCGAACTGCGGCTGAGTGCGAAGCCGGCCAAGAAGAAACCTGCCAAGAAGGCCGGGCAGAAGAAGGCGACGGCCAAGAAGGCGCCGATGAAAGTCGCTGCGACCAGCGGCAACTCGGACTCCAAAGCGCGGCCGAAGGCCGACACGACGGGCCGATCATGAGCGGATGGGCCGACCACTTCGCCAGCTTCACGGCGACCGACGACGCGCTGGTGCTGGCATCGGTGTCGTCGCCGGCGGAGCTCGAGCTGCTGAACGACTGGTTGGCGCAGCAAAGGCGCGAACACCCCGACACCGAAGTGGAAGCGCTGCAGCTGCCCGAAGGCGATCCTCCGCCGGCCACGATGGCGCAGCTGGTCGAGCAGCTGCAGGCCGATGAGGACCGGACGGTGGTGCCGGTGCGGGTGTTCTGGATACCCGGCGGCCTGCCCACCCAGGTGAAGGTGGTGGGGCTGCTGTCCGGCCGGGACACCTACCGCCCCCCCGAGATGTTGCAACGCCGCATCCTGCGCAAGGACCCGTCGCGAGCACGAGTGGTCGCGGGCGAACCGGCGAAGGTCTCCGAGCTGCGTCAGCAGTGGCAGGACACCACGGTCGGCGACAACCCCCGCGACTTCGCCCGGTTCGTGTTGCGCCGGGCGATCCTGGCCATCGAGCGCGTCGAATTGCGTTTGCTCGGGCCGGAATACAAGTCACCGCGGCTGGTCAAGCCCGAGATGATCGCGTCCGCGCGGTTCCGGTCCGGGTTGGAGAAAATCCCCGGCGCAACGGTCGAGGCGGCCGGGAAGATGCTCGACGAACTCGCCACCGGGTGGAGCCGGTTCTCCGTCGACCTCATCCCGGCGCTGAGCCGCGCGATCTTCAGCCGGGGTTTCAATCCCAACATCGACTACGACCGCTCGGAGGTCGAGGCGATGCGCAGCGCGCTGGAAACCCACCCCGCCGTGCTGCTGTTCTCGCACCGGTCATACCTGGACGGCGCCATCGTGCCGGTGGCGATGCAGGAGAACCGGCTGCCGCCGGTGCACATGTTCGCCGGTGTCAACCTGGCGTTCGGATTCATGGGGCCGCTGCTGCGCCGTTCCGGCGTCATCTTCATCAGGCGCAACGTCGCCGACGATCCGCTGTACAAATATGTGCTCAAGGAGTTCGTCGGCTATGTGGTCGAGAAGCGGTTCAACCTAAGCTGGTCCATCGAGGGCACCCGCTCGCGCACCGGCAAGATGCTGCCGCCCAAACTGGGGCTGCTCAGTTATGTCGCCGACGCCTACCTCGATGGCCGCAGTGACGACATCCTGCTGCAGCCGGTGTCCATCACCTTCGACCAACTCCACGAGACCGCCGAGTACGCGGCGTACGCGCGTGGCGGCGAGAAAACACCCGAAGGCGTCGGCTGGCTGTACAACTTCATCAAGGCCCAGGGCGAGCGCAACTACGGCAAGATCTACGTCCGCTTCCCGCCGGCGGTGTCGATGCGCCAGTATCTCGGGCAGCCGCACGGCCCGATCGCCCAGGATCCGGCCGCCAAGCGGCTGGCCATGCAGAAGATGGCGTTCGAGGTCGCGTGGCGCATCCAGCGTGCCAGCCCGGTCACGGCGACCGGTTTGTTGTCGGCGCTGCTGCTGGCGACGCGCGGTATCGCGCTGACACTCGAGCAGCTTCATCACACACTGCAGAACTCACTGGACTATCTGCAGCGCAAACAGACGCCGGTGACAAACAGCGCGCTGCGGCTGCGGACCCACGATGGGGTGCGGGCCGCGGTGGACGCCATGTCCAACGGTCACCCGGTGACGCGCGTGGACGGCGGCCGAGAGCCCGTCTGGCGCATCGAGCCGCAGTGCGAACACGAGGCAGCGTTCTACCGCAACTCCGTGATCCACGCGTTCCTGGAGACCTCGATCGTCGAACTGGCGCTGACCTACGCCGCACGCGCGGACGGTGATCGGCTGGCGGCGTTCTGGTCTCAGGTGATGCGGCTGCGGGACTTGCTGAAGTTCGAGTTCTACTTCGCAGACTCGGCGGCGTTCCGGGATCACGTCGCCGAGGAGATGGCGTGGCAGGACGACTGGGAAGCGCACGTGAAGGCCGGCGGTGACCACATCCAGATGCTGCTACATGCCAAAAAGCCGCTGATGGCGCATGCGATGCTGCGACCGTTCTTCGAGGCATACCAGATCATCGCCGACGTGTTGCGCGATGCGCCCGCCGAGATCAGCGAAAAGGAACTCACCAAGGCTGCCCTGGGAGTGGGCCGGCAGTACGTCGCGCAGGGTCGCGTGCGCAGCAACGAATCGGTGTCGGCGTTGCTGTTCGCCACCGCGCGGCAGGTGGTCGCCGATCAGAACCTGCTGGCGCCGGCGGCGGACCTCGCCGGCCGCCGGGCGGTTTTCCTCGCCGAGTTGCGCGACATCCTGCACGACATGGACCGCATCGAAGGAGTCTCCCGCGACCAGTTTTACGAGCGTGAGTCACAGCGCCGCCGCGACCGGCAGAAGACCGCCTGATGGCCAGTCAGTCCTCGGCGTGACGCTGCTGCTCCCAGCGCTCCAGCGACGCCTGTAGGTCGTAGAGCCCCAGCGCCGCCAACGGCATGCCGACCGACAGCACGGCGACCAGAATCGTGCTCATCGTGTTCCCTCTTCCCGTCGTCTTTTTCGGGCCTTGGCGCCCGTTCGAGACGAACGTATGACTGGGGTACGACACGGACACGCGTAGTGCGATACCCGGAAAAACACGCGTCGGTGGCGACTACCTGCGGCGGCTTCCCTCCGCCGGGAAGCGCCATACGCTGGACGCATGACGCGTCGGGTGTGGCCGCTGCTCGCCGGTGTGGCGGTGCTTGCCGGTGTCACCGCCGCGGCCATCGGGGCACTGTCGGTCACCGACGCGCTGACCGCCACCGGGCTCCCGGCCCCCGGGCCGGTGACAACCTACGGGCTGCCGTTCGTGCGCGCCGCCGGCGAGATCGCCGCAGTGGTCGCCGTCGGTTCGTTTCTGCTTGCCGCGTTCCTGGTGCCGCCGCAGGACAGCGGCGTGCTGGACGCGGGCGGATACCGGTCGCTGCGGATCGGGGCGGTGGCATCGGGCGTGTGGGCGGTGTGCGCGGCGTTGCTGGTGCCGCTGACGCTGTCCGACGTGTCCGGCCGCCCGCTGCGCCATCTCCTCAACCCGGCGACCGTGTGGCCGCTGGCGAGCCTCATCGACACCGCGACGGCGTGGCGCTGGACGGCGTTCATCGCCGCAGCGGTCACGCTGGCCGCCTTGCCGGTGCTGCGCTGGGCATGGACACCGGTTCTGCTCGCCGGCGCGTTCGTGTCGTTGGTTCCGCTCGGCCTGACCGGTCACTCGTCGGTGGGCGGCTCGCACGACCTGGCCACCAACAGCCTGCTCATCCACCTGTTCGCCGGCGGCCTGTGGGCCGGCGGCCTGCTGGCATTGCTGGGCCACGCGTTGCGCCGTGGTGAGCACGCGGACCTGGCGGCGCGGCGATTCTCGGCGATCGCACTGTGGTGCTTCGTCGCGATGGCGCTCAGCGGCGTGGTCAACGCGCTGGTACGGATCCGGGTCGGCGACCTGATCGACAGCGGCTACGGCCGACTCGTCATCTGCAAGGCCGTCGCACTGTGCACCCTCGGTGTGCTGGGCTGGCGGCAACGACGCGTCAGCCTCGTCGCGCTGCGCGCAGACCCTGGAGCCCGCGGCCCGCTGATCAGGCTTTCGCTGACCGAGGCGGTGGTTTTCGGGCTGACATTCGGCATTGCGGTCGGGCTCGGGCGCACACCCCCGCCGCCGCCACCGATCCTGAACCTGTCGATCCCCCAGGTCGAGATCGGCTACGACTTCGCCGGGCCGCCGACGGTGGCGCGGGTGCTGTTCGACTGGCGGTTCGACCTCATCTTCGGCACCGCCGCGATCGTGATGGCGCTGCTGTACCTGGCCGGGGTGCGTCGGCTGCACCGCCGGGGTGACGCATGGCCGATCGGGCGGACGGGGGCGTGGTTGTGCGGCTGCGCGTTGTTGCTGTTCGTGACGTCGTCGGGCCTCGGCCGCTACATGCCGGCGATGTTCAGCATGCACATGGTCGCGCACATGGCGCTGTCGATGCTGACGCCGATCCTGTTGGCCCTGGGCGGTCCGGTCACGCTGGCGTTGCGCACGCTGCCCGCGGCGGGCCGCGGCGAGCCACCCGGCCTGCGCGAATGGATCCTGATCGCCTTGCACAGCAAGCTGTCGCGTTTCCTGACCCATCCGATCGTGGCGACGATCCTGTTCATCGCCGGCTTCTATGCGCTGTACCTGGGCGGCATCTTCAACGCGGTCGCGGCCAACCACATGGCCCACACCCTGATGAACGCCCACTTTTTGATCAGCGGCTACCTGTTCTACTGGGTGGTGATCGGCATCGACCCGACCCCGCGACCCATCCCGCATGTGGCCAGGGTCGGCATGGTGTTCGCGTCGCTGCCGCTGCACGCGTTCTTCGGTGTGGTGATGATGGGCTACGACACCGTGCTCGGCGGGGACTTCTACCGGTCGCTGCGGCTGAGCTGGCACACCGATCTGCTCGGTGATCAGCACCTCGGCGGCGCGATCGCGTGGGCCGGGGGTGAAGTGCCACTGGCAATCGTCTTGATCGCGTTGCTGATCCAATGGCGGCGCAGCGATCAGCGCACCGCCAGGCGGCTGGACCGCGCGGCTGACCGTGACTCCGACGCCGACCTGGTGGCCTACAACGCGATGCTGGCCGAGATGGCCCGCCGCGACGCCGGAACGCCTACCTGAGCGCAGCTGGCCATTCTCGCCGACTTCTGTTGGCTGGCGCGCAGATCGCCGCAGCGGTCGCGCGCGTGGTCCGGACCGTCAGGGGCCTCGAGCTACTTCGTTGATATCCACAGCGGGCACTTCATCCACAGCTTGCGGGCCGGAGCCGGCGGCGGGCGGCCGACGTGTCGGCGGCCTGTCCGTGAATGGCGCTGTCACCGGCTACGACGCGGTTGCGCCTACGCCGAACCAACAATGCGGGAAGGAATCACCATGTTCGAAACACCACTGACCGTCGTCGGCACCGTCGTCACCGACCCGATCCGGCGCACAGTCGCGGGTCAGGAGCTGATCAAATTGCGGGTGGCCAGCAATTCGCGCCGGCGCGATGCCGACGGAGCCTGGAGCGCGGGCAACTCGTTGTACATCACGGTCAGCTGCTGGGGCCGGCTGATCACCGGCGTCGGCGCGGCGGTGGCCAAGGGCGCCCCAGTGATCGTAGTGGGCACCATCCACACCAACGAATACGAGGACAAAGACGGCGTCCGGCGTTCCACGGTGGAGATGCGGGCCAGCGCGGTCGGGCCGGATCTGTCGCGGTGCGTGGCTCGCATCGAGAAGATCAGCTACGCCGGCCCCGACAACGGGCAGCGCACCGACACAGTCGCGGTGGCGGGAACGGTGGCCAAGGAGGGCGATTCGACCGAGGCCGGGGAACCGCCCGACGACGTCGAGTCGGCCGACGACCAGTTGCCCGGGGACGGGCAGTCGTCCGGGGACGGGGAGGACGACTCCCCGGCGGACCTGTCCGCGACAGGCGCCAAGGGGCTGTATCTGTCGGCCTAGCCGACCTGCTGCAGCTGTCGGTTCAGCGCCGAACGGCCACGCCTACCATGGTCCGCGAGCAGTACCACGGACCAAGAAAGGCATCATGGCTGAGTTCATCTACACGATGAAGAAGGTCCGCAAGGCGCACGGCGACAAAGTCATCCTCGACGACGTCACGCTGAGCTTCTTTCCGGGGGCGAAGATCGGCGTTGTGGGCCCCAACGGGGCGGGCAAGTCGAGCGTCTTGCGGATCATGGCCGGGTTGGACAAGCCGAACAACGGCGACGCGTTCCTGGCCACCGGCGCCAGCGTCGGCATCCTGCTGCAGGAACCGGCGCTGAACGAGGACAAAACCGTGCGCGGCAACGTCGAGGAGGGCCTCGGCGACATCAAGGCCAAGCTTGACCGGTTCAACGAGGTCGCCGAACTGATGGCGACCGACTACACCGACGAGCTGATGGAAGAGATGGGCCGGCTCCAGGAGGAACTCGACCACGCCGACGCGTGGGATGTGGACTCACAGATCGAGCAGGCGATGGATGCGCTGCGCTGCCCGCCGCCCGATGAGCCGGTCACCCACCTTTCCGGTGGCGAGCGGCGCCGGGTGGCGCTGTGCAGGCTGTTGCTGAGCAAGCCGGACCTGCTGCTGCTCGACGAACCGACCAACCACCTGGATGCGGAGAGCGTGCAGTGGCTCGAACAGCACCTGGCGAATTACAAGGGTGCCGTGCTGGCGGTGACCCATGACCGTTACTTCCTCGACAACGTCGCCGAGTGGATCCTCGAACTGGACCGCGGCCGCGCATACCCCTACGAGGGCAACTACTCCACCTACCTGGAAAAGAAGGCCGAGCGGCTGGCGGTGCAGGGCCGCAAGGACGCCAAGCTGCAAAAACGGCTGCAGGAGGAGCTGGCGTGGGTGCGCTCGGGTGTCAAGGCACGGCAGGCCAAGAGCAAGGCCCGGCTGCAGCGCTACGACGAGATGGCCGCCGAGGCGGAGAAGACCCGAAAGCTGGACTTCGAAGAGATTCAAATCCCCACCGGACCCCGGCTGGGCAGCGTGGTTGTCGAGGTCGAGCACCTCGACAAGGGCTTCGAGGGCCGCATGCTGATCAAGGACCTCTCGTTCACGCTGCCCCGCAACGGCATCGTCGGGGTGATCGGGCCCAACGGCGTCGGCAAGACCACACTGTTCAAGACCATCGTGGGCCTGGAGAAACCGGACAGCGGCAGCGTCAAGGTCGGCGACACGGTCAAAATCAGCTACGTCGACCAGGCCCGGGCGGGCATCGACCCGAAACAGACCGTGTGGGAGGTGGTGTCCGACCGCCTGGACTACATCGAGGTCGGCCAGAATGAGATCCCGTCGCGGGCGTACGTGTCGGCGTTCGGTTTCAAGGGACCCGACCAGCAGAAGCCGGCCGGTGTGCTGTCCGGCGGCGAACGCAACCGGCTCAACCTCGCGTTGACCCTCAAACAGGGCGGCAACCTGCTGCTCCTCGACGAGCCGACCAACGACCTCGACGTCGAAACGCTGGGTTCGCTGGAGAACGCGCTGGAGAAATTCCCCGGCTGCGCGGTGGTGATCTCCCACGACCGCTGGTTTCTGGACCGCACCTGCACGCACATTCTGGCCTGGGAAGGCGACGCCGACAGCGAAGCCAACTGGTTCTGGTTCGAGGGCAACTTCGCGGCTTACGAGGACAACAAGGTCGATAGGCTCGGTGCCGAGGCCGCCCGTCCGCATCGGGTGACACACCGCCGGCTGACACGCGACTAGGGTGGGCGGGGCGCTGCGCCAGCGTGCGCAGCGCCGAATCAGGAGCGATCCGCATGACGGTCAGGCCCGAGGCCAGCAACCTCGATGGCGCCGGACGGGAGACGTCCCCGGAGGCCATCGAGGCGATCACCCGGGTCTACGCCCACACCTTCCGCGGGCCGCAGGGTGACGCTCCGGAACCGGAACCCATCGCCGGTGACGCGGCTGCCGAACACACCAGCCCGGAGGAACTCGTCTCGCCAGCCATGCTTGCCGCTCACCGACAGCTGGGCCGGTCCCGCAAACCCGGCGCCACCAACATCACCGCCCACCTCGACGACGATGCCGGCGGCTTCGGTCCGGCGCTGCAGCTCGTCACCGACCAGGCGCCGACGCTGATGGAATCGGTGAACGTGCTGCTGCACCGGCTGGGCGTGGCTTATCTGGCGATCATGAGCCCGATCTTTAGCGTCCACCGCCGACCCGACGGCGAGCTGATCGATATGAGCCCCGCCACCGAGGACGGCAGTGGCGTCGACGAGGCATGGATTCACGTGCAACTGGCGCCGTCGGTCGACCGCAAGGCGGTGGCCGAGGCCAAGCGGCTGCTGCCGCCGGCCCTCGCCGACGCCCGGCAGGTGGCCCGCGACTCCGACGCGATGACCGGCGCGTTGCGCAACCTCGCCGACGCGCTGGACAGCGACACCACCGGCCGATTCCCGGCGGCTGACCGCCATGAGGTCGCCAAGCTGCTGCGCTGGCTCGTCGACGGGCACTTCGTGCTGCTCGGCTACCAGCGCTGCTCGGTGTGCGAAGGCGACGCCAGCGTCGACGACGCCAGCCGCCTGGGCGTGCTGAGGCTGCGTCAGCACGTCTTCGGCGAGCTCACCGAGTCCGACGAGCTGCTCGTGCTGGCGCAGGCGACGGTTCCCAGCTATCTGCGCTACGGCGCCTACCCATACGTGGTCGTGGTCCGCGACAACTCCGGCGAGCTGGGGCACCCCCCCACCGGCGGCGCAGCCGTGGAGCACCGACTGGTCGGCATGTTCACCGTCGCCGCGATGAACGCCAACGTGCTCGAGATCCCGGTCATCTCCCGCCGGGTCAACGAGGCGCTGGCCAAGTCCGGGCGCGACCAGGGCTCGCTACCCGGCCAGCTGCTGCTCGACGTGATCCAGACCTTCCCGCGCTCGGAGCTGTTCGCGCTGGATGTCGACGAGCTGCTGGCGATGGCGACCGCGGTGATCGACCTCGGCTCACGGCGCCGCACCCTGCTGTTTCTGCGGGCCGACCAGCTCGGCCATTTCGTGTCGGCCCTGGTCTACCTGCCGCGTGACCGCTACACGACGGCGGTGCGGCTTGGAATCCAAGACATCCTGGTGCGCGAATTCGGCGGCACCAGCATCGACTACACTGCCCGGGTCAGCGAATCACCATGGGCCGTCGTGCATCTCATGGTCCGGCTGCCCGACCAATCGCGTCCCGCCCAGATCGACACGTCCGAGGACAACCGGCTGCGGGTGCAGGCGCTGCTCACCGAGGCGGCGCGGACATGGGCCGACCGGCTGATCGGCGCCGTACAGTCCGGCTCGATCGACCAGGACCAGGCCGAGCACTACGCCGAAGCGTTCCCCGAGGTCTACAAGCAGGCGGTGTCCCCGCTGGAGGCCATCGGCGACATCGCGATCATCGAAGCGTTGCACCAAGATTCGGTCAAGCTGGTGTTCACCGAGGGCGACGACCACATCGCGTTGCTGACGTGGTTCCTCGGTGGCCGGTCGGCGTCGCTGAGCCAATTGCTGCCCATGCTGCAATGCATGGGGGTCGTCGTGCTGGAGGAGCGGCCGTTCACCGTCACGCGACCCGACGGGCTGCCGGTGTGGATCTACCAGTTCAAGACCTCGCTACATCCCAGGATCCCGATTGCGCCAGAAGGGCCAGAGCGTGACGACATCGCTGCGCGGTTCTCCGATGCGGTCACCGCGATCTGGCACGGCCAAGCCGAAATCGACCGGTTCAACGAGCTCGTCCTGCGTGCCGGGCTGACCTGGCGGCAGGTGGTCATCCTGCGGACCTACGCGAAGTACCTGCGCCAGGCGGCTTTTCCGTACAGCCAGACCCACATCGAGACGGTGCTCAACGACAACCCGCACACCGCGAAATCGCTGGTCCAGTTGTTCGAGGCGCTGTTCGATCCGGAATCGTCGACGAGCTCACGCGACAAACAGGCCGCCGCCGCCGCTGTCGCCAAGGACATCGACGCGCTGGTGAGCCTGGACACCGATCGGGTGCTGCGGGCGTTCGCGTCGCTGGTGCAAGCGACGTTGCGCACCAACTACTATGTGACCCGCGACGGTTCGGCCCGCAGCCAAGGTGTGCTGTCGGTGAAGCTGAACCCGGAACTGATCGATGAACTGCCTTTGCCGCGGCCGAAATTCGAGATCTTCGTCTACTCACCGCGGGTGGAGGGCGTGCACCTGCGGTTCGGCTGGGTCGCGCGCGGCGGGGTGCGCTGGTCCGACCGGCGCGAAGACTTCCGCACCGAGATCCTGGGCCTGGTCAAGGCCCAGGCGGTCAAGAACGCGGTCATCGTGCCGGTGGGCGCCAAGGGCGGCTTCGTCGTCAAGAAGCCGCCGCCACCGGGCGGTGACCCGGCCGCCGAGCGCGACACGCAGCGCAGCGAAGGCATCGCCTGCTACCAGCGATTCATCGCCGGGCTGCTCGACGTCACCGACAACGTCGACCGGCGCACCGGCAAGGTCATCGCACCCGACCGGGTCGTGCGCCGCGACCGCGACGACGCCTATCTGGTCGTCGCCGCCGACAAGGGCACCGCCACCTTCTCCGACATCGCCAACGACGTCGCCACGTCGTACGGGTTCTGGCTGGGTGACGCATTCGCCTCCGGCGGCTCGGTCGGCTACGACCACAAGGCCATGGGCATCACCGCCAAGGGTGCGTGGGAAAGCGTCAAGCGGCACTTCCGGGAGATGGGCATCGACACCCAGACCGAGGACTTCACCGTCGTCGGCATCGGTGACATGAGCGGTGACGTGTTCGGCAACGGCATGCTGCTGTCCAAGCACATCCGGCTCATCGCCGCGTTCGACCATCGGCACATCTTCCTCGACCCCGACCCCGATCCCGCTACGTCGTCCTCGGAGCGGGAGCGGCTGTTCACGCTGGCGCGGTCCAGCTGGGCCGACTACGACACATCGCTGATCAGCGAGGGCGGCGGCGTGTTCAGCCGCGAGCAGAAGTCGATCTCGCTGAGCCCGCAGGTGCGTCGCGCCCTGCGGATCAACGACGACGTGACCGACATGACGCCACCGGCGTTGATCCGGGCCGTGCTGTGCGCGCCGGTGGACCTGCTGTTCAACGGCGGCATCGGCACCTACGTCAAAGCCGAGGCGGAGTCGAACGCCGACGTCGGGGACCGCACCAACGATCCGGTGCGCGTCAACGCAGACAAGCTGCGCGCCAAGGTCGTCGGCGAAGGCGGCAACCTCGGCGTCACCCAACGCGGCCGGATCGAGTTCGACCTGTGCGGCGGGCGGATCAACACCGACGCGCTGGACAACTCCGCCGGCGTCGACTGCTCGGACCACGAGGTCAACATCAAGATCCTGGTCGATTCGCTGGTCACCGCGGGCAAGGTGCAGGCCGGGGACCGCGCCGCGCTGCTGGAGTCGATGACCGACGAGGTATCCACGCTGGTGCTCGCCGACAACGCCGCGCAAAACGACCTGATGGGCACCAGCCGCGCCAACGCGGCCAGCCTGCTCAACGTGCATGCCCGCCAGATCAAGGACCTCGAGGCCCGGCGCGGGCTGAACCGTGACCTGGAGGCGCTGCCGTCGGAGAAGGAGATCAAGCGGCGTCACGACCTCGGGCTCGGCCTGACGTCACCCGAGCTGGCGACGCTGATGGCCCACGTCAAGCTCGACCTGAAAGACCGGGTGCTCGGCAGCGAGCTGCCCGACCAGGACGTGTTCGCCTCCCGGCTGTCGCAATACTTTCCCGCCCAGCTACGCGACCGCTTCGCCGCCGACATCCGCTCTCACCAGCTGCGCCGCGAGATCGTCGCCACAATGCTGGTGAACGACGTCGTGGATTGCGGCGGAATCACTTTCGCCTACCGAGTCACCGAGGACGCCGGAGTGACCCCGGTCGACGCGGTCCGCACCTTCGTCGCCGCCGACGCGATCTTCGGGATCGGCGACGTCTGGCGGCGCATCCGGCGGGCCGGCGAGGAGGGCAGCATCTCCGCGGTGATGTCCGACCGGATGACGCTCGACCTGCGCCGGCTGCTCGACCGTGCCGCGCGCTGGCTGCTCAACTACCGCCCGCAGCCGCTGGCGGTCGGCGCCGAGATCAACCGCTTCGGCTCCCAGGTCCGGTCGCTTGCCCCCCGCATCCCGGGATGGCTGCGCGGCTCGGACCGCGAGATCGTCGCCAACGTGGCCACCGAGTTCGTCTCGCACGGCGCCACCGAGGACCTGGCCGGCGCCGTGGCCGCCGCGCTGTACAGCTACAGCCTGCTCGACATCATCGACATCTCCGACATCATCGAACGCGACAGCGCCGAGGTCGCCGACACCTACTTCGCGTTGATGGGTCACCTCGGCATCGACGGGCTGCTCACCGCGGTGTCCGAGCTGCCGCGCGACGACCGCTGGCATTCGTTGGCGCGGTTGGCAATTCGCGACGACATCTACGGCTCACTGCGATCGCTGTGTTTCGATGTGCTGGCGGTGGGAGAGCCCGACGAAAGCGGTGAGGAAAAGATCGCCGAATGGGAGCACACCAACACCTCGCGGGTGGACCGGGCACGTCGAACGCTGACAGAAATCTACGAGGACGACGAACGCGATCTGGCCACCCTCTCGGTCGCGGCCCGGCAGATCCGCGCCATGACGCGCACGAGCGGGACGGGTCCGACGGGATAGTGGGCGAAGAGTTCAGCACGCCGGTGCCGGTGCGCTGGTCGGACATCGATATGTACCAGCACATCAACCACGCGACCATGGTCACGATCCTGGAAGAGGCGCGGGTGCCGTTCCTGCGCGAACCGTTCGGTGCCGAGATCACGACCACAGGGCTGCTCATCGCGGAGGTCAAGGTCGGTTACAAGGGACAGCTTCGGCTGGTCGACTCGCCGCTGCAGGTCAGTATCCGGGTCAACCGGCTGCGGGCCGTCGACTTCACGCTCGGCTACGAGGTGCGGTCGGTGACCGCCGACCCCGGCTCCCGGCCCTCGGTGATCGCCCAGACCCAGCTGGCCACCGTGCATATCCAGGAGCAGCGGCTGCTTCGGTTGACGCCGGCTCAACGGGCTTACCTGCAGCGATTCTTGCGATGACCGGCCGCCGGGAGCGCGGGCTGTGGCTGGACACCGCCCATCACGCCGACTTGGCGAGCTTCGTCGAGCGGGCGCAGCGGCTCGATGACGCCGCGGTGATCCGGCTGCGTCAGCGCTCCGACCAGATGCTGGTGGCGTGGACGGCGACCGGCTTCGACGTGCTGGCCAGCCGGGTGGTGCGCGGTCGAGTCCGCCCGCCCGACATCTGCGCCGGCGCCGACGCGCTGCTGCGGGGGCTGGCGGCGACGGACCCGTCGGGCCACGTCGATCCCGGCTTCGGAATGGATTCGGCGTGGCGGGGCGCGCTGCCCTCGGAGTCGGGTTTCGTGCACCTCGACGACGTCCCGGCCCGCGCGCTGCTCGACCTCGCGCAGCGCGGTGCCGAGCTGTCGAAACAACATGGCTCCCAAGGGCCGCCCGTGTCGCTGCTGGACCAGGAGGTGGTCCGGGTCGAGGGTGCCCAAGGCAGCGTCGGCATCCCCATGCGGTGCGTGTTCGCGTTGTCCGCGATGGGCTTCGCCGGCGACGCCGCCGACGAGATCGTGCGGGTGCGGGTGCTGCCGGCGTGGCTGCGCATCGACGCCCGGTTCGGGTCGGTGTACCGGCGCCGCGGCGACCCGCTGCTGTTGAGGTAAGCGCTCAGAGGAGCCAGGCGGCGGAGTCGGGCGGCAGCGCGCCGCCGCGCACCGGCCCGCTGGACAACAGGACCTCGCCGGTGGGCAGCGGCAGCGGCTGCTCACCGGCGTTGAGCACGCAGACCAGCCCGCCGTCGCAGACCCGGAACACCAGGACGTCGTCGGGGCCGGGCAGCCACTCCACCGACGAACCGGCGAACTGCGGGCGCTGCGCACGCAGCAGCAGCGCCCGGCGGTAGAACGCCAGCGTCGAATCGGGGTTGGCGAGCTGGCGCTGCACGGTCAGCGGCGCCCACTCCGGCGGAATCGGCAACCACGTATGCGGGTTGGCCGAGAACCCGAACGGGGGAGCCTCGCCGCGCCACGGCATCGGCACCCGGCACCCGTCGCGGCCCCGCTCGGTACGTCCGGA
This sequence comes from Mycobacteriaceae bacterium, assembly GCA_019245755.1. Taxonomy (GTDB): domain Bacteria; phylum Actinomycetota; class Actinomycetes; order Mycobacteriales; family Mycobacteriaceae; genus Mycobacterium. The sequence goes on along the minus strand of JAFARC010000034.1, from coordinate 24,198 downwards.
ACGCTCCCACACCGGGTCCTGAAGCGCGTCGTCCGGCAGCGCGACGTTGGCCAAACCGAGCTCAGCGCCGTTATAGATAAAGACCGTCCCGGGTAGCGCGAGCATCACCAACGCCATCGCCCGGGCCCTGGCCAGCCCCATGGAGCCGCCGCCGTAGCGGGTGACCTCGCGGTCCACGTCGTGGTTGGACAATGTCCACGTCGGGGTGGCGCCTTCGATGGCCGCTGCCGCAAGCGAGTTCCCGATCGCATGGCGCAGTCCTGCCGCGTCGAATTCGGCGCGCAGCAGCCGGAAGTTGAACCCCAGGTGCAGCTCGTCGGCCCTCAGGTACTTGGCGAACTGCTCATTGTTGAACACCCACACCTCGCCGATCGCGACCGCGTGCGGATAGTCGTCGAGCACCGAGCGGATCGCGCGGTGGATGTCGTGGACGTTGTCATGGTCGAAACGGGGATCGTCGTCGTCGAGCCTGAGCATCTCAATGTCGGGGTTCTTCATGTCCGGCAGGCCGGGCGGCTTGGCCATGCCGTGCGCGACATCGATGCGGAACCCGTCGACACCGCGGTCCAGCCAGAACCGCAGCGTCTTCTCGAAATCCTCGAATACTTCCGGGTTGTCCCAGTTCAGGTCCGGCTGCTCGGCGTCGAACAGGTGCAGATACCACTGGCCGGGCGCGCCGTCGGGCTCGGTGACCCGCGTCCATGCCGGCCCGCCGAACACCGACACCCAATTGTTCGGCGGACGTGACCCGTGCGGCCCGGTGCCGTCGCGGAAGATGTAGCGCGCCCGCGCAGCGGTGCCCGGCCCGGCCGCCAGCGCGGCCTTGAACCACTGATGCTGCGAACTGGTGTGGTTGGGCACCAGGTCCATCGTCACCCTGATGTCGCGCCGATGAGCCTCGGCGATCAGCCGGTCCAGCGCGTCGATGCCGCCGAACAACGGATCCACATCGCGCGGGTCAGCCACGTCGTAGCCATGGTCGGCCATCGGCGAAACGGTGACCGGATTCAGCCAGATCGCATCCACGCCCAGCGCGTCGACATAGTCCAGGTGGGCGACGATGCCGTCGAGATCACCGACCCCGTCGCCATCGCCGTCGGCGAACGAGCGGGGGTAAACCTGATAGAAGATCGCCCTTGACCACCACGGCGCGGCGCTGACGTCAGTCACGAACACTCATTGTCGTCAGACGGCGAAGCCTGGTGCTACCGACAGCGGTCAGCGTCGAACGCCGCTGCCGACGAGCGCCGGAGCGGGCGGATGGTGGCTTGACACTCGCCCGAAGCGCTTAACGCCGGAACGTTCGTCCGGCTTTGGGGCCATGAACCGGCGAATAACCAGGTTGGCCAAACATTTGGCGATCCATCAGCTCGACATCGAAGTAGCTGTGGGTGCGGACCGGATAGAAGTGCGGGTGGAAGGGGCGCGGCTGCGGCGGCGCCATGACGGGTGCGACGTTGTGTCTGATCCTGATGAACATCGCTTGTTGCCCCCAGTTCCAGTCGGGAGGCTGCACAGCAGCCTCAGTGGCAAGCATGCACCGGAGTATCGCCGTATTCTCGCAGCCTATTTACAACGGCGTCAATACTGGCGGGAAGTGTTGGGGTCACCAGGCCGAGTTAACCATCGAGTGGGCGGCCATCTCCAGGTAGGCCAGCAGCTCCTGGCGGTGCTCGTCGTCAAGCATTGTCGAGTCCACCTCGGCGATCGCGATGTGCATGTTGCGCAGCCACGCGTCCCGCTCGAACGGACCGATGCGAAACGGGGCGTGCCGCATCCGCAGCCGGGGATGGCCGCGCCGCTCGGTGTACGTACGGGGCCCGCCCCAGTACTGCTCCAAGAACATTCGCAGCCTCTCCTCGGCCGCGTCCAGCTCGTCCTCGGGATACAGCGGCCGCAATATCTCGTCCTCGCGCACCAGCGCGTAAAACCTGCTGACAATGGCGCGGAACGTCTGCGCTCCACCCACTTCGTCAAAGAACGATTGCTGCTCGACCTCCATCACCTCCATTGTGGTCCATCGGGCATTGTGGTCCATCGGGCGCGGTGCCCGCCGGTTGGGCAAACGTGGTTGCCGTCACCCGATGTTCACCGGTTGACCTGCGAACACGAACAGAATTGTCGTGCGCGGTGTCCGGATCCATGGTGAACTGGTCGGCGGAGGACACATGGCACAGCGCAAAAGAAGCCGGGGCCACCGCCATCACGGTGCCCCGGCGGGTCACACCGGCCCCGTGACCGAGCGCGTTTTGCACAGTGTCAGTCCCGACACCCAAGCCCCGAGCACCGAGACCGTCTCGATCTGGGGTCGCCGCCGGGTGCTGCTGCTGAACTCCACCTACGAGCCGCTGACCGCGCTGACGATGCGCCGGGCGGTGGTCATGCTGCTGTGCGGCAAGGCCGACGTCGTGCACGACGACCCGTCCGGGCCGGTCATCCACTCGGCCACCCGCACCATCGTGGTGCCGTCGGTGATCCGGCTGCGGTGCTACGTGCGGGTGCCCTACCGGGCCCGCATCCCGCTGACGCGCGCCGCGCTGATGCACCGCGACCGGTTCCGCTGCGCCTATTGCGGCGCCAAGGCCGACACCGTCGACCACGTGGTTCCGCGCAGCCGCGGCGGCGACCACTGCTGGGAAAACTGCGTGGCCAGTTGCTCGACCTGCAATCACCGCAAGGCCGACCGGCTGCTCTCGGAGCTGGGCTGGACACTGCGGTCCGTGCCGACACCGCCCAAGGGGCAGCACTGGCGGCTGTTGGCGACGGTCAAGGAACTCGATCCCGCCTGGATGCGATACCTGGGCGAGGGCGCGGCCTGACCGGTCCTGCGATACGGTTTGCGGCGTGAACGTTCTGCAGGTCCACGCCCTCTTCGTGGGCGTCCCGCTGTTGCTGGTGCTGATCCTGGTGGCACTGATCTGGTCGCACAAAGGCCCGCACCCGGCGACCTACACAATGTCCGAGCCCTGGACTCATGAGCCAATCCTGTGGGCGGCCGTCGACGAGAACATCGGCCACGCGCACGGGCACCCGGAGAAGCTGACCGTCGGAGGTGGCGCCAGTGGCAAGTGGTGAACTCGCCACCCTCGGACAACCCGACCTGCCGTCGGGTTTCGTCGTCACCTCCAGCGGACGGATTTCCGGCGTCACCCAGCCCGGCGACGTGTCGGTGGACTACCCGTTCGAAACCATGGACCTGGTCCGGCTCGACGACGCGCTGACCTACGGCTCACGTGACTCCCGGGCAAGGCTCGCCGTCTACGTCGGCGACCTCGGCCCGGACACCGCCGCCCGGGCGCGCGAGATCCTCGCCCAGGTGCCGACACCCAACGACGCGGTGCTGCTGGCGGTGTCGCCGAACCAACGGGCAATCGAGGTGGTCTACGGTGCCGCGGTCAAGGGCCGCGGCGCCGAATCGGTCGCGCCGCTGGGCGTGGCCGCCGCGGCGTCGGCGTTCACGCAGGGCAACCTGATGGACGGGCTGATCAGCGCCGTGCGGGTGCTCGGCGCCGGCATATCGCCGCCGTAGTTCAGGCGCCGGCGTCGCACTTGCGCGCCCGCAGCGCCCGCTGCACGCCGGCGCGGCCTTCCAGCACCAGCCGGCGCAGCGGCGGCGCGACCGCACCGGCGAGGAACTCGTCGGCCGCGGCGATCCCGTCGTCGCTGATGTCCCACGACGGGTACAGCCCGACCACCACCGTCTGGGCGACCTCGCTGGAACGTCGCACCCACACCCCGGGAATCGCTTCGAAATAGCGGGGCGTGAACGGCTTGAGCAGCTCGGCCTGCCCCGGCGAAACGATGCCCGCGATGATCGCCCGCCCGACGATGTTGGGCAGCGTGTCGTCCTCGATCACCTCGGTCCACACCTTCTGCTTGACGTCCTCCTGCGGGCGCGCGGCCGACGCCTGACGCCCGTGCCGCCGGCCCGCGGCCGTCGGGTCGCGCTGCACCTCGGCGTCGATGAACGGGGTCTGCGGACCGTCGGCGTCGACCACACCCGAGCGCGCGAGAGCGGTCACAACCCGCCACCGCAGGTCGGTGTCGACCACGAGCCCGGAAAGCCCGCGCTCGGCGGGATCGGCGTCGAGCAGCGCCGACAGTATTTCGACATGGCGCAGCTTCAGCACCGACGAGCACAGCGCGTTGACATAGGCCAGCTGGTGATCCGACCCGGGCTCGGCCGCACGGGCCAGCTCGACCAGACGGTCGGCCAACGTCGGCCAGCCGTGTTCGTACGCCCAGCCCGGCTCGGCGTACGACCCCAGCGCGGTCTGTGCCTGCATCAGCAGCCGCTGCGCCACCCCGACCTCGGTCTCGGCCTGCACGCCGGCGCCGACCAGCGCGACGAAATCCCGCGCACGCAGCTCGGCGTCGCGGGTCATCTCCCAGGCCGCCGACCACACCAGCGTGCGGGGCAACGGTTCGGCGATGTCGGCGATGCGGCTCAGCGCGGTGGCCAACGACTCCTCGTCGAGGCGCAGCGAGCAGTAGGTCAGGTCGTCGTCGTTGACCAGGATCAATTTGCCGCGCGAAACACCTTGCAGCTGCGGCACATCGGTCAGTTCGCCGGCGATGTCGAGTTCCGCGCGGTGCGCGCGGACCAACTTGCCCGACGTCTCGTCGTAGATGCCGACGGCCAGCCGGTGCACCCGTGTCTCGCCGGCGCCGGGCCGGGCACCGCTCTGCCGGATCGCGAACCGGGTGAACCGGTCCTCGTCGTCGAGGTCGAAATCGGCGCGCAGGGTGTTGAGGCCGGTGGTCCTCAGCCACTGATCGCCCCAGTCGGACAGGTCACGGCCCGACGCGTTCTCCAGTGCGCTCAGCAGATCGCCGAAGGTGGCGTTGTCGAACGCGTGGACGCGGAAGTAGTCACGCAGCCCGGCCAGGAAGTTCTCCAGCCCGACGTAGGCCACCAGTTGCTTGAGCACGCTGGCGCCCTTGGCGTAGGTGATCCCGTCGAAGTTGACCTCGACGGCGGCCAGGTCGGGAATATCGGCGGCCACCGGGTGCGTCGACGGCAACTGGTCCTGGCGGTAGGCCCACGACTTCTCGGCGTTGGCGAACGTCGTCCACGCCTCGGTGAACTCGGTGGCCTCGGCCAGGCACAACACCGACGCGAACGTCGCGAACGACTCGTTGAGCCACAAATCGTCCCACCACCGCATCGTGACGAGGTCACCGAACCACATGTGCGCCATCTCGTGAAGCACCGTCTCCGCCCGCCGCTCGTAGGACGCGCGCGTCACCTTGCTCCGAAAGACGTAATCCTCCAAAAAGGTGACGGCCCCGGCGTTTTCCATCGCGCCCGCGTTGAACTCCGGCACGAACAACTGGTCGTACTTCCCGAACGCGTACGGCACGCCGAACTGGCGATGGTAGAAGCCGAAACCCTGCTTGGTCTGCATGAAAAGCCGATCGGCGTCCATGAACTTGGCCAGCGAGGTCCGGCAGTACAGCCCCAGCGGAATCTCGCCGTGCTCATCGCGGTGCATGTCGTGCCAGCCGGTGTACGGACCGGCGATCAACGCCACCAGGTAGGTGCTCATCCGCGGCGTGGTGACAAACGTGTGGGTCGTGGTGGCACCGTCGGCACGGCTGGCGCCGAGTGCACCGTTGGACACCACCGTCCAGTGGGCCGGCGCGGTGACGGTCAGATCGAAGCCGGCCTTGAGGTCGGGCTGGTCGAAGCAGGCGAACATCCGCTTGGCATCGGCGGTTTCGAACTGCGAATACAGATACACCTCGTCGTCGACGGGGTCGACGAACCGATGCAGGCCCTCGCCGGTGTTCGAGTAACGGCACAGGGCCTCCACCACGACCACGTTGTGCTTGGCGAGGCCGGTCAGCGGGATACCGGTGGCCTCGTCATACGCCGACACGTCGATCAACAGGCCGTTGAGCGTCGCGGTGCGCACCGTGTCGGCGGCCAGGTCCAGCACGGTGTCGGCGCCGGCCAGCGCGTCGAACGTGACAGTGGTCTTCGAGCGGAACGTCCGGTCGCCCGGCGCCCCGTCGCCGTCGGTCAGGTCCAGCTCGATGTGGTAGTTGTCCACGGTCACCAGCGCGGCACGCTCGATGGCCTGATCGCGGGTTAGGTTCGGAAGTGCCATGCAATCAACCTATAGCGATCGGGATTAGCCGACCCGTCGCCGCCGTTGCGATCAAGGGAAGCCCTGACCGCAACGTTTTGGAGAGGACTGTCGATGCCCGAGAAGAATGTCGCCGATTTCTGGTTCGACCCGCTGTGCCCGTGGTGCTGGATCACGTCGCGCTGGATCCTCGAGGTGGAAAAGGTCCGCGACATCGCGGCCAACTTCCACGTGATGAGCCTGGCGGTGCTCAACGAGAACAAGGAGATGCCCGAGGAGTACCGGGAGGCGATGACCCGAGCGTGGGGCCCGGTGCGGGTGGCGATCGCCGCCGAGCAGGCCAAGGGTTCGGAGGTGCTGGCCCCGCTGTACACGGCGATGGGCACGCGCATCCACAACCAAGGCAACAAGGAACTCGATGTGGTCATCCGGGAAGCGCTCGACGAGGTGGGGCTGCCCGCCGAGCTCGCCGAGGCCGCGACCACCGACCGCTACGACGAAGCGCTGCGCAAGAGCCACCACGCCGGGATGGACGCCGTCGGCGAGGACGTCGGCACCCCCACCATCCACGTCAACGGGGTAGCGTTCTTCGGCCCGGTACTGTCACGCATCCCGCGCGGCGAAGACGCCGGCAAGCTGTGGGACGCCTCGGTGACGTTCGCGTCATACCCGCACTTCTGGGAGCTCAAGCGCACCCGTACCGAGCCGCCGCAATTCGACTGAGTCGCGCTGCGGTTGCCCGGCCCGGCGCTTCGGGTAACAGTTCTGGCATGACAGTCGCGGCCGTCGCCGGGGGCGGGTACCGCGATCGCATCGTCGCCGTCGAACCCGGGGGAAACGAAGCGATCGCCGACGCGGACCGGCACGGACGACCGCGCCAGCTGTTCTGGACGTGGACCTCGCCCAACCTGGAGTTTGCGACGATCTTCGTCGGCGTGCTCGCGGTCGGCGCCTACGGCATGAACTTCTGGCAGGCCACCGTCGGGATCGTGATCGGCACCGCGTTGGGCGCCGCCGCACACTGGGTGCTTTCGGCGCGCGGACCCGTGCACGGCGTCCCGCAGATGGTGCTGGGCCGGTCGGCCTTCGGCTACCGCGGCAACGCGGTGCCGGCGGGGCTGATGTCCATCACCGCGGGCGTGGGTTGGTTCGCGACCAACAGTGTCAGCGGCGCGTTCGCGTTGAGCACGTTGTTGCGGATCGGCCCACTGCCGTCGCTGATCGCGGTCGTGCTGGTGCAGACGGTGTTCGGGTTCTTCGGGCACAACCTCGTGCAGGCCTTCGAACGGTGCGCTTTCCCGGTGCTGGCGGTGGTCTTCGCGGTCGCGTCGGTGGTGATTGTGGTCAAAGCCGACCCGGGCGCCCCGCCGCCGGCCGACGGCGCCGCAGGACTGGGCGGCTTCCTGCTCACCGTCGGCACCGCGTTCGGCTACGCCGCAGGCTGGACCCCGTACGCCGCCGACTACACCCGCTACCTGCCGTCGACGGTGTCGACCGTGCGCACCGGTTTCTTCGCCGCCGCCGGCCTGTTCCTGTCCTGCGTGCTGCTCGAGGTCGTCGGCGCCGCCTCGGTGACCACCGGTCCCAGCGGCACCACCAACCCGACCGCCGCGTTCACCAGCCAGCTGTCGTCGCCCCTGGCCAAGGCGACGCTGGCGGCGATCGCGATCGGCGCGATCGCCGCCAACTCGCTCAACGTCTACTCCGGGGCAATGGCTTTCGTGACAATCGGAGTGCGGCTGCCGCATCACCTGGCGCGGGCGTTCGTCACGTTGTTCTTCGGTGTCGCCGGGTTTCTGGTGGCGTGGTGGGCGCTGGCCGACGCCGCAGCCAGCTACCAGGATTTCCTGCTGATCATCGCCTACTGGATCGGGCCGTGGCTGGGGGTGATGTTTGCCGACCAATACCTGCGGCGCGGTCAGACCCTGGGCGGCATTGTGTACAACCGCTCATACACCAACCGGCCCGGCCCGGCGGCGTTTCTGATCGGGCTGGTGGTGTTGGTGCTGATGTTCTCCAATCAGCAGAGGTTCGTCGGCTTGCTGGCCCGGACATTCCCGCCGCTGGGCGACATCACGTTCTTCGTCGGCTTTCTGGTCGCCTCGGGGTGCTATCTGCTGTTCGCGCGTTCGCTCGGCGCGGTGGATCGCCGGGGAGGCGTCGCCGACACTTAACTGGCGGCACTAACTGGCGGCGAAGACACGCCGGGCTGGTCGGTTGCGTTTGGCGTCGGTTCGACCGCGCTGCCCGCGCTGTCAGTCGCCCGCGACGGTGCTCTGACACAATGACGGCCATGCGCGTGTACCTCGGCTCCGACCACGCCGGATTCGAACTGAAGCAGGCCGTGATCTCACACCTCAGGGACAGCGGACACGAGCCGATCGACTGCGGCGCCTACAGCTACGACGCCGACGACGACTACCCGCCGTTCTGCATCGCCGCCGCGCTGCGCACGGTCGGGGATCCCGGCAGCCTCGGTGTCGTGATCGGCGGGTCGGGCAACGGTGAGCAGATCGCCGCCAACAAGGTGCCGGGCGTGCGATGCGCGCTGGCGTGGAACGCCGAAACCGCGGGGCTGGCGCGCGAGCACAACAACGCGCAGGTGGTTGGCATCGGGGCGCGGATGCACAGCACCGACGAGGCACTGGCCATCATCGACGTGTTCCTGTCCACGGCGTGGTCGAAAGCCGAACGCCACCAACGCCGTATCGACATTCTCAGCGAATACGAACGCACCCACCAACCACCGCCGGTGCCGGGCGGGTAGCGGTGCCGGAAGGCCATACCGTGCACCGGCTGGCCCGGCTGCACCAACGGCGCTACGGCGGCAACCCGGTCGCAGTGTCCAGCCCGCAGGGCCGCTTCGCCGACGGCGCCGCCGCGATCAACGGGCGCGTGCTGCACAAAGCCACCGCGTGGGGCAAGCACCTGTTCCACGATTACGACGGCGGGCTGAGCGTGCACGTCCACCTCGGCCTGTACGGAACATTTACCGAGTGGCCGATGGCGGCCGAGCCGCCGCTGCCGGTGGGGCAGGTGCGGATGCGGATGGTCGGCGAACGGTTCGGCACGGACCTGCGCGGCCCCACCGCGTGCGAGGTGATCGACGAGGCGCAGGTCGACACCGTGCTCGCCCGGCTCGGGCCCGACCCGTTGCGCCGCGACTCCGATCCGGGGTTGGCCTGGGCACGGATCAGCAAGTCGCGCAGGCCGATCGGCGCGCTGCTGATGGATCAGGCGGTGATCGCCGGGGTCGGCAACGTGTACCGCAGCGAGCTGTTGTTCCGCCACCACATCGACCCGTACCGACCCGGTACCGACGCGAGCACCGACGAGTTCGACGCGGCCTGGGCGGACCTGGTGGAGCTGATGCGGATCGGTTTGCGTCGCGGCAAGATCCTGGCGGTGCGACCCGAGCACGACCACGGCGCGCCGTCGTACGCGCCGGGCCGGCCCCGCACGTACGTCTACCGGCGCGCCGGTGAGCCGTGCCGGGTATGCGGCACCACGGTGCTCACCGCGGTGCTGGAGGGCCGCAACGTGTTCTGGTGCCCGACCTGCCAGACCTGACGGCCTCAGAAGTCTCCGCCGCCGCCGAAGTCGCTGCCGCCGAAGTCGCCCCAGCCGCCGGCGTCCCAGCCGCCGGAATCCGGTGCCTGCCCGGTGTCGAACCCGTCGTCATAGCCGCTGTCGAAACCCTGCCCGTAGCCGTTCTCGAAGCCGCCGGCGCCGTAGCCGACCCCGTGCATGCCGGAGAACAGCGCGTCGAACAGCAGCGCCGAGCCGATGCCCCACGCCCCGCCGATCAGGGCCGGCTTCCACCACGGCTCCGAATACCAGCCGGCGGGCACTGGCCGGCCGGCCACCTGCCCACCCGGGAAGTAGTTGGGGGTGCGCTGCGACGGCGACGCTGACGCCTCGATCTGGCGGCCTTCGACCTGCACCCGCCGGTCCTCGGTGACCGCGCCCGCGGATCGCTGGCCGGCCAGCGACTCCAGTTCCGGCCCCGGATCCATCCCCATGGCGCTACGCGCCGCCCGCGCGTAGTAGAGGCCTTCCATCGCGCTTTGCTTCGCCAACTGTGCCTGGCGCACCGAAGACGCCTGCTCGATCTGTGACGAAGCCGCCGTGTACCGCTCCGACGCGTCGGCGAGCGCCTGCTTGGACGCGTCGTCGGTGCCGGCCAGGTTGAACACCTGCCCGCCCAGGCGGTCGATGGCGCGGCGCGCGTCGGCTTTGGCGTCGGCCAGCGACGCCGCGGCCCGATTCCCCGAGGCCCGTGACGAGCCGACCACGGCAAGCACAATGCCCACGGCGACCACGACGACCAGGACCAACAGCACTGCGCTCACGGCGTCCAGCGTACCGATCGACCGCCGTGGGAACCGGGCCGCAATCAGCCCGCGGTGACGCCCAGGGCGGCGTAGACCTCGTCGGACAGCGCGACGCTACGCGGGTCGGCATGGCACTTCGTCGCGTCGAAGTTGTTCATCACGTACGAGTAGCCGATGCGGTGCTCCAGGTCGACGAACGCGAACGATCCGCCCGAGCCGCCGTGGCCGAAGGTGTGCGGATTAGGCCCGGTGACCCGGCGCTGGTTGAGCATGTAGCCCAGGCCCCATCCGTGGTCGGCCACCCGCGGGCCGAGCACCACGTCGACGTCGTAGCCGCCCTGCGACACCCGCACCTGCTCCATGTGCGCACGGGTGAGCAACTTCTCCTGGGCCAGCGCGTTGTAGAACGTGGCCATCCCCAGCGCCGACACGTGGCAGTTGGTGGCCGGGAACTCCGCGGATCGCCACAGGTCGATGGTGGTGGAACCGACCTCGTCGTCGGGCACGAAGCCCATCGCGATCGACAGCCCGGCCATCGGGTGCTCGGACAGCGACGTCGGGTAACCCGGGGCCTCGCCGGCGGCCAGCACGTCGCGGATGTGCGGCTTGTTGACCATTTCCGCGCAGCGGTGGTGCTCGGAGCGCGGCAAGCCGAGGTGAACATCGATGCCCAGCGGTTCGGCGATCTCGGTGCGCAGGAACTGGCCGATGGTGCGGCCGGTGACCCGCCGCACCACCTCGCCGAGAATGAAGCCGAACGTCACCATGTGGTAACCCTGGGCGGTGTCCGGCGCCCACCAGGGCTCCGCGGCGGCCAGCTGCCGGCACACGTGGTCCCAGTCCAGTGCTTCCTCGGGCGCCATCCTGATACGCGGTCCGATCACCCCGGAGCGGTGGCTCATGACCGTGGCGATCGTGATCGCCTCCTTCCCGGCGCGCCCGAACTCCGGCCAGTACGCCGCGACCGGGGCATGCAGGTCGATCTCGCCGCGGTCGGCGAGCAGGTGCACGCAGGTGCTGGTCAGCCCCTTGGATCCGGAGAAGACGCTGGCCAGCGAGTCCTCGCGCCAGGGCCGGCGGCGGGAACCGTCGGCCCAGCCGCCCCACAGGTTGACGACCAACTCGCCGTCGACCCACACCGCAACCGCGGCACCGACCTCATCGCGTTCGGTGAAGTTGGCCACGAAGGCGGTGCGCACCCGTTCGAAGCCGGATGCGCACACGCCGTCGATGTTCAATTCTGAGATGCCGCTCAACAACCCTCCTGGCGAAGTGACATCCCAACACTGAGCGGGCGACGGGAATCGAACCCGCGTATCTAGTTTGGAAGACTAGGGCTCTGCCACTGAGCTACGCCCGCGCGTACAGCACGAGGGCGACTGTACGGTCCGGGTCCGGCGCGAGCCAATCGAAGAAATCCAATTGAGGCCATCTCCACGCCAGGCCGTAGTATCGCGTCGGCGCCTAGGCGAGGAAAGCGGCAGGCAGACACGGGGTGTAGCGCAGCTTGGTAGCGCATCCGCTTTGGGAGCGGAAGGCCGCAGGTTCAAATCCTGTCACCCCGACAACAGACATCGACCGAACCGAGGAGTTACTGACGTGAAGAGCACCGTCGAGCAGCTCAGCCCGACCAGGGTTCGCATCAACGTGGAGGTGCCGTTCACCGAACTGCAGCCCGACTTCGACCGCGTCTACAAGCAGCTGGCCCAGCAGGTCCGGCTGCCCGGGTTCCGGCCCGGCAAGGCGCCGGCCAAGCTGCTCGAGGCCCGCATCGGCCGCGGCGCGGTTCTCGAACAGGTCGTCAACGACGCGCTGCCCAGCCGCTACAGCGAGGCGGTCTCGACGTCGGAGGTGCGGCCAATCGGTCAGCCGGACATCGAGATCACCAAGATCGAGGACGGCGACGAGCTGACCTTCACCGCCGAGGTGGACGTCCGCCCGGACATCACGCTGCCTGAGCTGAGCGCGCTGACGATCACCGTCGACCCGATCGAGGTCAGCGACGAGGAAGTCGACGCCGAGTTGGCTAACCTGCGGGCCCGGTTCGGCACGTTGACCGGGGTGGAGCGTCCGGCTCAGAACGGCGACTTCGTGTCCATCGACCTGACCGCCACCGTCGACGGCGAAGCAGTGCCCGAGGCCGCGACCGAAGGCATGTCCCACGAGGTCGGCTCCGATCAACTGATCGAGGGCCTCGACGAGGCCATCGTCGGGCTGTCCGCGGGGGAGAGCCGGGTGTTCACCAGCAAGCTGGTCGCCGGCCCGCACAGTGGGCAGGAGGCCCAGGTGAGGGTGACGGTCGGCTCGGTCAAGGAGCGCGAGCTGCCCCAGCTGGACGACGAGTTCGCCCAGCTGGCAAGCGAGTTCGACACCATCGACGAGCTGAAGACCAGCCTCGCCGACCAGCTGCGTGGTCGCAAGCGGGTCCAGCAGGCCGAGCAGATCCGCGACAAGGCGCTGGAGACGCTGCTGGAGCAGACCGAGGTCCCGCTGCCGGAGGCGATCGTGCAAGCACAGGTCGACCAGACCAGGCACCAGGCGATTCACGGCCTCGACCACGACGAGGACAAGTTCGCCGAGGCGCTGGCCGGGCAGGGCAGCAGCCGCGAGGAGTTCGACGCCGAGAACCGCGAGAACGCGGAGCGCGCCGTCAAGACGGAGCTGCTCGTCGACGCGATCGCCGACGACCTCAACGTCGCGGTCGCCCAGGACGATGTCACCGAGCGGCTGGTGCTGCAGTCGCGTCAGTACGGCGTCGAGCCGCAGCAGCTGTTGCAGTTCCTGCAAGAGAACAACCAGCTGGCCGCGATGTTCGCCGACATCCGCCGCGGCAAGGCGCTCGCCGCGGTGGTGCGGGGCGCGAGGGTCACCGACACCCAGGGCAATCCGGTCGACACCGAGGAGTTCTTCGGCGTCCGGCCGGAGGCTTCCGACCGGGACGAGGCCGCGGGCGAGGCGGAGGAGCCAGGCGACGAAGAAGCGGACGCGGCGGACGGCACGGAGGACAGGCAGTGACGCTGTGAGCGAACGCGCACGCTGTCGGGAGTGCGTGAGTCGGCCGGTTGGTTAGTGTCGGTGAATATCCATCGTCGAGAAAGCAGGTATCACTCGTGACCCACATGCGTTCGAGCGCGCCGGGGCTCAACCTTGTCGACTCGGTCTACGAGCGGTTGCTCGCCGAGCGCATCATCTTCCTCGGCTCGCAGGTCGACGACGATGTCGCCAACCGGCTCTGCGCGCAGATCCTGTTGTTGGCCGCCGAGGACCCCACCAAGGACATCTCGCTGTACATCAACTCGCCCGGCGGCTCGATCAGCTCCGGCATGGCCATCTACGACACGATGGTGCTGGCGCCCTGCGACGTCGCAACCTACGCGATGGGAATGGCTGCCTCCATGGGCCAGTTCCTGCTGGCGGCAGGCACCAAGGGCAAGCGGTTTGCCCTCCCGCACGCCCGCATCCTGATGCACCAGCCCCTCGGCGGCGTCACCGGCAGCGCCGCCGACATCGCGATCCAGGCCGAACAGTTCGCGGTGATCAAGAAGGAGATGTTCCGGCTCAACGCCGAGTTCACCGGCCAGCCGGTGGAGCGGATAGTCGCCGACTCCGACCGCGACAGGTGGTTTACCGCCGAAGAGGCGCTGGACTACGGCTTCGTGGACCGCATCATCGCCCGCGCCGAGATCAACGGAGTTTCCAATGTCTAGTCACCTGTCTAGTCACCTGTCTAGTCACCCCGACGCGCCGATCCAGCCGCAGGCGCGCTACATCCTGCCGTCCTTCATCGAGCACTCCAGCTTCGGACTCAAGGAATCCAATCCGTACAACAAGCTGTTCGAGGAACGCATCATCTTCCTGGGCGTCCAAGTCGACGACGCGTCGGCGAACGACATCATGGCGCAGCTGCTGGTGCTGGAGTCGCTGGATCCCGACCGCGACATCACCATGTACATCAACTCGCCCGGCGGCTCGTTCACCTCGCTGATGGCGATCTACGACACGATGCAGTACGTGCGCGCCGACATCCAGACCGTGTGCCTGGGCCAGGCGGCATCAGCCGCCGCGGTGCTGCTGGCCGCCGGTACGCCGGGCAAGCGGATGGCGCTGCCCAACGCCCGTGTCCTGATCCACCAGCCGGCGCTCGCCGGGGTGATCCAGGGCCAGTTCTCCGACCTGGAGATTCAGGCCGCCGAGATCGAGCGGATGCGGACGCTGATGGAGACCACGCTGGCCCACCACACCGGCAAGGACGCGGCGACGATACGCAAGGACACCGACCGCGACAAGATCCTGACCGCCGAGGAAGCCAAGGACTACGGCATCATCGACACGGTGCTGGAGTACCGGAAACTGTCGGCGCAGACCGCCTGATTCCCGCCTACGCGGGGGCCGGCCGAGTTGCGCGTGCCACCTTCGCGATGTCGGCCGGCCGCACGCAACAGCACCCGCCGACGATGCGCGCGCCCGCGGCCGCCCAGCGCGGGACAAGCTGGGCCGAGAACAGCGGCGGCCCCACCCAGGCCCGCGAACCGGAGTCCCACCGTTGGCCGCTGTTGGGGTAGACGATCACCGGCTTTCCGGTGACGGTTCGGGCCAGCTCGATCGCGCTCAGCACGTCGCCGGGCGCGCAGCAGTTCACGCCGACCGCCACGATTTCGGGTACCCCCGCGGCCACCGCGAACGCGTCGGCGAGCGACTGCCCGGCGCGGGTGTGTGAGCCGTCGATCGTGTAGCTCAGCCAGGCCGGCACGCCGACCCGCCGAACCAGCCCCACCAGCGCCTCGGCCTCGTCGATGTCGGGCACCGTCTCCAGGGCCAGCACATCCGGCTGCGCGCCCGCCAGCACCTCCAGCCGCGGACGGTGCCAGGCCGCCAGCTCGGCAACGCTGAGCCCGTACCGGCCGCGGTATTCGGAGCCGTCGGCGAGCGCGGCACCATAGGGCCCGATCGACGCGGCGACCCATCTGGGCTCGCCGCCGACCTCGGCGCCGGCGATGCGAGCCAGCTCCACGCTGCGCCGCAGTAGCGCGGCCGCGTCGGCGCGGCCGAAGCCGCGGGCGGCGAACCCGTCGAACGAGGCCTGATAGCTGGCCGTCGTCGCGATGGCCGCCCCGGCCCGGAAAAACTCGTGGTGAACCGCCACGATCTCCTGCGGGGCGTCGACCAGCAACCGGGCCGACCACAGCGCGTCGGAGATATCGTGGCCCCGGGCCTGGAGCTCGGTGGCCAGGCCGCCATCGCTGATCAGCACGGTATCGGCGGGCGCGGCGAACCCCACCAGCCCACTGTAGGGCCGGTTGCCGCGGGCGCCTCTCGGTCCAGTAACGGCGACGACACGCCAAGGACACGGTCGGGCGCTCCATGCCGCCGCGGGCCCGGGCAAGCGATATGTTCACACACAGCGCGGCTGCAAGCCACGGCCGGAAATACCACTGACGCGATTCGCTGCTATCGGTCGCCCGCTGACCGATCAAGCGGGTAGCGTCGGGAAGTACGTCCGGCACAATCGTTCATATCAGCTGAGATCGACCGCGAACAGGAAGTGGGAACCGATCACCATGGCGCGCATCGGAGACGGCGGTGACCTGCTGAAGTGCTCGTTCTGTGGCAAGAGCCAAAAGCAGGTCAAGAAGCTCATCGCGGGCCCCGGCGTCTACATCTGCGACGAATGCATCGATCTGTGCAACGAGATCATCGAAGAGGAACTCGCCGACGCCGACGACGTCAAACTCGACGAACTTCCCAAGCCGGCCGAGATCCGTGAGTTCCTGGAAAGCTATGTGATCGGTCAGGACAACGCCAAACGCACACTCGCCGTCGCGGTGTACAACCACTACAAGCGCATCCAGGCCGGCGAGAAGACCCGCGACTCACGATCCGAGCCGGTCGAGTTGGCCAAGTCGAACATCCTGATGCTGGGCCCCACCGGCTGCGGCAAGACGTATCTGGCCCAGACCCTGGCCAAGATGCTCAACGTGCCGTTCGCGATCGCCGACGCCACCGCGCTGACCGAGGCCGGCTACGTCGGCGAGGACGTGGAGAACATCCTGCTCAAGCTGATCCAGGCCGCCGACTACGACGTCAAGCGCGCCGAGACCGGAATCATCTACATCGATGAGGTCGACAAGATCGCCCGCAAGAGCGAGAACCCGTCGATCACCCGCGACGTGTCCGGCGAAGGTGTGCAGCAGGCGCTGCTGAAGATCCTGGAGGGCACCCAGGCCTCGGTGCCGCCGCAGGGCGGCCGCAAGCATCCGCATCAGGAGTTCATCCAGATCGACACCACCAACGTGCTGTTCATCGTGGCGGGCGCGTTCGCGGGCCTGGAGAAGATCGTCTCCGACCGGGTGGGCAAGCGCGGGCTGGGTTTCGGCGCGGAGGTGCGCTCCAAGGCCGAGATCGACACCCAGGATCACTTCGCCGAGGTGATGCCCGAGGACCTGATCAAGTACGGGCTCATCCCGGAGTTCATCGGCAGGCTGCCCGTCGTCGCGTCGGTGACCAACCTGGACAAGGACTCGCTGGTACGGATCCTTTCGGAACCGAAGAACGCCTTGGTCAAGCAGTACACCCGGCTGTTCGAGATGGACGGCGTGGAGCTCGAGTTCACCCAGGATGCGCTGGAAGCCATCGCCGACCAAGCCATTCACCGCGGCACCGGCGCGCGGGGACTACGGGCGATCATGGAGGAAGTCCTGCTGCCGGTGATGTACGACATCCCCAGCCGTGACGACGTCGCCAAGGTCGTCGTCACCAAGGAAACCGTGCAGGACAACGTGCTGCCGACGATCGTGCCGCGCAAGCCGCAGCGCACCGAGCGCCGCGACAAGAGCGCCTAGTTGGCCTACCGCCCGACCCGGTCGGGACGGGTGTAGACGTTCATCGAGTCCCCGCGCAGGAACGCGACCAGGGTCAGGCCAGACTCGGCGGCCAGGTCCACGGCCAGTGACGACGGCGCCGACACCGCGGCCAGCACCGGAATCCCGGCCATCACGGCTTTCTGCGTCAGCTCGAACGACGCACGCCCGCTGACTAGCAGCACGGTGCCCCGGACCGGGATCTTGTCGTTCTCCAGGGCCCAGCCGATGACCTTGTCGACCGCGTTGTGCCGCCCGATGTCCTCACGCACGGCCAGCATCGTGCCGTCGGCGCGGAACAACGCAGCGCCGTGCAAGCCGCCGGTGCTGGCGAAAACCTTCTGCGCCGAGCGCAGTTGACCCGGCATCGCGCTCAGCGTGGCGACGGTGGTGCCGGCGGGGTCGTCGCCGGGACAGAAGCGACTGATCAGGCGCACCGCATCGAGCGAGGCCTTGCCGCACACCCCGCACGACGAGGTCGAGTAGAAATTGCGGGTCACGTCGACATCGGGCGCCGCAACGTGGGGTGCCAACGTCACGTCGAGCACGTTGTAGGTGTGGGTTGCGTCCGGTCCGGCACCCCGGCAGTAGCGCACGGTGACGACGTCGGAGCGGTGCCCGATCACTCCCTCGGTGAGCAGAAACCCCTGGGCCAGTTCGACATCCGAGCCGGGTGTGCGCATGGTGACCGTGACCGGCGCGCCGTTGACCCGGATTTCCAGCGGCTCTTCCACCGCCAACGTCTCGGGCCGGCTGACGGTGGCGCGCGGGGTCACCCGGCGGGCCGGGCGCCGTGTCGTCAAACGACCCACGGTGTCTCCATCGGCATAACGTCAATCTAAGGTGGGCCGTCGACAACCTGCAGCACGCCACCGGTGACGCCCGCGATGAACAGCCGGCCGGTGGTGGCGTCCACGCCGAGCGTATATGGGTTCTGCACGGTGGTGATCCGCGCAACCGCACGCGGCGTCGCTTGAGTCATGTCGTAGCCGACGACCTGATTGCTGCCCGATGACGCGACCCACAGCCGGTCGCGCGCCGGGTCATACGCCACGCCATACGGTCCGTCCGGCTGCGGGACGCTGGCGATCTCGTGGGGCGTCGGCAGGGGCGAGAAGACCCTTACGGTGTTTGCGCGGGTATCGGCGGCGATCATCCGGCCGTGCTTGTCGGCCACCAGGTGAGTGGGTCCCTGGCCGGCCGGCGTCGAACCGGTGATCATCAGCGCGGCGGCGTCGTAAGTGGTCAGATCGTTCGTGCGGACGTCGAGCACACCCACCGACAGGCCGACCGCCGCCGTCCCCGCCGGCTGAACAACGTCGGTGAACACCTTCACGACCCGGTCACCGCGGATGGCCGCCACGGTGCCGCCGAGCTCATTGGTGACGAAGACGGTGCCGTTCTGCGCCTGCGCGGCGTCGTGCGGCACGGTGCCGGTGACGATCTGCGGTCCCGAACGGCCGCCCGGGAGATCGACGCGGATCAGCGCGTTCGCGCTTTCCATCGGCACGAGAACCGGGCCGCCCGGAGCGGCCAGCTCGAGGTGCCGGGTGAACCCCGGCAGTGGCGTGCGGCCGGTGATCGCGACGGTGTCGGCGTTGAGCAGCACGAGTTCGTTCGGGTTGCGCTTGGCCACGGCGACGGTGCGGGTGACGGCGTCCACGGCGACACCCTCCGGTGAGTCGCCGACCCCGATGATGCGCCCGGGGACCTGGGCCGCCTGCGGGGGCGCCGACTGTGGCTCGGCGGCCGGTGGCAGTTTGCCGGCCGGCGGGCGGGTACCCTCCGTCGGAACGCCCGGCGGCGTGTAGCCGGTCGTCGTCGGAATGGGCGGCGCTCCAGGGTGCCCGGGACCGCAGCCGGCGGTCGTCAAGGCGAGGGCGACGGGCAGCCACAGCGACAATTGCCTCAGGTTTCCCATGCTGCCGCTTGCTCAAAGGGACATCAGCGAGAGGCCGTCTCGGTGCTGCACGCATGCGCGCGCGCCGTCCCGGCTGAGCGTCACATCAAACGGATTGCGGCCCACCGCAACTGTGGTACCGACCGCAGCGGTGGCGGTGTCGATCACCGACACCGAGTCGTCCCGGTTGTTGACCACCACCGCGCGGGTGCCGTCGGCGCTGAGCGCGATCCGGCACGGGTGGGTGCCGACGGCGACGGTACCGGTCACGGAGTCCGACGCCGAATCGACGATCGACACCGAGTTCTCCAAGAAATTGACGATGTACGCGCGACGCCCGTCCGGACTCACTGCGACGTCCCACGGGTAGTGGCCCACCGCGATGCTTTTCACCATGCTGGTTGCGGTGTCGATGATCGAGACGGAATCGGCGGCGAACTTCGGTACGTAGGCACGCGCCCCCGCGATCGTGAACACCGGATCGGGCACATGGCCGCCGAGCCGCAACCGCCCGATCACCCGGTGATACGTGCGGCTGGCCGGGTCGGTGTCGATGACGCTCAGCGATCCGCTGGCGGTGAGGCTGGCGTAGACACGTAACCCGTTGGGGCTGAACGAAAGCCGGTACGGGTAACCGGGGACCGGGATCGCCGCGACCGTGTTCGTGACGGTGTGGACCGCCCACACGACGTCGTCGAAATGGTTGATGGTGTAGATCCACCTGCCGTTGGGGCTCAACCCAAGCGCCGCCGGTGGCTGCCGAAGGTCGATCCGGCCGATCACGGTGTCGCGGGTGGCGCTGCCGCCGGCCGTGTCGATCACCGACAGGCAGGCGTCGGTGTCGTTGACGGCGTACCCGCGGGCGCCGTCGCGACTGAGAATCACGCCGGTCGACCACGCTCCGCCGACGTGGAGCGTGGCCACGACGGTGTTGCCCGATGGACTGGCCGGCGCGGTGTCTATCACCGACACCGAGCCGTCGTGGTGGTTCGTGACGTACGCGCGGGTCCCGTCGTGGTTGCGCGCCAGCGCCGAGGGGTAGCTGCCCACCGGGACGGTGACGGTGTGGCCGGATCGCTCGATCACGTCGACGCATCCGTCGTTGCTGCGAACGACGAAGGCTCGGCCCGATTCGGGATCGGCGGTTACCGCGGACGCCGAGCGGTCCAGCGGGATGCGGCGGACGTCGTGGTGGAGCCGAGACCGTCGCGGTCCGTCGACGGGCAGATATCTGTGCGGCGCCGTCCCCGGGTTCGCCACGGTACCTTCGATACCGGGCTCACCCACCGAGATCACCGACACGGCCCGCGCGACGAAGTCCGTCACGTAGACACGATCACCGCCGGGGGAAACGGCGACACCGTAGGGCGCTCCGGCGGAAAGCGTTGTGACGGTGCCCGAGGCGACACCGAGGATCCTCACAGCGCCCGTTACCCGGGCGGCGTCCAGCGCGGTGACATATGCCAGCGTCCCGTCGGGACTGATCGCCACGCCGATCGGGTGCGCGCCGACCAGGATGTTCTCCTCGATTGCGCCGCTGGCCAGATCGACGATCGAGACCGAACCGCCCGAGGCGTTGGTGACGAAGGCCTGCGCGCCGTCCGGCGTGACGGCCACCTGCGCCGGGTGCTTTCCCACCGGGATGTCGGCGGTGACCGACTGCGCGGCGGTGTCGATCACCCACAGCGAATGTGCATCGTTGTTAGCCACGCAGATGTGGCGACCGTCCGGGGTGACCGCGACGCCGGTCGGGCCCGCGCCGACGTCGAGGGTCGCGATGACCGTGGCGGTCGCCGTGTTGATCACCGACACAGAGTCGTCGCCCTGGTTGGTGACATACACCCGGTCACCGTCCGGGCTGACCGCCGCCCCGTACGGCGCCTCACCGACGGCTATCGTCGAGACGACCGCACACGCGTCGGTGTCGACGATCGAGACCGCGTTGTCAGCGGCACTGACCACGTAGGCAACGCAGCCGTCCGGGTGCAGCGCTATCCCGTACGGGCGGTGGCCCACGGCGATCGTCGTGATCGGCTCGCGGGCGCGGGTGTCGAGCACCGAGACCGTGTCGGCGCTGCTGTTGACCACGTACACGCGCCGGCCGTCGGGGCTGACCGCGACCCCGGTCGGGAAGGCGCCAACCGCAACGGTGGCGATCACCGTCGGCATGGCGCGTGCGACCGGTGAAGTGAGCGCGACCCGATAACCGGTGCCGTCGAACCCGAGACCAGGCAAGGTCGCGGTGCGGGCGCGGACACGCCGCAACGCCGCGCGCATCGATTCGAGCGTGCCGGGCGAAATCGCCGTCGGAGCCGGCGCCGCGGTTGCCAATGGAGCGAAGCCGGGCACGCTCAATCGCAGCACCGGCAGCTTCCAGGCCATGAGCCGAGCATAGGTTTGACGGGACCGTCAGGGCAGGTATTCGCTACCTGTCTTTGCTCAACCCGGCGATCAGAGCCGGTCGCCTGCCGCGGTGGCTGTTTCGCCGATCGCCAGGGCGGCAACCCAAGCGAGCAGGAAGTGAAACGAGAGGGCGACGATGAGCGGCACAGACAAGGCCAGGAACAAGCTGCAGCGGGCGACGGGCAAGACCAAGGAGGCGATCGGGCGCGCCATCGGCGACCGGCAGCTGGAGGCGCAAGGCGCCGACGACCAGCGCGTCGGCCACCTCAAGGACGCCGCCGAGAAGGTCAAGGACGCCTTCCGGCCCAGGGGCCGCCGCCGCACCTGAGGTGCTAGCGACACGCCAGCCACATCCTTAGAATTCGGCGCCGCGGAAACGTGACGAAAACCACACTTTCGCTGTTGGCGATGTGGGTCACGGTGTTGACCTCGGTGTTTTCCCGAAGTTCGGCGCCTGTCGCGGGCGCGTCGGTCAGGCCATCACTAAGAAAGTGCCATAATCGGTACTAGCAGTGACATCAATTCTGCGGACGTCGGCTCCGGCGACGCGCCGGGCCGGCGGCGGCGCGGGGGTAGCACAGCCGAAAGGTGGTTTGTGGTGGGCCCGAACGGCAACGGCGCCAGGTCAGTCGGTGGCTGGGTGCCACGGCGACAGAAACTCGAAAAGGTTGTCATTCGGTTCGCCGGTGATTCCGGCGACGGCATGCAGCTCACCGGCGACCGCTTCACATCCGAGGCCGCACTGTTCGGTAACGACCTTGCGACACAACCGAACTACCCAGCCGAGATCCGCGCCCCGCAGGGCACCCTGCCGGGCGTGTCGTCGTTTCAGATCCAGATCGCCGACTACGACATCCTGACCGCGGGCGACCGGCCAGACGTGCTGGTCGCGATGAACCCGGCCGCGCTGAAGGCGAACATCGGCGACCTGCCACGCGGCGGCGTGGTGATCGCCAACTCCGACGAATTCACCAAACGCAACCTCGCCAAGGTCGGCTACGACGGCAACCCAATGGACGGCGACGAGCTGTCCGACTACTTTGTGCACGCGATCCCGATGACCACCCTGACGCTGGGCGCGGTGGAAAGCATCGGCGCATCCAAGAAGGACGGCCAGCGCGCCAAGAACATGTTCGCGCTCGGGCTGCTGTGCTGGATGTACGGCCGTGAAGTCGAGCCCCAGGAAACCTTCATCCGGGAAAAGTTCGGCCGCAAACCCGACGTGGCCGAGGCGAACGTGCTCGCGCTGCGGGCGGGCTGGAACTACGGCGAGACCACCGAGGCGTTCGGCACCACCTACGAGGTCGCCCCGGCCAAGCTCGCGCCCGGCGAATACCGGCAGATCTCGGGGAACTCCGCGCTGGCGTACGGGATCATCGTCGCCGGTCAGCTGGCCGACACCCGGATTGTGCTGGGCAGCTACCCGATCACCCCGGCGTCGGACATCCTGCACGAGCTGTCCAAGCACAAGAACTTCAACGTCATCACCTTCCAGGCCGAGGACGAGATCGCCGGCATCGGCGCCGCGCTCGGCGCGTCCTACGGCGGTGCGCTCGGCGTGACGAGCACGTCCGGCCCGGGGATCTCGCTGAAGTCGGAGGCGATCGGCCTCGGCGTGATGACCGAACTGCCGCTGCTGGTGATCGACGTGCAGCGCGGCGGACCGTCGACCGGCCTGCCGACCAAGACCGAGCAGGCCGACCTGCTGCAGGCGATGTTCGGCCGCAACGGCGAGTCGCCGGTCGCCATCGTGGCACCGCAGTCGCCCGCGGACTGCTTCGACGCCGCACTGGAGGCCACCCGGATCGCGCTGACCTATCGCACCCCGGTGCTGCTGCTGTCCGACGGCTACATCGCCAACGGCTCCGAGCCGTGGCTGATCCCCAACGTCGACGATCTGCCCGACCTGACGGTGAAGTTCGCGACCGAACCGAACGGTGAGGACGGCCAGTACCTGCCCTACCTGCGGGACGCGGACACGCTGGCCCGCCCGTGGGCGGTGCCGGGCACGCCGGGCCTCGAACACCGCATCGGCGGACTCGAGAAGGACGCCGTGAGCGGCAACGTGAGCTACGACGCGCTCAACCACGAGCGCATGGTGCACACGCGCAGCGACAAGGTGGCACACTTGGCCTCGGGCTACCCGCCGATCGCGCCTGCCTTCGACGCCTCGGGTGACGTGCTCGTGATCGGCTGGGGCTCGTCACACGGCTCGATCACGCAGGCGATCATCGAGGCGCGCGCGGGAGGCCTGCGGGTGGGCCACCTGCACCTGCGGCACATCTTCCCCCTGCCCAGCGGGATCAACGAGCTCGCAGCGCGCTATCGCCACGTGCTCATCCCCGAGCTCAACCTGGGCCAGCTCCGCTTTCACCTGCGTGGGCAGCTCGGGCTCGAATCGGTGGGGCTCAACAAGGTGCAAGGCAAGCCGTTCCACGTGGCCGAGGTGCGCAAGGCGATCGAGTCGCTCGCGCGCCGTGACACCGAAACCGGACGGGAGGTCGCGTGACCGCACAGCTTCCGCTCACCAAGAAGGACTTCACCAGCGACCAGGAAGTGCGTTGGTGTCCCGGCTGCCACGACTTCGCGATCCTCGCGGCGGTGCAGAAGCT
>JAFARC010000074.1 GCA_019245755.1 Mycobacteriaceae bacterium | reverse complement strand
ACGATGGCCGCGTACCGCTCGGCGAGCTTCCGCATCTGTTCGACGGTCTCCGGCGGCAGCTGTTGGCGCATCTGCTCCGGCAGGTTGTCGGCGCGTCCGGCGAACGCGCTGGTGTTGGCCAGGTACGTGGTGGGCCCCAGGTAGGTGATGCGCCATTTGTTGGCGGTCAGGGTGTCGCGGATGTTCGCCTCGGGCACCGCGCCCATCGGCGCGATCACACCGTTGACGTTGCCGTCCGAGAAACAGAACAGGTGCAAACGCGCACCCGGACGGGTGACGCGATGCAGGGCAGCGGCGTAGGACCGGCGCCCGTTGTCGTCGAGGCAGTGGTACAGCGCGCTGTCGATCACGGTGTCGAACCGCCCGTCGTAGCCGGTGAGGTCGGTGGCGTCGGCGACACTGAACGTCAGCTGCACCCCGGCCTGCGCCGCGCGGGTAGCGGCGCGTTCGATCGCGGCGGCCGAGGCGTCCAGTCCGGTCACCGAATGTCCGCGTGACGCAAGGAAGATGGCATTGTCGCCGAGTCCGCATCCCATGTCGAGTACCTCGCCGGTGATGGCACCCAGAGCTTCCAGTTCCATCAGCCGCGGCTGAGCTTGCCCTATGTCCCAAGGGATTCCGGCCGGTGGCGGGACTCCGTCGAAGGTTGGCTCGCCGCGGTAGAGCTTGTCGAACATCTCGGGGGAGGGGCGGAATGTGCCAGGCGTTGTCACGCCTCCCAACGTACTCTTGTGTCTCACCATACGTCGCCAGATCGCCAGTCACACACTAGATCCGCCGCCGTATCGAGGTCGACGGTGACCGGCAGCACGAACACCCGGGTGTCATCCTCGGGTGTGCGGGTCAGCCCGCTTGGTGCCAGCACCGACGTCGCACCTCGCCACTGCAGCCAGCCGCGGCCCGCATACAGCTCCCGTGCCGACTCCGACGGGCTGAGTGCGCCCAGCTGGTATGCGCCCCGGATGACCTGCTCGGCGCCGTTCATCAGCGCCGAGCCCAGTCCCCGGCCGCGCCAGTCCTCCCGGACCGCGACACCCTCGACGTAACCCGTCCGCAACGGCACCCCCCGATACAGCAGGCGACGCTGCACCACGGCGGCGTGCGCGATCAGCGCGCCGTGGTGGTACACCAGCGCATGCATGCCACCGAGCGCGTGCTCCCAGTCGTCATCGCTGAAATTGCCCTCGAACGCGTCGGCCAGCAGCTCGCGCGCGCTGTGCAGAGTTTCGTTGTCGAGGTCGCAGGTGTGGATCAGGCGGGCCGTGTGGACCTGGGTTCGCACAGATGTGGGTCTACCACGGTCGGCGTGGCCTCGACCAGTGCATCCGGATGTGCTGACCGGGACGGATCTGGGCTAGGCGGTCGATGTCGTCGTCCGCCACCACCCCCACGACGGGGTATCCGCCGGTGACCGGATGGTCGGGGCCCAGGATCACCGGCAGTCCGTTCGGTGGCACCTGGATCGCCCCGCGGGTGGCGCCCTCGCTCGGCAGTTGCCGGTCCGGCCACCGGTGCTGCAGCGGCCGGCCGCCCAGCCGCATGCCCACCCGGTCGATGCGGTCCGACGCCACCCAGTCGGTGTGGATGAGTGCGTCGGGGTCGGTGAGCCAGTCGTCGCGCGGTCCGGGCACCACGCGCAGCTCGATCAGGTCTTCGTGCAACGACGCCACCGGCGCCTGGTCGAGCTCCGGGAAATCGTCGGTGTGCTCGCCCACCGGCAGCACGTCGCCGGGCTGCAGCGGCTGCGGGCCGATCGCCGACATCACGTCGTAGCTGCGGGAGCCGAGCACCGGCGTCACGTCGATACCGCCGCGCACCGCCAGATAGGTTCGCAGGCCGGTGTGCGGAGCGCCGAGCGAGATCACCTGGCCGTCGTGCGCGTAGTGGATGCTGTTGATTCCGAACGGGACGCCGTTGATGGCCGGATCCGTGTCGGCGCCGGTGACGGCGATCGCGACTTCGCCGCCGCGGACCCTGGCGGTCAACCCGCCGAACGTCACCTCGATCGTCGCGCGGTCGCTCGGGTTGGCCACCAGCCGGTTGGCCAGCGCGTGGGAGCGGCGATCGGCGGCACCGGAACGGCCGACACCCAGGTGGGCCAGTCCTGGTCGGCCCAGGTCTTCGACCAGTGCCAGCGGACCGGTACGCAGGATCTCCAACGTGGTCGTGGTCATGACACGTTCCTGAACTGCACTGACATCCCCGGGATCAGCAGCGCCGGCTCGGCCCTGTCGATGTCCCACAACACCGCGTCGGTGTGGCCGATCAACTGCCAGCCGCCGGGCGATTCGCGGGGATACAGGCCGCTGAACTCGCCGGCCAGCCCCACCGACCCGGCCGGGACCCGGGTCCGCGGTTCGTCGCGTCGTGGGACCTCGAGCCGCGGATCGCCGCCGACGAGATAGGCAAATCCGGGCGAGAAGCCGCTGAACCCGACCCGCCATGGCGTGCCGGTGTGCGCGGTTATGACGCCGGCTTCACCCAGCCCGGTGGCCCGGCCGACCTCGGCCAGATCGGGACCCTCGTACACCACGTCGATGACGACGTCAGCGCGGCCCGGCGCCCCCATGGCCTCCTCGGGCGTCACCCGCAGCTTTTCCAGCCGCTGCCGCGCCCCGGGTTGATATCTCCTGCTTTCCAGCTTGATCAGTACCGTGCGGGACGCCGGCACGACGTCGACCACACCGGGCAGGTCTGCTTGCCGCAGTGCGGCTGCCCACGCCAGTACCTCGGCGGTGCTGTCCAATTGCAGCAGCACAGCGTGGTCGCCGTAGTCGAGGACTTTTAGCTCCGTTGCGACGCTCATCTCCGAACGGTACCGCCGGGTTACCCCTGAGTAACCTGCTCAGCCCGAACATTTCGAGCCTTTTCAGAGGTGCCTTAGCGAAGGCTCAAGCTGGCGCCTGCGAAAACGCGGGACGGTAGGTCGGTTCGCGTTTCTTGATGAACGCGATCACCCGGTAGGTGATCGGCAGCATGAACACCTCGACGGCGGTCTTGTAGATCCAGCCCAACGCCGTGTAGGTCACGAAGTCGCCGAATGTGTGTATCCCGATGGCCCCGGCCGCGATGCTGCAGAAGACCAAGGTGTCACCGAGTTGGCCGGCGAACGTCGAGCCGACCAGCCGGGCCCACAGGTGCTTTTCCTTGGTGTGCGCCTTGATGGCCACTACCACCCAGGCGTTGATCGTCTGGCCGACGATGAAACCGGCCAACCCTGCGACGATTAGCCGGGTGAAAGCGCGGACAACCGCTTCGAACGACGCCTGGTGGGTGTAGAAGTCCGCGGCGGGCAGACGGATGGTCGCCCAGAACGCAAAGGCGGCCAACGCCTGCATCGCGAACCCGACCAGGATGGCGCCCCGGGCCGCCCGGAAGCCGTACACCTCACTGAGCACGTCACCGATCACGTAGGTGAGCGGGAACACGATGAACCCGCCGTCGGTGATGATCGACCAATGGCCGATGATCGGCCCGAACGCGACGCCCTTGGTGGCCGTGACGTTGGAGATGATCACCAGCCCGGTGAACACCGCGACCAGCACGGGGTAGTAGGCCGACCCGGTCTCGGCGTAGACGGCGGTGTCGGTGTCCTGGCCGCGGGTGTCGCTGCCCCTCACCTGGTCATCCAAGCATCAGGGTTGTCGGCGCGGCGACGGGGTCGCCCATGACCGCGCATGAAGAGCGTCCCGACGAAGTCACCGGTTAGACGACGCGTTGGGTCAGGTGGTGGCTGGTGTCGCCGACGAAGTCGATGAGGGTGTAGTCGCGGTAGCGGAACCGCCAGATGCCGTCGACTCGCTCGAACCGGTCGTGGTAACGGCCGCTGACCACCACCTGCAGTGGTAAGTCGTCGGCCTGCTGCAGCACGGTGTAGTAGCTGCGGCAGGTTGCCAGGTCGGCGTCGATGTCGATGATCGGGTTGGTCACGATGTGTTTGGTGCGCGGCGTTCCGTCCGGGTAGCGGATGATCAGTATGCGCCAGAGCCGCAACATGGCTGCCGCGTCGACGGTGTCGTCGCCGGAGGCGGCAATCCAGCCGGCCCCGCTGCCAACCCGCAGCCGAGCGTGCTCGAAAAGTGCTGCGGCAGCGGCGAAGTCGCCGGAGTCGATGCACTCGGCGTAGCGGTAGAGCAGGTTGGTGATCTGCGTTTCGGGGTTCAAGCCAGAACCTTCGACAGCATCGGGGGCAGCTGGTCGGCGACGACGGGCAGGCTCAGCGGTGACGAGAACGCGATCGCCCCCGACAGGTCCTTGCCGGTGAAAACGTTCCGATTCTGGGCGGTGGCGTCCAGCTGCTTGATGGTGGGGTCGTTGACCAGAGCGGCCTGGTCCGCGTCGCTTTCCGTCGTCCAGATCAGCACATCGGCGCTGTTTAGCACGTTGGGCACCTGGTCGCGCGGGATGAACGCACGGTGGTCGTCGACGGCGAACTGCGTAACGTTGTCGGGCACGACCAAGCCCATCTCGGTCAGGAAGTCGGTGCGCCAGCCCGACAGGGTGGCCACCGCGTTGTCCTGGTAGAAGGCGCCCTGCAGCAGCAACACCTTCTTGCCTTTGAACTGCTGGTTGGTCTTGGCCACGTCGGCGAACCTGTTGTCCACCGCCGCGACGAGTGACTTCATCTGGTCGGCCTGAAAAACCGCCAGCCCGATCGTGTCCGCCTGCAGCTTCCACGGCTCGAAGAACGGGTCGTCGCCCGCCTGCGGGATGGTCGGGGCGATGCCGGAGAGCCGGTTGTAGGAATCCTGGTCCACCCCGGCGTTGGTCGCGACGATCAGGTCCGGCTTCAACGCAGTGATCTGGTCGAACTGCAGGCCGTCGGCCAGGCTGAGCACCGCGGGCTGGGCGCTTCCGAGTTTGGGCTGCGCCCATGGCCAGACGCCGAACGGCTCGTCACCCCACCAGTTGGTCACGGCGACTGGAACGATGCCGAGGGCCAGCAGGTCGTCCTGTTCGGTGAATCCCGCACTGACCACCCGCCTGGGCGGCGACGCGACCGTGGTCTGACCGAATTTGTGCTTGACAGTTACCGCCGCGCCGCCCGGCTCACCGGTGGCCGGTTTGTTCGACGAGCACGCCGCGACCATGAGTAGCCCTGCCGCGCCGGCGACTCCGAAGAACCCGCGCCTGCTCACACTCGTCACCGCGTGAGCGTAGCTGGCAAACCTGCACGCACGGACGAGCAGCCGGAAAATGCGGCGTGGCGTCGGTCAGGTGAGCGGCATGCCGGCTTCGAGGAAGTCCAGCGCACGGTAGACGCGCTCGGCCGACATCGGGACTTCGTCGACCACGGCCATTATCCCGCCGGTCAGTGCGCCGGCGAAGACGCGCACCTCGAAATCGTCTGGCTCACGGCCGAGACGGCGGGCCAGCGCGTCGGTGAGCATCCGGATGGTGCGGTAGTACTCGTCGAACTGGGCGGCTTTGAGTTCGGGGATGGTGAAGACCAGGCGTTGACGTGTGCGCTCGAATTCCATTTGGTCGTCCGACATCGTCTGAATGGCGATCTCGAACGCCCGGCGCAGCGCCATGGCGGGCGACAGATCCCGCGGCTGGCGCTCGAATGCGTCCATCAGCACCGGATCCATGTCGTCGGCCATCAGCACCGATTCCTTGGACGGGAAGTAGCGAAAGAAAGTGCTCGGCGACACCTCGGCCGCCTCGGCGATCTGTTCCACGGTGGTGTTGTCCCACCCGTTCTCTTCGATCAGCCGGAAGGCCTCGCGGCGGATGGCTTCGCGGGTCTTGAGCTTCTTGCGCTCCCGTAGGCCCAGGGAATGGTCAGCGTCCGGCATATCCCGATTCTCCCGCAACCGGCGCCTCACCGGGTATCGATGCCGCTGCGTCGTTTCGGGTTGGCCCAGCGCCCTACCCCACCCGCGACACTTACGCCGTTGCGGCGACTCGCCGTCGGGATCACAGCAGATTCAGTTTGGGCAACCGCGGCCAAGAAACCCCTCATCGAGCAGCGGTTACGTATTTCGACCGCAGCATCCCTGTCTACCTCCACGTCCACGTCGGCAGGGGTCCGTCCGTAGCCGGCCTGCAGCTCGAGGGCCTGGCGCCCCAAGCCGGTCAAAACCCGCGCGCGTGTTTGACTGTGGTTCTGCCGCCCGGTGTACTGGTATGCACGCCTCTACCAGGGGCTAGCGCAGCGGATTTCCCGTGGAGGATGTCGACGATGTCACCGGCCCGACCGCGGAAGGGCGCGGGAAACCATTAAGGTCCGCGCCCTCACATCACTGGTGGTGATCACGCTGGCCGCCGCGGTCGGGTGCTCGCTGGCCGTGCCCGGCGCGCCGGTGAAACCGCCCGGCGGTCCACCGCCGGGCTCCGTGGACGTCAACCTGCTGGGGTCCGGCAACTTCCCGACCGTGCCGGCACCGCCCCTGGGCACCGCAGGCTCACCGCCGCAAGGCGCCTTGGTCGAGGCCCGGCGGATGGCCAACGATGTGGTGGGTCCCTGGGAAGTCGACTCCTCACTGGTCACCCCCAGCCCGGTGCGCGCCATCGTGCTCAAGGACGCCGCCGCGGTCGGGCTCGTCGAGCCCGCCGGTGCTGCCGCGGCCGCCCGGGCGCACAACTTCATCAACGGCTTCGCCTCGGATCGACAAGGCCAGCCTCAACAGCGGCTCATGAACGCCGTCCTGCGATTCGCCGACGCACCCTCAGCCGCCGCCGCGGCTACCGACATGGCCCAAGCTGCGACTGTCCAACAACCGAACCACGGCCAAGTGGTTTCGATTCCCGCCCACCCCGACACGCTGGCCACCACCTACAGCTACAACGCCTACGGCGGTGACCAACGCCCCATCGTGGTGGTCGCCTACACGCCGCACGGCGCCTACGTGCTGTGCCAAACCGCTCAAGTCGATCGAATCGCCGCCGCCGCCGCGCTCATCGCCAAGACACTCGATCTCCAGGGGCCGCTCGTCGACCAATTCTCGCCGACCGACCCGGTGAAGTTCGCCGACCTGCCCGCCGACCCCACCAACCTGCTGGCGCACACCATGCCCGCGCCGAGCTGGCCGGAACCCAGCATCGTCGCTCCCACCAATTCGAACGTCGGCATCTATCAGCCCCATGCCGCTCTGCACTTCCAGGACGACCCCCTCAGTGCGGCAAACGCGTTCTCCACCGCCGGCGTTCAGACGGTTTCCTACTACCAGACCCTCGTCTACCAAGCCCGCGACCCCGCCGCCGCGGCCCACCTGGCGATGGATCTGGCCGACTCGGTGCTGCGGCTGCAGCCCTCGGCCGCACCCGTCGACGCTGTCGACTTCATGCCCGGCAGCCGATGCGTCCAATCCGAGCGCCCGCAAGCAAATAACCAAAGCCAGTATTCGTGCTATGCCGCGCTCGACACCTTCACGATCGAAGTACACGCTGCCGACGCCACCGGCGCTCGGCAACAGACCGCCGCTCAGTACAAGATGCTGCTCGCAAGATAGCGACCAGCCCGCCGTCCCACCGGCGTCGAGCGCCGGACCGACCTTTCTGTTAGCCGGGCAGCTGCGGACCCGCATAGTTGGTCCACGGACTGTAGTCGGCGATCAAGTCTTCCTGCGGCGGGCGCTGCTCGGGCGGGATGTGCTGCAGATTCAGCCTGATTCGATACCAAATCGAGCTCGGCCCGCGCATTCCGTCGATCAGGATGTCGGCCGGTTCCAGCAGCTTCGCCACCGCCGGATGGCGCTGCCGCCAGGTGTCGAGCGCGGCCATCGCCTCGCCCTTGGTCTTGGTCCGCGCCACCTCGATCAGTGGCATCCTCGACTGGCGCCGGCCCGTGCCTTTCTTCGCGCCGCGCGGTGGCTTCTCGGCCGGCCCCAGCCGCTCCGCCAGTTCCAGCAGCAAATCCAGCGACCCGGCCGCGTCGTCCATCCCCTCCCAGGGGTCACCGAGGTCGTCGTATCGCTTCGGCACCGTCGCGACCGTGAGAGCCCCTGGCCGGCAGTCGGAGACTTCGTCCCAGAACAGCGGCGTGGACACCCGGGCGTCGGGGGTGGCGCGCACCGAGTAGGCCGACGCCATCGTTCGATCCTTGGCGTTCTGGTTGAAGTCGACGAACACACCCTCGCGCTCTTCCTTCCACCACTTGCTCGTGGCCAATGCGGGGGCGCGGCGCTCCACCTCACGCGCCACGGTTTCGGCGGCCAACCGGACCTGCCTGAACGACCACCGCGGTGCGATGCGCGCGTAGATGTGAAAACCCCGCGAACCGGACGTTTTCGGCCAGCCCGTCAGTCCGTGGTCGGCCAGCACCTCGCGCACGACAACCGCGACCTCGACGATCTGCCGCCACGGCACCCCGGGCACCGGATCCAGGTCGATGCGCAGCTCGTCGGGATGGTCGAGGTCATCGGCCCGCACCGGATGCGGGTTGAGGTCGATGCAGCCGAGGTTGATCACCCACGCCAGTCCGGCGGCGTCGTTGATCACCGCCTCCTTGGCCGACGTGCCCGACGCGTAGCGCAGCTCGGCGACGTCGACGAAGTGGGGGCGTTTTTCCGGCGCGCGTTTCTGGAAGACGGCCTCCTCCGAGAGGCCCTTGACGAAGCGCTTCAGGATCATCGGCCGATCGACCACGCCGCGAAGGGCGCCGCTGCTGACCTCGAGGTAGTACCGGACCAGGTCGGCCTTGCTGTATCCAGCGGCTGGGAAGACGACCTTGTCGGGGTGGGTGATCGTCACTTCGCGGCCGTCCATATTCAGAACGAGCGCAGCGGCCATGGCGCCATGCTAGTAACCCCTGCCGCACTGAGACGTCGGTCACATAGGGTGTGATCATGCCTTCGCTCAACGTTGTCGAGCTCGCGTCGCAAGCCGTCTCCAAAGCGCGACAGTACGCTGATCGTGGCTCGGCGGAACTGCACTACCTCCGCAAGATTTTCGAGTCCGGGGCCCTCAAGGTCGAGCCACCGCAGAACCTCGCGGCGATGGCCGCGGACTTCGTGCGCTGGGGCGAGGTGGGCACGCTTCCCGCGGTGAACGCACGCCGCACCCCACACCGCGCCGCGATTATCGACGACGAAGGCACTGTGACGTTTCGTGAACTCGATGACAGCGTGAACGCCGCCGCCAACGCCATGGTGCAGATGGGAATTCGGGGCGGCGACGGCGTCGCGATCCTCGGGCGCAACAGCCGCTGGTTCGCGATCGCCAACTACGCGTGTGCGCGGGTAGGGGCCCGCACCATCCTGATGAACACCGAGTTCTCCGGCCGGCAGATCGCCGAGGTTGCCGAGCGCGAAGGCGTGCGGCTGCTGATCTATGACGACGAGTACAGCGAGGCCGTCTCGCAGGCGCACTTCGAGTTAGGCAGGTTGCGGGCGCTCGGCACCAACCCCGACAGCGATCAACCGTCGGGCAGCACCGACGAGACGCTGGCCGAGCTGGTCGCCCGCAGCAGCAGGGAACCGGCTCCCAAGCCGTCGAAGCATGCGTCGCTGGTGATTTTGACCAGCGGCACCACCGGAACCCCCAAGGGGGCGTCCCGGAGTCAGCCGCCGACGCTGGGACCGATCGGTGGCGTGCTGTCTCATGTGCCCTTCCGCTCCGGTGAGGTCACCTCGTTGCCGGCACCGATGTTTCACGCGCTCGGGTATTTGCACGCGACGATCGCGATGACCCTGGGATCGACACTGCTGCTGCGTCGCAAGTTCCGACCCGTGACCGTTCTGGAGGACATCGAAAAGCACCGCGCCACAGCGATTGTGGTGGTGCCCGTGATGTTGTCACGCATTCTGGACGCGCTGGACAAACTGGACCCCAAGCCCGACCTGTCGTCGCTGCGGATCGTGTTCGTGTCGGGTTCACAGCTCGGTGCCGAGCTCGCCACCCGCGCGCTCAAGGAGCTTGGCCCGGTGATCTACAACCTCTACGGCTCCACCGAGATCGCGTTCGCGACCATCGCCCGCCCCCAGGACCTCGACGTCAACCCTGCGACCGTCGGGCCGGTGGTCAAGGGAGTGAAGGTCAGGATCCTCGACGAGCAGGGCAAGGAGTTGCCGCAGGGTCAGGTCGGCCGCATCTTCGTGGGCAACACGTTCCCGTTCGAGGGATACACCGGCGGGGGCGGCAAGCAGATCATCGACGGGCTGCTGTCGTCGGGCGACATGGGGTACTTCGACGACAACGGCCTGCTCTACGTCACGGGCCGCGACGACGAGATGATCGTCTCGGGTGGTGAGAACGTGTTCCCCGCCGAGGTCGAGGATTTGATCAGCGGTCATCCGGAGGTCGTCGAGGCCACCGCGCTCGGCGTCGACGACCCCGAGTGGGGTGCTAGGTTGCGCGCGTTCGTCGTCAGGCAGCAGAACTCCGACCTCGACGAGGACTCCGTCAAGAAGTACGTGCGCGACCACCTCGCCCGCTACAAGGTGCCGCGCGAGGTGGTCTTCCTTGACGAGTTGCCGCGCAACCCCACCGGCAAGATCCTCAAGCGTGAACTGCGCAAGATCGAGGTCGATTAACGCCCCGTGCCAGGTTAAGGGTCGCGGGGCAGGCCCAGCAGTCGCTCGGCGATGATGTTCAGCTGCACCTCCGACGTGCCGCCGTAGATCGTTGTGGCGCGGCTGTGCAACAGGAAGTCGGCCCACTTGCCTTCCGGCTGCCCGGTATCGCCGATGGCGCCGTCGCTGCCGAATGACGACACCGCGAATTCGGCGTATCCCTGCCCGGTGCGCATCGACAACAGCTTCGACACCGCCGCGGCCGGCATCGCGTCGAAGCCGGCCAGCGTGAGCAAAGTGGACCGCAGGTTGAGCACCTTGGCCGCGTGGCCCTCGGCGATCAGCCGCCCGGCCCGGTTCTGGGCCACCTGGTCGAACTGGCCGTCGCGGACGAACTCGACGAAGCCATCGAGATTGGCCAGGAAGGGCGGCTCACTGCTGCCGATCGACACCCGCTCGGCGGTCAGCGTGTTGCGGCTGACCTCCCAGCCGCGGTTGACCTCACCGAGCACCAGGTCGTCGGGTACGAACACGTCGTCGATGAACACGGTGTTGAACATCGCCCCGCCGGTCAGTTCCCGCAGCGGCCGAACCTCCACACCCGCGCTGGACATGTCCAGCAGGAAGTAGGTGATGCCATTGTGTTTGGGCGCGGCCGGGTCGGTGCGGGCCAGCAGTGCACCCCACTGTGAGAACTGCGCTGCGGTGGTCCAGATCTTCTGTCCGGTGATCCGCCAGCCGCCATCGACCTTGATGGCCTTGGTGCTCAGGTTGGCCAGGTCCGAGCCGGCCCCCGGCTCCGAAAAGAGCTGACACCAGATGATTTCGCCGCGGAACGTCGGCGGCAGGAATCGCTGCTTCTGCTCGTCGGTGCCGAACGCGACGATCGAAGGCACCAGCCATGCCGCGATGCCCAGCTGCGGCCGCTTGACCCGGCCGGTGCTGAACTCCTGCGCGATGATGATCTGTTCGACCGGGCTGGCCGAGCGGCCCCACGGCTCCGGCAGGTGCGGTGCCACCCATCCGCCCTCGGCGATCGCGGCCGTCCGCTCTTCCCGCGGAATCGTCTTAAGGGCAGCCACTTCCGCTCGGATCTCGGCACGCAGCTTCTCTGTCTCTGGATCCAGGTCGATGTTGAGTGGTCGCATCCCGCTCGTCGTGGCGGTGTCGACCACGTGCTGGGGGTAGTCGGCGGCACGGCCGAACGCGGCGACGATGCCCAGCGCCCGGCGGAAGTAGACGCCCGCGTCGTGCTCCCAGGTGAACCCGATGCCGCCGTGCACCTGGATGCAGTCCTGCGTACACCGCTGTGCGGCGGCAGGCGCCAGAGTTGCCGCCACGGCGGCTGCGAATTCCGCTGCGGCTTGCGGCTTTTCGAGCCCCTCGTCGAGGGCACGTGCGGCATCCCAGACCGCCGCAACCGCGCGCTCGGTGTCGGCGGCCATTTCGGCGCACTTGTGTTTGATCGCCTGGAACTGCCCGATAGGGCGCCCGAACTGTTCGCGGATCTTCGCATAGGCCGATGCGGCGTCGGTGGCCCAGCGCGCCACGCCAACGGCCTCGGCCGACAGCAGTGTGGACACCAGCGACCGCGCGGCGGCGACGGTGACGTGGGACAGCACCCGGTCGGCGGGCACTTCGACGGCGTTCGCGCGCACGTGGGCGACCGGGCGCAGCAGGTCGACCGAGGTGACCGGTTCGATTTCGAGTTGGTCGGCGTCGATGACCACCCATTCGGTGCCGCTGGTTTCCGGGTCCAAGCCGGCGACCGGCAGGACGAGCAGCGACGCGTCGGCGGCCGACGGCACCGACCGGGCCTCGCCACGAATGACCAGGGCATCGCCCTGCCGAGTGGCGGTCAGCGACGATTCCAGCGCAAACGCGGCGATCGCGGCGCCCGAGGCCAGGTCGCCGAGCACCTTCGCGTCGGGGTCGTGGGCGTTGATGAGGGCGCTGGCGATCGCCGAGGGGACGAACGGTCCCGGCACCGCGCCGCGGCCGAATTCGGCGATCACGACCGCCAGTTCGAGAATGCCGAAACCTTGCCCGCCGACCGATTCCGACAGATGAACGCCCTGCAGGCCTTGTTCTGCGGCGGCCCGCCAGTACGGCGGGGGATTCTCGATCGGTGTCTCGAGTGCGGTGTGCAGCACTTCCGACGGCGCGACGCGCTCGACTAGGGCGCGTACCGAGTCGGCGAGTTCTTTGTGCTCGGGAGTGATCGCGATAGGCATACGTTGCCTTCCTCCAAATAACCGGTCGGTTGGTAACGAGGCTACCCGTTGACCACGTTCGCCAATGTGCGGCCGTCCCGCAGCCGCGTGCAGTTGTCTACGGCCTGCGCTAGGTAGCGGCGCATCGTGTCGGCGGTGTACCACGTGACGTGCGGGGTGAGCACCACGTTGTCCAGCGCCAGCAGCGGGTTGTCCGGCTTGACGGGCTCGACCGCGAACACGTCGAGCCCGGCGGCGGCCAGCCGCCCGTTCTGCAATGCGTCGATCAGTGCACCCTCGTCGACGATCGCCCCACGCGAGGTGTTCACCAGCACTGCGTCGCTGCGCATTGTGGCCAGCGCGTCGCGGTCGATCAGTGCCGACGTCTGGCCGGTCAGCGGTAGGTGCAGTGACACGATGTCACTGGCACCGAGCAGGTTGTCAAGTGGCCGCCAGCCGGGGCTTCCGTCGTCGCGGGTGCTGGTATGCAGCACCGTGGCGCCCGTAGCCGCCACGATCCGCTCGACGCGCTGAGCGATGTTGCCATATCCGACCAGCCCCACCGTGCACGAGCCGATGTCACGGACCGTCTCGCCAAGCGAGGGGTCGGTGGGCCAGCCGGTGCCGGCGCGCGTTTCGCGGTCCAGCGTGATCAGCCGCCGCAACGCAGCCAGCATCAGTAGCACCGTGCCTTCGGCGACCGAAGGCCCGTTTGCCCCCGGCATGTTAGCGACCGGGATACCGAGTCTCGTGGCGGCCTCGACGTCGATCGTGTTCACCCCGGCGCCGAGTTTGTGCACCAGCCGCAGCCGACGTCCACGCTCGAGGTCGGCCGCCGACAGCGGCCTCAGGACGTGCCAGATCACCTCCGTGTTGGGCAGCACCCGGTAGAAAGTGTCGTCGTCGTCCGCGGCGCAGTAGTGGATGTCAAGCCAATTGGCTTGCGGCGCTAGGAAAGCCAGGACTTTGTCGCCGGGGACGAAGTGCGCCAGCACACTCAGCGCCACCGTTTGGCGATCCACTTCGCGATCGTATCGGCCTGTTCGCTCCGCGCGCCGGGGGTGGTGAAGTAATGGTCGGTGTCGATTGACACCTGCGTCTTGTCGTCGGTGGCCAGCGCGTCGTAGATGCGCTGCGCGTCCGACGGGAACACCCCGGTGTCGGCTTCCGCGCTGATCACCAACGCTGGGCAATTGACGCGGGCAAGGTGCGGTTCGGCCCGGGTCTGCGCGTGTCGCAGGCTCCACATGCCCAGCCAGTTGCGCAGCGTGCAGGCGGCCGCGATGCCGTGCGAGGATCGGTTGGCCCTGGCTGGGACCCCGGCGTAACACATATTCGGTTGACGCTTGGTCGGTTCCAGTGTCGGATCCACCATCCGCGGGTCAGCCCACGTCCGCATCACCGTGAATGGCCGGTCGCTGAAGCCGGCCGCTCGGACACGCTTGAGCTCGGTTTCGGCCCAATCTGTGATGGCGTGGTTGCGCGCAACTTGCGCCGACCGGTATCGCCCGAAGAAATCGGCGGAGAACGGTGGGCCGTTGCGTTCGTCGAAGATGTCGAGGTCGGCGTCGGTGGCGACGGGGTCGTTCTCGTCGACGACGGCGGCGTCCATCCACGCCGTCAGCACGTCGGGTCGGCCTGGGTGTGCCGCGCTGGCCACATACCCGTCGGCCGGCGCCAGGTCGTTGAGGCCGGCGGCGGGCCGCATCCCGGCCAGCGGCACCACGTTGGGCTGGCCGGCCTGTGACTGGTAGGCCGCCATCAGCGAGCCGCCCCCCGAATTGCCCAGCAACACCACGGTTTCTACGCCTTGGGCCTCGCGTAACCAACGAACACCCACACCGATGTCGACTAGGGCGTGGTCGAGCAGAAAGCTGCTTTCGAAGCCGCGGAACCGGGTGTTCCAGCCGAGGAACCCGATTCCACGGGTGGCCATGTAGTCGGCGAGATAGTGCTCGGAGAAGTCGATCTGGTAGTGCGCGGCGATCATCGCCACCTTCGGCTTGCGCCCCACACCGCGGTAGTACAGCCCCTGGCAGGGGTGGCCACCGGCGCCTGACCGCCGGGCGGTAGGGGACGAGAGGCCGATGAACTCGCGGACGACTCCCGGCGTCGACGACATGTCAAATGGCCTCCTTGCAGTAGACGGCCCGGTAGAAAATGTTGGCCAGCGTGGTGATGCAGGCTTTGTCGTCGACGTCCTCGGTGTCCCCGGTTTTGCCGCTGAGCTGCACATAGCAGAACTGGTTGAACATCGACACGATCGCCACCGCGATGAGCGCAGCGTCGTCGCCTTGGCAATAACCCTCCGACTGGGCGCGTTTCACCATCTCGGTGATGAACGAGATCGGAATCGCGCACAGCTGCGCCCAGTGTTCGGCGAAGTCGTCGTTGATCATCGCCAGCTGCGACACGCTGATCATCTCCGCAAGTCGATGTCGGTAGGTGCGCCAGTGCGCGGCGGCAGCCTCGCGGACCCGCTCACGATTGCTCAGTCCGTGCCGCGTGACCGATGTTGCGCGCTCGTTGGCTTCGTCGCGAAACCGCAGCGCCCACTCGCGGATCATCGCCTCTTTGGAGTCGTAGTAGTTGTAGAACGATGCCGTGGAGCGTCCCGCCTCCGCCGCGATGTCGGAGATCGTGGTCGCAAGAACTCCCTTGCGGGCGATGACGGTTCGGGCCGCCGCATCGATCGCCGCCGCGGTCTGGCGGCCGCGCACGGTCGGCGATTCTTCCCGCTGTATCGACACAAGACTCCTC
Source organism: Mycobacteriaceae bacterium (assembly GCA_019245755.1). Taxonomy (GTDB): domain Bacteria; phylum Actinomycetota; class Actinomycetes; order Mycobacteriales; family Mycobacteriaceae; genus Mycobacterium. The sequence continues at coordinate 29,201 of JAFARC010000074.1, read as the reverse complement.
ACGGTGCCTGTCGGTGTGGCCATTGAGCATAACCTGAACCTGATGTTAGATTCAGATTGGGCCGTTGAGAAGTGGCGCGAGGAGGCGCGAGATGATCAAACCCGACAACACCAATCCCGAGTTCGCGCTGAGCGGCGTCAACCACGTCGCGCTGGTCTGCTCGGACATGGCGCGCACCGTCGACTTCTACAGCAATACCCTTGGCATGCCGCTGATCAAGGCGCTCGACCTGCCGGGCGGCGCAGGACAGCACTTCTTCTTCGACGCGGGCAACGGCGACTGCGTCGCCTTCTTTTGGTTCCGCGACGCACCCGACGCCGTGCCCGGGGTTTCGGCGCCGGCTCACATCCCCGGCATCGGCGACATCGTCAGCGCAGTGGGTTCGATGAATCACCTGTCGTTTCACGTGCCGCCGGAGAAGTTCGACGAATACCGGTCCAAGCTCAAAGCCAAAGGCGTCCGGGTGGGCCCGGTCCTCAACCACGACGACAGCGAAATGCAGGTCGCCCGAGAGCTGCACCCCGGCGTATATGTCCGGTCGTTCTACTTCCAGGATCCTGACGGCATCGTGCTCGAATTCGCCTGCTGGACGAAGCAATTCGAGGAGTCGGACACCAAGACAGCGCCCCGGACCGCGGCTGACAGGCGGCCGCCGGTCGCCGTCGGGACCTAAGCGCGGTACGCCGCCGGGTCCGCCGTTTCATTGAGCAACGATGCGAGCTGATCCACCAATTGCTCAGGAGTCAGCGAGATCCCGCCGGAAAGCCACGCGCTCAGCGCCTGGCCGACGCCACCGACCACGAAATGCGCGGTCGACTTGATTCGGTCGTTTTCATTGAGGCGTAAAGCGTTGCCGAGATGCTGGCCGTACAAGGTCGCCAACACCGCGCTGGATTCGGCGCGTTTGCGGACCAGCACTGGGTCGGCGAGCTCGGCGCTGAACAGTAACCGGCCGACACGTGGGTCGCCGAGGATGATCCGCACGATGTTGGCGATGCCGGCGCGCGTCTGCTCGCCGGGCGGGGATGACGCCACGGCGGCTTGCGTCGTGGCGGCCAGATCGGCTATCACCCAGTCGAACACCGCACCGACGAACTGGTCCTTGTCGGCGAAGCTCTCGTAGAAGTAGCGCGCGGTGACCCCCGCCTGCCGGCACACGCCGCGCACGGTCGCCACTTCCGGATCAGAGGCCGATCCCAGGATCGCCAAGCCCGCCGCCAGCAGGCGTGCACGCCGCTCGGCCTGGCGTTGGACAGGCTGAACGCCACGGTACGGCCGCGCACTGGGAGACGACACCCGACCATCTTGACACCCTGGCCGGGGCTTGGGAATATCAGGAAACATGCGTTCTCAGATTTAGCTGCTCAAGGAAAGCCCATGACGCTCAGCGCGCCGGTCGGTGGTGTCGAGCGGCACCGCCGCTGGCGGCGCCGGGCTGGTCTGGCGGACGGCCTGATGGGTGTCGCGCTGCTCGCCGGCCCGGCGAACGTGATCATGCAGTTGGCCCGACCCCCCGTGGGATACGGCGTCGTCGAGAGCCGGGTACAAAGCGGCCGCATCGACCTGCACCCGATCAAGCGCGCGCGGACGACCTTCACCTACCTGGCGGTGGCCACCAAGGGCACCGAGGAGCAGCAGGCTGCCTTCCGGCGCGCCGTCAACCGCGTGCACGCCCAGGTGTATTCGACGGCTGACAGCCCGGTGTCCTACAACGCGTTTGACCCCGATCTGCAGATGTGGGTCGGTGCATGCCTGTACAAAGGTGCTGTCGACGTGTACCGGATGTTCATCGGAGAGATGGACGACCAGACCGCCGAGCAGCATTACCGCGAGGGGATGGCGCTGGGCACCACGCTTCAGGTGCCACCGGAGTTGTGGCCCCCAAACCGTCAGGCTTTCGACGAATATTGGCGCGCGTCGCTGGACAAGACCCATATCGATGACACGGTCCGCGCGTACTTGTATCCGATCGCGGCGGCCCGGCTTGCCTTGCCCCTCCCGGGCTGGTTGCGGACACCGATGGAGCGCGTGGCGCTGTTGATCACCACCGGCTTCCTGCCGCAAAAATTCCGCGATGAGATGCGGTTGCCGTGGGATGACCGGCGTCAACGACACTTCGACCGGCTCATCGCCGCGCTACGGCTGGTGAACCACCTGTCGCCGCCGTTCGTGCGGCAGTTTCCTTTCAATGTGCTGCTGCTTGACCTCAACTGGCGGATCGGTGCGGGCCGCCCGCTCGTGTAGCCATCACCCCGTCCTGTCACCGCCCCGGCTGAAAACGCCTGCGGCCCCGCCGAGCCGCCCCACTCCCGAACCTGTGTACATTCTGGAAATCAGGGTTGGGCCCGCCTAAGTAACTTTGGATTGGCTACCCTTACCTACGTGCTGTGGGCGCTGGTCGTGAGCATCCTGCTCGCCACGGTCGGCAAGGTCGGGCAGGCCGACGCGCGAGTCGACGACAGCAGCTCGCGAGTATCCACGGTCCCGGTATGGCTTGGCGTGTTGGCGGCGATCTCGGTGGCGGCCAGCTTCGCCGCGGTGCTGACCTTCGCGACGAGCCAGCTGTCCAGCCGGATGCAACAGGCGGTCGGCGGGCTGCTCAGTGTGCTCGCGGTGTGTTTGGTGACCGCGATGGTGCTGTGGATGCGCCGGACCGCCTCGACGTTGTTGACCCAGCTGCGCGGCGAGGTAGCCCGCGCGATGGCGATCGGCGCTGGCACGTTGACCCTGACGGCCTTCCTGGCCGTCGGGCGAGAAGGCCTGGAAACCACGCTGTTCATCTGGACGGCGGTGAGAGCATCCGGGTCGACGCTGTCTCCGGTTCTGGGCGCCGCGACCGGCTTGGCTGTTGCCGTCTTGGCGTGCTGGCTGCTGTATCGGCAAGCCATGCGGATCAACCTGGCGAGGTTCTTCACCTGGACTGCGGTCGGCCTGATGGTGATCGCTGCGGGCATCCTGGCGTGTGGATTGGGCGATCTTCAGGACACCGGATGGCTGCCGGGCGCCCGGTGGCTCGCGTTCGACCTGCGGGGTCACCTCGACCCCAATTCGTGGTGGGTCTCCTTGATGACCGGTGTTACCGAGTTGTCCCCGACGTTGACGGTGTTGCAGGTCACCGCATGGGTCGTCTATCTCGCCGTCGTCATTCCCGCGTTCATCCGGGCCGGCTCCACCGTCCGGGCCGCAACCGCTGGCAAGACGACCGCAGAAGCCAAGCCGGTCGACGGCGCGGCCCCGGGGCGCTGGGAGCGGGTGGTGGCCGGACACATGTGGCCGGTGGCCACGGCCATGGTGCTGGTGCCGATAACGATCGCGGCGGTGGTGGTCGCGCTGGTGCCGTCACGGCGGACGTCGACCGAGATCGCGGTCTCGATCACCGGCAAAGACTGTGCCAAGGAGTGGACATCGGCGACCGGCGGCACGCATACGTTCCTCGTCGACAACCGATCCGGCAAGGCCGGGGAGGTCACCCTCACCGATGCCACGGGTGCTGTGGTGGCCGAGATCGAGGTCATCGGCCCGGCGACGACAGCACCCATGACCGCCGTCCTGGGCGACGGCAGCTACACGTTCAAGTGCTATCTGTCCGGCCGGCCGGCCACCGCGTCGGCGGCGGTGCGAATAGCCGGTACCGGCACCCAGGCACCACCGCCCGCGGTCGCGCCCGTGACCGCCGATGACCTCGCCGGGCCGAACAACCGGTACCAGGCTGCCGCGCGTGCCGCGCTGGACGCCTTGACCCGCGACGTCGCCGCCATCCGGGCCGACTTGGTACACAACGACATCCCCACCGCGCAGACGGACTGGCTGCAGGCACAGCTGGATTGGGAGCGTGTCGGCGCCTCCTATAACAGCTTCGGCGACAGGGGACAAGCCGTTGCGGGATTGCCCCAGGGGCTCTCGGACGGCGTCAACGATGACGGATTCACCGGACTGCACCGGCTGGAGTACGGCCTGTATCACAATCAGACCGCCGCCGCGCTGATCCCGGTCGTCGACACGCTGAACACCGCCGTCGTAGCGGTCCTGGACAACCTTGCCTCCGACGACCTCGCCGGCGACGCCACCAAGCTTCCGATCCGGGCCCACGAGATCTTGGAAGATGCGCTGCGCGACCACCTTTCCCGAATCGACGACGTCGGCGCCGGGGCCGCCTATCCCGAAACCTATGCCGACGTCGACATCACCCGCGTGGTCTTGGCCGACTTGTCGCCACTGCTCACCGCCCGCTCACCGCAGCTGGTCAGCACCGCCACCAACCTGCTCGATGCCCTGCAGGCGTCGCTGCGCGCCACCCGGGCCAACGGACGGTGGCAGAGCCCGGCGCAGACTCCCCTGGCGGCGCGCCAGCGGGTCGACGCCGATATCGGCACCGCGCTGGAGACCCTCTCCGCGGTGCCCGATCTGCTTGAAGTAGCGAAAGGTCAGTGAGGCTCGATCATGGACGTCAATCGCCGGACTTTCTTCAAGGGCGCGGCCGCGGGCGCGGCCGGGACGGCCCTGACCGGAGGTCTTCTCATCGGCGGCGCGCGCGCCGACGCGAATGCCGCGCAGAGTTCTGCACCGTCGGCGACTGGGTCATATCCCTTCCACGGCGTTCACCAGTCAGGAATCCTCACGCCCGATCCCGGGGCCAAGCAACGGTTTGCGTCGTTCATCGCGTTCGATATCACTGCGGCCGACAAGACGGGTCTGGTCGCCTTGTTGAAGGTGCTGACCGATCGCGCCCGCGCACTCACCAGCGGCGGGCCGACGCCCGACATCGGCATCGGGCAATCCCCCCGCGACAGTGATGTCTTGGGTGCCGCCATACCCGCGGACGGCCTGACCGTCACGGTGTCAGTCGGATCAACGATTTTCACTGACCGCTTCGGCCTGGCCGGGCAGGCACCGGCACGGCTGACACCGATGAAGGTGTTCCCTGACGACTTTCCCGACCCGGGCTGGATGCACGGGGATCTGCTGATACAGCTGTGCGCCAACAACCAGGACAGCCTGCACCACGCCATCCGCGACATCACCCGGAACACTCGCGGGGCCATGCAGGTGCGGTGGAAGATCCAGGGTTACAACTCCCCGCCGCGGCCGTCAGGCGCGTCGCGCAACCTGCTGGGATTCAAAGACGGAACCGCGAACCCAACCCTTGGCGACGCACAGAAGCTGATCTGGGTGGACGGCCCATCCGAGCCCGCGTGGACGCGCGGCGGCAGTTACCAGGTGGTGCGCCTGATCCGCATGCTCGTCGAGTTCTGGGACCGGGTATCGCTCAACGAGCAGGAAGGCATGTTTGGTCGACGTCGCGATTCCGGCGCACCGCTGGATGGCAACACCGAGAACGACACCCCCAACTACCCGGCCGACCCCGACGGCGAGGTGATCCCGTTGGATGCGCATATCCGGTTGGCCAACCCGAGGACGCCGGAAACCGACGCCCAACGCATCGTGCGGCGCTCGTACAACTACGATCTCGGCGTCGAGCCCAACGGAAACATGCAGGCCGGCCATATCTTTGTCGCCTACCAGCAAGACGTGCACCGCCAGTTCGAGGCTATCCAGACCCGCCTGGTCAACGAGCCGCTGACCGATTATGTCCAACCTTTTGGCGGCGGATATTTCTTCGTGTTGCCCGGAGTCGCGGACGCCGCTGACTGGTACGGCCGGGCCCTGCTGACCTAGCCGCTGCGTCAGATCACGTTTGACGCGAAGAAGGCCTCGCGATACCGATCACCGCGGCCATCCAACTGCTGGTGCACGAGATCCTTCTGCAAAGGTTCGACCAGCGCCCACGCTCATCTAGCCCGACCGAGGCTGTCAGGTTGCCCGCGTATCGTCGGCGGCGTGCGTACCGAAGGAGATACTTGGGACATCACGACTGGCGTCGGATCCACCGCGCTGTTCGTGGCGGCTGCGCGTGCTTTGGAGGCGCATCGCGACGAACCGCTCGCGGTCGACCCGTATGCGGAGGTGTTTTGCCGAGCGGTGGGCGGCGAATGGTCGGACCTGCTTGACGGCGGGGCGCCGGACCACAAGCTGAAGACCCGGTTCGGCGAGTACTTCCAGACATTCCAGGGCGCCCGCACCCGATATTTCGACAACTACTTTCGCGACGTCGCCGCCGCCGGTGTGCGGCAGATCGTCATCTTGGCCGCCGGCTTGGACTCCCGCGCCTACCGGTTGCCTTGGGCGGACAACACCGTCGTGTTCGAACTCGACCAGCCCAAAGTGCTGCAGTTCAAGCGCGAGGTGCTCGCCCGGCACGGCGACGCTCCCAGCGTGCAATGCCGGGAAGTGGCCGTGGATCTGCGCGAGGATTGGCCGCAAGCTTTGCGCGTCAACGGGTTCGAGCCCGCCAAACCTTCCGCGTGGCTTGCCGAGGGCCTGTTGGTTTACCTTCCGGCAGCCGCCCAGGCGGAGTTGTTCGCCGGTATCGATTCGCTGGCCGCCGCGGGCAGCCATGTCGCCCTCGAGGAGGGCGAGCCAATGGATCCGGCCGACTTCGAGGCCGCCCGGGGCCGGGAACGGGTGGAGGGCGAGCGCAATCCGTGGTTCAGCCTCGTGTACAACGAGAAGACCGAAGACGCGGTGGAGTGGTTCGGCGAACGCGGCTGGGACGCGCACGCCACACCGCTCACCGAGTACGTCCAGAACTTGGGCCGCAAGCTGCCTGATCGCGATGACCAAGAGGCCGGGCGGATGTTCGGTTCGGTCAACCTGGTCAGCGCTAAGCGCGGTTAGCTAGTCCACTGGGCGGCACCTTCGTTCTGGATCGCCCAGCGCACTGACCTGATGTTGGGCTCCACGCTGAGCGTGCGCGCCGCGCCGTCAAGCGCGCTGTCGTCCCGGGTGACAGTGGACAGCTCGACCACCAGCCGCACCGCGTCGGCAGTGGCGGCGGGGATTGAGCGCAGCGACGTCAGCCGTACGTCTACCCCGGCGATCAACTGGCTGATCAACGCCCGCACGACGGCTTCGGCACCGGAGTCGCACTCTACCTCGACGACGTAATCGGTGGGTGGCGTCTCGCGTCCGAACCGGGTACGGGCGCGATCCATCCGCCGCGCCAGCGGATACAGGAATACGTTGCCGGCAATGATGATGGCAGCGCCGGTGACCGCCTCACGCCACATCCATGCGCCCGCCAGCGCGCCCACCGCCGCGGTCGCCCACAATGTTGCCGCGGTGTTCAGTCCGGTCACCGACGAACCCTGCTTCATGATGACTCTGGCGCCGAGAAACCCGATGCCGGTGACGATTTGAGCTGCCACCCGGGTGGGGTCCTGTTCGCGGTGAAACGTGTAGGCGCCCAGGATCAGGAAAAGGGCGGCACCCATGCTTACCAGCGCCATCGTCTGCAGCCCGGCAATCCGGGCTCGCCATTGACGTTCAATGCCGATGGCGACGCCAAGTAACGTGGCCAGCCCAACCCGGACGAGCAACTCCAGCCCGGGCATGGTCATGGCAAAGGATCTTTCCGCAGCCGTGTAACGATCATGGCCCAGACACGCGAGTTTGGTCGAACATGAATTCGCCGAGAAATCGCGTCATGCGCCGCAGATACGCCGGCTGGCTGACGTGCAGGATGTGGTTGCCGGGGAACCAGTGCAAGTCGCAGTGATCCCAATGATGCCAGAGCATCTCGGCGTGTTTGGGCGGCGCGAGCCGGTCTCCCAGACCGGCGATGATCAGGCGCCGATCGCGCGGGAGGATCGGTGTGTAGTTCAGCGGCGAGTGGTACGCCGCCGCGGAGACGAGTTCGTCACGACGGATGCCGCCGATGCGACTGCCCAACTCGAACAGCTTGTTGGCCGGGAACCAGTCGTCGATTTCGTCTTGCACCGACACCACCGGCACATTGGGGATGACGGCTTGCAACCGGTCCTCGACGGTGGCGATGAGCGCTGCCGTGTAGCCCCCCAGTGAGATCCCCGTCAGCGCGATCTTCTCGACACCGGTGAACTGCAAATAGTCAATGACCGAGCGGAAGTCGTGCACCGCCTGCGCCATTGCTTCGGCGAAGCCGGTCAGCCCGTGCGAGAAGTAACCGTATCCGCTGAACAGCGAGTACTTTTCGGCCCGCCGGCCATGGAACGGCAGTGTGTACAGCATGACGTCGTAGCCGGAGCGATAGAACCAGGGCAGCGAAAAGAACAGGCCGTTGAACAGGTAGGCGGACCCCATGAAACCGTGGAGTACGCACAACGTCGGGTGGGGGCCGTCGTCGTGGCGCCAGTGCTGAGCCCGCACAACGTTGTTGTGGGTAAGTCGGCGCCACGAGTCTCGCATGGCGGGGTTGACCGGCTGGAAGCTGCTCCTGAACTTGATGTTGTGCACACGCCCATTGGCGATCCACTCAGCCACCGGGTTGGCGGGCCGGGAGTAGATCCGCGGTGCGGACCCCGGTGCCGGAAAGGAGGCGGCGGGGTCGTGCCCGGCGGCGAGTTCGGCGTAGAAGCGCAAATTGGCGCGCTCGCGCCGGCTGGAATGACGGATCATCTCGGCGGCGATTGGTGGAATCATCGCGGCGCTGACCATCGACGCCACGGCGGTACGCAGCCAGAGGTCGGCGGCCGCCGACGACTCGACGATCAGCCGCTCGCGCAGGCTCAGCTCCGACCGGTCCGGCAGGCCGTGCGCGCCCGCGTCGGCGCCCGGGATGTCGGCTACCGGGACGACCGGATCAACCGGGGCAGCGTCTGACGCCATTGTCAGCTGGCCTTTCTGAATCGGGCGGCTCGAACTCCCTGATCGGATGTTAGCTCAGCGGTTACCCGCCGGCGGTGATGGCACGAGCGATTTGCACGCCGATATCGCGTTGTTCCAGGTGGTTTGATCCACGCCGGGCGGCGGGGGTGGCGCGCCACGCGGTGTGCCGTCGGACGGCGGCCCGGGCGCTGGTCCATGAGGTGCGTTGCCCGGCGACGGCGGACCGCTGGGTCCCGGTACGCCGTGGTCGGCCAGGCATTGTTCGTAAGCGCCGTGTGCCTGCGGCACCGCTGAGGTAGGCGGCGACGAGGTCGAGTTCGACGAACATGCAGGCGCCAGCGCGACGATCGCCAGAGCAGACAGGATGGTCCAGGTGTGACGGCCGTGCATGGGCTTCTCCTGCCGACGTGGGGTGCGTAGAGCGTCGTCTCGATGACCTTAGACGGTCCACACAACGAACCGCCCGACTGCCCACCCTCACCGTTTAGCGACGAACCGCCACCATGCCAGCCGGCGCACGCACCTCGAGCCGATTGACCATGACCGCGACGATCGCCGCGAGCGCCCAACCCGCCAGAATGTCGACGACGTAGTGCTCGGCGGAGTAGACCAGCGTGAAGGCCATGATCACGACATATCCGACGAGCACCGGGCGCCACGCGAAATGAACTTTGCGCCAGAGGAACAGCGCGACCATCGCCGACAGGGCCGCGTGCACCGAAGGCATCGCCGCGACGAGGTTCACACTGGCCTGGCCTTCGTTGATCAGCGCTCGTGCCGCGTTGAGATGCAGCGTCGCCCAACCGCGGGTTGAGATGCGCTCCACGTAATCGTGGGCACCGGTCTGGCTGCCATGCATGGCGCCGAGGAGGCCGCCGTCGGCCAGTTGGGCCCCAGACCGCGCCATGCACGCGGGGTGTGACGGGCCGCCGGCAACCTCTGCCGGCGTGCACCGGCTCGCTGCCCATGGGGGCGCCGCCGGTATCACGGCGTAGAAGATGAGCGCCACCAACCATAACGGGACGAAGCGACGGACGAATGCGCGCCAGCTGGACCTGCTCTGCAGCCACGCAACGCCCCCGACGGCGTACGGCGCGACGAACAACGACATGTAGACGGTGCTGGTCAACACCTCCCACCAGGGAGGGTGGGCGTGTTTGAGGTGCTCCTGCAGCCACACCGTCGGCTCGGTGCCCAGGAACAACCAACGATCCATCTTGGGCTGTTGTTCCCACACCGTGGCCGCGCCGAGCAGCGTTGCGGCGCCGCGGCTGAAGTCGTATACGAGCAGGATCGCCGCAAACGGAAGCCAATCCCGCAGGACCAGAAACAGCCGGCGCCGGCCGATGCTCGCCGCGATCAAGCCGGTGCAGATGTACACCAGCAACAGTTCGCGGTTCAATGCCAGGCCCGAGGTCCACGACCTGCACACCAGCACGCACACCCAGATCACCAGAGCCACGCGTCGGGCGATGACGAGTCGGCGCCCGCGAACGGCAGCCTCGGGGGCCTCCAGGTGCCCATCTTCCGCAACGGGACGCAACGCAACCATCAACGGTGAGTTATATCCTCCGGTGCACCGGCGATAACTGTCACCCGGCTTGCAACTTCCTGGCAACCGCTTGCCAGCCGCCCAACCTGTTCAGAGCAGCTTGTCCAACGAAATGGGTAGCTCGGTGACGCGTTTGCCGGTGGCGTTGAACACCGCGTTTGCGATCGCCGGCGCGACGGCGACGATGACCAGTTCGCCGAGGCCTTTGGCACCAATGGGATCGGCGATGGTGTCCGCGCCGGCGAGGAACATCGCGTCCAGCGCGGGCACGTCGGCGTTGACCGGCACCAGGTAGTCGGACATGTTGGCGTTGACGACCCGTCCGTCGCGGTAGTCGAGTTGGGTGCCTTCGAGCAGCGCCATCCCGATGCCCATCACCATGGCTCCGATCGCTTGGCTGTGTGCCAGCTTGGGGTTGATGATGCGGCCGGCGTCATAGCACCCGGAGATCCGCCGGACCCGGACTTGGCCGAGTAGTTCGTCCACACCGACTTCGGCGAACACCGCGCCGTAGGCGTACATCGAGAAGCGCTTGTCGGCGTCGTCTGGTGTCCAGGTCTGCTGGCTGTCGAGGCTCGGCCAGCCCCGGCGACGCAGCAGGTCCTGATACGTCTCGCCGCGGGCGGGATCGTCGAACCGGAACATCCTGCCATCGCCGACCGCAACGCCATCCGGTGCAGAACCGTTCAGCGGTGAGCCTGGATCGACGACCGCCGTACGGATTAGCCTGTCGCGCAGGGAGTTAGCAGCTTTGAAGACGGCTGAGCCCACGCTGACCATGGTTCGGGACCCTGAATGCGAGGGCGCTTGCGGATACCGGCTGTCACCAAGGGCGAACCGGACCCTGGCCATCGGCAACCCCAGCGCGTCCGCGGCGACCTGGGCCATCGACGTGTAGGTTCCCGGGCCCATGTCACCCGTGGCGCTGCACACGTCGGCGGTGCCGTCCGCATTGATGCGCACCAGCGCGCTGGCCTCGCTGCGGTTGGTGTGATAGCCCGCGGCCGCGACGCCGATGCCGACAAGCACGTCGCCGTCGCGCACCGCGCGTGGCGTCGGGTTGCGGGCCGACCAGCCGAAACTGGCGGCGCCCTGGTTGAGGCACTCGGTGAGCCGCCGGGTGGAGAACGGCATGCCGTTGGTTTGGTCGTGGTCGGGCTCGTTGCGCAGCCGCAGCTCGATGGGATCGGTGCCCAATCGGTGCGCGAGATCGTCGATGCCGGATTCGAGCACGAACGTGCCCGGGGTTGCGCCGGGGCCCCGCATGGGGCACGGCAGGTTCACGTCCAGTGGCACCACTCGGTAGGTCGAGCGCATGTTTGCACAGTTGTACAAGAACTTCGCCGGTCCGGTGATGTTGTCTTCGAACAGTTGGTAGCGTGCGGATTCGGTGTGGCCTTCGTGGACCATCGCGGTGATGGCGCCGGTGCGATCGGCTCCGATGGCCAGCCGTTGCCTGCTCGTTGGCCGGTAGCCGATGCCGGCGTACATCTGCTTGCGGGTGAGCACCAGCTTGACCGGCTGGCCCAGCTGCCGGGCCGCGAAGGCCGCCAGGATCTGGTGCGGCCAGGTGTTGCCGGCGCTGCCGAATCCGCCCCCGATGAACGGACAGATCACCCGCACGTTCTCGGCCGGAATCCCGAATGCCTTGGCATACGCCTCTTGTGCGCCGTTGATGCTTTGGGTTTTGTCCCACACCGTAAGGTGCTCACCCTCCCAACTGGCGATGGTCGAGGGTAATTCCATCGGGTTGTGGTTGTAGCGCGGGATCGTGAAGCGAAGGTCGCTCACGACCGGTGCCGAGCGCAGCGCCGCCTCGGGGTTCCCGCGCGAGTAGTCGGGCTGGCGGGGACCCGTTCGCTGGGCCGCCTGGGGCGAATCGATGTCGGTCAACTGCGGCGCGGTGCGGTAGCCGACGCTGACCAGTGCTGCCCCGTGCGCGGTTGCCTCCGGTGTTGATCCCACCACGACCGCGACCGGCTGCCCGAAGAACGCGGCTTGCGTCGGGTCGAACGGCAGGGTGACCCCGCGAAAATCGGTGAGTACCCGCACCACGCCGTTGTGCCGCAGCGCCGCAGTGGAATCGATGCGCTCAACGCTGCCGCGCGCCGCGGTGGCGCAGACCAGCACGGCGTGCAGCAAATTGGTGACTGGGTTGTCCGCGGCATACCGGGCGCTGCCGGTTACCTTGGCGGGTCCGTCGACTCGAGTGAGCGGCTGTCCGCTCACCGCCTCCATCGTCCGGATCGGATAGGTCATCTCATCCCCGCCACGGTCGTAAATCCCCGCCCAACGGCGTGCTTGACGTTGTCCACCCTACTCACCGCGCGACGTCGAAGGTGGCCGTCGGGGTCGGATCAGTTCCGACCGCATTTAACGAGCGCCCCACGTCCGCCCCCGCCACCAGGCCGTCGGCTTCGGCAGCGGCGACGGCGCGCTGCCAACTGAGATCTGCCACCACGAGCACACCGAGCGCGGCGGCGAGCGCGACCACCGACACGGTCCAGTGGATCCATGCCGGCCCGACATGGGTTTCATTGAGCGCCACCAGCGACGACGCGCAGGCCAGCGCGATCATCGCGCCGAGCGCGATGCGGCGGATCTGGGTTTCGCTGGAAACGGTCACGCGTCCTACGGTGCCGGGGCCGACTAATGACCGGCCAAGGCGCGGCTGTGAAGTCGCTATGAAGCGGCCACTCCGTCCTCAGCAACTTCTACGCTCGCAAGGTGCGATGGGACCCCGCGCAGTACGGCCGGTTTGCCAATGAACGCAACCGCGCCTTCGTGGACCTGACGGCACGGATCGAGGCGCTGTCCCCGCGACACGTCGTTGACGTCGGCTGCGGTCCGGGAAACTTGACGGGTTTGTTGGCGCAGCGGTGGCCCGACGCCCTCGTTGAGGGCATCGACTCGTCACCGGAGATGATCGCCGCGGCCGCCGGTGTTCCGGGTGTGTCGTTCGGGATCGCTGACGCGGCCGACTGGCGGCCCGCAGATGACGTCGACGTCGTCGTGAGTAACGCCGCACTGCAGTGGGTCCCACGCCATCAGCAGCTGATGGCCCAGTGGGCCGCCGCCTTGCCGCCGGACAGTTGGCTCGCCGTGCAGGTTCCCGGGAACTTCGATGCGCCGTCGCACACGCTGATGCGCCGGCTTGCCGACACGGCGCGCTGGGCACCGGTACTACGCGGGGTGGTACACCACACCGAGGCCGTAGCTCCGCCGGAATCCTATGCGGCCGTGCTGATGGACGCCGGGATGGTGGCCGACGTCTGGGAGACGACCTACCTGCACGTGTTGCGGGGCGAAGATCCGGTGCTGGAGTGGCTGCGCGGCACCGGGCTGCGGCCGCTGCTCGCCGCCCTGTCAACCGGTGACGCCGCCGAATTCTCCGCCCAGCTGGCCGCCGATCTGCGCCGGGCCTATCCGCCGGGCCCGCACGGAACGCTGTTCCCGTTCCGGCGGGTTTTCGCGGTCGGTCACAAGCCCTGAGGGGCCCCGAACCCGCACCAGCGACACGAACGTGCAGCCACTGCGATTCCGAGCCGGCGAATTCGCAACAGATGCACGTTCGCGGTGCCGGTCGGGCCGACAGACTACCGCGGGCTGCGTTCGTTCAGCACCGCGATCACCCGTGTGACCAGGTCGTCGATGTCGGCGTCGGTGGTGTCCAGCACCAGATCCGGATTCTCCGGCGGCTCGTAGGGGGCGTCCACACCGGTCAGGCCGGTGAGTTCACCGTTGCGTGCGCGAGCGTAAAGGCCCTTGGGGTCCCGCTTTTGGCACTCGGCCAGCGATGTGGCGACGTACACCTCGATGAACGGCAACTTGGCGGCACCGTTGAGCGCGCGGGCGATCTCGCGGTCGGACTTCAGCGGCGACACCAGCGACGCCAACGCGACGACGCCGGCGTCGGCGAGCAATCTGGTCAAATGCCCTACCCGACGGATGTTTTCAGCTCGGTCGCCCGGCGAGAAGCCGAGGTCGTCTGAGAGGCCGTGGCGCAGGTTGTCGCCGTCGAGCAGATAGGCCACCCGGCCGGACTCGACAAGCGCACGCTCCACCGCGACCGCGATCGTGGATTTGCCGGACGCCGGCAGGCCGGTGAACCAGATTGTCGCCCCGGGCTGCCCGGTGGCCTGCCACCGGTAGGCCCGGTCCAGCGACGACGGGTGCCAGCGGATGTCGCTACGCGGATGCGCGCCCGGCTTGACCTCTCGCGCCTCGAGAATGGTGCCGGCGCCGATGGTGTCGTTGGTGGACTCGTCGATCAGGATGAACGCGCCGGTGTCGCGACTGTCGGCGTAGCTGTCGGCGACGACCACCGAGCTGGTGCGAAGCGTCACCGTCCCGATGTCGTTGAGCGCCAGCTCCACCGGCCCGTCCAGCTCGTCGAGCGTTTCCGGGTCGAGCCGGGAGTGCAGCGCCTGCACCGTCGCGCGGACGGTCTTGGTGGTCTGCTTGAGTGCCAGCCGGTCGCCCGCGCGCAGCGGCGAGTCGACGAACCAGCACACCGTGGCGTACAGCTCCCGAGCCAGCACCGGCGACACGGCGCCGTCGGCTCCACTGACCAGCACGTCGCCGCGACCGACGTCGATGTCGTCGGCCAGTTCGATCGACACCGAAAGCGGGGCGACCCCTGTCGTGCGGTCATCGTCGAGAGTGTCCAGTGCCGTCACGGTCGAACGGGTGCCGGCGGGCAGCGACACCACCGGATCGCCGACGCTCAGCGTGCCCGCCGCCAGACGCCCGGTGTAACGGCGGCGCACCTCGCCGGTCGGCCGCGACACCCACTGCACCGGCAGGCGCAGCCGGGACGCCTCGGCCTGCGGCGCTGCCAGCTCGACGCCTTCCAGGTATTCCAGCAGCGTGGGACCGTTGTACCAGGGCGTGCGGGGCGAGCGGTGCACGACGTTGTCGCCGTGTTTGGCCGCGATCGGGATCACCGTGATGTCGAATCCGCCCAGCCGCGTGGACATCTGCCGCAGCTGGTCCTCGACGCCGGTGAACCGCACCTGGTCGAAGTCGACGAGGTCGATCTTGTTCACGGTGGCGACAAAGTGCTTGATGCCCAGCAGCTTCGCTATGCGGGCATGCCGTCGGGTCTGGCGCAGCACACCGGCGCGGGCGTCCACGAGCAGGATCGCGACGTGCGCGTTGGACGCGCCGGTGAACATGTTGCGGGTATACCGCTCGTGCCCGGGCGTGTCGGCCAGAATGTAGCTGCGGGCGTCGGTCGAAAAGAATCGATACGCGACGTCGATCGTGATGCCCTGCTCACGCTCGGCGCGCAGACCATCCGACAGCGCCGCGAGGTCCGCGATGCCCTCGTCGTCGGTGACCGCCTGCAGATGGTCGAGCGGCAGGCTGTCGGTGTCGTGCAGCAACCGGCCGATCAGCGTGCTCTTGCCGTCGTCGACCGAGCCGGCGGTGGCGATGCGTAGCAGCTGGCGCGTTACTCCCCAGGGAGGCAATGTCTTGCCGGCAGCGGTCATCAGAAGTAGCCCTCGCGCTTGCGGTCCTCCATCGCTGCGGCCGAGGTGCGATCGTCGGCGCGGGTTTCACCGCGTTCGGACACCGTCGCCGCCGAGATCTCGCCGATGACCCGGTCGATGTCGGTGGCCTGGGACCGCACCGCGCCGGTGATGGTTAGATCACCGACGGTGCGATACCGCACCCATTCCACGGCGGAGGTTTCCTCGTCGCGCGGACTGGCATAGTCCGACACCGCCAGCAGGATGCCGTCGCGTTCGAAAACCTCACGCTGGTGGGCGTAATAGATCGATGGCAGCTCGAGGTTTTCCACCCGGACGTAGCGCCAGACGTCGAGCTCGGTCCAGTTGCTCAGGGGGAACACCCGAACCTGCTCGCCCTTCTTGATCCGGCCGTTGTACAGCGACCACGGCTCCGGTCGCTGCGCGCGCGGATCCCACTGGCCGAACTCGTCGCGGAAGCTCAGAATCCGTTCCTTGGCGCGGGCGCGCTCCTCGTCGCGGCGGGCACCGCCGAACGCCGCGTCGAACCCGCCGGCGTCCAACGCGTCGAGCAGCGTGCGGGTCTGCTGCCGGTTGCGCGAGGCACCCGGGCCCGGATCGGGCACCCGGCCGCTGTCGATCGATTCCTGGACGGACGCCACGATCAGCTTGTGCCCGTGGCCGGTGACCCTGCGGTCTCGAAACTCGAGGACCTCACCGAAGTTGTGGCCGGTGTCGACGTGCATCACCGGAAAAGGCAACGGCATCGGCCGAAAGGCCTTCTCCGCCAGGCGAAGCAGTACGATCGAATCCTTGCCCGCCGAGAACAGCAGCACCGGCCGCTCCAGTTCGGCGACCACTTCACGGATGATGTGCACGGCCTCGGCCTCCAGAAGCCGTAGGTTGTCGACGCGCCGGGCGTCCGCCGGCGCCACGCAGGGCCTTTCGGAGACGGTCATGTCGGCAGCCCCTCCCGCTCCGCATCGGCGCGGTAGCGGTCCACCCACGCGTCGGAGCGCTGGTCGGCCTGGCGTTCCAGCACGGACTCGGGTGCCAGTCGCGGGTCGAGCCCCAACGCCTCCAGGATGCTGCCCACCACCGAGGTGAGATTGCGCCAGAGCACCGGATATGAAACCTCGATCGGCTCGAGGTTTTCCTCGGCGAACCAGGACCGCCAGCCCTGCTCTTGGTCCCGGAGCATTTTCACGATGTGGGCGATGGCGCGGGGGTGGTATTGCGCTCGCGCGTCGCGGATCGGGTCGGGCCTGCCCCGCCACACCCGGGTCTGCACCGCCCGCCAGAACGACACCGCCTGCGACACGACATCGGGCCGATAAACGTGGACGAGAACCGGTTCGTCGCCGATGACGTCGCGGATCGCGGCGAGCAGGCCGTCACCGGACCGGTGCGGTAGGCCGACCGCGCGTTTCAGTAGCAGCGGCGTCTGGTTCCACATCAGCTTGCCACCCCACACGCCGTTGGGTGTCCTGCCCACCGTGCGGATGTAGTCTCGCCAGATTTCCGCGGGTGCGATGTCGGGTGTGCCCGGGTCCAGCGGGTCCAGCAGGCGCAGGATCGACTCGTCTTCGACCCCGGCGAACCACTCCCGCGGCTGCGGGGCCTGGCTGGTGCTCGGCAGATACTGAAAGAACTCGCCGGGCTCGCCGGCGACACCGGTGGCGCGCAACGACTCGACCAGCAGCGTGCTGCCGCTGCGCTGGGAGGCGAGCACCAGATACGACGACGGGGTATCTGCCACCGGGAAAGCCTAGCCGCACCGGAATCCCATCGCAGACGACCAATTACCTTCATCCTGAACAAAATTATTGCTTCGACTTGACTTCTTCCTCGATGCCCCGTTCGGCGGCGATCGCCGACCGTGATGTGGGTTTGCGCCGGTGAATGCTCAGGTAGGTCTCGGTGTACCGGACCGATATTCGAGTGCCGGCGAATTCCGAGGGGATGACGTCGCCGGTTCTCACTCGCCAGTCGTGCAACCGTACGGCGAACTCGTTGGCGATGGCCTCGGCACGTTCGGTGTCCTCGCCGATGAGAAGGTTGTCGATCTCGGTCGGGTCGTCGAGCAGATCATAGAGTTCGCGCGCCGGGCGCGGCGCTTGCACATACGGTTCGATTGCTTTACCGGACGGACTTTCCTCGATATCCCATGGCAAGTCGACCAGCGGTCGGCGAGCGTAATTTTCGATGTAGCTGTATTCCTTCGTGCGTATCGCACGTATCGGATCGAACGAATCGTGATAGGTCTTCTCGGTGTACACCTGATCACGGACCGTAAGTCCGCCCGGAGGCGGATTCAGCAAACTGCGTGCATGCGACCTTCCTTCCACGTCGGCCGGGATATCGACGCCCAGTAGATCCAGCAGTGTCGGCACCAGGTCGACGCCGCCGAACAACCCGTCGTAGACCCGTGGCGCGATGCCGAGCCGCTTGGGCGGCCGGACGATCATCGCGATGCCGGTCCCCGCGTCGTAGAGCGTTGACTTCGCCCGCGGGAAGGGGGGCCCGTGGTCGGTGAAGAACACCACCCAGGTCGAGGTGTCCAGGCCGGTTGCCACCAGTGTGTCGAGCAGTCGGCCGGTGGCGGTGTCGGCCACCTCGATCGCGCCGTAGAACTCGGCGAGGTCGACGCGGACTTCGGGGGTGTCGGGCAGGTAGTCGGGCACTTCGACGCTCGCCGGATCGGCCGGCTGGTAGCGATCGCGCGGATAGGGACGGTGGGTCTCGAAGAATCCGGCGGTCAGCAGAAACGGGTCGCCGTCCTGCAACGGTGCGCTTTCGGTCAGCCAGTCCTGCGCCTTGGGAACCACGTATTCGCAGTAGGAATTGGACACGTCGAACTCGTCGAAGCCCAGCCGCGCGGGATACGACGTCTCGTGCTGCATACCGAAGAGCGCCGAATACCAGCCGGCCTCGCCGAGGATCTGCGGCAGCGTGCGCACGCCGGAGCGGTATTCCCAGCCGTGGTGCGCGAGGCCGACCAGGCCATTGCTGTGCGGATACCGGCCGGTGAACAGCGATCCCCGCGACGGCGAGCACAGGGGAGCGGTCGCATGAGCCCTGGTGAACAGGATTCCCTCGGCGGCTAGCTGGTCCAGGCGCGGGCTTCTGACACCGCGGTGGCCGTACACGTTCAGGCAGCGGCCGAGGTCATGGCAGTGCACGATCAGCACGTTGTCGCGTCGGTGCGCCGCCATGACCTACCTCCTCCCGCTGGGCCCAGGCTCATACCGTTGCCGAACATAGCCGGAGTGCACATTGTTTGCTTCACCCGGATCACCGGGCTTAACCCCGCGCCCACCGCTGAGCCCGATAACCTTCCGATCTGGAACTGTGGTAGGCGTGACACGGCAACTGCGAATCGGGCTCATCGTGGCCGCGATCGCCATCGCGGTGTATGCGCTGATGTGGTTCGGCTATCGGTGGCACTGGCTGGACGGCATCGAGTCCGCCACAATGCGACCGCTGCATCAGTACGGGGTGCACCATCACGGGTGGGCACTGTTCTGGAACGTCTTCTGCGCGGTTCTCGGCCCCACCGGCGTTCGGGTGCTGGGCGCCGGCGTCATCGTCATCGCGGTGCTGCGCCGCAATCTGCGGGCTGCGCTGTTTCTGGTGGCGACGATGTGGCTCTCCGGATATGTGACAGACCTGGCCAAGGCGATCGCCGGCCGGCCGCGGCCGCCCGGAGCGCTGGTCGATGCCGGGTTGAGCTCGTTTCCCTCCGGACATGCCCTGGACGTGATGGCGGCGGTGCTGGCGCTGCTGACGGTGTCGGCAGGGCTTTTCGCTGGCCGCCTGCGAACGGTCGCGACCGTGCTCGGCGCGCTGATCGTCATTTCCGTCGGCGTCGGCCGCGTCCTGCTCAACGTGCACTACCCATCCGACGTGCTCGCCGGATGGGCGCTGGGTTATCTGTGGTTCTTCCTGTGCCTCTTGGTTTTTCGGCCGGTGCCTCTTGCGACAGCCACCGCACCGCACATCACGTCGGCCCCGGCCGCATCACGTTGAAAAGCATTGGGATGCCCGGAAACCGTGTCTCAATTTTGACTTGACCTTGATTGTGATAGCCCTCGACGATGGATCGGTGCGTCGACTCCTGGCATCGCTGGCTGCAGGCTGCCTGCTGCTCGCCGGGCCGCCGGCGGCCCGCGCAACCGGCAACCCGTGGTTCGCGGGCTCGGTCGGCAATGCGACGCAGGTCATCTCCGTCGTCGGGGTAGGCGGTTCGTCGGCGAGGATGGACGTCTGGCAACAGAGCACCGCAGGGTGGCAGCCGATCGGAGTGGGGATACCCGCGCATATCGGCTCGGCCGGACTGACTCCGCAAGCCAAGGACGGCGATCCCGCGACACCGATGGGCATCTTCACCCTCGACTACGTATTCGGTACCGCGCCGTCCCCCGGCGGCGGACTGCAATATGTCCAGGTCGGTCCGGACGACTGGTGGGACGGCGACGAGAAGAGCCCAACCTTCAACACCCACCAGCGCTGCCAGAAAGATCAGTGTCCTTTCGACACGTCGGCGAGCGAGAACCTCGACATCCCGGAGTACGTGCACTCGGTGGTCATGGGCGTCAACAAGTCCCGTGTGCCAGGCGACGGTTCAGCCTTTTTCATGCACTCCACCGACGGTGGGCCGACCGCCGGCTGCGTCGCGATTGACGACGGCACACTGGTGCAGATGATCCGGTGGATGCGGCCCGGCGCGCTGATCGCGATCGCGAAATGAATCCTCAGATGTGCAGCGCGCGCCCCGGCTTGATTTTGAAGTTCAGGCTCTCCAGCGACATCGTCGCCTCGTAGGTGCGGTCATAGCCGGTCGCGCTGATCTTCCAGCCGTCGGCCGTGCGGCGATAGGTGTCGTGGTAGAACGCGGCGCCGATGAGCATGAAGTTGAACTCCGCGACGATGACCCGGTCCTGCAAATACCAGGTGGCCGTGGCTTCGTCGCCGTCGACGGTGATTTCCGGATGGGTGACGCGATGCTCGGTGAGCACACCCGGGCCGAGCGACGACCGCATGTAGTCGACAAGTTCTGTGCGGTTGGTGAAATGGAGTCGGTCGCCGTAGTCACCGGTGACGTCTTCGGCCAGGGTGCCGGCGAAGACGTCCCAATCCTTGGTGTCCAAGGCCCGCAGATAGCGGTACTTGACCAGCTCGATGGCTTCTTTGTCGGCTGCCGCGTTGTTCATCTCCGACATTGCAGCACACCTGGGTCCCGGGACATAAGTGCCGCCGCTACGCGACGGCGCGGCAGGTGATCTCCATGCTGTCGCTCTCCCGGGCCGAAAAGTTGACGCTGACGTAGCCGTTGTCGGGGTTGCGCACGTAGTCGAGATAGGGCTTGGTGTCGTCGATCGAGGTGTTGTCGGCAACGATGAGGGACCCCGCCGACAGCTTCACCTCGACCAGCTTGATCACCGGAAGATACAGCTCCTTCCAGCCGTCCAGGAGCACGAAGTCGACCGGGCCGTCGATGCTGCGCAAAGTGGTCAGCGCATCCCCTCCCAGGACCGTGATCGCGTCGTCCAAACCGGCGTCGGCGAAGTTCTTCTTCGCCGCGTCGATCTTGGCGGCGCTGAGTTCGGTGGTGACGACGCGACCATGGCCGTTGTCACGCGCGGCGGCGGCCAGGTGAATGGCGGAGATGCCGAACGACATGCCGAATTCGACGATGGTGCTCGGTCGCGATGCGCGCACCAGGGAATACAGCAGTCGACCCGCGGTCGGCGTCACGGGCATGTAGATGTCGGCGAGCGCGTCGGCGCGCTCCTGTGCGCTGGCCAATGCGTAATTCTTCCGGAATTCGCCGCCCCTTTGCCGCATCAGGGGTATCTGGTCGGCAGCCGCGGTGTACAGCCGGTCAAGTGTTGTCGCGACTTTGGCGTCTTGGAGGGAATTGGTCATGACACCGAAGGTAAGCGCCCCCGCTCAGCGTCGCGCCGCCGCGCCACTACTTGTGCACGATTTACCGGACGTTCAAAGTGAAGATCATGACCGAACAGTGGATCCAGGGCTGTGTGGTGGAGCGGATCGATTTCCGCGACGGCCTTGTGCTGAACCTGGATGGCTACAACGAATTGGTGATCTCGGTTCCGCTGCGGCTGACGGTGCCACCGGTTGGTGAATACCCGGCCGAGGTGGTGCCCATTGACCCGATGGCCGTTCGCAACGAGGAACGCCCGCTGTTCGACATCGCCGGAACGCTGTGCATGCGCGCGGAGTGGGACAACGACGGGCATCTGCACCTGGAGTTCTCGGACGGCCACGTGATAGACGTACCGCCGCACGAGCGTGTCACCGCCTGGGAGCTCTACGGCAAATACCACGGCTATGCCGCGTGCCTGCCGCGCGGCAGGGTCCGCGTCGTCAGGCATGACGTCCCCGACGAAGGCGAATGAGGCCGGCTCCGCCGCAGCTGGGCGACGACGGGCTCTCAGTCGAATTCCGGCCCGATCGACGTGTCGGCCGGCTCCCCTGGCCGGTGGTTGGGTTGGGCGGAGAGATGTTTCCACTCGGTCGCCCGGTAGTAGTCGCTCCAGCGACCCGGGGTGGCGTAATGCACCGCGAGCACTCCGCCCGCCAGAAACTCGTAGATGTCGCCGTCCCCGCATTCCTCGAGATCGTCATCTGCGATCCAGACTTTGAAAGCCATACCGGGAGTATGGCCTACCCGGGCGGGCATTCCGGTCACTGAGTTCAATCCGGCTAACCGCAATGCCGGCAATCAATTCGACGCCGTCGCAGCAGCCGCTCAGACAACGGTCAATCGATTCGCAGGTGAAACTGAGCTTCGGCGGGTAGCGTCCAATTAGCGCTTCCGAAGATCGAAATCTTCATAGGGAGTTTCTGGAGGGGCCGATGGACATCGTGCTCGGCGTGTCGATGACCGCGACGACGGTCCGTATGGTGCTGCTCGAGGGTGAGAAGGCCGATGGTGTCACCATCGAAAGCGAGGCCTTCGATACCGCAGCCGCCGACGGCGCGCCGAAGGGCAGTCCCTCCGAGCAGGTGAGCGCCGCGATCCTCGCGACTCAGCAGAGCGCACTCTCCAGCGGCCATCACTTGGTGGTCAGTGGTGTGACATGGGTTGACCAGGCGGACCCGGCCGCAATGCGCGACAGTATCGCCGCGCGCGGTCTCGACAACGTGGTGCTGGTCTCCGAACAAAACGCGGCGGGTGCGCTGGCCCAGACCGTCGGCCGGGCGTTGGGCTACGACACCACAGCGGTGGTTCTGGTGAAACCGGGCACCGCGACGCTGTCCGTCGTCCACAGCGCCGACGGGGCGATCGTCGAGGCCAGGACGTGCAGTTTGGACGGCGCCGACCCGGCGGATGTGCTGGCCGAGATGGTCACGTCCCTTCGGGCCGGCGACTCCCACCCCCAGGGCATTTTCGTTGTCGGTACCGCGACGGATGTCCGCTCGCTGAAGTCGACCCTGGAAAGCCGGGTATCACAGCCGGTCATCGTTCCCGAGGAGCCCGAGCTGGCCCTTGCCCGTGGCGCGGCCCTGGCCGCCGCCAACGCGCCCGGGTTCGAGGCGTCGACATCCGGCTTGGCGTATTCGCAAGATCCCGACCCCTCGGTCGAGGGTCGACCGATGAGGCTGTCGGACGCCGACACCGAAGTGGCCCTGATCGATTGCGAGGCGAGCGAGGACTCGGCGGACCCCGAAGACGCCCGCGCCGGCTCCAAGCTGCTCATTCCGGTCGGCAGCCTGGTGGCCGGAATGTTCGTGATAGGCGCTGTCGCGCTGGTGATGTCACTGGCGGTCAGCATCCGCCCCACGGTCGATCAGGGTGCCCCGCCCGACATCAACGCCACGGTGCCAAACCTCGTGGCCCCGCCACCCGCCGCTGTGCAGGCGCTCGCCCCGATCCAAACTCGGCCCGCGGCCCCGCAGGAGCAGCCGGCCCCGCAGGAGCAGCCGGTTCCGCCGGCGCAGCCGGCTCCGCAGGTGCAGCCCGCGCCGCCACCGCCCGACCCGGCGTCGCTCGTGGTGCGTGCTTCTCCCGTGTTGCCGGTGGCTGCGCCGCCACCGGCGGCAAAGCAACCAGATCCGCCCCTTGCGGCCGCGCCGGTGGCCGCCGAACCACCCGCCGCGCAGGCGCCGGCGCCACCGGCCCCGATCGCGCTGCCGCCGTTGCCCGCCGCCCCGATCCCCGCGGCCACCCCGCTGCCGCCGCCGGTCATTCACCCCACCGCGCAAAGCCCGCCCGCTGCGCTGTCGCCATTCGGGCCGCCGGCGCTGTGGATTCAGGCACAGCCACCGCAGCAGCAGCCCACCCAGTCACCGCAGGACCGGCAGTGGGTGCAGATTCCCCTGGGCCCGCGCCAACAGGCGGCGCAACCACCGCAGCAACTGCAGCCCGGGCTCCAGGTGGTGCAGTGGCCGCAAACCCCACCGGCCGCGCAGCAGAGCCCGCCTACCGAGGTGTACCCGCAACATCCCCAGAGCCCGCCGACGCAGGTCCCCTCGCCAACCCAGCAAAGTTGGCCGGCGCCGGTGTCGTGGCCGCAAGTCCCGCAGAGTCAGCCACCGCAGCACTCGCCGTGGCAATCCGGCGGCGCCGACGGTTCGACGGCCACCAGCTCACCGCCAACGCAAAGCAGCGGCGCCGGCCCCGCGCCGTGGTGGCCATCCCGCTGACACGCCGTGGCGCGCGAGGCGAAGGGCGCGCACACTGGCAGTTAGCGCGACTGACAGGAGGGCCGTGATGAGCGAGAACGGGCCGTTTGGGATCGATCCGGAGGAATTCGAGCGGGTTGTCCGCGAGGCGGGCGAGGGCCTGCGCGACGCGTTCGACCGCTTCGGCAGGTTCATCACGCTGCCCGGGGAGAGAGCGGGCTGGTCGTCGCTGTTCGATGAGTTCGCAAGGTATTCACGGCGCGGCGAACCCGAAACCACCGGTGAGACCGGCGACGGGGTCTGGGCCGTCTACAGCGTCGACGCCGATGGTGGGGCCAGGGTCGAGGAGGTCTACGAGACCGAACTGGACGCGCTGCGCGCGAACAAGAACAACACCGACCCTAGCCGCAAAGTGCGGTTCCTGCCGTATGGCATCGCGGTGAGCGTGCTGGACGCGTCGGAGTAGCTCAACGGATCGGTGGCGGCTCCGGCGCTCCTGAGCTCGGTGCATCCAATTATGCCCGGACGTTCCGGCTGGTCAGTGCTCACCTGATTGAGATTTAACGTTGCTGGCTCGCCGGCCGCATGGCAGGTGCGAACCGCGTCGTAGCTGGCTCGGATTGCCAAAGTCGCCAACAGGGAGTTGCGCCCGCTCGGGCGTTGCCGCTTATATGTCTAGTTGTGCCGGAAATGGATCGTCGCAGCATGATGTTGATGGCGGGGATCGGCCTGCTGGCCGCCGCGGTCCCCATCCCGGAGGCTCGGGCTAACCCGTCGGCGGGCCGGGTGCCAGCGCCCGCCGCGCCGCCGCCTGATGCCGCTACCGGGGGTTACATATTCCAGGACGAGTTCGACGGTCCTGCCGGCGCATCCCCCGATTACTCGAAGTGGACGGTTTTCAACTGGGACGAGCCGGTCACACCGCCGATTGTGGGACATTGGCGCGACGATCGCCGCAACGTGTTCCTCGACGGCAACTCCAATCTCGTCATCAGCGCCACCCAGGAAGGCCCCGAATACTTCAGCGGCAAAATTCACAGCAACTGGCAGGGCGGCATCGGCCACACCTGGGAAGCGCGGATGAAATTCGACTGTCTGACTCCGGGTTGCTGGCCGGCGTTCTGGATGGTGAATGAGCAGCCGCTGCCCGACGGCGAAATCGACGTGGTGGAGTGGTACGGCAACGGGGCATGGCCTCCGGGGACGACAGTCCACGCACGATCCGACGGCAAAACGTGGGCGGGGAAATCGATCCCGGAGTTGGTGGACGCCGGCTGGCACAACTGGCGTGTCCAATGGGACGAGTCCGGTTTCCGTTTCTGGCGGGACTACGTTGACGGCGCTAAACCGTACTTGAGTGTGCCGGCGGCGCCCATCAAGGGTGTATGGCCGTTCAACCAGCCGGGCTACCTGATGTCTACGGTCTTCAGTCTGGCGGTCGGCGGGCCGGGTGGCGGTGACCAAAGCGTAGGTACCTTTCCGGCGAACATGCTCATCGACTGGATACGCGTCTGGTAGGACACAACCTGCCCGCGTCAAGGTCCTCGTTGTCGGCGCCGGTGCGGGCGGAAGACGAGCAGCCACTACCGTCGTGGTCGCGCAGGTACGAGCTCAGTCGCTGTTTTAGGCGGTCTTAGCCTGTCTTTTTCGCGGGCTGGCGAAGAACTCGGCCCAGGAAACCACGTCGGGATGGTGCTTGAGCAGCGCCCGCCGCTCGCGTTCGGTCATGCCGCCCCACACGCCGAACTCCACCCTATTGTCGAGCGCCTCGGCGCGGCACTCGGCTATGACGGGACAGTGCCGGCAAATCACGGCCGCTTTTTTCTGCGCTGCGCCGCGAACGAAGAGCGCTTCGGGATCGGCGGAGCGACACCGTGCCTTCGACACCCACGCAACGCGGTCTTCGGCCGCCAGAATGGTGAACTGCGTCATCCTCAGCTTCCCTCGATGCCAGACGTACCGAGACGGAAGGACCCGCCCCCAGTGACATGCGGTCCGTTGCCCGGTGGAACGTTAGTTAGCCACAGGTGGGCTGATTACCGCCTTGATTGGACCGCTTGCCCCGCTTCGATAGCCTAGGCCGCACATCCGTGACAAGGTAACTACACAAAGACTCGTCGCATGTGGGACCTTGGTCACCTGGTATGTGCCGCGCCCCCAACGGTTAGCTCTCCGGTGGTCGTCAATCCGCTTCCCGCACCATCAGCGCTCAGTGCACCGGATTGACGGTGATGCATACGCCCATTTGCGAGCCGCGCGACGCGCAATCCAGCCAAGCCGGGGTCATCTGCGAAAACAGCGGCGCCGATGACGGGAATCGAACGCGTGTTCGGGGCGTACCGACTCTCAGCTCTTCGCGATGGTGAACTGGCCGAGCTCGCTGATGCCGCGGCGGAAGAAGTCGGCGCATCCGGTCAGGTACTTCATGTACCGCTCGTATACCTCGTCGGACGTGGCTGCCACCGCCTCGTCGCGAGCGGCTTCGAGGTTCTTCGCCCAGATATCGAGGGTGTGCACATAGTGCTCGTCGAGAAGCTGCTTCTGCTCCACCGAAAACCCTGCGGCCCGCGAGTACTTAATGATGTCCTCGTCGCACGGCACTGCACCGCCCGGGAAGATCTCCTTGGCGATGAACCGCATGAACTTCAGGTCGGTCATCGTGATCGGGATGCCCATCTCGGGCCAGCGCCTGAGGGGATGGCCCATGATCGTCTGCAACACCATCCGGCCGCCGATGGGCAGGATCCGGTAGCACGTCTCGAAGAACGCCGCGTAGCGTTCCTTCGGGAACGCCTCAAATGCCTCGATGCTGACGATGCGGTCGACGGGCTCATCGAACTCCTCCCACCCGCGCAGGAACACCTGGCGGGAACGGGCGGAATCCATGCCGGCCAGAACGCGCTGGCAGTACGCGCTCTGGTTCTTGCTCAAGGTCAGGCCGATGACGTTGACGTCGTGCTTTTCCACCGCACGTTTCATCACCGAGCCCCAGCCACAGCCCACGTCGAGCAGCGTCATGCCGGGCTGCAGGTCCAGCTTGCCGAGCGCCAGGTCGATCTTGGCCATCTGCGCTTCTTCGAGCGTCATGTCCTCGCGCTCGAAGAACGCACAACTGTACGTCCGCGACGGGTCTTGAAACGCCCCGAAGAAATCGTCGGAGAGATCGTAGTGAGCCTGGATCTCCTCGAAGTTCGGCCGCATTGCGGTCGCGCCCTTCCTCTCGTCAGCCACCGTCAATCGATCTCCTCCGGACAGCGCGCAATGCGGTCCCTGCGAATCGACCCCGTTGGTTCCACAACACATTGGGCCATTTGGCTGAATCAGCCCTTTTGGCAGGTGAACTGACAAACATCGGTGTAGCCCTGGCGGAACAGGTCGGCGCAGCCTGTGAGATACCTCCTGAACCGCTCGTAGACCTCTTCGGAAGTGATCTCGATGGCCTGGTCCTTCTTCGACTCGAGATTGGCCGCCCAGGTGTCCAGGGTCTTGGCGTAGTGCGGTCGCAGACGCTGTTTCCGGGTCACCGTGAACCCCGCCTTCACGGCGTGCTCTTCGACCTGCGCGGCGAGCGGCAGACGACCACCGGGATAGATCTCATCCATGATGAACTTGATGAAGCGGACCCGCGACATCGTCAGCGGGAGCTGCCGTTCTTTGATCTCTTCGTCGCTCGGGATGATGATGGTGTGGAGCAGCATCACACCGTCGTCGGGCATCAAGTTGAACGTTTTCTTGAAGTAGTCGTCGTACTTGTTGAAGCCGAAGTGTTCAAAGGCCCCGATCGACACCACCCGGTCGACCGGCTCGTCGAACTCCTCCCACGGCTGCAGTCGCACCTCCTTGCGGCGCGGGCTGTCCGACTGCGCGAACCAATAGTCCTCGATGTGCTGCTTCTGGTTCTCCGACAGAGTCAGCCCAATGACGTTGACGTCGTACTTCTCGACCGCCCGCATCATCGTGGCGCCCCACCCGCAGCCGATGTCGACCAGCGTCATCCCCGGTTGCAGGCCCAGCTTGCCGAGCGCCAGGTCGATCTTGGCCATCTGCGCTTCTTCGAGCGTCATGTCATCGCGCTGGAAGTAGGCACAGCTGTAGACCTGGTTCGGGTCCTGCCACAACTTGAAGAACTCGTTGGAGATGTCGTAGTGGAACTGCACTTCCTGGGTGTTCGACCCGCGAGTCCGCGTCGCGGAATCGGCCAACCACTTGGACTGCGCACGAGGTGCTGCCGTAGGCGTTTCGTTTGATGTATTTGGCACGGTCCCTCCAGGTGGCAGTAGGAACAAGGGCAATCGAAGCGCTGCGCGTTCCCTGAACGTACCGCGGCCGAAACTCGCCCGCATAGGCATGGTCATCGACAGCGGCCCGCGTGGTCGCGCCGGACGTGTGCCCGTAGTGTCGCCCCGTGATGCTGCTGGGACTGTACCCGAGCAGGTGCCCGATGTCCTTGATGTGCCCCGCCGCCGGTCATCGTGGCGCGCGGGCGTCATGTGTCTGGCCGGGCCCGTCGAAAGGTTCGCACAGCATCTGAGCTGGTCGAAGCGGAGCCGATGACGGGAATCGAACCCGCGTATTCAGCTTGGGAAGCTGATGTTCTGCCATTGAACTACATCGGCAAGGTGGCCTTGAAACTGCGGAAACGCTGTTCAGCGTGCCTGGCCCCGACCCTCATCGTCACAGATTTTCACAACTCGATCCAAACTCGCTCCGGCCTCCTTCAGTGCAGCAAACTGGGAGTGAGCATACAGGCGCACCGTCAGGCTGGCGTCCTTGTGCCCGATCCACGCCGCGATCACCGCGACCAGCACCCCTTGCAGGTG